>JBPBQJ010000187.1:0-1667 GCA_050954765.1 Janthinobacterium lividum | reverse complement strand
GTGGCCGAGCGTAACACTGCCCAGGCTACCGTCCACTGGCAGTTTACGCTGACCAAAGCCCGCACTAAACTCGACCGACACTACCAGAAAATTAGGGTAACTGATTCCCCTGACTAAGCACTAGCGCTTTTTCGGGCTCGCTGTACCGTTTTTTAAGCCAAGTCAAAAAAGTGCGCCGGTCGAAACGCAACCGGCAGGCGCACCCTATTTCCCTGCTTTAGGACGCTAGCTGTTGCACCTGCTCCTGCGGCTCGTTCCAGGCCAGGAAGGTGATGGTCGGGTTGCCCTGCTTGAGGGCGTTCACGGTCCATTGGCTGTCGGCCAGTAGCACCGGGCGCTGGTCGCGGTCGTAGGCGATGCTGTTGGTGCGGCGGGCCACGAACTGCCATAGCTCGGCGGGGCGCTCGGCTTCCAGCCAGTAGGCCTTGAAGATGGACAGCGGCCGGAACGAGCAGCGCGCCCCGTACTCGTGCTCCAGCCGGAAGGCCAGCACGTCAAACTGCAGCTCGCCCACCGTGCCGATGATTTTGCGGTTGCCCGGCTGCTGGGTAAAGAGCTGGGCCACCCCCTCTTCCGTCAGCTCCCGGATGCCTTTGTCGAGCTGCTTGGTTTTCAGGGGGTCCTCGTTCACCACCTCGCGCAGAATCTCGGGCGCGAAGCGCGGAATGCCTTGGAACACGAGCGGCTCGCCCTCGGTGAGCGTGTCGCCGATGGCAAACTGGCCGCTGTCGTAGAGGCCCACAATGTCACCGGGCCAAGCCTCGTCCACCACGCTCTTGTCATTGGCCAAAAAGGTGGTGGGGTTGGCAAAGCGCAGCTTGCGCCCCAGCCGGGTGTGCAGGTAAAACGCGTGGTGCTCGAAGCGCCCCGACACCACCCGCACGAAGGCAATGCGGTCACGATGGCGCGGGTCCAGGTTGGCGTGAATCTTAAAGACGAAGCCCGTGAACGCCGGCTCTGCGGACCGCACGAAGCGCGACACCGCCGGCTGCCCACTGGGGGCCGGGGCCAGGGCCACGAACGTATCGAGCAGCTCCTGCACCCCGAAGTTGTTGCTGGCGCTGCCGAAGAACACGGGTGCCAGCGCCCCCCGGCGGTAGGCGGCCTCGTCGAGCGGGTCGTAGATGCCTTCCACCAACTCCACGTCCTCGCGCAACTGGCGCACGTCGGCGGCGGGCAGGTGCGCGGCCAATTCGGGCGCGTATAGGTCGCGTACGGCCACTACGTGCTCGGCCCGCGTGGTTTTGGTGGGCCGAAACAGGTTCAGTTCTTTGCTGTACAAGTTGTACACGCCTTGGAAGCTGTGACTCTGGTTGATGGGCCACGTCAGGGGCCGCACCCGAATTTTTAGGCTTTCTTCCAGCTCATCGAGCAGGTCGAAGGGCGGCTTGCCGTCGCGGTCAAGCTTGTTGACGAAGATCATGACTGGCGTATTGCACAGGCGGCACACCTCCACCAGGCGGCGGGTCTGGGCCTCCACGCCCTTCACGCTGTCGACCACCAGAATCACGCTGTCCACGGCCGAAAGGGTACGGTAGGTATCCTCGGCAAAGTCGCGGTGGCCGGGCGTATCGAGGATGGTGACGCGGTAGTCGTGGTAGTCGAAGCCCATGACGGAGGTGGCCACCGAAATGCCGCGCTGCCGCTCAATCTCCATAAAGTCGGAG
>JBPBQJ010000186.1:0-1848 GCA_050954765.1 Janthinobacterium lividum | reverse complement strand
TACGTGGCGGCTCACTACCAACGCATATCGGCGCTGCTGGGCTACCCGGTGCTGCCGCCCGAGGCGACAGTCAACGACCTGGCCGACTTCCAGCTGCAAAGCAAGCAGCCCGCCCGGGCCCTGGCCTTACTGCAACTCAATGCGCGCAACTACCCTAGCAGCTTCCAGGTGCACGACAGCCTGGGCGACTACTACCGCGCCCAAGGCCAGCTAGCCCCGGCCGCCGCGGCCTACACCAAAGCCTTGCAGCTGCAAGACACGCCCGCTACCCGCGAGAAGCTCCGCCAGCTACGCGCTAAAAAATGACGTTTTAACCCATTCAAAGCCGTTTTTCCGGGGTAGAACCACTAGAAATTGTGCGCCAGCCAATGGCCCTCGGGCGGGCGGGCAACGTACCTGCTGGTTCCTATCCGCGCTCCGCCCGTTTTTATATGCCCGACCATCCGCTAGCCCCCCGCTTCACCGTGCGCCACCCCGAGTGGGCCGCCAATGCCACGATTTACGAAGTAAATGTGCGCAACTACACGCCCGAAGGCACCTTCCGGGCTTTCGAAGCGCACCTGCCGCGCCTGGCCAAAATGGGCATCGTCATTATCTGGCTCATGCCGGTTCACCCCATCGGCGCAGTCGGGCGCAAGGGTGCGCTAGGCTCGCCCTACGCGGTGCAGGACTACTTTGGGGTCAACCCGGAATTTGGCACCCTGGCCGACTTGCAGCACCTCGTGCAAACCGCCCACGCCCTGGGCCTCAAGGTGCTACTCGACTGGGTGGCCAACCACACGAGCCGCGACAACGCCCTCATTGCCGCGCACCCCGGCTGGTACCGGCACGATGTTCAGGGCCAACTGGTGCCGCCCGTGGCCGACTGGACCGACGTGGTAGCCCTCGACTACGCCAACCGCGAGATGCGCGCCTACATGGTGGAGGCGCTAGCCTACTGGGTGCGCGAGGCCGACATAGATGGCTACCGCTGCGACGTGGCGGGCCTGGTGCCCACCGACTTCTGGGACGAGGCCCGGCCCGCGCTGGAAGCCATCAAGCCCGTGTTTATGCTGGCCGAGTGGGACGAGCTGTACCCCTCGGGCGGGCTAAGCTGGGAGGAGTTCAACTCCGATACCGAGCTGCTGGAGCGGGCCTTCGACATGACCTTCGGCCTGCGGCTGCACTACCTGCTCGACCACATTGCCGAGGGCCAGGCTAGCCTAGCGGACATCGACACCTACCTGGCTGCCGAGCGCGAAAAATACCCGCCCTCGGTGTACCTTATGCACTTCACCAGCAACCACGACGTGAACAGCTGGGACGGCACCGAGTACGAGCGCCTGGGTGCGCTGGCGCTGCCCTTCGCCGTGCTCACGGCGCTGCTGCCGGGCATGCCCCTGCTCTACAGCGGCCAGGAGGCGGGGCTGAACCGCCGGCTAGCCTTCTTCGAGCGCGATACTATCGACTGGGCCGAGCTGCCGCTGCAAGACTTTTACACCAAGCTTTTGCAGCTCAAAAAGCGCCACCCCGCGTTGCGCAACGGCGACCCGGCCAGCCAGTTTCAGCGCCTGGCCACGCCCGATGGCCTCTACGGCTTCGTGCGCGAGAAGAATGGCGCGGCCGTTATTGTCCTCATCAACACCACCGCCGAGCCGCTGGCGCTGCCGGGCCAAAAGACGCTGGTGCCCCCACAAAAAGGCTTGTTCGACGTGTTCAGCGGCGAGCAGCTGACGCTGGCACAGGCCAAGGCGCGCACGGTGCCTGCCTACGGCTGGCGCGTGCTGCGCACCCGCGACTAGCCGCGTCGGCCGCGGGCTAGCCTGGCTAGCCCGCAGGGCTACCGCTTCTCGATGCAGGTCAGCTTCA
>JBPBQJ010000185.1:0-3278 GCA_050954765.1 Janthinobacterium lividum | reverse complement strand
GCCGTGCTCTGGGCCGGTGGGCAGCTGCACCGCAGCCCCGGCATTGCGGTGCAGGTGCAGGATACCATTGGCAGCGGCGACGCTTTTCTGGCCGCGCTGCTCAAAGGCTGGCTAGCCGGCCAGCCCCCGACCGAGATGCTCGCCTTTGCCTGCGCGGCGGGCTCGCTGGTGGCCACGCACCAGGGCGCCACGCCCGCCATTTCGACGGCCGACGTGCTGGCGCTGACCGCCCATACTGTTTGATTTCCTGCGATTTGCGCGCTATGATTACCTTACGCTACCCTGTTTTGAGCTCGCCCGTTTTTCGCCTGGCCGCCGCGTTGCTGCTGGCTGGCGGCGCTATGGCCTGCAATCAAACTAACAAGCCGGAAACCGCAACGACTACCACCAAACCGGCCGCGGCAACCGCTACGCCAACGTCGGGCACCCTAGCCAAGCCGGCCGGCTGGTGGAAGGAAACGGTGGTGTATCAGCTGTATCCGCGCAGCTTTCAGGACAGCAACGGCGATGGCGTGGGCGATTTGAAGGGCATCATCTCGCGGCTCGACTACCTCAAGAAGCTGGGCGTGGGCACGGTATGGCTGAACCCGATTTACGCCTCGCCCAACGATGATAACGGCTACGATATCAGCGACTATCGGCAGATAATGCCCGAGTTTGGCTCGATGGCCGACTTTGATGAGTTGCTGAAAGGGATGCACGCCCGGGGCATCAAGCTGGTGATGGACCTGGTGGTGAACCACAGCAGCGACGAGCACGCCTGGTTTACCTCGGCGCGGGCCTCGCGCACGAGCCCCTACCGCGACTACTACTACTGGTGGCCCGCCGAAAAAGGCACCCCGCCGGCCCGCTACAGCACGTTCGACGTGAAGCACGACGCCTGGCAGTACGACGCGCCCACCAAGAGCTACTACCTGCACTACTTCTCTAAAAAGCAGCCCGACCTGAACTGGAACAACCCCAAGCTGCGCCAGGAAGTGCACCAGATAATGCGCTACTGGCTCGACAAGGGCATTGATGGCTTCCGCATGGATGCCTTCCAGTTTGTGGCTAAGGACCCCGCGTTTCCGCCGATGCCGCCCGTCACGGCGAGCACCTTTACCAACGCCTACAACCACGGCCCGCGCCTGCACGACTACCTCAAGGAGATAAACCGCGAGGTACTGAGCCACTACAACGCCATGACCGTGGCCGAGGGCGCCGGCCGCAACACCACTGAAGCCATGCTCTTCGTGGACCCCGCCCGCAAGGAGCTGGACATGACCTACACGTTTGAGGGTACGGGCGTGGGCAGCGATGCCGATACGTACAAGCTCACCGACCTCAAGCGCGTGTACACGCACTGGGACAGTGCCTTTGCCCAGAAAGGCTGGCAGGCCATCGACCTCGGCAACCATGACCAGCCGCGCATGGTGAGCAAGTTTGGCGACGACCGCCCCGCCTTCCGCGCCCCCTCGGCCAAGCTATTGAATACGTTTCTGTTAACCATGCGCGGCACGCCCTATTGCTACAACGGCGACGAGCTGGGCATGACCAACAGCACTTTTAGCGGCATCGCCGACTACCGCGACGTGGCCGCCCGCAATGCCTACGCGCTGCTCAAGCAGCAGGGCGGCGATGAGAAGGCGTTTTTTCACTCACTGGCCCGCTTCTCGCGCGATAACAGCCGCACGCCCTTCCAGTGGGATGCCTCGGCCAACGCAGGCTTTACCACCGGCACGCCCTGGCTGAAGGTAAACCCTAATTACCTGACCCTCAACGAGACTAGCCAGGACAAAGACTTGGCTTCGGTGCTCAACCACTTTCGGCGGGCGCTGGCCGTGCGCCAGCAGCATAAGGTGCTGATATACGGCCAGTACCAGCTGCTCGACGCGGCCAACCCGAACATCTACGCCTACACCCGCACGCTCGACGGCGAGAAAGTGCTGGTGGTACTCAACTTCTCGTCGGCACCGCGCAGCTGGGCCTTGCCGGCTGGCCTCACCCCTAGCGGCACGCCCTGGCTCAATAACTATCCGCAGGCGGTGCCTAGCGGGCCGGCCTTCGCCTTGCAGCCCTGGCAGGCGGTGGTTGTCAAGCTACAATAATCCCCAGTAGTCAGCTACTTACACGTTTACTTTTCTCTTTCTTTTTCCAGATTTCACCTGGTTTCAGCGCCTTTCACAACCCTTTTTCTTGGAATCGATTGCGATGGGTTACGACCAAACCAGATGCGTTAGAATTTCCCACTTCAACCATTTTTCACTCATGCGTAACACCTGTTACTCTACTCACCAAGCCTACGAGCAGCCGGCGGCCCGGTCGGCGCTCAGCGGCAAAACGCTGCTACTGGCTCTGTTTCTGCCTATCCTCGGCCACGCTCAAACTGCGCGCGAAGTATCGGGCAAGGTGACGGATGCCACCGGCACCGGCCTGCCCGGCGTAACGGTGCTCGTGACGGGCACTTCCGTCGGCGCCAGCACTGGGGCCGACGGCGATTTCCGCTTGCAGGTGCCCGCTACGGCTACGTCGCTCACGATTTCCTTCGTGGGCTACGCCAAGCAGACCGTGGACATTACGGGCCGCAACACGGTAACCGTGGCCCTGAAGGATGATGCCCAGGCCCTGGGCGACGTAGTGGTAGTAGGCTACGGCACGGTGCAGAAAAGCGACCTCACCGGTGCCGTTAGTGCGCTGGGCCCTAAAGACTTCAACAAGGGCACTTTTACTTCGCCTGACCAGCTTATTCAGGGCCGGGCCTCGGGCGTGCAAGTGACGCAGAACAGCGGCCAGCCCGGCGGCGCCTCCACCATCAAAATTCGGGGCAACTCGGCCGTGACGGGCACCGGCCAGCCGCTGTATGTAATTGACGGGGTGCCGCTCGATGGGCGCTCGGCCCGCCCCGGCCTGACTACTTCTGCTGGCGACAGCCCCGACAGCAATCCGCTTAACTTCCTGAATCCGGCTGACATTGAGTCAATTGACATTCTGAAGGATGCCTCGGCCACGGCCATCTACGGCTCACGGGCCGCCTACGGCGTGGTTATTATCACCACCAAGCGCGGCAAGGTGGGAGAGCCCAAGCTGGACATTGGCGTGTCGGGGGGCTTCTCAAACATCATGCGCAAGATTAAGGTGCTTAATGCCGATGAGTACCGGCAGGCCCTGACCTACTATGGCGCAGCGGCCAGCAACGACCACGGCCTGAACAATGACCCCCTAGCCGCCATTCTGCAAACGGGGCCGCTCCAGAACTACAATGCGGCCATTAGCGGCGGCAACGAAAATGCCCGCTATCG
>JBPBQJ010000184.1:0-3602 GCA_050954765.1 Janthinobacterium lividum | reverse complement strand
GCCTGCCGGAAACTGTCTTCCGTAGCGGGCTTGCCTACCAATAGCTGCTCGGCCGCCGCCAGGCGCCAGGGCTTGTGGGCTACCCCCCCCATCGCCAGGCGGGCGGCCTTAATCGTGTTGCCATCCAGGTCCAGGGCCGCGGCTACCGACAGCAGGGCGAAGGCGTAGCTGGCGCGCTCGCGCACCTTCTGGTAGTGCACGTGCTTGGTGAAGGGCCCGGCGGGCAAATCCACGGCCGTTATCAACTCGCCGGGCTCCAGGTTGGAGTCGCGCTCCGGCGTGTCGCCGGGCAGGCGGTGAAAGTCGGCGAAAGCGATGCGGCGGTCGCCTTTCGGGCCGCTCACCAGCACCGTAGCATCGAGCGCCACCAAGGCCACGCTCATATCCGAGGGGTGCACGGCAATGCACTTGTCGCTGAAGCCGAAGATGGCGTGCATCCGGTTGATGCCTTCGAGCGCCCCGCAGCCAGTGCCGGGCTCACGCTTGTTGCAAGGCATACTCAGGTCGTAGAAGTAGGTGCAGCGCGTGCGTTGCAGCATGTTGCCGCCCACGGTGGCCATGTTGCGCAGCTGCGGCGAGGCGCCCGCGTTCAGGGCGAGGGCCA
Organism: Janthinobacterium lividum; assembly: GCA_050954765.1. Lineage (GTDB taxonomy): Bacteria > Bacteroidota > Bacteroidia > Cytophagales > Hymenobacteraceae > Hymenobacter. The sequence goes on along the minus strand of JBPBQJ010000184.1, from coordinate 2,998 downwards.
GCAAGGGGTGCTTGGCGCGCACCTGGGCGTCGTTGGCTACGGCCGAGTTCAGGGCCAGCGCGCCGAGACGCAGGCCGCTGCCGGTCGTTTCAATTTTGGCGAGGGGTAGGCGGTTGATATCCACCAGCTTTTGCGGCGTCATCACGCCGCGCTTCATCAAATCGACGAGGTTGGTGCCGCCCGCGATAAACTTAGCGTTGGCATCTTTGGCCACCGCTTCGATGGCGGCCTGCGGCTTCGTGGGCCGCACGTATTGGAACTGGTTCATACCTTCTGCCCTCCCTGCTTAACGTCCTGAATGGCGGCCACAATGTTGGCGTAGGCCCCGCAGCGGCAGATATTGCCGCTCATGTACTCCCGGATTTCCGTTTCCGAGCCGGCGTGGCCCTCGCGCACGCAAGCCACGGCACTCATAATCTGGCCCGGCGTGCAGTAGCCGCACTGAAAGCCGTCGTGCTTCACAAACGCCGCCTGCATGGGGTGCAGCTCGTTGCCCTCGGCCAGCCCCTCGATGGTGGTGATTTCCTGGCCGTCGTGCATCACCGCGAAGCTCAGGCAGGCGTTCACGCGCTGGCCGTCGATGTGCACGGTGCAGGCGCCGCACTGGCCGTAGTCGCAGCCTTTTTTGGTGCCCGTGAGGTGCAGCTGCTCGCGCAGCAGGTCGAGCAGCGTGATGCGCGGCTCCACCGCGAGCTTGTGCTTTACGCCATTGACTTTCAGGCTCAAGGGGATTTTCTCGAAGGCCTCGGCCACCCGCTCGTCCAGCTGGGCCGCGGCGGCGTCTACCACCGGGCCGGGCACCAGGGCCAGCGCCGTGAGCACCGACGACTGCTTGAGAAACGTGCGCCGGTTTTCGTCGTGGGTAGCCGGCACGTCCGGCTCAGGATTCATAGCCATAAGGTAAGCGCATTAGCGCGTTAGCGTAAAACAGGCGCAAAGACAGCGCCGGGCGGCAGTAGTTGCGGCCAAGGCGGGCTGCTTTCACCGCCAAGCCGGGAGTTTGGGTTCAGGGGGTAGCCTTTGCTTGTGAAGCAAGTTACTGCGGTTTCGCCAACAGTGGGGGTAGGCTGCGGGGTAGGGCCTGGTAGGGCTTGCCCATACAGCATGGCCTGCGCGCGTGCCCGATTTGATAGAGCCAAGGTACTTAGCCTTGATAATCATGCATCTTACTGCTATATGGATTAGCTTTTACTGCGCGGCAGCTAGCTTTGGTTATTCCTGCTTATGCCCTGTTCGTCCGCTGCCTATGACTGCTGCTTACCCTGACCCAGTTAGTACCCTACCCTTCGTGCAGCGCTACCTGCCGCTGGTGCTCGCTGCCGATGGCAGCGACTTCCTGCACTGGTCGTTTGCGCGCGTGCTGAGCCGCCTGGCCGAGCGGATGCTAACCCCCGAAACCGTGCTGGCTAAGGCCTACCCCCCAGCTGAGGTAGCTACGCTCTGGGTGGCCTTGCAGGAGCTGCACCAGCGGCTGCGGCTCGATGACCCCTTTCAGTACCCGGAAGCGGCTGCGGACTGGGGCTGCGCCCAGGCCCACTTGCGCCGCGTAATGCCGCTCGTGGAGCGGCAGCTGGCCTCGGTGGCCGAGCGGTGCTAGCTCGCCCAGGATGCACCTGGGCGGCGCAACTGGCCCCCAGGCAAGGCTGGCAAACTATATTTGGGCACCGCGGCGGCCGGGCTATTCGCCGCCGCGCTGCTTGGCTTTAAGCTACTTAGCAAGGGTTGACCCGGTATGAATATGACTGTTTTGCGCCGCAACAACGTGACCGTTTCCGGGGTAGGCCAGCGCGCGCTGGTGTTTGTGCACGGCTTTGGCTGTGACCAACACATGTGGCGGCTGGTGGCGCCGGCTTTTGAGGACCGCTACCGGGTGGTGCTGCTCGACTTGGTGGGCGCCGGGCAGTCAGACCTGACGGCCTACGACCCGGCCCGCTACGCCACGCTGGCCGCCCACGCCGAAGACGTGCGGGCCGTGCTGCGCGAGCTAGACCTGCACGGGGTCGTGTTTGTGGGCCACTCCGTGAGCGCGATGATTGGGGTGCTGGCGGCCATTCAGGAGCCGGCGCGGTTTGCGCAGCTGGTGCTGGTAGCTCCTTCGCCCCGCTTTCTCAACGAGGACGGCTACGTGGGGGGCTTCGAGCTAGCCGATATTGAGGAGCTGCTGGAGGCCATGAGTGCTAACTACTTGGGCTGGTCGGGGGCGCTGGCGCCGGTCACTACGGGCCACCCCACTCGGCCCGAGCTAGCCGCCGAGCTTACCGCTAGTTTTTGCCGGCCCGACCCGAGCATTGCCCGGCATTTTGCCCGCGTCACATTTTTGGGAGATAACCGGGCCGACCTGTGCCGCGTAGGTACGCCTACGCTGCTTGTGCAAAGTGCCCGCGATGCGCTAGCCCCGCTAGCCGTGGGGGCCTACCTGCACGAGCAGCTCGCCGGTAGCCAGCTAGTGGTGCTCAACACCTCGGGCCACTGCCCCCACCTAAGCGCGCCCCACGCAACTATTGCCGCCATCGACCAGTTTCTGAGCCCTACCCCCCTACCGGAGCCATGAGTCCTGCTACCGATGAGCCTTTGCCTCCGCCCGACCTGCGCCTAACCCAGGAAAACCTGGAGGACTTGTATGAGCACGCCCCCTGCGGCTACTGCTCGTACCTCCCCGACGGGACGTTGGTTAAGCTCAACCAGACGCTGCTCGACTGGCTGGGTTACAGCCGGCCGGAACTGGTGGCACGCCGCTGCTTTCAGCATTTGCTCACCAAGGGCGGCCAGCTGCACTTCGAAACCCACAGCGTGCCGCTGCTCCTGCTGCAAGGCCACGTGCGGGAATTGAGCTACACGGTACGGTGCAAAGATGACACTACCCTGCCCGTATTGCTCAATGCCACGCTGGTGCGTGACACCGACGGCGCGCCGCTGGTGGTGCGCGCCACGCTGTTCGACATCACCGAGCGCCGTAAATACGAGCAGGAACTCGTGCGCGCCCGGGCGCACGCCGAGG
>JBPBQJ010000183.1:0-3743 GCA_050954765.1 Janthinobacterium lividum | reverse complement strand
CCGCCACCGGGGCCAACCTGCCCGTGCCCGAGGCCAGCACCTGCCCGCAAAGTGGCCCCACGGCGCGGGTGCTGGTGGCCAGCGGCACCAAAGACCCCATCAGCCCTTTCGGGGGCGGCGAGGTCACCATTTTTGGGTTTCGCAGCCGGGGCTTTACCATCTCGGCCCGCGCCACGGTGGAGGAGTTTGCCCGGCGCAACGGCCTGACGGCCGCGCCCATAACCACTACCTTGCCCCATCAGCGGCCCGACGACCCTACCTCGGTGGAAGCAGTCGTGTGGGCGCGGGAGGATGCCACGCCCGTGGTCGCGTTTTATCCCATCACGGGCGGCGGCCACGTCATTCCGCAGCCCAAATACCGGGCACCCCGTTTCCTGGGGGCCACCGCGGGCGACCTGAACCTACCCGAGCAGGCCGTGCGGTTTTTTGGGCTGCTGAGGTAGCTTGCGTGGCCGGAGCCGGGTCGGGGTCGTGCGGCTGTTTTAATTACTCGTTCATTCTTTTTTAGTCTCATGGCTTCCTTCAAACAGAAAATGCTCAAGGCAATTTACCCCCTCATCATGCGGCTATCGAAGTCGAGTAGCCGGGGTAAGGTGCTGGAAAACAAGCAGCAGGCAGCCGCGCCGGCCTCGTTCTACGACCTGGCCAGCCAGCTCAACAGTGGCCAGCAATTACCCTTCGCGCAGCTAAAGGGCAAGCAGGTGCTGCTGGTAAACACGGCCTCCAACTGCGGCTACACCAACCAGTACACCGAATTGCAGCAGCTCGCCGAGCGCTTCCCGAATGAGCTAGTGGTGCTGGGCTTTCCGGCCAATGACTTTGCCGAGCAGGAAAAGGACGACGACCAGACTATCAACCACTTCTGCCAGGTCAATTTTGGGGTGTCGTTTCCGCTCATGAAGAAGAGTGTGGTGGTGAAGCAGGGCGCGCAAAACGCGGTGTACCAATGGCTAACCAATGCCCGCCAAAACGGCTGGAACGAGCAGGCCCCTGACTGGAATTTCTCGAAATACCTGGTCAGCGCCGATGGCAAGCTGACGCACTATTTCGGCCCGGCCGTGTCGCCCTTGAGTGAGGAAGTGACGGGTAGCGTTAAAATAACGGGCAGCTAAAGCGTTGTTATTCTGGTAGATAAAAGCGAATTAAGTTTCCTGTTGGTTATTACATTGGATAAAATGTAATTTGATAAAACCTTTTTGGCTTCCTTGGGCTTTTACCAGCAGCAACCCGCTACCGCTTCCCTCCATGAGCAGCCCCGTACCACCCTTCGAATTTGACCCTCGGCTGAAGCTGGACGAGCAGGTGTGCTTTCCGGTGTACGCCCTTTCGCGGCTCGTTACCAAGGTGTACCAGCCGCTACTGGCGCCGCTGGGCCTCACCTACCCGCAATACCTGGTGATGCTGCTGCTCTGGGAGCACCAAGAGCTGGCCGTCAAGGACATCGGCCAGAAGCTGCTGCTCGACACGGGCACCCTCACGCCGCTGCTTAAGCTGCTGGAGCAGCGCGAGTTGCTGAGCCGCCGCCGCGACCCGCGCGACGAGCGCTCGGTGCTCATCGGGCTGCTGCCGGCCGGCGCGGCCCTGCACGAGCAGGCCCGCCAGATTCCGACGCAGCTCGGCCAGCGCTACTCGCTTACCCACGACGACGTGGCCCTGCTGCGCCAGGAGCTGCACCACCTCATCGCCCTGCTATCGTAGGCTGCTGCTGAATAAGTATTTGACTAGTAATACCTTGTATAATGAAAGCCTATAAGCTGCACGACCCCAAGAGCCTCGACAACTTCAAGCTCGGTGACTACCCCGAGCCTAGCGTGCGGGACAACGAGGTGAAGATTCAGGTGAAAGCCACTTCGCTCAATTTCCGCGACTGGGCCCTGGCCAACGGCCGCTTTGGCTACCCTGGCGAAACGCTGCCCATGATACCGTTTAGCGACGCGGCAGGGGTAGTGACCGAAGTAGGGGCGGGCGTGACCCGGTTTCGGCCCGGCGACCGGGTAGCCGCCAATTTCTTTCCCGACTGGCACGATGGCCGGTTCACGGCCGCCAAAACTTTCCGCTCGCTGGGCGGCAGCACCGATGGCGTACTGGCTGAATACCTGGCCTTTCCGGAAGACGCAGTGGTGAAAGTACCCGCCTCGTTTTCCTTCGAGGATGCCGCCGCGTTTCCATGCGCGGGTGTTACGGCCTGGCACGCGCTGGTTGTGCAGGGCCAGTTGCGCCCCACCGATACGGTGCTGCTGCAAGGCACGGGCGGCGTATCCATCTTCGCCCTGCAAATCGCCAAGCTCTTTGGGGCCCAGGTGATTATCACGTCCAGCTCGGACGAAAAGCTGGCCCAGGCCAAGGCTTTAGGGGCCGACCACCTTATTAACTACACTACTACCCCCGACTGGGAGGCCAAGGCGCGCGAGCTAACCGGCGGCGAAGGCGTGGATTTTGTGGTGGAAGTGGCCGGCCAACTGGCCCGCTCGCTACGCGCCCTGAAGCCCGGTGGCACCATCTTCCAGATTGGCGGCGTGGCCCCCAGCGACGAGGTGCCCAACCTGCGCGGCCTGGGCCTGGCCGCCCAGCGCCTGCAAGGCATCTACGTGGGTAGCACCCAAATGCTGGCCGACCTGGTGCAGGCCTTCGACCGCAACCAGCTCAAACCCGTTATCAGTCAAGTATTTGACTTTGAGGCCGCTAAGGACGCGCTGACGCATATGGGTAGCGGCGCACACTTCGGCAAAATCGTGGTGCGCGTCGGGTAAAACGACGTTTTCTTTTTCAATTTTCACCCTTCAATTTTCTCTGTCATGGCAACCATCATGCATTCTTCCCAAGCCAAATCCATCGGCGGCCGCGACGGTCGTATCGAGTCCGACAACAATGTGCTCACTCTGGAACTCACCATGCCCCGCAGCCTCGGTGGCCGCGCCCGCGAAGGTGCTACTAACCCCGAGCAGCTGTTTGCCGCTGGCTACGCCGCCTGCTTCGGCAACGCCGTTATTCACGTGGCGCGCCAGGCCAAAGTGAACGTGGGCGAAATCTCCATTGATGCCAAGGTAGACTTGTTCATGAACGATGAAAACCTGCCTACCCTAGCCGTGGCCCTGCACGCCAACCTACCCGGCGTAGACCAGGCCCAGGCCGAAGACATCGTGGCTCAGGCCCACCAGGGCTGCCCGTACTCGCGCGCCACGCGCGGCAATATCGACGTGAACATCACCGTCACGACCGACGCCGAAGTGCCCGCCCAGGCCTAAGCTGACGCTTACCGCACGCCAACCTCACCCTACCCCCTCATTCCCATGCAATTCGCAGATAAAGTAGTCGTCATCACCGGCGCGGGCTCCGGCATCGGGCGCACGTGTGCCCTGCGCTTCGCCGCCGAAGGCGGCAAAGTCGTGGTAGCCGAATACAACGCCGAGGCCGGCCAGGCCACCGTGCAGCAGATTACCGACGCCGGCGGCACGGCCTCGTTTGTGCAAACCGACGTGTCGAACAGCGCCAGCGTGCAGGCCATGATTCAGTATGCGGTGAGCACCTACGGCCGTCTCGACGTGCTGTATAACAACGCTGGCATCGCGGGCGAGGTGAAGCCGGTAGCCGACTACAGCGAGGACGTCTTTGCCCGCACGATGGGGGTGGACTTGTTCGGGGTGTTTTTTGGGATGAAATACGGCTTGCAGCAGTTTGAGCGCCAGGGCGATGGCGGCGTTATCATCAACATGGCCTCCACGGCCGGGCTGCGGGCCACGCCG
>JBPBQJ010000182.1:0-4481 GCA_050954765.1 Janthinobacterium lividum | reverse complement strand
TAAAGACTGGGCGAAAGTTATTCGCGCCGTAAAATCGGAAAAAACCGGTGCCTATACCTTCAAGGAGGAAATGGTACCCGTAGACAAGGTACAAGACGTGCTGGCCGGCAAGTAAGCCGCCTAGCCGCTGATGAAGCAAAAAAGTCCCACCTTCGTGGGACTTTTTTCGTGTTATACATTTTCGTTAGGCCCCGGCGCCTGACGTTCTTTTTGCCGGTACTATGGGCCTCTTCGACTTTTTTAAGAAGGATAAGGAAAATAAAGAGCAGCAGCAAGCTCTCGACGAAGGCTTGCAGAAGACGAAAACCAACTTCTTCGACCAGCTCAGCAAGGCCGTGGTGGGCAAAAACACCGTGGACGAGGCCGTACTCGACGACCTCGAAACGCTGCTCGTGCACGCCGACGTAGGCATCGACACCACGGTGAAAGTCATCGACCGCATCGAAAAGCGCGTGGCCCGCGACAAGTACGTGAGCACCAACGAGCTTGACCGTATCCTGCGCGAAGAGATTGTGGCCCTGCTCGACGCACATGGCGATACTACGGGCTCGCGTGCCATCTTGGACCGGCCTGATAGCCCCGGCCATCCCTTCGTGATTATGGTGGTGGGCGTGAATGGCGTGGGCAAAACCACGACCATCGGCAAGCTAGCCCACCGCTTTCACAGCGCCGGCAAGAAGGTAGTGCTCGGCGCGGCCGATACCTTCCGGGCGGCGGCCGTGGACCAACTCATCGTGTGGGGCCAGCGGGTGGGCGTGCCCGTTATCTCGCACGGCATGAACACCGACCCCGCCGCCGTGGCCTACGACGCCGTGCTGAAGGGCGTAGAGATGGGCGCCGACGTGGTCATTATCGACACCGCCGGCCGCCTGCACAACAAGGTGAACCTGATGAACGAGCTCAGCAAAATTAAGCGCGTGATGCAGAAGGTCATCCCCGAGGCGCCGCACGAAGTGCTGCTGGTGCTCGATGGCAGCACCGGCCAGAACGCCTTTTTACAAGCCAAGGAGTTTACCCGCGCCACCGAGGTATCGGCGCTGGCCATTACCAAGCTCGATGGTACGGCCAAGGGTGGCGTGGTTATCGGCATCAGCGACCAGTTCAGCATCCCGGTGCGCTACATCGGGGTGGGGGAGAAGATGACGGACTTGCAGCTGTTCGACCGGCACACGTTCGTCAATTCGCTGTTTAAGAAATAGCCCGACCTGAAAACCCCCTAGCCGAAGGCGTCCGGTAAACTACCGGGCGCCTTCGTGCGTTGGGAGGGTTCCTTAGTTTCCTCTATGATGCGCCTTACACTACTGAGCCTGGGGCTGGGGCTAGCCGCGAGCGGCCTGCTAGCCGCCTGCAACTCCAATACCGACACGACCACCAGCATCCCCAACGTGCCGGTAAACGTGCAGCTCGACCTGCTCGACCAGCAAAACAAGGCCTTGCGCTTCGACAATGGTGTGTTGGCCATCCCGCCGGGCAGCGCCAATGGCCAGGGCGGCGTAAAGGGTATCTACGTGGTGCGCCAGAACGCAACGAGTTACTTAGCTTTTGAACGCAACTGCACCTACCAGCCCCTGAGCGCCTGCGCCACCGTGACGCTCGATAAAAGCTCCCGCTTATTCTTCCGCGATAGCTGCTGCACCTCCCAATTCAGCCTCCAGGGGCTCGTGACGGGTGGCCCCGCCCCGCGCTCGCTGCGCCAATACAGTACTAACCTTAGTGGTAGTTTGCTGACAATCACGAACTAAGAAAGAATTTGCTGTAAAAAATGACAAATTTTTGCCCCAGGCTTGTTTTCTAAAAAATACTGTTCCTATCTTTGTGGCCCGAAAGCGCCGGTTTCGGGTATAAAGCTTCCTTAGCTCAGCCGGTTAGAGCATCTGACTGTTAATCAGAGGGTCCCTGGTTCGAGCCCAGGAGGGAGCGCTTTTAAAACAAACGCCACTGTAAATCTAGTATTTACAGTGGCGTTTTTGCTTATTGGCTTTTTCGTATTGCTGGTACCTAGCCAAGCTAATCGGGCACTGAACACTGGCTTTCGCGGCCAGCGCTCAGCGCCCGATGGGTGTTAGTAACATAGTTTTGACAATGTGCCATCCGGCAAAGAGTGGGGCGAGAAAGCGGGGCTCGTCAGCCTCGCTTTCTCGCCCCACTCTTTGCCCCGGTGCTCCGCTTACCAGAATGCAGTGTAGAGGCAGGTAATGATGACTAGCACGATAGCCGACCCAATGGCGAAGCTGCGGTTGGGGCGGAACATGCTCGAATCGATTTCCAGGCCTTTGGGGTTAGTGCGGCCGTGGCCCTCAATGAGGCTAATGAGCACCATGCCCACAATGCAGAACACGAATACGAAGCCCATGCGGTCGAGGAACGGAATGACGTAAGCGCCGTTGTCCTTAGGGTCGGTGCTAATAGCCGAAAAGCCAAACTGCGCCAGCGATTCCAAGTTCACATATTTGGGCAGGAACTTCAGGAACACAGAGGCGGCGAAGCCCCCAATCGTGGCAAACAGGGCGGCATTGGAAGTGGTTTTCTTCCAAAAGAAGCCCAGGATGAACATGGCGAAAATACCCGGCGACACGAAGCCCGTGTACTCCTGAATGAACTGGAAGCCACCCTTCTTGTCGATACCTAAGTGGGGCGCGATAAGGATGCCCAACAGCATGGCTACTACGACCGAGATTTTACCTACGGCCACCATTTTCTTCTCCGACGCATCCACGTTCAGCACCTTCTTGTAGATGTCGAGCGTGAAGATGGTCGCAATCGAGTTGGCTTTGCCGGCCAGCGAGGCTACTACGGCGGCGGTGAGGGCCGCAAACGACAGCCCTTTCAGGCCCACCGGCAGGATATTGAGCAGTACCGGGTAAGCGCGGTCGGGGTTGAGGTCGGCCCCCTGGCCAAATTCGTTGGCGCCGAACACGTTCTCTTTATACAATACGAAGGCTGCGATGCCAGGAAGTACCACAATCACGGGCATCAGCATCTTGAGGAAGGCTGCGAAGAGCAGGCCACCGCGGGCGGTGGGCAGGTCGGCGCCCAGGGCGCGCTGCGTGATGTACTGGTTGCAGCCCCAGTAGTTGAGGTTCACAATCCAGAGGCCGCCGAGCAGTACCGTGAGGCCGGGCAGGTCGAGGTAGTTGGGGTCATCCTTTTTCACAATCATGTGAAAGTGGTTGTTGGCCTGGTCCATCAGGATATTAAAGCCGTTGAACACGCCCGTAGTGCCGAAGTGCTCTGATACCAGGTTAAGAGCCAAATACGTAGTGGCCAGGCCCCCTAGAATGAGGAAGAACACTTGAATAACGTCGGTAAAGCCGATAACTTTCATGCCGCCCAGCGTGATGATGACGGCGGCGATGGCCAGCGCGTACATACAAAACGTGAGGTTGAGGCCCGACACGCTGCTCACGGCAATGGCACCCAGGTACAGAATCGAGGTCAGGTTCACGACCACGTACAGGGCTAGCCAGAAAATAGCCATAATCATGGCCACCGTGCCGTTGTAGCGCTGGTGCAGAAACTGCGGCATCGTGAAGATTTTATTCTTCAGGTACACCGGGATGAAGAACGTGGCCACGATGATGAGCGTGACGGACGCCATCCACTCGTAGGCCGAGATGGCGAGGCCGATTTTGAAGCCCGAGCCGGCCATGCCCACAAACTGCTCGGCCGATATGTTGCTGGCAATCAGCGACGAGCCGATGGCCCACCACGTGAGCGAGCCCTCGGCCAGGAAGTAGTCTTTGGAGTCACCCTCCACGGTGCCGTCGTGGCCCGTTTTGCGGTTATAAATCCAGATGCCGTAGCCGGCGACGATTATGAAGTAAACGAAAAAGACGATGTAGTCTAACGTAGCCAGCTTATGCATAGGGCGGGAAAAAACGAATGGAAAACGAAAGTAGGGCAAATATCCGCTAAGAGACCTACGCAAACGATTGCGCGACGAAATTTCCCTGGCTAGGGCGCCACGCGCCACCAGTCGATGGCCGCGTAGCCGGGTGCCGCCGCCGCGCTGGCCCCCAGGCAGAAAAGGCCCACCTTGGCGCCCACCCAGCGCCCCTCGCGGGCCACAAATTCGGGCCCGAGCGGCAAGTACTGCCGCCCATCGGTGCTGTAGCTGAATTGGCAGCGTCCGCCGGCCCGCACCGCCACGCGCAGGTACAGCGGCTGGCTAGCCCCCAGCGGCGGCGCGGTGGCGGCGGTAGTTTCGGCCGCGCCTTTGTCGGCCTGGGGGCACCCGGTTTGGGCGAGGGCTAGCCGGCCATCGGCTTGGCGCGTGAGGCTGAGCGTGGCGTAATCCAGCCCCAGCACCACGAGGCCGGTGCGCTCGCCGGGGGCTAGCCCTTGCCCAGATAGCCTAGCCGTGGCGGTGAATTGCTCGGCGGGCAGCTTTTGCAGCAGTAGGCTGGGCACGAGGTAGAGGTTGGGGGCCTCGGGTGGGGCGGGCACGGCAGCCAGGGCGAGCTGGCCGGGCTGGGTGGCGG
>JBPBQJ010000181.1:0-5456 GCA_050954765.1 Janthinobacterium lividum | reverse complement strand
CGTACTCCAGCCGAACGTTTCCATCAGCCTTACCTCCGGTTGGCAGTTGAGAAACATAGTATCAGCCGCCTAGCTGCTGGGTTTGTTAGTCATGCTAGCGTTTGAAAACCAGTTGCACCTTCCTAATACTACTCTATAAACTATACTTCTTGGCCAAGGCAGCTAGGACCTTGGAGAAAGTATTAGCGGTGGTGGAGATAGTGATGCTTACCAGCATCTGCCGCGCGTCAAGCGCTATCAGGCAGCCTTGCTATCCTAGCGGGCAACCCCTACCTTGCTGACAAAGTCCTACTCTCCTAACTCGCCAATGCAGCTTGCCTTCGCTCAGGTTCTGGCCAATCTAGCCCAGCACGGGCGCGCGCATGACCAAGAGACAACTACGCATCCTGGCAGGTTGCTCACCCCGATACGGGGCCATTTCTGGCGCTGCTCGTGTAGGCCACTGGTGTCCGCACGTCCGCACTGTGCTAGAGGTGGGCACATCGAATAGCTACTCCACAGTATGGCTGGCCGATGCCGTGCGCGTGCAGCCTGACGGACACGTGACAATGCCCGAAGCCAGCGCCGCGAAGGCGCGCTTGGCCGCCGACACCTTTACACCGGCTGGGGTCAGCGAGTGTATGACGCTGGTACAGACTGAGGCGCGCGTGGGCTGGCATAAAGTAGCGCCGCGTTTAACTTTCTGTTTTTAGACGTTGACCGGGCGCGGTATGTCACGTGGTGGCCGCATCTACTTGAGCGGCTGGCCCCTGGAGGGTTATTGGTGGTTGATAAGGCCACCTCGCACGCGGCGGAGCTAACAGCCTTTATTCCACTGGTCGCTGCTACGCCAGTCGTCGAACATGTGCTGGTCCTGCTCGGTAAGGGCGCGCTGCTCGTGTGGAAGGCACATCGCTCGCTATTAGAGTCGAGGCGGCAGCAAGGTAGTAGAAGCGCAAAGCTAGCAAGACGTGGTGGACCCTGCCCCCGAAAAAGGCCCCTTTCTTGAGAGCTAAACTGAGTGCATAAAATGTCCCAAACGCCGATTTTTTCGAGGCGTTTTTAGCTGCCGTTTTTTGAAGGGCCAGCGACACTAGCAGCTTCGAGTTTTTAAGCAGGTTGCGTGGGTAGCAGCGGGTAGGTTTTAGCCGTGACCTAACAACCATCCTTGGCTAACCACCCACCGTGAGATAGCTGCTACACAACCACTTTAAAAATAACCTGTCGCGCTTCTCACTTAGCATAGCTTTTTACACCATTGATACCGAGTAAGAAACTGATCATCAATGGCAATTAGTCCAATAAGGGCCCGCAAGCGGCAGCCACTGGCGTAAGGGATTCCTTTTGCCACTTATAAATTCGCTTGGGGTCGATGTTGAGGGCGCGTGCGGCGCCCTGTGTCGAGCGGCTTTCACTGGCCAGGCGTAAGGCTTCAGCGCGAAAGGCGGCGTCATAGCGCCGACGTTTGGTAGGTGGGGGCTGTCTTTCATGACGTTCGAAAGATAAGACCCTATTCTGTCCAGAATTAGCCGACCACCTCACCGCCAGCAGGACCAGGCAGAGAGTAGCAAAAAAGGTTTTCATAAGAGTTTGCAGTAAAGTAGCTTTATGGTACGTCGGGGGGGCGCTTACTCCCGGCAGCGGGCCGCCCTCATTTTTTGTGTTTGCCCAGGGCAAAGCGGCGCGAAATAGTGAAGCCCCACCGAAACTGCCCTTTCGTCCAGGACGAGCGCGTTTCGGGAATGAATTGATTTTCCAGAATGGCGGCCGAATTCGTGAACGTCAGGGCGAACACGTGCCCGCCCGTTTCGACCTCCAGGCCCACGCCCAGCGGGTTGTAGAACTCGACGCTCTGGGCGCGGTAGTAGTCGCGGCTCGCCTGGCTACGGAGCACCAGCACGTAGTCGGCAATCAAGCTCAGGCGCTGGGTGAACCGAAACCGGCCGCCTACTCCCAGGGCCGGCACCGTATTATTGTCGTGTTGCTCTACCAGCACGCGGTGCACCACCGTGGGCAGCAGGGCTAGCGACAGCCGGTCGTTGAATTTGCGCGTGACGATAACCTGCCCCACGAAGCTCCAGCGGTCGGCGGGCCGCCGAAACGTGCTGGCCAGCGACTCATCGGTAGTGGCCATCATGCCAGACACGACGGCGTTGCCAAACAGCGCGACGCCCACCGGGCGGCTGCCTCCCCGGTTTTGTTCCAGCAGCTTCGCCTTCAGGCTGCTTTCGTACAGTTCCCGCTGGGCCGTATTGCCCTTGGCCCGCGCCAAGCCCACCGTCAGGTGGTCGGTGAGGCCGTAGTCAAACCCAATGCGGATGTCGGTCGAAAAATCCAGGCCGTAAAAGGTCCGCATGCCGCCGTCTGGGCCGGCAATATCGCCGAAGCGGTGCATGACCTGAAAATCAAGCTCGTGGCGCGCAATCGACTCGTTGGAGCGCAGGTTGACGATGCGCGGCGACTTAAACGTGGCCGCCACGGGCTGGCGAGCCGCCGCCAGCGAGTCGGTGGCCCCGGCAAACAGCTTGCTCAAGTCCTGGTCTTGGGCCTGCGCGCGCAGGCTGGCCAGCAAGAGCCCGCCCACCAGCCCCGCTAAATGGAAGATACCCATAGCGGCTACAGCTTGGAGGCTAAGGGTTTCGACTCGTAGGCCGCCTTCACCGTCACCTTTACCTGCTCCGCCACCTTAGTCATTACCAGCGTCGGAATCTCGATGTGGTGGTCTTGGAGCCGGATGGTAAAGCTGGCCGCGACGGCTAGCTGGTGGTTGCTCACCGTCACCACCCCGGGCATTTGGTAGGGTTTCTCCACCCCGTGCAGCTTCAGCTTGCCGGTCACTAGCACCGGGTAGCTGCCGTCGTGCTCGGTATCAACGTCCCCCGAGTACTGCCCTGTAAATTCCGAAAACGGGTATTTGGCGCTCTCGATGTAGTTGTCGTTGAAGTGCTCCTGCATCAGCTTGCGCGGAAACTCAAACGACGTGTTATCTACCTTAAAATAAACGGTGTGGTTTTTCGGGTCGAGGGCCGACATAGCCCGGTTGCTTTTCGCGTCGATGTTCTCCACGGGCGTGGTCGAAAAGAAGGCGAGCTGCGCCGTGCGGGTCACGAAGACGGTTTGAGCGGCGGCAGGCCGCGCGGCCTGCGTCCCAAACAAGGCAAGCAATAAAAGGCAGAAACAACGCATAGCAAGTTGACTACAGGAGAAGGAGTTAGGAAAAAAGCGGCGCTACTTTTCGGGCGCGCCCCGGTCGAGCCAGGCTTGCAGCAAGGCTTTCTCTTCGGCCACCATGGGCCGGGCGATGGGCATATTGTCCTGCTCGATGGAGGCCACAATCTTGAGGCGATGGTCGGCGGCGTTGCGGTAGGTGTGCTCGTTGGTCCAAGCGTCGAGGGCGGCCTTGGTGCTGAGGCTGGAAGCCGGGTTGTGGCAGGTCTTGCAGCGCGTATTGAGCAGCAGGCCAATGTAGTTATCGTAGGTTACGTTGGCCGGCGTGATGCCCTGGCGGCTGACGACCGTGGCAGGGGCGGGCTCATCGGCCTTGTCGGCGCAGCCGCTGGCCACGAGGCCGGCCCAGCCAACGCCGGCCGCCCCTAGCAGCAGGCGGGTAAGAACGGGCGGTTTCATGCTAATAGCAGGCCAGGGGCATTACGTAGGCACCACGCCGAATCGGTGCTGAGCTGCAGCTGCGCCAGCCCGGCAACTACTAGCAGAACGAGCAGCCCCAAAGCAGCCAGTATGATATAATAGAGTCCCTGGCCGAAGGCCGGTGGAAAATGAGCCAAGTGTTTCATAGCGAAGGCGGGTGAAAGGAAAGCAAATGCGGGGCTAGTGGCGGCGACTAGCAGCTGTTGCGGGCAGGTCGAAGGCGGCCAGCCAGGCGGGGGCGCCGGCTCATTCGCCGGAATGGCTAGTGCCTGTAGCACGCTGGCTGCCAGCGCAATCCGAAGCGCCAACGCGGTTGCAAAGGAAGCGTAGGCCGCCTGGCGTGGCCTTTGCCCACGTTGCAAAATCATTTACCGATGTAGCCCGCGCTTTTGCCTTTGTTGCAAAGGTGTTTGCGAAGGTTGTCCACGCGAATTTTCCGGTAGCCAATGCTGCAAAATCGCGTCGCCCGTTACCCACTTAGCAGGTAAAGCCAATACAGTCAATAGGATAGTTGTATCTTGGGCAGCGCGGGTATTCATTCTGCTGCGTTATTCTTCACGCCCGCCGCTGCCGATGCCTAGCCGCTGCTTTGCCGTTTTGCTCTGCTGCCTGCTCAGCGGGCCTGCTATTTGTGCCAAGCCCGGCCCTGGGCTGGCCATTGTCTCGGCTTCGCCCGACAGCGCGCTTATGCACTTGCGGGCCGCGCAGGTCTGTGCCCAGCCGCTGCAGCGGCTCGGGGGCAAGCGGCGATGGCGCTACCGGCCGGGCGCGCCGTCCGGCTGGGCTAGCCCCGCTGCCAACGACCGCGACTGGCTGCTAGCTAGCCCCGAGTTTTTGGTGGGGGAAGAACCACCGGGCTGGGGCGGCACCGGCTGCTTCCGGCTCCGTTTCACCCTCGACTCGGCTCTGCTCGGAAAATCGCTAGGGCTGTATGTCGGGCAAGATGGGGCCTCCGAGCTTTATCTCGACGGTCGCCTGCTGGGCCGCTACGGCAGCATTGGCGCCTCGGGCCGCACCACGCAGGGGGTGCGGCCGCGCTACCGGCTACTGCCATTTGTGCTCTCCACACCGGGCCCGCACTTGCTGGCCGTGCGCTACGCCAGGTTCGCTACCTGGCCCCTGCCCTACGGGGGTATCAGCTTCTGGGTGGCCCCGGCCGAGCGCCTGGTAGCCGAGCGCGTGCGCCAGGCCCGCTCTGATACCCTCAGCCTGATTGCCGTCACCAGCGCCACGGTTTTGGCTTTGCTGCACTTCTGCTTGTTCTGGTTTTACCGGCCCCAGCGCGCCAACCTGTATTTCAGTTTCTGCATGGCGGTAGCCGCGGGCACCTTTCTAATGGTGTTTTTGCGCGCTACGCTGCTGGACGAACGGGCGCGCTGGTGGACGCAATTGGGGTTTCAGGTGGGCACGTCGCTCACCAGTGGTCTCCTGCTACTGTTCATTTACACCATTTGCCATACCCGCCTGCCTAGGGCCTGGCTAGGGGTGCTGGCGCTAACAAGCGTGGGACAAGTGGCGTGGTGGCTAGCTAACCCGCTGGATGGCAACCAGGTGCCGACCGTCGTGCTGGGCGTGTTTCTGCTCGCCTGGCTCGACATGCTGCGGGTGCTGGGCCTGGCGTTGCGGCGGCGGCAGCCCGGTATCGGGCTACTCATCCTTGGTACGCTAGGTGCCCTGCTGGTGCCGTTTGCCACCAGCAGCGCCTTCCACGTTATTCATGGGTTGGACGGTCCCGATTTTCTGGCCGCGCAGCTCATTATTCAAGGCTGCGCGCTGATGCTGCCGCTCTGCATGTCGGTGTACCTGGCGCGCGACTTTGCCGCCACGCG
>JBPBQJ010000180.1:0-5608 GCA_050954765.1 Janthinobacterium lividum | reverse complement strand
TGCTCGTGAACTCGAGGAGCCGGTCGGCCAGGGTGCTTTTCCCGTGGTCGATGTGGGCAATAATGCAAAAGTTACGGATATTCTTCAACGGAGGGCGGTTTTATCGCAGCACGAAGGTAGGCATTCGCGGACGCAAAAGCTAGGTAACCCGACTGCCAGGCCGCCCGCGCGGCGGGGGCTGGCTTACTCCCGTCAACTTCCGGCGGCCCACTTAATGTTCCCCCGGGCGGCCAACCAGGGCTAGGCACCTAGGCACCCGCTAGCCTACCCATCTGCCTGAAATCGAGGGCGGTTGCGGCATATTCTACCATAGGGCTATCCCAACTGGCAAGCTGCACTGTATTTTTGGTGCCGGCTCACTTTTATCCCTTTCCTACTTGCAGTCTACCGCCCCTCCGCTACCCGCTGCCAATGCGGCGCGCAGCAAATTCAGCATGCTGTTCGTCAACGCCTTGGCTTGCTACCTGCTAGCCTATCAGGCGGTGCATTTGGTGAGCGAAACAGCGATGGTTTTCATGGCTCGCCGGGCCAATATTCCGGGCATCTGGAGCCTGGGCGGCGTGCGCTTCATCCTGGGCGACGGCGGCTGGCGGCGCGACACCGTGCTGGCGGTATATGGGCTAGGGCCCACGCTGGTGACGGGCCTGGGCGTGGCCGCTTTCTGCTTGTTTTGGCTGCGGCAGCGCTACCGCCGGGGCCTGGCCAAGTTGCTGTTATTGTGGGTAGCTTTCCACGCCATCAATACGGGGCTAGGGGGCCTGCTGGCCGATACCGTGACGCAGTCGGGCTCGTGGTACGTGCCCAACTGGCTGCTGGGCGGCGGCGGCACCTGGCCCAGCACCGTGCTCGGGCTGCTGTTTGCGGTGTTGCAACTAGTGTTGGGCTTTCTGGCAGCCATCCCGTTTTTGCTGGCCCAGGATTCGCACACGGCCCTGCAATTCGACAATCGCAGCCGGCTCATTGCCTACACCATTTTGGGGCCGTGGCTGGTGGGCTCGCTGCTACTGCTGCTGAGCAAGTTGCCGCACGTCGGCCTCAACGAAGTCCTGCATTTTGCCACGATGGGCCTACTACTGGTGCCGCTGGCGCTGGGCTGCAATCAGGAGTTTTTCAATGAGAATGAGGTGCTGCCCTATCCTACCCGCGCAGCCTGGGGCCTAGCGGGGCTCGCGCTGCTGGGCCTGCTAGCCTGGCGACTGGCGCTAGGGGCACCGCTAGCCTTTCGATAAGGCGAACAGGCTACGCACCCTGGCACAGCACCCGGTACTCGGTCGGGGTCATGCCTTCGAGCTGCCGGAACATGCGGGTGAAATAGGCCAGGTTGCTGAAGCCCGCTCGAAAGCACACCTCCGTGATGCTGAGCCCGACGTTTTTCAGGCAGCGCTTGGCTAGCCGCATGCGCTCCTTGATAATGTAGTCGATGGGCGAGAGGCCAAACTCTTGCTTGAAAGCGCGGAAGAACGTCGGCTTGCTCATGTAGGCCTGAGCGCTGAGCTCCTCCACGCTGATTTTCTCGGCAAGGTGCTCCTTTATGTAGTGCAGCGTGTGCGCAAAGCGACTGGAGGTGGCTAGCACGGCCACATTGTGCTCGGTGGCGTGCAGGCTTTGCAGCTGCATGAGGCGCAGCAGCAGCTCTTTCACGGTGAAATCGGCCAGAATATCCTTGTTTTGCGAACTATCGAACCCAATGCGTACCAGCTTGTAGATGAGGGCCGTAACGTCTTCATTATCGTAGAAATGGTGCTGCGCAAAGCTGAAGCTCCATTTCTCGCCCTCGGTGCGCGGGTAGGCTTCGTTGAGGTAGTTCACGGTGTCGATGATTTGCAGCCGGTCGATGGCGAGGGCCACGCACTGGGTCGGGTTTTGGTCCGACGCCTCCGGAAAGTCAATCATCATCTTGAGGTGGGGCGGCACCACCATCGTGTTGCCGGGCAGGTAGCTGAAGGCCTGCTGGTCGAGCAGGTGCATCACCTTCTTGCCGCGCAGCATGTTGGTGAGCACCAGGTCGCTATATGACTGCGCCACCTGGTTGGTCGGCACGAGGGTTTCGAGGATGCTGAGCTCGTATTTCTCCAGGGTTTGCACCCGGCGGTTATCAATGAGGGTAGTTAGCTCGTGCGAGGGGGTGCGCGGGATGAGCGGCAATAAATCGGTGGGCGACATTACAAACAAGAGAAAAGCTAAGCGGCAGTAACCTGCCCGGATACCGGGCTGAGCAACGGCAAAAACTACCTTTGCTAGGATACTGCCACCGATTGATAGGATACGACAAGCCCCCGCTTTGGGACACTTCTACTTTTGCATTGCCTATGCTGGCTAGCCCTTCCGCCAGCCCAAAAGCTGGCTTGACCCTAGCCAGCCCGGCCTAAAAAGTAGCCCCATGAGCGAGTCGAACACCGAACACCTGCGCCACCATCTGCAAGCGATTATTGCCGAAAACCAGCGGCTAGCCGAGCAGCTCGACTATGCGCAGGTAGCGGCC
Source organism: Janthinobacterium lividum (assembly GCA_050954765.1). Taxonomy (GTDB): domain Bacteria; phylum Bacteroidota; class Bacteroidia; order Cytophagales; family Hymenobacteraceae; genus Hymenobacter. Next base: position 3,126 of record JBPBQJ010000180.1, on the reverse strand, counting down.
CTAATTCTGCTTATCCAACACGCCGAGCGGGTTTTTGTTGTGGGTGCGGGTCGCACCGGGCTAGCCCTCAAGGCGGCCGCCATGCGCCTCATGCACCTGGGCCTGGCGGTGTTTGTAGTGGGCGAAACCACTACGCCGGCCATTCGCACCGGCGATTTGCTGCTGGCCGGCTCGGGCTCGGGCACCACCAGCACTATTGTGAAGGCGGCCGAAAAGGCTAGCGCGGTCGGCGCGCAGGTGGTAGCCATTTCGACTACTACCGACTCGCCACTGGCGGCCCTGGCGGTGCAGGTAGTGGTGCTGCCCGCCGCCCAAAAGCAGGACCACGGCGGCACCATTTCGCAGCAATACGCGGGCAGCCTCTTCGAGCAATCGGTGCTGCTCCTGACCGATGCCATTTTCCAAACGCTGTGGGCCCAGACGGGCACCCCGGCCGAGGAGCTCTGGAAACGCCACGCCAACCTGGAATAACCCCTGGCTGCAAAGCTGCAAACCGGAGTGGCACTCCGGTTTTATTACTGACCGGAAAGCGGCGTGCCACTCCGCTTTCCACCTCATTCAGAACTCTCTCAAAATGGCTAAGTTACAAGTTGCAATCGACCTACTGAGCACCCAAGAAGCCCTCGAGCTGGCCGCCAAAGTAGCGCCCTACGTGGACATTATCGAGCTGGGCACCCCGCTCATCAAAAGCGAAGGCCTGGCCGTGATTAAGGCCATGAAAGCTGCGCACCCCGACAAGCTGGTGTTTGCCGATTTCAAAACCGCCGACACCGGCGAGCTCGAAGCCGGCATGGCGTTCGGCGCGGGCGCCGACCTGGTTACCATTCTGGGCTCGGTAGATGATGCCACCATCATCGGCGCCGTGAAGGCCGCCAAAGAGCACGGCAAAGGCGTGGTAGTAGACACCATCGGCGTGAAGGACCGCGTGAAGCGCGCCCAGGAAGTGAGCAAGCTCGGCGTCGAGTTTGTGGAGCTGCACGCCGGCCTCGACGAGCAGGCCGCGTCCGGCTACTCCATCCAGGTGCTGATTGACGAGGCCAAGCGCGCCGGCGTGCCGGTGTCCATCGCGGGCGGCGTCAACCTCAACACCATCGCCGCCGTGAAGCAGGCCGGCGTGGCCGTAGCCGTAGCCGGCGGCGCCATCTACGGGGCCAAAGACCCCGCCGCGGCCGCTAAAGCGCTGCGCGAGGCGCTGGATGCTGCCTAGTGGCTAGCGCTGCACGCGCCGGCTTTTGCCCAGCTCCTTAATAAAAAAATCCCCGGCTGCTAGCCGGGGTTTTTTTTATTGCTATCCTCACGTGGGTACTTTTCCAGGCTGGTTCCGGCGGCAGTGGGCCACCACCAAATCAACGCCTTAGCGGCGTTTGGAAATTTTGTTGAACGTAATGTTTTTCTGCAGGGTGGATTTGAAGCGGGCATCATCGACAGCACTTTTAGCGCGGTGCTTGGTGGGGCGGCCCTGCACCCGGGCCCGCCACATGCGCCACGACGAGGGCTTCATCTCGCGGCGCATCAGCTTGATAACATCCGCTTCGGCGAGACCAAACTGCGCTTCGATAGCCTCGAATGGGGTACGGTCTTCCCAGGCCATTTCAATGATGCGGTCGATGTCTTGCGCCGTCAGGGCAGATTCGATTAGCGTAGCTTCTTGCATTTTCCTTTGCTGGTTTTTGTGCCACGCCTTGCTGCCGTGGTACAGGAGCAACACTTAAAACCGCTTTTTCAGTCGGTAGCTGCAGAAATGATGGCGCAAAGCTTTGAGGATTAACTCATTATCCTAAGTGAACTACGAAACGCGGCAAGACTGCGAGTGCGAGCTGTTGAGAGAGGCCGTGCTGCCGGGGTTGCGAGTAGCTTTGCGGAAGCTGCGGCAGTTTATTTATCAAATTCTGAAGGTTTTTTCATGGCTACGTTTGTTGTCAAAGAAAGGTCATTTGAAATTATACATGCCAGCGATGTCAGCACTCGTGACGGTTTAGGATGGGAGTTGTGGGAACACCAGGATAATAACCGCACTCTACTAATAGAAATATTTAGACATGATGACTTAAAAGAAATTACCTTTTCCAGCTTCCACCATCTAAATATCCCTTTTGAAGCAATTGAGCTGTTGTTAGAAGATTTTAAAGGGGGTGGCAAAGACTTTATCGATTATGAGTCATTATAACCAGAGTCAAACCTTGCACCTGCTAACAACGCCCCGGCCGACCTCGCCGGGGCTTTTTCGTACCTTCGTAGTCTCTAGAAAAACTGGCCCCGCTGGCTAGCCCTAGCCAGCACTGCCGCTCCACCTCGCCCTACCTCCTCCCTATGCATCCCACCCCCGCCGCCCCTTATAAGCCTAAGAACCACGTTCGTATCGTCACGGCCGCCGCGCTGTTTGATGGGCACGACGCGGCTATCAATATCATGCGCCGCATCATTCAGAGCAGCGGCGCCGAGGTTATCCACCTGGGGCACAACCGCTCGGTGCAGGAGATTGTGGACTGCGCCATTCAGGAAGATGCCCAGGCCATTGCCATTACCAGCTACCAGGGCGGGCACAATGAGTACTTCAAGTACATGTTTGACCTGCTAAAGGAGCGCGGCGCGGGCCACATCAAAATCTTCGGCGGTGGTGGTGGCGTGATTTTGCCCTCCGAAATCGCGGAGCTGCAAGGTTACGGCATCACGCGCCTCTACTCGCCCGATGATGGCCGCTCGATGGGCTTGCAGGGCATGATTAATCACCTGCTGGAGGAAAGCGACTACCCCACCGGCCAGAAGCTGAATGGCGAGGTTTCTCATATCAAGGAAAAGGATGCCCGCAGCATCGGCCGCTTGATTTCGGCGGCGGAGAACTTCCCCGAGGAGTTTGAGCGGGTGAAAGGCCAGCTGGTGGCGGAGTTTCAGCAGCAGGAAGGCGACAGCTCGCAGCTCTTGACGCCCGGCAAAACGCAAGGGGCGCCCATCCTAGGTATCACGGGTACGGGCGGCGCGGGCAAGTCGTCGCTGGTCGATGAGCTGGTGCGGCGCTTTTTGCTCGACTTCCCGGAGAAGACCCTAGCCATCATTTCGGTAGACCCTAGCAAGCGCAAAACCGGCGGCGCGCTGCTCGGCGACCGCATCCGGATGAACGCCATCAAC
>JBPBQJ010000179.1:0-6810 GCA_050954765.1 Janthinobacterium lividum | reverse complement strand
ACCTTTGCACCCTTCCCGACCTGGAAGCAGCGGGGCAATCCGCGCCCACTGCGCGTCCGTCAACAGGTATTCCATGCCCAAACATACCCCAGACTGTTAACACTTCCTAGTCACTACCAACTACGCCCAGGCGCGGCCGGCCACATTGCTCATGTATTTCTGGCCGCTGCCGGTGTTGAGGAGCAGGATGCGCTCGTCGGCGCGCAGCCAGCCAGTGGCCAGCAGCTGGCGGGCGGCCATCCACACGGCGGCGCCCTCGGGGGCTACGAAGAGGCCCTCTTGGTTGCCTAATTCGCGCATGCCCTCCAGCATGCCTTCTTCGCTGATGGCCACCACCGTGCCCTGCGACTCGCGTAGCACTTGCAGCATCAGCGGCTCGCCCAGCGGGCGGGGCACGGCCAGGCCGTTGGCCAGGGTGGGGCGGCCGGTGTAGTTGTGGCAGTTGGGCTGGCGGCCGAGGTAGGTTTCGAGCAGCGGGCAGCAGTTTTCGGCCTGCACGGCCACCATGCGGGGCAGCTTGGTGTCGGGGGCTAGCCAGCCCAGCGCCTTCATTTCCTGAAATGCTTTCCAGATGCCGATGAGGCCGGTGCCGCCGCCGGCGGGGTAGAGCAGCACGTCGGGCAGCTCCCAGTTCAGCTGCTCGGCTATCTCGTAGCCCATCGTTTTTTTGCCTTCGAGGCGGTAGGGCTCCTTCAGGGTCGAGATATCAAGCAGCTCGCCGTCGGCATTGAGCTGGCGCACCCGGGCGGCGCAATCGTTGATGAGGCCATCGACCAGCTCGACCTGCGCGCCGTACCAGTAGCACTCCTCCTTGAAGGCCTCGGGCGTGTGGCGCGGCATCACCACAGTGGCGGCCAGGCCACCGCGGGCGCAATAGGCCGCCATGGCCACGCCTGCGTTGCCGGCCGTGGGGATGATGCAGCCCCGCACGCCCAATTCCTTGGCCTTGGAGATGGCCATGCTCAGGCCGCGGGCCTTGAACGAGCCGGTGGGGTTTTGGCCTTCATCCTTGAGAAGGAGCGAATTAAGGCCGTAACGGTCAGCCAGCTGCGGCAGGGCTAGCAGCGGCGTGAGGCCTTCGCCCAAGGTTACTTTATTGGCCTCGTCGAGCAGCGGCAGCAGGGCGCCGTAGCGCCACATCGAGCTGTCGGCCAAGTTGATGCCGGCCGCGCGGCTCAAGGGTATATGCAGGTCATAATCGGCCACCAGCGGCTGCTGGCAGCAGGCCGACACGCCTTGCAGCTCGAAGGGCGAGTAAGCAGTACCGCAGTGGGCGCAGTGCAGGGCGTGCATCCGCGAGATGGGCAGCGTGGCTACGAGATGGTTCATAGGACAAAGTTCTGGCTGCCCTATACGGGTTGCTATGCCCTAGCGAAATGGCTTTTTGGCATAGGCTATTCCTTATCAGAATAATACCGCTGCGTGAAGCGCAGGAATTCGCGGTAGGGCTCGTTGTTCTCAGTACCTTTTCGCTGGATGAAATTGAATTCTCGCTTCAATGGTAAATCCTTGATTTTCACCTCTACCAACTCACCGCTGGCCAGTTCCTTCAGTACCGCCTGGCGGGGCAGGAATGCCAGGCAGGTGGTTTCGACCCGCACAAAGTTTTTGAGGGCCTCGGTGCCGCCCAGGCGCACCCGCACCGGCAGGGCCGCCAGCCGCAGCTGGTGCTTTTCCAGGGCTTCTTCGAGCACGGCCAGCGTGCCCGAGCCCGCCTCGCGCAGGGCTAGCGGGATGCTGAGCAGGTCGCTCACGGCCAGGCTGCGGCCGGCCAGTGGGTTTTGGGCGGCGCACACGGCCACTACTTCGTCGCTGAGCAGCGGCGTGTAGGTCACGTTGCTCACTTTGTGAATGCCCTCCACGATGCCCAGCTCAATTTCGTGCTCCAGCAAGGCCTTGAGAATATTGTCGCTGTTGCGGTTTTTGAGGCTGAGCTGGTGCTGCGGGTGCTGGCGCAGCCAGGCCGCTACCACCACCGGCAGCACGTAGAGCGAGATGGTGGTGCTGGCCCCGATGAGCAGGTGCACGGCCGGCGCAAAGGCCGGGCTAGCCTCGCTCATCTCCTGCTGCAGCTCTTGCTGCAATTGCTTGGCTTGCAATAGCTTTTGGTACAGTCTCTGGCCGGCCGGCGTGAGCTGCACGCTACTCCCTAGCCGCTCGAAAAGGCCGGTTTTATAATACTCTTCCAGCGCCTTCACCTGCTTGCTCACCGCCGACTGGCTGATGAACAGCGCCTGCGAGGCTTTGGTAAAACTCAGGCGCTGGGCTACTTCTAAGAAAATTTCGTGGGCGTGGGAAAGCATGGGGCAAAGGTGCGCAGCTTGCAGGCGGCTAGCACGAAAGCTTACGGTGGTGAAAGCGGGCAAGCATTTGGCTGGCAGCGTCAGAATTATTACTCCTGGCAACGCCGGCGAGACGCTGCCTTACGCGCCGCAGGCGTTCAGTTCTTAGCATGACGCCTTAACGCTAACCCGCTTTCAGCCGCAATAGCTCTGTTTTTATGGCAGCCATACTCTACCTTTCACGCGCCGCTCACCTTCTTCCCCGCTATGCGCCAACGCTACCTGCTGCCGCTGTTATTTTTATCGCTGTCCGCCACTTTTTCTTGTTCCAAAAAGGCCGGCCAGGAGCAGGTCAGTGCCGCCGTGCCGGCGGCGGGCGAGGAAATCGACCCGCAGCAAAACCTGGTTTTCAGCTTCGACGAGCCGGTGGTAGCCCCCACCCAGGCCGGGCGCTGGGACACTACCCGCTACGTGCAGTTCGAGCCCGCCATCCGGGGCAAATTTAAGTGGACCAACGACGGGCGAGAGCTGGTGTTTTCGCCGCTGGAGCCGTTTCGGCCCAGCACCACGTTTGCCGCTAGCCTGCGCCCGGCCACGCTGCCCTCGGGCAAGCAAAAACTGACGCTAGCCCGCACCAAGTTTCACACGCCGTTTCTGGAGTTGAAGGCCGCGCAGGTGTTTTACGGGCGCAGCAGCCGCGCTTCCGGTACCGCCGAAATGCGGGCCAATGTGCTGTTAAATTACCCCGTGCGGCCCGCCGACCTGCGCCCGCGCCTGCACCTGAGCCAGGGCGGGCGGCCGGTAAATTTTACCCTTACCGCCGCTGAGCCTGACCGCACGCTCGCGCTCACCATCAACCAGGAAGTGGATGCTAGCCAGCCGCTGCACTTCGAGATTGAGCCCGGCCTGGCCGCCGTGGCTAGCAGCCAGCCCACCGCCAGCTCGCTGCTGGCCGATGCCGAAGTACCTGACCAGCAAACCCTGCAAGTGCGCGAGCTCACCGGCCAGGTGCTTAATGGCCAGGCCGTGGTGACGCTGCTCACCAACCAGCCGGTGTCGGTGGCCGACATTCAGCCGCTGCTGAAGGTGGAGCCCGCCGTGCCCTACGAAATCGAGGCGCTGGAAAGCGGCCTGCTGCTGCGCGGTGGCTTCGAGGTGGGCAAGGACTACCAGGTGAGCCTCACGCCGGGCCTGCGCGGGGCGCTGGGCGGGCAGCTGGCCGAGGCGTTTAACCAGACGGTGAGCTTTGGCAGCAGCGAGCCGGGCATCAGCTTCGCCAGCGCCGACAAGGCGATGTACCTGGGCGCCAACGGGACGCGCAACATCGGGCTGCGCCTCAATGAGGTCGAGAAAGTGCAGGTGACGGTGGCCAAGGTCTACGCCAGCAACATCCAGGAAATATTGCGCGCCGACAAGCAGTATGGCTACGAAAGCGACGAGGACGGCGAGGCGAGCGAAGGCGAAGGCGACTACGACGAAGGCCACAGCTACCAGTACTACGACCTCGAAAACCGGGGCGACGTGCTCTTCACCCGCACCTACACCACCGCCGGGCTAGCCAAGCAAAATGGCCTGCACCTGCTCAACCTCAGCCTCAAAGACCTGGAGTTCAGCGGCCCGCTCAAGGGCCTGTACGTGGTGCGCGTGCAGGATACCGAGCACCTGTGGCTGCGCGAAGAAAAGTTGGTGACCCTCACCGACCTCGGCGTGATTGCCAAGCAAAATGCCAGCGGCGAGGCCGTGGTGTTTCTGAATTCGCTGCGCTCGGCGCGGCCGGTAGCTGGGGCCACGGTACGCTTCATCAGCACCAACAACCAGCTCATGGGCACGGCCACCACAAACGCCCAAGGCGTGGCCCGCTACGACAGCGTGGCCAGCGCGCGGCTGCGGCTAGGTATGATTACGGCCACGCAGGGCAGCGATTTCACGTTTCTTAGCCTGCCCAAAAGCCGGGTCGAAACCTCGCGCTTCGAGGTGGGCGGGCTGACCAGCAACGCGGCGCACTACCAGGCGTTCTTGTATGGCGACCGCGATTTGTACCGCCCCGGCGACACCATCCACACCAACGTGGTGGTGCGCACCGATGCGTGGCGCACGCCCCCCGCCGGCCTGCCCGTGAAGGTGCGCCTGCTGCTGCCCACCGGCAAGGAATACGCCAGCCTCGGCGAGAAGCTCAGCGCCACCGGCGCCGTCGAGTCGCGCTTCATCCTGCCCGCCACGGTGATGACGGGCCTCTACTCGCTGGAAGTGCTGACTGGCAACGATATCTTACTTACTTCCAAGCAGGTGAGTGTGGAAGAATTCATCCCTGACCGGATGAAAGTGAGCGTGACGGCCGCGCCCGCCGTACTGCGCCCCGCTCAAACTGTGACGGCCAGCATTCTGGCCCAAAATCTCTTTGGCCCGCCCGCTGCCGGGCGCAAGTTTGAGGTTGAGTTTTCGCTGAAGGAGAAGACGTTTTCGGCCCCGAAATACCCGGATTATTCCTTTCAGCTGCGTACGGGCACCGGCCGCAATGCGTCCACCGTGTCGGGCATTGCCGAGCGCTTTCAGAAGGAAGTGCGCGAAGGCGAAACCGACCCTAGCGGGCGCGGTACTGCCACCTACGCCCTGCCCGATGTGCGCGACCTCGGCACGCTGGAAGGCGTGGCCTTCGCCACCATCTTCGACGAAACCGGGCGGCCGGTGAACCGGCTAGCCACCTTTGAGGTGCAAACGCAGGCCGTCATGTTCGGCATTCAGCAGGTGAGCGACCTGGTGAGCACCCGGCAGGAACTGCCCATTAAGCTGGTGGCGCTCACGCCGGCCGGCAAGCCCACTCGGGCCGAAGCGCAGGTGCAAATCGTGCGCCTGCTCTGGGAAACCGTGCTGGAGCGCCAGGGCGGGCGCCTCACCTACAACTCGCAGAAGCGCGAGCAGGTGCTGCAAAACCAGGCGGTGAGCGTGGATGCCGATAGCCAGTTATTCTTCACGCCCACCTACTCGGGCGAGTACGAGGTGCGGCTATTTCGGCCGGGCGCGGCCAGCTACGTGGCTAGCCACTTCTACGCCTACGGCAGCGGCGACACGGCCGGCAACTCCTTCGAGGTCAATACCGAAGGCGAAGTGACCATCGAGGCCGACAAGCCGAAATACGAACCCGGCGAAACGGCCCAGCTGCTGCTCAAAACGCCCTTCCCCGGCCGCGTGCTCGTGACGGTGGAGCGCAACCGCGTGCTCGACCATTTCTACGTCGATACCGACCAGAAATCGGCCCAGGTGCGGGTGCCCATCCGCGCCGGCTACGCGCCCAATATCTACGTCACGGCCACCGCCATCCGGCCCATCACCGATAACTCACTGCCGCTCACCGTGGCTAGGGGCTTCGTGCCGCTGACGGTGGAGAAGCCCGGCACCCACCTGGCCGTAAGCCTGAAAGCGGCTAGCCTCAGCCGCTCGCAAACCTTCCAGACCATTGAGGTGCGCACCGCGCCCAAGGCCCAGGTTACCCTGGCCATCGTGGATGAGGGCATTTTGCAGCGCAAGGACTACCGCACGCCCGACCCCTACGGCTACTTCTACCAGAAGCGGGCGCTCGAAGTGAGCGCCTTCGACATCTACCCCTTCCTGCTGCCTGAGCTGGGCACCAGCAGCAGCGGCGGCGACGCGGCCGACCTGGCCCGCCGCACCTCGCCCGTACCCAGCCGCCGCGTGAAGCTCGTGGCCAAGTGGAGCGGCCTGCTCACCGCCGATGCCAACGGCCTCGTGCGCTACAAGGTGCGCGTGCCGCAGTTTAGCGGGGCGCTGCGCGTGATGGCCGTGGCCTACAAAGACGACGCCTTCGGCAACGCCGAGCAAACAATGAAGGTGGCCGACCCGGTGGTGATTAGCACGGCGCTGCCACGCTTTATGAGCCCCGGCGACACGATTGATGTGCCGGTGACGCTGACGAATACGACGAAGAATCAGATTTTTGCCAAGGTCGTCAAGCAGCTTAGTGGCCCTCTTATTTCAGCCGAACCTGAGGTTGTTGGGCCACACGGAATACGGTACAGACCCGAAGAATGGACTGTGCCGCTACGTCCTGGAGCAGAGTATCGCCAACTTTTTCACGTTAGCGCGAAAGGAGTCGGCAACGGGACAGTGAAAATTGTTGCCACTGGGTTGAAAGGCACGACCGAGACCTTCTCCGAACTCATTGAAATACCCATCCGCCCGGCCACGCCGCTCGAAAAGCGCACCGGCAGCGGCGAGGTCACGGCCGGCGTACCCGCCACGCTCAACCTGCGCACCGATTTCCTGCCCACCGGCCAGCGCTCGCGCCTGATGCTGAGCCGCTCGCCGCTCACGCAGTTTTCCAAAGACCTGAGCTACCTGCTCGAATACCCCTACGGCTGCCTGGAGCAAACCGTGTCGGCCGCGTTTCCGCAGCTGTATTTCGGCGACCTCGCGGCCACGCTGCGCCAGAAAACGGGGGCTAGCGCCAACCAAAGGTCAGCGTCAGCTAAGGCCCAGCGCTACAACCCCAACTACAACGTGCAGGAGGCCA
>JBPBQJ010000178.1:0-8512 GCA_050954765.1 Janthinobacterium lividum | reverse complement strand
TAGCTGGGCCGACCAGTCGGGCAACGGGGACGTCCTAAGTACGGCCAGTACGGCGGGCGCTTTGCTACTCGCAAATGCCCTTAACAACCGGGCCGCCGTGCGGCTCGCCTCAACGCCCTTGCTGGGCACTGTGCCGGGCAAGCTGAGCGGCAGCGCACCCTTTCAGTTTTTGGCCGTTGTTCGGCTGGCAGCGGTTGACAACTTAAATTTATTAGGTTACGGCACCGATGACCAAGGGGGCGCGATTGCGGATATGATTGCCTTTAACGGGCTTATTTGTATGCACACGTGCGGCAATAAAATTCCGGCCGGGACCAACAGTGAAAACTCACCCGTGGCACCCGCTACGCCAGCAATAGGCACGTTTGGCATTGTCGGAATCCGTTATGATGGGACTTCGGCCACCAGCTACACCAACGCCACGGGCTTAAGTGAGCCGTACCCCATTTATCGGGCCGGCCAGGCGGATACGGTCCTTACAGTTGGCGGAGGGCATTACCAAAACACGCCGGGGAGTGATTTCTACGAAGGCACCTGCGATTTTGCGGCCGTTATTATCAATGAATACGATACGGACACCTGGCAGGCCGACCTGGTAGCCCTCCAAGAACGTTACGCGCTCTAAGCAGGTACTTTGACGTGTGCGCTACCGTAGCCGACGCCCAGCAAGTCCTACCAGCACCACCTAGTCCGAGCCCCGCCCACCCGGCGGGGCTTTTTCGTGTCCTTTTTAGGGGTAGGCGCGCCCGGCAGCTTTGCCCTCACTTAGCTACCGCCGATGCACCCCCTACTCACCCAAATAGTTGCTTCCCCCTGGCTGATAAGCCCCGCGCTGGCGCAGCAGTACCTGCCGATGCTGGAAAGCATGGCCCAGGGCCAGCAGCCAACTGGCGTCGGCGCGGATGCGGCGCTGGCCCGGCGTAAGCAAGCCCGGCCCCGCGACTACGCGGTGCTCTATGCCGCTGGGGGCGCGGTGGCGGCCGTGGCCCCGATTGCGGGCGGCAAGGCGACGGCTAAATCGGAGAGCAACAGCCTGAACGTGCGGGTCATTGGCATCAGCGGCCCGCTGCTGAAAGACGACCAGGAGTGCGGCCCGCTGGGCATGAGCACGCTGGCGCGCTACGTGCAGGCCCTGGGCAACGACCCCCACGTCGATGCGGTGGTGTTCAAAATCGACTCGCCCGGCGGGCAGGTATATGGCACCCAGACGCTGGCCGACGCCATTATGCAGTGCGGCAAGCCCACCGTGGCGCTGTGCGACGATGGGCTGATGTGCTCGGCCGCCTACTGGATAGGCGCCAGCTGCGACCGCGTGCTGGCCACGCACGAGACGTGCACCATCGGCTCGATTGGCGTGATGGCCAGCTGGGCCGATAAAAGCGGCAAGCTGGAAAAGGAAGGCGTGGTCTTTCACGAGGTATATGCTTCGCAGTCAACCAAGAAAAACGCCGACTTCGCGGCGGCGAAGGCCGGTGACTACGGTCCCATGCAGGAGCGCCTGAGCGCTATCTGCGACCAGTTTATCGGCGCGGTGAGTGCCAACCGCGGCGACCGGCTCGACCAAAAGGCGGCCAAAAAAGCCGGCGCGTTTGCCGGCGACACCTTCCACGCTGCCGAGGCCCAGGAAATGGGCCTTATCGACGGTATCGGCTCGCTGCAAGACGCCTTCGCGCTGTGCGCGGAGCTGGTGCAGGAGCAGCGCGTGGCTTCCACTGCCTCCTCTTCAACTTCTTCAACAATGGGAATTTTCGATAAAAAGGCAGCTTTCGGGCCGGCCATGCTGGCGCTCGTGGGCGCCGAAACCGTCACGGCCGAGATGGCCACGGCCGCCAACGCCGAGCTGGTAGCCGGTGGCATTGCGGGCGCGGCCCTCATTACGCCCGCTGCTTTGCAGCCCCTGGAAGTCGCCGCCGGCCAGGTGACTACGCTCACGGCAAGTCTGACGACGGCCCAGGGCCAGCTCACCGCGATGACTGAGGCCCTCACCACTGCCGGCGCGACCGACGTGGCGGCGCTGGCCACCGACCGCGACGCGTGGAAGGAAAAGGCCGAAACCTACGGCTCGCAGGCGGGCACGATGGGCACCAGCGCCAAGAGAGAGGGCGCCGAAATCCAGGAAGGCACGCCGGCCACGGCCGCGCAGAAGGCCATCGACGAGCTGCCCCACAACGCGGCCCTCGATAACCACCCGATGTTCGGCGGCAAAAAGTAAGCCTCTCTTTCTCCTTCGTTTCACCCTAGTTTTTCCCTCCTCGCTAGTCCATGACTATTACGGACATCGTTGCCGAATTCGGCGCCTACTACATTAACCAGGGGCAGAACGCCTCGCGCCTGGTGCAGCTGCTCTACCGCAAGTCGGTGACCGACAGCTTGTTTCGCAGCATCGTGACCGACGACACGGTGTACCGCGCCTCGCAAACGCGCCTGGGTCGGATTCTGCAATCCTTCCAGAAGGGCTGGACGCCGCTGGGGGCGATGATGGCTACCCCGATTGCCATTCCGCAGTTCAAGATGAAGGCCGACGTGGAAGAGACGCCGGACGATTTGGAGGCCACCTGGCTGGGTTTCCTAGCTGATGGCAGCCTCGACCGCAAGGTGTGGCCCTTCGTACGCTGGCTCATGGAAACGCACCTGCTGCCCCAGATTCAGGAGGACTACGAACTCTACGAAGTGTTCAATGGCGTGCACGCGGCGCCCGTCAATGGCGTGCCCGGCGCGGCTGGTACGGCGATGGACGGCATCAAAAAAATCATCAACACGCAGGTGACCGCCGGCCGCATCGTGCCCATTTCGCTGGGTGCGATTCCCGACGACCCATCGGCCTTCGTCGACTACGTGGAAGCGTTCACCGACCGCATCAATGTGCGCTACCGCGGCGTGCCGATGAACGAAACCCTGTCGCTACGCTACGCCCGTGGCAAGCGGGCCAAGTACGGCAAGGACTTCATGAGCGTGAGTGCGCCCGTGATTCCCGATGGCGACCAGCCGCTGCTCACGGGCAACAAGATTGAGGAAACGCGCCACCAGGTAGTAGGCCTGCCCTCGATGGGCAACTCGCTCAAAATCTGGTGCACGCCCTACGATAATACGGTGCGCCTGGCCAAGAAAAGCCAGAACGTGCAGCAGTTCCAGATTGAGAGCGTGACGCGCCTGGTGCGCCTGTTCACCGACTTCTGGAAAGGCCTGGGCTTCCTCATTCCCGAGGCAGTCTTCACCAACGACCAGGATTTGGTCTGAGGCAAGCCGGTCGCCGGTCGGGCTCCAGTGGGGCCCGGCCGGCGTGCCGCACTAGGGTAACAGTCGTTTTTCTCACTTTGTAACTACTTGCCTCTCATGGCTAATACCAACACTAAAACTGCCGCTGAGGCAGTACAGGGCGGCGACAATTCGGCCGACCTACAAAAGCAGGTTGATGCGCTTACGGCTGAAAATGCCCAGCTGAAAGGCCAGGTCATTAGCCTCACCGCTGACCGCGATACGCTGGCCACGGCTAACAAGTCGCTGGCTATGACCAACGAGTCGCTGGCATCTGACAAAGCCTACGTCGAAGAGCAGCTCGAGGCGAAAACCGAGGAGCTGGAGGAGGCGGAAGCCCTCATCGAGGAGCAGAGCGGCCGGCTGGCGGCAGCGGAGGTAGGCCAGGCGGAGGGCCCGGTCATCGTGACCCACGACAAGGCGCAGTACCGCGTGCTGGCCCCCAAATTCTCGCACAAAGGCCTCGACGTGGACGCGCACACCCTGCGCCAAAACCCCGACCTGGTGCGCGAGCTGGTGGAAGCCAACTCGGGCCTGCTCCAGAAAGTGGAAGCCGCGGCCTAAGCCCGCCACGGCTCTTTTCTCATTGTTTTATCTGTTAGTAAATCAGGTACATGGCTAATTTATCCCACCTGCCCGGCTTACAGGGCAAGGACAACCAGCCCGGTCTGGCGCAAACCGTCTTCATCGCCCCGGTGGAGTGGTTTAAAAAGATTGCTGGCATCAAGACCACGAACGCCGCCGGCGATTCGGTGACCGTCGATGGCTCGCACACCTTCGCCGACGACCCGGACAACCCTGGCCAGACGTACGGCTTCTTGAAGGCCTACTCGACCCTGGATACGGCGCAGCTGAAGATTGACCCGACCGGCGACCGCGACGGCCGGGGCTACAAGTCAAGCCTGGAGTTTTTCAACCCCGGCAACAGCAAGGAGTCGGCCGAGTTCATGCGCATCATCAAGAATCACAACAACATCGTGCTGGTGAAAACCCCGGATGGTGTGGTGCAGCAGCAGGGCAGCGAAGACCTGCCGGCTGAGGTGGTGGGTAGCTACGACTCGGGCAAGCTTTCGGGGGGCCGCCGGGGTACCACCTACAAGTCGGAGGCCTACCAGAACGGGCCGGTGTTCTACGAGGGCGAAATCACCATTAAGCCTTAGTAATGCTGCGCCCCGAAGTTGCCGCGTTGTTCGAGCTAACCACCAAGTCGACCCTGTTGCACGTGGTGCGGCTGCGTCGCACGGTCGACCTGACGCAAATTAGCGTCGAGGAGGCCGAGGAGCTGCTCGCGCTACCCGGTGGCTTCGACTGGCTGCGGCGCAAGGAACTGCCTGCAAACGAGGCGGGGCCAGTGGCGGATACCACTGGCCCCGCAAGGGCAAAAAGAAAAAAGCAAGCTTGAGGAGGAGCTTGGAGGAGCAAGGGTAGCTTGCTTTTTTCGGCGTCTTGACCTAGTGGTCGGGGCGCTTTTTTTTGTCCTTTTCTACGGCGAAAGTACAGGCAAAGTTTGGAACGTGAAGCAGATACGGGAGTGGTTGGAGAGTGGGCAGGACTATGCCCAGGGCGTCGCATTGTACGAAACTCACGGCAAGAGCCGGGTAGTGCTCACGACCTTACGGTACGGGGATACCGCGTTTACGCGCCAGAAGCTGGTGGCGGAGCTAAGTAAGCTCGTGGTGCAGGAAAAGGTGCACGTCGTCGACACATCGCCAAAACGGGTACTCGTTCAGCCGAAGGTGGATAGTTCCGTGCCAAAAGAGGATAGCTCGGAGGACGTGCGCCGGCAGCGCAGCACCTGGTACGCCGAGCGCTCCCGGCTGCACGCGCAGCTGGAGCTGCTGGCCACCGATGCCGAGCGGCGCGTGCTGGGCGAACGCATCCTGGTGCTGAGCGAGCTGATTAGCCTGAGCTACGACGAGGCGGCCCCGCTGGCGGAGCCGCGCCCCGACCTGGCCGCGCTCACCGACCAGGGCGAAATGCGCCGGCTGCTGGCCAACCTGCGCCCACAGGCCTCCAAACTAAAGAAAAACCCCGCCCGCGCCGACGATTTGGCCGAGGTGCTGGCGGCTATCAATACCCTGAAAACCAAATTAACCCTTAGTCATGCCTGAGATAGAACCTGTGAAGTTGGAATGGCACAATGCCCGGCGCCGCGTGCGCGAGCTGGTACCCTATGAGTTTAATCCCCGCCGGCTCGAAGCTGATGGCCACGCCCGGCTGCTCGCCAGCCTAACCAAGTTCAACCTAGCGGAGGTGCCGGCCGTGAACCTGGATAACATCGTGCTGGCCGGCCACCAGCGCCTGCGCATCCTGCTGGAGCTAGGCCGCGGGGAGGAAGAAATCGACGTGCGCCTGCCCAATCGCCTGCTCAGCGAGCAGGAAATGAAGGAATACAACGTGACCTCCAACGTCGGCGCCGGCGTGTGGGACCTGGAAACGCTGGACGAGCACTTCGGCGACATCGACCTGGCCAGTATTCTCGACGCCGGCGTGCTCGAGGAGCTGACCGCGTTGCGCGCGCTGGAGCTGCCGGCCGAAGAGGAGGCGTTCGATGCCACGCCGCCGGTAGTGCCCGTGTCGGTGCTCGGCGACGTGTACGAGTTTCACAGTGAGGGTCTGGGCCTGGTACACCGCCTTGTCTGCGGCTCGTCGACGGAGAGCGACGTGGTGGCCAGGGCCCTGGGCGAAGGCGTACTCATCGACCTCGTCAACACCGACCCGCCCTATAACGTGGCCTACCAGGGCAAGACGAAGGACGCGCTGCGCATTGAAAACGACAATATGTCGGGCTCCGACTTCTACCAGTTTCTCTACGACTTCTATACCAACTGCTTCGCCTTTATGCGCCCTGGGGCGCCGATTTACGTGTTTCACGCCGACTCGGAGGGGGCTAATTTCCGCCGGGCTTTCCAGGATTCGGGCCTCAAGTTAAGCCAGTGCTTAATCTGGGTGAAGCAGGCCTTCGTGCTGGGCCGCCAGGATTTTCACTGGCAGCACGAGCCCATTCTCTACGGCTGGAAGGAGGGCGCGGCTCACACCTGGTGCGCCGACCGCAAGCAGACCACCGTGCTCCAGTTTGACCGGCCCAGCCGCAACGTGGAGCACCCCACGATGAAGCCATTGGAAATCCTAGAGTACCAGCTCACGTGCTCCAGCAAGCCGGGCGCCGTGGTCTTCGACGGCTTCGGCGGCTCGGGCTCGCTGCTCATTGCGTGCGAAAAGACCGGGCGCCAGGCCCGCGTGGTGGAGTTGGATGGGCGCTACGTCGACGTGCACGTGCGCCGCTTTGTGCAGTTTATGCGGGATAACCAGCGGCGCTTCTCGGTGCTGCTTAACGGGAAAGAACTCAGTGATGGCGACCTCAATAGCTACCAGCAACAATAACTACACGAGCGGCACGGAAACGGTCTTTGACCGGATTCGGGCCTCGTACCTCACCGAGGGCGCCGAAGCGCGCCTGAGCCCCGCCG
Organism: Janthinobacterium lividum; assembly: GCA_050954765.1. Classification (GTDB taxonomy): domain Bacteria; phylum Bacteroidota; class Bacteroidia; order Cytophagales; family Hymenobacteraceae; genus Hymenobacter. The sequence continues at coordinate 1,787 of JBPBQJ010000178.1, read as the reverse complement.
ATATCCAGCGGCGCACGGAGTTGGAAGCGGCCCACGCGCTGCTCGTGCAGTACCACTCGCTGGAGCAGGCCGCCAAAATTACCCGCGAGCGGTGGGGGCTTTCGCAGGCCACGGCCTATCGGCGCTGCACCGAGGCCATTCGCCTGTTTGGGGACGTAACGCGCTCCTACAAGGAAGGGCTGCGCCACATCCTTTACGAGATGGCCATGCGCGTCTTCCAGCTGGCGGCGGCTCGCAAGGACGAGTATAAAAATGCGGCGCCCGATTTGAAAGCGATGAACGCCGCCATCAAGAACATGGCCACACTCAAGGGCCTCGACAAGGAGGATACCAATGCCCTGACCCCCGACATGCTGGCCAATAAGACCTACGTGGTCAACATCAGCCTCGAAGGCCAGCCAGGCAAGTCGCAGACGGTGAATCTGAACTCGCTCGACGACATCGACCCCGACACCTACGCCCAGCTGGTCGAGGCAGTCGAGAATACGGATTTGAGCCTCGAACAAATGCGCGGCCTCCTGGATAAAACCGAAAGCGAAGACGATGGAGACGAGTAACCCCCAGCTGGACCTGCAGCCGCTCAAGTTCAACCGCCCGCAGCTGCGCTTCGTGCTGACGGCCCCCTCCAGCTCAAACTCGATTTGGAGTCGAGCCACCGGCAAGAGCAGCAAGATTGCCTGGCTCATGCACCGCATCGTGACCGAGATGCCACGCTCCTGCTGGGGCCTAGTGGGCTCGACCTACACGCAGATGATGACGCGCACGTTGCCCTCGACGATTGCCTCGCTGGCGCGCATCGGCTACCACCAGAACGTGCATTACCTGATTGGCAAGAAGCCCAAGGACAGCTGGAGCTGGCCCGCCCCGTTTCAGGCTCCGCAGAAGTACGACAACTTCATTATTTTCTACACGGGGGCCGGGTTTCACTTAATCACCCAGAATGGGGGAGGGGGTAGCTCCCGGGGCATGAACCTCGACGGCTACCTGGCCGACGAGGCCTTGCTGCTCGACCGCGAGAAGCTCGGCACCGACGTGATTGCCTCCAACCGGGGCAACCTGGATTACTGGCCCAAAGCCACGCTGCACCACGGTAAGTTTCTCTTTTCGTCGATGCCCTGGGGCGACCAGGGCAAGTGGCTGCTCGACGACGCGGCCTACTACCAGGAGGATGGCTACGACTTCCAGGCTATCCGGGATGCCATGATTAAGCTCCAGCTCGAATTCGTGGATACGCGCAGCAAAACCAAGCGCATGGCCCTCTACGAGGAGATTCGCCACCTGAGCAGCCAGCTGCGCTTCTACCCCAATAAAAAGCGCCTGGGCCAGGGCAAAGCCAGCATTGCCAAGGGCTTGCTCTACTCGGAGGCCAACATCTTCGACAACCTGCACAACGTGGGCGTCAGCTTTTTGGAAGACCAGCGCCGCGAATTGTCGGACTTCGTGTTTGCCATCGAAATCCTCAATAAGCGGCCGGCGACCGTGGAGGCGGGCTTTTACCCCAAGCTCGACGTGGCCCACCACGCCCAGGAATGCCCCGCCGACGACTACGTGGCCGGCCTGGAGTTCAACCTCCAGAAGCTGAGCGTGCACGATAGCCGCTTCGATGGCGACTGCCGCCCGGAGCTGCCCATCCGGGGCGCGGTGGACTGGGGCAGTAAGATTAGCACCCTGACGCTGGCCCAGATACACGCGCCGGTACGCGAGTACCGCTTCCTGAAGGGACTCTACGTCAAGCACCCCAAGCTCATCGATGACCTGGCGGATTTATTTATTCGCTATTACCAACA
>JBPBQJ010000177.1:0-8833 GCA_050954765.1 Janthinobacterium lividum | reverse complement strand
TGGAGCCCCTCACCGGCAACTACGTGAAGCTGGGCCTGGGCAACTACGGCTCGGTCTACGGCCGCGCCCACCTGCACTCGACCCGCAACGAGCAGTACAGCTACGGCCTCGATGTGCGCCACAACAGCTCAAAAACCGGCCCCGTCGATGGCCAGAACTCGGGCGCCAGCCTCACCAGCGCCACCGCCACCGGCGAGTACTACATGGGCGGCACGGCCCTGGGCGGCGCCCTCGACTTCGCCCGCGATACGTATCATTTCTACGGCTACGACCGCAGCAGGCTGGCCAGTGAGCCCAACCCCGACGATATCCGGCAGACCTTCACCCGCATCGGCGCCCGGGCCTACGCCCGCAACCGCGCCGCCGATGCGACTTTCCAATACGAGGTGGGGCTAGGGTACAAGTACTTCGGCGACCGCTTCGGCGTAAGCGAAAATAACTTTCTCGTCAACGGTAAGGCCGGCTACGCGCTCAGCGAAACCAGCCGCCTCACGCTCGATGCCCAGGGCTCGTTTATCTCGGATAAGCAGCCGCTGGGCCTCGTGGGCCAGTCCGGCGACCTGAGCCGCACCCGCAATTTCTTCCAGGCTACCCCAGCCTACGAGCTGACCGGCAAAACCGGCCTTAGCCTCACGCTGGGGGCCACGCTGGGCTACAGCAGCGACGCACTCTACGGCGTGGGCAAGGGCCTGATTAACCCGGCCGTGCGCGTGGGCTACGCCGTGGTGCCCGAGAAATTTCAGCTCTACGCCGGCCTCGGCGGGGCCATCCAGCGCGTCACGCGCTACGACCTGAGCCAGGAAAACCCCTGGCTAGCCCCGGGCCAGACCCTGGCCGATACCCACGCCGGCCCCACCGTGTATGCGGGCTTCACCTCGACCCCCGTGAGCGGGCTGGAGCTGGCCGCCCGCGCCACGCTGGGCCGCGCGCGCAATTTGTACTTTTACCGCAATTCGGTCGCCGACACCAGCAAGTTTGACCTCGTCTACGACAGCACCACCATCAATGTGGTGAACGTGCACGCCGAGGCCTTGTACAGCGCCAGCGAGAAGGTGCGGGTCGGCTTTAAGGCTGATTATAACCACTACGGCGTCAAGTCGTTGGCGCAGGCTTACGGGCGCCCGGCTTTTGTGGGCACGCTCTATGGCACCTACAATGCGTCGGACAAGCTGCTGCTGGGAGCTAATTTTTACTACTACTCCGCTAACTACGGGGTAGGGTATGCGCCGGGCCTCACGTTGCCATTTCCCACCTCCCGCACCGCCGTCGACCGCCAGACCAACTCAGTTATCGACCTGAGTCTACGGGCTGATTACCGCATTACGCCCAAGTTTAGCGTCTTTGCGATGGGGAACAACCTCACCGGCCGCCGTTCCCAGCGCTACCTCAATTACCAGAGCCAGGGCGTGAATGTACTTGGTGGCCTCACGTACTCTTTCTAGCTAACGAGCTCACTATAAGGCATTAGCTGTTAAAATAACCGGGTAGGGTAGTCGCAAGGGTGAGAAATTGGCTTTTTCCTGCCCTAACTTTATCCCCCTGACTACCTAGCTGCCCGCCTGCTAAACTACCCATTCCGATGAACCTAGCCGACCACCTACGCCCTTTGCTCCGCGACCACGACTGCGTGATAATCCCGGATTTTGGGGGCCTAGTGGCCGAGTACACGCCCGCCCGGGTGCAGCCCGGTGGCCGGCACGTACTGAGCCCGCCCACCCGCCAGGTGGCCTATAACCAGGCACTTACCCGCAACGATGGCCTGCTCGTCGATGCCCTGCGCCAGCACCTAGGCGTGCCCGCCGCCGAGGCCCGCGAGGCCCTGCGCCAGGCCGTGGCCACCCTGCACCGCGACCTGCACACCCAGCAGCGCACCGAGCTGCCGGGCATCGGCGTGTTTCGGCAAGTAGCGGGCCGGGGCCTGCAGTTTGAGTACACCGGCACCGACAATCTGCTCACGGCCGCCTTTGGTCTGCCCGAGCTCACGGTGCACCCAATTTCCGTTACCGATGCCCGCCTGGCCCGCGAGCAGCAGGCCCAGCTGGTACCGCGCCTGCGCTCGGCCGGCCGGGGCGTGCGGCTGCGGCGCGCCGTGCCCGGCGCGGCCATTGGCCTGCTGGCCGGCCTGGCTGTGGCCGGATTGTACTTATTGAATCTGCACCCCACCGCGCTGCCCACCGCCTGGCAGGGCCACCTGCCCCGCTGGGAGCAGACCGCTAGCCCCGCTGCCCCGCAGCAGGCTGCCTTGGCGCAGCCCACTTTTACGGCGCCCACGCCGGTGCCCGTGGCTACCTCGGTAGCGGCAACTGACAGCCTCGCCCAGCCCGCCGCAGTGGTGGAAGAAAAGCCAGCAGCAGTAAAGCCCGTAGTAGCAGTAAAACAGAAGTCAGCTGCGGCCGAGAAAGCCAGCTGGGACCAGGTAGCCCCTGCGCCCGCTCCGGCCCAGACGGCCCCTGCCCAAACCGACCCGGTAGATGCCTTGCTAAGCCACCGCTCGGCCGTGCCCAGCCCCGTGCGGCCCCGGGTGAAGCCCCGCAAAGTGCCCGCCGCCGCGGCCATTGCCCTTGCCGATGAAAGCAACGTGGCCAAGCCCGTGCCGCTGGCCCTGCGCAAGCCCGGCTCGCCCGCCCTCACGACTTCCTACGTGGTAGCCACCACCGCCCCTCGGCCCGCCGCCGCGCCGGCCGCCACTGCCCCGGCTAGCCCGCCAGTAGTGCGCGTGGCGTCGAGCAAAGCCGTGCGCCTGGCGCCCGCTAAGGCGGCCCCGGTGCGCTGGTCCAAGCCCGTAGCAGCGCCCGCCGCCCCCGTGGCCCTAGCCCCCGCAGGTGCGGCCACGGGCGCCGAAGCTACCACAATTAAAAGTCGCACGGGGCGTTACTACCTCATTGTGGCCGCCTACGGGTCGCTGGCCCGCGCCGAGGAAGGCCGCCGCAACCTGGCCCACGCCGGCCGGCCGGCCAAGGTCATCCTGCCGCCCAAGGGTAGCCGGTTGTACCGCCTGTCGGCCAGCGACTTTGCTGATAAGCCTACCGCCACTATCGCCGCTAATCAATTGCGTCGCAATCCGCATTTTGACAAAGGCCTGACGGTATTACCTTACTAGCTCTAGCTAAGGCTTTGCCGGGCTAGCCCGCCGTTTCTTTCTTTCCTTCCTCGTCGCTGAATGTCCGTTTTCCTGCTGCAAGCCGCCCCGGCCGTTACTTCCGTTGCTACCGATACGGCCACCGCTGCGGCCAACGCCGCTGCTAATGCGGCGCCCGGCCTCTCGCTCATCGACCTCATTCTGCGCGGCGGCTGGATAATGCTGCCGATTTTCCTGCTGCTCATCGTTTCGATTTACATCATCGCCGAGCGCTACCTCACCATTCGCAGCGCGGGGGGCAATCCCGAGTCGTTTATGAGCGGTATCCGGGCGCTCATGGTGAAGGGCGATTTGCAGGGCGCCAAGCTTTACTGCGCCCAAAACCCCTCGCCGCTGGCCCGCATGGTGGAAAAAGGTCTGCGCCGCATCGGCCTGCCCATCACCGAAATCGAGGCGAGCGTCGAGAACGTGGGCAAGATTGAGATTGCCCGCCTCGAAAAGAACATCAGCATCTTGGGCATCATCGCGGGCATCGCGCCCATGCTGGGCTTCGTGGGCACGATTATCGGCGTTATCAAGATTTTCTACGCCATTTCCAGCAGCGGTGAGTTTGGCATTACCCAGATTGCGGGCGGCCTCTACACCAAGATGGTAACCTCGGCGGCCGGCCTCATCGTGGGCATCATCGCCCACATTGGCTACCACTGGCTCAGCATTATGGTCGAGCGCATGGTGTTCCGCATGGAAAACTCGGCCATCGAGTTTATGGATATTCTACAAGATAACTAGGAATTATGAATTAAAAATTATGGATTGTTTCTGTCGTATCTATCAGCAGGCGCAATTCATAATTCATAATTTTTAATTCATAATTCCAACGCAGTGAATCTTTCCCGCCGCCGTCACGCTTCTTCGCACGTCGAGACCAGCTCGATGAACGACATCATGTTCTTCCTGATGTTGTTCTTCCTGATTGTGTCCACGATGGTGAACCCCAACGTTATTAAGCTCTTACTGCCCAATGCCAAGAGCAGCAAGCAGGTGATGAAGCAGCCCATCACGGTGAGTATCAACGCGGCGGGCGAGTACTTCGTCAATAAAAAGCCCGTCACGGCCACCACCCTCGAGCCCGAGTTGCGCGCCCTGCTCATCCCCAATCAGCCCGCCGAGGCCCAGCCCAGCGTAGTGCTGCGCGTCGATGCCGGCCTGAACGTGCAGAAGCTGGTCGATGTCCTCGAAGTTGGCAATCGCTTGAAGCTGAAGATGGTAATGGCTACCCAGTCGCAGCAGGCAGCCGGAAACTAGTTGTGAGTTAAAAGTTAGGAGTTAGGAGTTCGCGGCTTTCGGCTCATAACTCCAACTCAGAACTCCTAATTTTTAACTCATAACTCCCAACCCCATGGCCCTCGACTATCCCGAAGAGCACCGGCGCGAAGCCCTCGGCATAACGGCCGCCGTGGTAGTGCTGCTAGCCCTCCTTTGCTTCTTCCTCAAGTTCAACGGCCCCAACCCGCCGCTGGAAATCATGGGTGGTGATGGCGTGGAACTGAATTACGGCCTCGACGAAGCCGGCTCGGGTGACGTGCAGACACTGGCTACTGCCAACGCTTCCCAAAACAAGGAAGACTCGCGCCCGCCTGCCGCGCAGCCCAATCCTACGCCCCAACCCGCCCAGCCCCGCGTAGAGGCCAGCGCCCTCGCCCAGCCCGCCGCTCAGGAAAAGGTACTCACCAGCGAAGCCGAGGACGCCGGCGCCACGGCTCCGCCCGTGGAAAAAGCCGCCCCCAAGCCCGCCCCCGAAGTAGTGCGCGAAACACCCAAGCCCCGCGAGCAGCCCCGTACCCTTTACACGCCAAAGGGCAGCGCTGCCGGCGTAGCCGGCGGCAACGGCGTGAATGGTAGCAGCAGCGCGCCCACCGGCAACAGCAACGGCGACCGCCCCGGCACCGTGGGCGACCAGGGCGACCCCCGCGGCTCGCTCAATGCCAAGGCGCTCTACGGCGAGCCGGGCAGCGGTGGCAGCGGCGCGCGCCCCGGCAGCGGCGGTGGCTCGGGGCTAGAGATGAGCGGCTGGGCCGTGGACAATGTGCCCGACATTCCGAAAATCGACGATAACTCTGGTGAGGCCCGCTTCCGCCTGGTTATCAATAATGATGGCGACGTGGTATCGGTCACGAAAGTGTCGGGTAACCTCTCGCCCGAGCAGACCCAGGCCGTGCGCGATGCCCTGCAGAAAGCCACTTTCCGCAACCTCAATGGCAAGGATGGGGGCGCCACCGGTTACTACCGATTCCGCTACTCAGTTAGATAAAAATTATGAATTAAAAATTATGAATTGGTGCAGCATCCTGTAGGTAGGCAATTCATAACTCATACTCTCTAATTCATAATTACCCTATGACTTATCCCGAAACGCTGGCCTGGCTCTACGCACAATTGCCGATGTACCAACGGGTAGGGGCGGCGGGCTTCAAGAAAGGCTTGGGCAACACGGAGGCCCTGGCCGCCGCCCTGGGTCACCCCGAAACCAAGTTTCGCAGTGTGCACGTGGCCGGCACCAATGGCAAGGGTTCCAGTTCGCACATGCTGGCGGCGGTGCTGCAAAGCGCCGGCTACAAGGTGGGCCTCTACACCTCGCCGCACCTGCGCGAGTTCACCGAGCGCATTCGGGTGAATGGGCAGGAGCTAGCCCCCGCTTACCTGGTGCAGTGGGTGGCTAGCCACCAGCAGCTGTTTGCCGAGGTGCAGCCTTCGTTTTTTGAGATGTGCGTGGCGCTGGCCTTTGACTACTTTGCCGCCGAGCGGGTCGATATCGCCGTGGTGGAAGTAGGGCTGGGCGGGCGGCTCGACTCGACCAACATCATTACGCCGCTGGTGTCGCTGATAACCAATATCAGCTACGACCACCAGGCGATGCTGGGCGACACGCTGCCCGAGATTGCGGGCGAGAAAGCCGGCATCATTAAGCCCGGCCGGCCGGTGGTTGTCAGCCAAACCCAGCCCGAGGTCGCGGCCGTGTTCGAGGCCAAAGCCCGACACGAGGCTAGCCCGCTGCTGTTGGCCGACACGCGCTACGTAGCCCGGCTGGCTGGCCCGGCGCCGGCCGGTGCCGAGGCCAGCCAACTACTACACGTACTGCGCGATGGCCAGCCCTACCTCGAAAACGTGGCGCTAGGGTTGCTCGGCGACTACCAGCGCCTGAACCTGCCCGGCGTGCTGGCCACCCTCGACGAGCTGCGCGCCCAGGGCTTCGATATTCCCGAAAGCGCCGTGCGCCAGGGGCTGCGCGAAGTCACGCGCCTCACCGGCCTGCGCGGGCGCTGGAGTATCATCGGCCAGCACCCGCTGGTGGTGGCCGACACGGCGCACAACGAGGCCGGCCTACGCCTCGTGCTGGCCCAGCTGGCCAGGGTGCCGCACCGGCACCTGCACCTGGTCATCGGCACCGTCAATGACAAGGACGTGGCCAAGGTGCTGGCATTGCTGCCCCGCGAGGCCACGTACTATTTCTGCCAGGCCGACATTCCGCGGGCCCTGCCGGCCGAGGAGCTGGCCGCCCTGGGCGCGGCCGCCGGGCTAGCGGGCCGGGCCTACGGCCCGGTGCCGGCCGCTGTGGCGGCGGCTAGGGCGGCGGCCGGGCCCGACGACGTGGTATTTATCGGCGGCAGCACCTTCGTGGTGGCCGAGGTGGCAGAGCTGTACGAGCCGCGCTAGCCAATACTTTTGCGCCTGGTTTTTGCCCACTGCCTCGCCCATGAGCTACCTGCGCCGTCCCTACGCCCGGCTGGCCCGGCACCGCTACAAGCTGCTGATGGCCAGCCTGCTGCTGTTGGTGCTGGGCTCGGGCTTCGCGCCGGCCACCGTTGACCCGCACGTATTTGCCGCGCTGCTGCTGCAAAACCTGGCCGTGGGCGTGCTGGTATTTGCCGAAGAGCGGCCGTGGGTATTGCTGGTGTGCCTGCTGGTGGTGCTGGGCCTGGAAGGTGCCGCCCAGCTGCGGGGCTGGCCGTCGGTGCGCGCCTACACGGGCATTGTATACAGCGTATTCTGCTTTTCCATTACGCTGCGCATTTTGCGTAAAGTGCTGGGGGCGGGGCGGGTATCGACCGAGCTGCTGGCGGCCACCATGTGCGGCTTTGTGCTGCTGGGTATGGTGGGCACGTTCTTGTTCGTGCTCATTGACGTGGTGCAGCCGGGCGCCTTTGCCCACGTGCCGCCCGAGCCGGGTACGGTGCAGGCGCTCAACTACTTCAGCTTCGTGACGCTACTCACCGTGGGCTACGGCGACATCGTGCCCCTGAGCAACGTGGCGCGCAAGGCTACCGTGCTGCTCGGGCTGGTGGGCCACTTCTACGACCTGTTCGTGGTCAGTGTCATCGTGGGCAAATACGTGGGTGGGGTAGTGGAAAAGGTGGAGGACGACCGGGCCGCCCCGCCCGAAAAGTAGCCGCCGGGTGTAATTTTGCAGCCCTTTTTAGCTAAAAAACGCCTGCCGTGCCCCGCATCAAACTCCAGCGCTTTGCCGATAATGCCACCCGCCCCGACATCGTAGAGCCGGGCAAAGCCGCCTTTGGCCACTTGGCCGGGCACTGGGGCGGCGATTTTTTTCACAACGACCACCCCCTGGTGCTCGAAGTGGGCTGCGGCAAGGGCGAGTATACCGTGGGCCTGGCCCAACTGCACCCCGAGCAAAATTTTCTGGGCCTCGACATCAAGGGCGAGCGCATCTGGCGCGGCAGCACCCGCGCCGAGGCGCTGGGCCTGCGCAACGTGGGTTTTGTGCGCCTCATGGCCCACCAGCTCACCGAGCATTTCGCGCCCGGCGAGCTCAGCGAAATCTGGATAACCTTCCCGGACCCGCGCCCCCGCGACCGCGACATCAAGCGCCGTCTCACCTCGCCGCGCTTCCTCGCTATGTACCAAACGCTGCTGGCCCCCGGCGGCGTAGCCCAGCTCAAAACCGACAGCGAGGCCCTCTACGACTACACGCTGGAAGTGCTGGCTAGCCGCCCCGACGCTAAAATCGAGGTCGCGACCCGCGACCTCTACGCCGAAACCGACCCGGCTTTCGGGCCCGCCCAGGCCATCCAGACCCACTTCGAGGGCAAGTACCGCGCCGTGGGCGTGCCCATCAAGTACGTGCGGTTTTCGCTGGGCTAGGGTAGCGAAAGCTTCAGCTTGTGAGCGAGCAGCCCGTAAGCAAACGTTTATAGACGCGCATTGGCGCCTGCAAACGTTTGCTTACGGGCTATCTCATTGCGCCTCAGGCTTCCTCCAGCGCCTCAAACACGGCTTCGAGCTCGGTGAAGTCGCGTAGGCCGGGCTTTATTTCGTCGCCGCCGGCCAGGATGAGGCCGGCGGGGTGCACCTGCTGGGCGAGGTCGGCCGCCTCGGTGGGGTCGGTGGGGCCGGCCAGCCACAGCGGCGCCTGGCGGGCTAGGGCGTGCCAGTAGGCATAATCGTTGGGATAGTAGTGGGGCGGGGTGGTGAAGAGCGCAAAGCCCTGCGGAAAGGCCGCCGTGAGGTCGGCCAGCGCGGCGGTGAAGTGCGCCTGCTTGATAATGAGGTCGGCGGGTACTTCCACCAGGGCGGGCACGGCTAGCCCCTCGGGCCAGGCCTGGCGGGCGCGGTCGAGGCGCAGCAGCACGCCGGTGAGGCCGCATTCTTCGACCAGGCGGTTGATTTCGGCGCCGGCCACGTGGCCAAACTCGCCGATGATATCGACCCCGGCCACCCAGCCGGCCAGCTCGCGGG
>JBPBQJ010000176.1:0-10747 GCA_050954765.1 Janthinobacterium lividum | reverse complement strand
CTGCCCGCTCAGCACGAAGGCAAGCGCGCCGCCATCGAAGCTCACCTGCCCGTATTAGCGTAGTTATGAGCCCGAACGCTGCGGCTTTTCAGCCCCTCACCTACATCTACCAACCCGCGCCCACGCCGGCGCGGGCCACGCTGCTGCTGCTGCACGGCACCGGCGGCGATGAGCGCGACCTGCTCGCGCTAGCCCCCCGCTTCGGCCCCGGCCTTAACGTGCTGAGTTTGCGCGGCAACGTGCAGGAGGGCGGAATGCCCCGCTTTTTCCGCCGCCTCGGCATGGGCGTCTTTGACGAGCCCGACGTCATTTTCCGCACCCACGAGCTGGCCGATTTTCTGGCTAAAGTGGCTGTGAAAGAAGGCTTCGACCCTAGCCAACTCATTGTGGTGGGCTATTCCAACGGCGCCAACATCGCGGGTAGCCTGCTGATGCTCTACCCCGGTCTGCTGGCCGGCGCGGTGCTGTGGCGGCCCATGCAGCCGCTGGTGCAGCAGGTACCCGAGTTTCGGGCGCCGCGGCCGGTGCCGGTGTTCTTCACGTCGGGCCTGCAAGACCCCACCGTGCGCCCCGCCGCCACCGATGCTTACGCCGCGCTGCTCACGCAGGCCGGCTACGACCTCACGCGACGCGATATGCCCGCCGGCCACAACCTCGTGCAAGCCGACCTCGACGGGGCGGTGGCGTGGCTAGCCACCAATTTCCCGGCGAAGTAGCGCGGACTTCCGGTGCGCAAATGGTAGTAATGGCGCGAGGTCTGGATGGCGCGGGGCAAAGCCCCACGCCATCGGGGTTACCTACATAAACCAACCAGCGTGCCAACGACGGGTTGAAAGGCAATACCTTGCGAGCCTATGCTCCGGTATCCGCGCTTTCGACCCGTCGTATTTTTTTGGGTGTTCCTACTCAGTGGGCTGGCTAGTGTGCCGGTCGCTTTTGCCCAGTCGCCGCCCCGGCTGGCCCCCGGCGTGGTGGTGCTGCGCAACGAAGGCCAGCTGCTGCCCCTGCGCCGGCTCGACACCCTACGGCTAGCCACCGTGAAGCTGCGCACCCACGCCGACGCAGTAGATTTCAGCTGGCCGCTGCCGCAGGAAGTGGCTACTTATACGCCCGGCGCATTCTTCGTCGGCCCTCAGCCGACGGACTTTGCGGCGTTGCGCACGCACAACTTGCTATTGCTGGCCCTGCCCGAGGGCCCGGCCACCGACCGCGCTATGTTGCGCCGCCTGCTGGCGCTGCGTAAGCCGGTGGTAGTAATAGCTTTCGACAGCAATGCCTTAGCCGCCCTGCCCGAACTGCGGCAGGCCGCCGCCGTGGTGCTGGCGCCGGGACGTAACTATCAGGCGCTCAGCCAAGCGGTCCAAGTCATATTCGGGGGACTAGCGGTAGCGCCGGCTGCGGCCTACGCGAGCTGGGGGCCGGGGCTAGCCACGGAGGGCGGCCTGCGCTTATCCTACGACTCGCCCGCGGCGGCGGGGCTGCGAGCCAACCTGCCCGAGCTGGTCGATTCGTTGATGAAGCGGGCGCTGGAGGCCGGCGCCTTTCCGGGTGGGCAGGTGATTGTGGCGCGGCACGGCGTGGTGGCCCTGCGCCGTAGCTACGGCGTGCAGCAAATGGGCGCCGGCGCCCCGCTCGTGCCCCGGCCGGTACTTAATAATACGCTCTACGACTTTGCCTCGCTGACCAAAGTAACGGCGGCGCTGCCGGCGCTTATGCTGCTGCAAGACCGGGGTTTGCTAGGGCCCGACTACACGCTAGGAGCGCTGTTTGACTTTCTGCAAGGAACTGATAAGCAGCATATTAGATTGCGTGATGTGCTTACGCACCAGGCGCGGCTGCGGGCGTTCATCCCCTTCTGGCAAGACTACGTGCACCCCAACGGGCTGCCGCGCCCGCAGTTTTTGCGGCCCGATTCGACCCGGCGCTCGCCGCTACCGGTGGCGGCCGGCCTGTGGGCTAGCCGCATGTTGCCGCCGCGGCTCTACGCGGGCATCGCCGCCTCGCCGCTCAACGCCAAGCCGGGCTACGTGTACTCCGACTTATCGTTTATGCTGTACCCGTATTACGTGCAAAAGGCAACGGGCCAGCCGTTTGACCAGTTTATCACCGAGCAATTGTACCGGCCGCTGGGGGCTAGTACGCTGGGCTTCAATCCGCTGCGCCGGTTTCCGCTGGGCCGCATCGCGCCTACCGAGTACGACTCGGTGTTTCGGCACCAACTGGTGCACGGCACGGTGCACGACGAGGGCGCCGCGCTGCTGGGCGGCGTGAGCGGCCACGCCGGCTTGTTTGGCACGGCCAATGACTTGGCCAAGCTCGTGCAACTGTATTTGTGGCAGGGGCGCTACGGCGGGCAGCAACTTATTAAAGCAGAGACTATTGCTGAGTACACCGCTTGCCAGTTTTGCCCCGACAACCGCCGGGCGCTGGGCTTCGACAAGCCCGACCCCAAGAACCCGGCCCTGAACGCGGCGCGCGGCGCTAGCCCACGCAGCTACGGCCACACCGGCTTCACGGGCACGTATTTCTGGGTCGAGCCCGACCTCGATTTATTCGTGATTCTGCTCACGAACCGCGTCAACCCGACGCGCAACAATGGCAAGCTGGGCGAGCTGGGCGTGCGCTCGGCGCTGCTGCAACTGGCCATTGAGAGCGCCCGACCCTAGCCAGCGGCCGGCGCAACTGAGAAGCTAGAAAAAGGTTTGCGGAGAATTTCCGGATTTTTTTGCACCTTTAGTGTCCCAATGTCGCCTCATTTAGTCAGTTTAGTTCATTTAGGGTCTTTTCGACTTGTATAGTAGCTTGTAAATCAAGTTATACTGACAGTTGGCTCGGCGTTAAGTAGCTTTTTCATTTTCTGTTCTTCTCACCGCTTTCTATGAGAAAAATTTACTGGATTCCCGTTGCCTTGCTACCTGCCTTGGGCAGTACCTTGCCCGGCCTGGCCCAAACCAGCCCCGCCGCCACCGCGGCCACGGGCCCCGTCACGGGCGTGGTGCGCCAGGCCTCGGACCGCACGCCGCTGCCCGGCGTCAACGTGGTGGTGAAGGGTACCAGCACGGGTACCTCCACCGGCTCTGATGGCCGCTATACGCTTCCCAACGTGCCAGCGGGCGCCACGCTCGTGTTCAGCTTTGTGGGCTACGAGCCGGTGGAGCGCCGCGCCGACGGCGGCCCGCTCGATATCACGCTCACGGCCAGCAACAGCGACCTCGACGAGGTGGTGGTGCTGGCCTACGGCATCAAGCAGGAGCGCCGCGACCTCGTGACGGCCGTGCAGGAAGTAACCAGCAAGGACATTATCGACTCGCGTCAGACCAACATTGTCAATGCGTTGCAGGGCAAGGTGGCGGGCGTCAACATCACCTCGTCGGGCGGCGGGGCAGGGGAGGGGGCTAGCATCGTCATCCGGGGCGGCACCTCGCTCGACGGCGACAATCAGCCGCTGTTCGTCATCGACGGCATGATAATGGACAACTCGTCGTTTCAGGAAAGCACCGCGCCGGGCGGCGGCTCGGCCTTCAACGGCCTGCTGGGCCGTTCGGTGGGCGCATCGAACCGCGCCGGCGACCTCAACCCCGAAGACATTGCCTCGATGACCGTGCTGAAGGGCCCGGCCGCGGCCGCCCTCTACGGCCTGCGCGCCGCCAACGGCGCCGTGGTTATCACTACCAAAAAAGGCGGGGCGGGCCGCGCGCAGCTCAACTTCCGCACCCAGTACTCGGTCGATGAGGTCAACCGCCTGCCCCAGGTGCAGGACCAGTACGGCCAGGGCTCGGGCGGCCTTTATGACCCTAGCACGCGCGTGTCGTTTGGGCCGCGCTTCCAGCCGGGGCAGCCGGTGTACGACAACCTGGGCAGTTTCTTTCAGAAAGGAAACATGCTCCAGAACTTCGTCAATATGTCGGGCGGTTCGGACAAGGCCAGCTTCTTCGCCTCGGCTTCCAACCTGAAGCAGAACGGCGTGACGCCAGGCAGCACCTATGACAAGACGACGGTGCGCCTGTCGGGCTCGGCCCAGATTTCGCCTAAGCTCAGCGTGACGGGCTCGGCGCAGTACCTCAATTCGGGGGCGGTGCGGCCGTTGCAGGGGCCGGGCTTGTTTGGCAGCTCGGGCGGCTTTTTGCTGAGCTTGCTCAACTGGCCGCGCAACGACGATGCCCGCAACTACCTCAACGCCGACGGCTCGCGCCGCCGCCTGCTGCCGCTAGGGGCCGGCACCGATGCCGACGCCGACAACCCGTACTGGACGGTCGACAAGAACCCGCAGAGCGACCGTACCAACCGCTTCGTGGGCAACGTACAGGTGTCGTTTTCGCCCATCAAGAACCTGACGCTGAGCCACAACATCGGCACCGATATCTACACCACCCGCAGCCAGTCGGTGCGGGCCGTGGGTACCTCGCAGGTGGGCAACCAGTTTGGGGGCCTGGCCCAGACCGTGGACCAGAGCCGCCTCATCACGGCCACGACCCTAGCCACGTATACCCGCAGCTTCTTGAATGACAAACTGCGCGGCGCCCTCACGGTGGGCAACACGATTGAGGAAAACAAGGACGAAGCCGTGGACTACGTCGGCTACATTTTTCAGAATCCCGATTTCATCGGCCTGAACAATACGGTGAACCGCGGCGCCTTGCAGCGCGACCAGACGCGCCACCTCATCGGCAACTTTGCCCGATTCTCGACCACCATTTTCGACCAGCTGATTATCGAGCTGCAGGCCCGCTACGACCAGTCGTCGACCCTGCCGCGGCCCGATGAGGGCAAAATTTTTGGCAAGGGCTTTCTCTACGGCTCGGGCGCCGTGGGCTACGAGTTCACCAAAATCCTGGGCCTCGACCAGAACCCGGTGCTGAACTACGGCAAGCTGCGCGCCTCGGTGGCCGAGGTGGGCAAGGATACCGGCCCCTACCGCGTGCAGGCGCCGCTCACGACCAACACCTACATCGGCGGCGGCTTTCGCAACGACTTTTTTGGCTCGAACCCCAACCTGCGGCCCGAGCGCACCCGCACCTACGAGGCCGGCGTGGCCCTCCAGTTCTTCAAAAATCGCTTGAGCTTGGACCTCAACTACTACCGCTCGCGCACCGTGGACCAGCTCATTGCCCCGCGCGTGAGCCAGGCCACGGGCTTCATTCTGCAGTACATCAATGGCGGCGTGGTGACTAATGAAGGCCAGGAAATCAGCCTCAGCGGCACGCCCGTGCGCACCAGCACTGGCTTCAGCTGGGACATCAACGCCAACTTCTACCACAACACCAACAATGTGGAGAGCCTGCCCAATCCGCTCACGGTGGTGTATCAGTCCGATGCGTTCGTGACCGACGTGCACGAGGGCGGCGCCTTCCCCAACCGCCCGATTTCGGGCATCGCGGCCACCGATTTCAACCGCGTGACCGACCCTAGCTCGCCCTACTTCGGGCAGGTAATTGTGGGCGCGGGGGGCTACCCTTCGGCCAATGCCACATTTGTGTACGCCGGCAACCGGGCGCCGCGCTTCACCACGCAGCTTACCAATACCTTTACTTACAAGGGGTTATCGCTGACTTCGCTGCTCGACTTTCGGGTGGGTGGCGTAGTGGTAAACGGCAACGACTGGTACCAGACCGGCGTGGGCACCTCTACCCGCACCTTGGACCGCTACAACACGGTGGTGTTCGACGGCGTGGTGGCCACGAAAGATGCCAGCGGCAACACCACCTACGCTCCCAACACCCGGCCCGTGGAGCTGACGCAGAATTATTACACCACTATTCTGGCCCGGGCCGGCACTGCCTTTATTGAGGATGGCTCGTGGGCGCGCCTGCGCTACGTGGCCCTCAGCTACGCCCTGCCCCAGCGCTGGCTAGGGGGGGCTGGCTCGTTTTTGAAAGGCGTGGAAGTGAACGTGACCGGCCGCAACCTGGTGCTGCTCACCAAGTACAGCGGCGCCGACCCCGAAACGGCCGCGGCCGGCGCGGGCGTGCGCGGCGGTGGCTCGGGCGGCATCGACTACGGCAACGTGCCCGGCACGCGCGGCGTGGACATGGGCGTGCGGGTCAATTTTTAAGCAAATAGCAGTTATCTCCGATGAAAAAATATCTTCTCTTTCTCAGCCTGCTAGGGTCGGCGGCGGCCCTGACCTCGTGCGAGAAATTCCTGGACGTGAACACCAACCCTAACAACCCGGTGGTATCGACGCCCAACTTCTTGTTGCCTAACGTTATCGCCAACGGTATTCAGACCCAGATGTTTACGGCGTTGCGCACGCCCTACATCACGCAGTACATCGTGAGCCGCACCGTCAATAGCGGCGGCAATGACCAGTACTACTTTACCAATGCGCAGAGCACCAACACGTTCAACTACTCGTACTTCTACTCGGGCGGCAATATTCCGCAGATGGTGCAGATTGCGCAGGCCGAAGGGTCGGTGTACTACGTGGGAGCGGGCAAGATTATGCAGGCGCTCATCCTGGCGCACCTCACCGACATGCTCGGCGACGTGCCCTACACCGAGGCCTACCAGGGCGGCGCCAACTACACGCCCAAGTACGATTCGCAGGAGTCGCTCTACGGCGTTATTAACCAGCTTTGCGACGAGGGCGTGGTGGAAATGTCGAAGCCGGCCAGCGCCAACTTTCGGGCGTTTTACAGCACCTCGCCCAGCGAGAGCGGCGACATCCTCTACAAAGGCGACCCCAGCAAGTGGGTGCGGCTAGCCTACGCCCTCAAGGCGCGGCAGGCCCAGCACCTCACCAAAAAGGCCAGCTACGACCCTAGCGCCGTGCTGGCCCTCGTGGATAAAGCCTTCACCAGCAGCGCCGACGACGCGCAGATAAACTTTCAGGTGGCCATATCGCCCTTGGTGAATACGACCAACATCTTCGGGCCTACGCGCTCGAACTTCGGCACGGCCACCTTCTCGACCAACATCGTGAAGTACTTGAACGGCACCACCTTTCCGGGCGTGACGGACCCGCGCTTTGGCATTATGGTGCCCACCACAAGCGTGGGCGCCGACCCCGGTGCGGGTTCGCCTGCTACTGCCAACCTCACGCCGGGCTCCACGCTCACCGACTTTTACGGCGGCTGGTACGCCCGCGACCTGGGTTATTTTGAAGCTATTACCTACCACGAGGTGAAATTTATCGAGGCCGAGGCGGCCTTCCGGGCTGGCAATAATTCGCGGGCACTTACGGCGCTGCAAACGGGCATTCGGGCGCACATGACCAAAATCGGGGCGGGCGGCAGCAATGCCCTGCCCGCCGTGACTTTCCCAACCATTTCGCAGACTCAGATAAACAACTACCTGGCCTCGGCCGCCGTGCCCCAGACGGCGGGTGCCGTGACGCTGCGCTCCATCATGGAGCAGAAATACATTGGTATGTTCCTGAACCCCGACTCGTGGTCAGACCTGCGTCGCCTCGATTATGACCCGAGCATTTACGTCAATTTCGTGTACCCCACCCGCACGGTGAACCCCATCGTTGCGACTCAGACCGACCCGCTGCGCCGCTTCCCGCGCCGCCTGCTGCCGGGCGCTACCGAGGTGCTCTATAACCCCAACGCCGTGGCCAAGCTCTTCAGCGACGCCGGGGCCACCACCAACGACGACTACGTGACCAAGCCGCTGTGGTTTGACCAGAAATAGGGCTCTTACTTCTTTTATTAATTGACTATGAAGCCTTTTGCTAAAATCACCTTGCCGCTGCTGGCCGGGCTAGCCCTACTGGCCGGCTGCAAGAAGGAGCTCGACGACTTCTACCAGCCGGTGGCCACGGCTGGCTACTTCGTGGTGGGCCTGCCCAATGCCACGCTCAGCACCACCTCCACCACGGCCTTCAACGCCAAGTACGCACCCGGCGAAACGGTGCCCATCATTGCGGGCTACAACCTGACCGACAACCCGACGACCATCACGGTTTTTCAGGCCACCAAAACTGATTCGGCGCAGGTAGGCAGCTACCCTGTAGGCGGCAGCTTCTTGCCGAGCGCGCAGCTAACCACCCAAGCTGTACCTTATAAGGTGCCCACTACCTACCCCATCGGCACCTCGGTGCGCGTCGACCTCACGCTCACCTTCCCCGATGGCGGCACCCGGCTGCGGCGCTTCACCTACCAGGTAGCCAACGCCCCCACGCTAGCCTTTGGCACGCCCGCCGCCACCTACCGCAATGGGCTAGCCGCCACCGCCCAGGCCGAGGGCGACCTCATTGGCTATGCCATTACCATTAATGCGGGTGGTATTTCGACCTCGACCACGCCAGTTGCTAACCTTTTCAAGAATGTGGACAGCCTCGTGTACTACGCCCGGGTGGGCACCACGGGCTCACTGCTGCGCCAGGGCGTCATCCGCACGCCCACGGCCGGCGTCGAAAACAAACGGACCATTGACGTGCGCGTGCCCAGCGGCGCGGCGGCCGGGGGCGGCGCCTCGTTCGTGTTCATCGCCTACGCCCAGTATGTCGGCGTCCAACTGACCACCCCACTGCTGCCGGTAGTGGCCGCCACGCCGCTCAAAACCACCCGCACGGGCCGCCTCGCCTTTGGTGGGGGCGTCACCACCGATTCGCTAGCCTTCAACCTGGTCACAGGTAGCAACGAGCCCGCTACCAATGCGGTTACAGGTAAAGACCTGCAGGTTAGTGGCTTGTCAAGTGCGGGCAGCCTCACGCTCAACACCTCTAACACCACCCGCTACTACAAGTTGACCGCCGCCCAGCTCGCCGCTAGCCCCTACGCCACCGCCACGGCCAATACCGTGGGCTCGCTACTTTATCAGAACGCCCCTAGCGCCGACCTCGGCACGCCGGCCGTCGGCGATGTGTACGCCGTGAAGCTGCGTGGCACCGCCGAAGTCATGCTCCTGCGCATCCTGGCGCTGCGGGCCAGCACCAACGGTGGCGTTGGGCGCATCCGGTTTGAGTACCGTTCTCTGTGAGCCAGCCACTTTTTTCAGAGTTTTTTCATAAATAAAGCCCCGTTGACCCTGGTCAACGGGGCTTTTGCGGCTATCTGTGCCGACCTTTGCGGCCCGGTTTCGACCAGCACTCCCATGAATGCTCGCTTTCTCACCCAGTTTGTAGCCTTTGCGCTGAGCTGCCTAGCCGTCCTTTTCGGCTTGCAGGCCGGCTTTGGCGCAGCCGTGGTGCACCCGCTAGCCCCTTATGTGCTGGGCGGGCTGCTGCTGCTTACGCTGCTCGCTTACTGGCTCACTGCTACCGTCACCCGTAGCTCACCCGACAATTTTCTGGTGGCCTATTTCGGGGGCGTGGGGATACGGCTGGTCCTCGGCATCGGCATTATTCTGGTCTACTTTTTCAACACCGATATCCACGATAGCCACGGCTTGCTCACCTTCCTCGGCGCCTTCTTTATAGGCTACTTCTTATGTGCCGGCTTTGAAATATGGGCTATTTTTAGTAACTTGCGCCCGTTTTCAGCGAAGCAAGTCCCAAAAGCAGAATAATTTATCTCGGACTTGGTTTTTAACTACTATTGAATGAAGCGTTTACTCACCCTCTTACTTTGCCTGTGCACGTTCGTCGGCTTTGGCGCCGAACCCACCAAATCGGGTGAAAAAGGGGAGTCCTTCAACCCCGGCGAAGTTATTTTGCACCACGTGGCTGACTCGCACGAGTGGCACTGGTTTAGCACGGACAATGGCAACTTCGTTACCTACCTGCCCATCATCGCCTACCAGCCCGGTAAGGGCCTGTCGGTATTTTCCTCCAAGCACGTAGCCGAGGGTGAAACCTACGGCAATTTCAAGCTTGAAGAAGAGAAGCTAGTTACCACCGATGGCAGCAAAGTCTACGACTTCTCCATCACCAAGAATGTGGCGGCCCTGGCCATGAGCAGCATTGTGCTATTACTGGTTTTTGTCTCGGTAGCCAAGTCGTATAGCCGCCGCATCGGCCAGGCGCCTTCGGGCCTGCAAAATGCTCTGGAGCCGTTCGTCGTGTTCATCCGCGACGAAGTTGGCAAAAAAAGCATCGGCCCCAAGTACGAGCGCTACATGCCGTACCTGCTCACGGTGTTCTTCTTCATCTGGTTCAACAACCTGCTGGGCCTCACGCCCGGCGCGGCCAACCTTACCGGCAACATCGCCGTTACGGCAGCCCTGGCCATACTTACGCTGATTATCACGTTGTTCAGCGCCAATAAGAACTACTGGGGTCACATCTTCGCGCCACCCGGCGTGCCGTGGCCGCTTTACATTATCATGGTGCCAGTCGAGCTGGTGGGCGTGATTGTGAAGCCCTTTTCGCTGATGATTCGTCTGTTTGCCAACATCACGGCCGGCCACATCATCATCCTGAGCTTCATTAGCCTCATCTTCATCTTCCGCTCGGCGGCCACTGGTTTCCTCGCCGTACCTTTCGGCTTGTTTATCAGCCTGCTGGAGTTGCTGGTATCGGTATTACAAGCCTACATCTTCACGCTGCTGACGGCCATGTACATTGGCAGCGCCGTGGAAGAGCATCACCACGAAGAGGACCACGGCCACGGCGAAGACTTCGGCACCGCCGAGCAGCGCGCTGGTGGCTCCAACCTGGCTCACCTGGGCCGCCCCGACGTAGCCGCTCACTAACCCCCTAGCCGGGCGGCCACGCTGGCTGCCGGGTCGTATTTCCCCAAGTTTTTTCCTTACACACATTTCTTTTTTACCATGCTTCTTTCGTTGTTGCTGCAAGTTGTTAATTCGGTTGGTCTGGCTGTAATGGGTGCCGGCATCGGCGCTGGTCTGGCTATCCTGGGCG
>JBPBQJ010000175.1:0-14863 GCA_050954765.1 Janthinobacterium lividum | reverse complement strand
TGTGATTGGGAGTGCAAAGGTAAGGAAGTTTTTTGACTTTCCAAATTCTAAAAGAGTTTTTTTATTTTTCTCTTCGTCGTTTCTGGTTAACCAAATCCGCCTCCGGTTGAAGCGGGGTGCAAAGGTAGAGAAGCTTTTTCGTTTTTACAAGAAAAACTTAAAAAATTTCTTTACTAGCAAACAAGATGGGAATTCGGCTTGTAATGATTGCAGTAAGCAAAATTTGCGAACTGCTTGATTTACAAGCGTTATTCCTTATTTTTCCAATAGCCTATTGCGATTGGGAGTGCAAAGGTAAGGAAGTTTTTTGACTTTCCAAATTTTGCAGATTTTATTTTTCCGAACGTTGCTTCCTTGTGGTGGCTGCTTTTAGTGACCGATAGTCGCTAATTCGGTTTGGGAGTGCAAAGGTACCCTTATTTTCTCAGTACGCAAGTTTTAGTTTGAAAAAATGAACTTGAGTAAGCCGATGGCCTTTGGCAGAAGGCAAACTGCTGCTGACTATAAAGTAGTTCCGTTTCTGCTTTAGGATTGCGAGATGTGGGTGAGTACTTTGCAAAGGGGAGCAACGGGGAGTGAAACAGGTACGGCAGACGTATCCATCAACCTAGAAGGGCGGAAACTGATGGTATTAGCTGGTAGTTTGGGTAGCTTATGGGCTGGGAATAACTAGTTGTGCTGGTGGTAACTAGTCTCAGGAATAATTGCTTATTGATTTGATATGACGCTATTAGAAGTAGTAAACATTAGCTTTGAAGAGCGCGGGGCACAAGTAATCCAGCCGCTGAGCTTTGCGCAACAGCAGAGTCAAAAGTTGGCGCTGGTGGGCGAAAGCGGCGCAGGTAAGAGTACGCTCCTTCAGTTAATTACAGGATTGGTGCAGCCTAGCACGGGCGAGATACGGGTGGCGGGCAGCCGGGTGCGGGGACCGGAGGTGGCACTGGTGCCAGGGCATCCGGGGGTGGCTTACTTATCGCAGAAGTCAGATTTGCCGAAGTTCCTGCGGGTAGAGCAGGTATTGGGCTATGCTAGCAAACGGCCGGCGACCGAAACGCACACCTTATATAAGGTGTGCCGCATTGACCATTTGCTGACGCGGCGTACCGACCAGCTATCGGGGGGCGAGCAGCAGCGGGTGGCGCTGGCGCGCCTGCTGCTAGGGCAACCGCAGCTACTACTACTCGATGAGCCCTTCTCTAATCTGGACCGAGTGCACAAGCAGCAGATGCAGGCTATTATTGAAGAAGTGGGGACGCGGCTGGGAATTACGTGTTTGCTAGTATCGCATGAGGCGACAGATGTATTGGGGTGGGCCGATGTGTTGCTGGTACTGCGCCGAGGGCGACTGGTGCAGCAGGGTTCAGCAGAACTTCTTTATAAGGAGCCGGTGGATGAATATACAGCGGCGCTGTTGGGCGATTATACCCTAGTGATTGGTGCTGACCGCCAAGCCTTGGCACCGGGGGTGATGGGCCAGGGGGCACTGCTGGTGCGCCCCGAGCAAGTGCGGCTAGGGCCAGCTGAAGCCGGTGAACCCGTAGGTACGGTGCGCGGCGTGCGGTTTTTAGGTAGCTATTATGAGCTAGAGGTACAATTGGCGACGACTTTACTACGGGTTCGGGTCAGCCAGCCGGGCTTTGTAGCAGGTGAGCAGGTGAGCGTGCGGCTGGCAACCGACGCTACATGGCTACTGCAGGAACCTGGGTTGTAGCTGCGTTGGGTATTTAAGCCTGGATAATGCGGCTCAAAGTGCTATGAGGTCGCTAGCCTACCAACTGTGTTTGCAGGCTAGCTAGGGTAGTGGCCGCATCTTCGCAGAGGCCGGGGTGTACGGGCGAGGCTTGGATGATGGTGCTGCGCTGGGCGGTGAGCCAGCGGAAGCGCGAAGCAATGGCCAGCTGCCCGATGGGTCCACCCGTGGCCCGGCCCCGGCAGATGCGCTCGAACGAGCGCAAGCGCTCGCGCACATCGGCTAGGTCGAGGGTGGGGCCGGCAAAGGCTAGCAGGCGCGCTTCGTCGAATTGACAAGTGACTTGCAGGAAGCCCTGGGAGGAGCAATAGAGGATAACGCCCACATTGACAAACTCTTCGCGCTCGACGCGGGGCACCACGCGTAGTACGGCGTACTCAAACAAGTGCTTGGCGGGCATGGTCGGCTTCCTGGGTAAAGGTGGCGGAAACGGCCAGGCGCGCCTCCAAAAACTGCTGGTAGTTGGCGCGCTGCTCGGCGGGCGTGAGGTCGGGCTCCTGTAGCCACTCGTCGGGGATGGCGGCGATGATGCCGGCCAGCACCTGGGGCGTGAGACAGGCACGGCCTTCGGCATCGGCGGCAACCAGGGCGGTAGCCTGGGGCAAGAGCACGTGGTCCTTTACTGAGGGGAAAGGCCGGGTGGCCGACTTGACCCAGCCGGGGCCGGTGTGGTGCACGTAGAGCGCGGCACCGTGGTCGATGAGCCACAATTCTTTATGCCAGAGCAGCATATTGGTATTGCGGGCGGTGCGGTCTACGTTGAGCGTCAGGCAATCGAGCCACACGATGAGCGAGGCGAGGTGTGGCTCGACGGTGGTGACGAGCGAATCGAAGGTGCTAGCCCCGGCCAAAAAATGCAAAGCTAGGTTTTGGCCAGTGCTGGCGCGCAGCAGGTCTTGGATTTCCTCGTCGGGCTCGGTGCGGCCGAAGGCTTCGCTGAGCTCGGCAAATACCAGCTCGGGCACGCGCAGGCCGAGCGCCCGCGCCAGCTCGCCTACTAAGAGCTCGGCTACCAGCACCTTAATGCCCTGACCGGCGCCCCGAAACTTGAGCACATACATGAACCCGTCGTCGGCCTCGACCAGCGCGGGCAGCGAGCCGCCCTCGCGCAACGGAGTGATGTAGCGGGTGACCTCGACGGTACGCGGGCTAGGAAATGGCGAGTCTGGCATTAAAAATCTGGTTAGTGGGCGGGTGCCGCCCAGCGGGCTGTTACGGGCGTAGCGGCCGTTGGGGTTTGCCAGCCGGGCTAGCCCAACCTAGAGGCCTAGCTTATTAGCCGCGCCAGGAATGCCACAGCCATTTGGTTGCCAAGAACAAGCCAATAAATAAGGCCCAGCTTAGGGCAGCCAGCACTACCCACCAGAGTAGGCGTTCGAAGCAATTGGTAGGATAAATAGTCGCGCGAGCCATGAGGGGGCAAGCTACGCACAAGCCGGTTAGCAAGGCAAGCTCGACAAATGCCTATTGGCTCAGCAACCGGCGGGGCGAGGCCCATTTCTCAAGGTAGCCTTTCTACTGAATGCTAAGCTCGCGGCACCAGTCGCGTACTTATTTGCCTTTTATCGCCGTCATTTGGCAGCTTACCGGCGCCCGGGCGGGACGGTTGTTTTTCACATTTAGCTCTTTACGCATGACTATTGTTCGCCTGGCGCTGCTGGCGGGTGGGCTAGCGCTGCCGCTGGCTAGCCCGGCCCAGGCCTCCTACCCTACCCCGGTGGCGGGCGACTACGTGCTGTCGCAATTTCGCTTTGGTAGCGGCGAAACGCTGCCCCGGCTCAAGCTGCACTACACCACCGTGGGCCAGCCCCGCACCGATAAAAGCGGCCGGGTAACTAACGCCGTGCTCATTATGCACGGCACCACGGGGGCGGGCACGAGCTTTATCAGCGAGCTGTTTGCGGGGCATTTGTTTGGGCCTGGGCAACCGCTGGACGCGGCCAAGTACTACATTATTCTGCCCGATGCCATCGGCCACGGCAAGTCGAGCAAGCCTAGCGACGGGCTGCGGATGAAATTCCCGAAGTACACCTACGACGACATGGTGGCGGCCGACTACCGCCTGCTCACCGAAAAGCTGCACGTGGCGCACGCCCGCCTCATTATGGGCACCTCGATGGGCGGCATGGAAACCTGGGTGTGGGGCTATAAATACCCCGACTACATGGATGCCCTGCTGCCCCTGGCTAGCCTGCCCGTGGAAATAGCCGGCCGCAACCGCATGCTGCGCAAAATGGCCATCGACATGATAGAGATGGACCCGGCCTGGCAGGGCGGCAACTACACCGCCGAGCCCAAAGTGGGGCTGACCGGGGCCGCCTCGTCGCTGATTTTCATGACCAGCAGCCCCAAGCAGATGCAAAAGCTGGCCCCCACCCGCGCGCTGGCCGAAGCTGCCCTAGCCAAAACGGAGGAGCGGCTATACAGCACGCTGGACGCCAACGACTTCATTTATCAGTTCGACGCCTCGCGTGATTACAATCCGGCGCCGCACCTGACGGCCATCAAGGTGCCGCTGCTGGCCATCAACTCGGCCGACGACCAGGTGAACCCGCCCGAGTTGGGCATTATGGACACCGAGATAAAGCGCGTAGCCAAGGGCCGCTACGTGCTGCTGCCCATCACGGACCTCACCACTGGCCACGGCACGCACTCGAACCCCGCCATCTGGGGCAGCTACCTGCAAGAGCTGCTGACCCAGACCGAGCGCGCCCGCTAGCCCCTACTGGCCCGCCACCGCGGGCAGCGCCGGAAACCGCGCCGGCGGCCGGCGGTGGTGCGTGGCCTGCTCGTAGGCATAGGCGTATTTGATGAGCGTGGCCTCGTCGAAGGAGCGGCCCAGCAGCTGAAGGCCCGCCGGCAGGTGGCCGTAGGTGAAACCCATGGGCACCGTGAAGGCCGGCTGACCGGTGTGCGGCGCAATGAGCTGGCTGTTATCGCCCTTGTAGCCCGCGAAATCGCCGATTTTGGCGGGCGGGTTATTCCAGGTGGGGTATACGAGGGCGCCCACCTGGTGGCGGTCCATGGCGGCTAGCATGGCTTGGCGGAAAGCGATGCGGCGCGGGTCGGTGTAGGCCTCGCCGCAGCCGGGCTGGCTCGGGCTGGGCGCGCCGCCGTGGGCTAGCTCGTCTTGCAGGTTCGCCTTTATGTACGGCGCGTACTTACCCGAAGCCAGCACCTCACCGATGGTGTGCACGGGCGCCGTGGGGCCTAGCCCGGCCAGGTACTCGTTGACATCGTGCCGGAAAACCGAGCACCACTGGTCTTTGCTGAGCTGGTCGAAGTTGGGAATTTCGACCTCGACTACCACGGCGCCGGCCCGGCGCAGGTCGGCCAGGGCTTGCTCGAAGAGGGCCTTCACCTGCGGGTCGGGCTGGCGCTCACTCAGGGTGCGCAATACCCCGATGCGGGCGCCTTGCAGGCCATTTTTGAGCAGAAACTGCTGGTAGCCGCCCGCCGGCACCTTGCCCGCGCCGTAGCGCGTGAGCGGGTCGGCGGGGTCGGGGCCGGTGGCTAGGGCATCGAGCAGGGCGGTGGCATCGGCGACCGAGCGGGCCATGGGGCCGCCGGTATCATTGCGCAGGTACAGGGGCACGATGCCGGCTCGGCTCAGCAACCCCAGCGTGGGCCGAAAGCCCACCAGTGCCGTGTGTGACGAGGGCCCGCGGATGGAATTACCGGTGTCGGTGCCCAGGCCCACGGTGCCCAGGCTAGCGGCCACCGCGGCGGCCGTGCCCCCGCTCGAGCCCGCCGGCACGTGGCCTAGGTTGTAGGGATTGCGCGTTTCGCCCGCCAGGGAGCTGATAGTCACCATCGGGCTAAAGGCCCACTCGGCCATGTTGGACTTGGCTAGCACGACGGCCCCGGCGGCTTTCAGGTCGCGCACCATGCGGGCGTCGGTGGCGGGGGCAAAGCCCTTGAGCGCCAGCGAGCCGGCCGTGGTTTGCAGGCCCGCCGTGTTATAGTTATCCTTGACAATGAGCGGGATGCAGTGCAGCGGCCGCAGCCGACCGGTGCGCCGATACTCGGCATCGAGCTCGCGGGCAGTGGCCCGGGCCACCGGGTTGGTAACGACGATGGCGTTGAGGCCCGTGGGCTGGTCGTAGGCCCTGATGCGCGCCTCGTAGGCCAGCACGAGCTGCTCGCAGGTGCAGCGGCCCTGGCGCAGGGCCTGGTGCACCTGGGCCACCGAGGCTTCGGCTACTTCGAAGGGCGGGGCGGCGGCCTGCGCTTGCTCGCGGGGGGCGTGGTTGCAGCCAGTGCTTAGCAGCACGCCGCACAGCAGACTCAGCAACCACAGGTGGGGTCGGATACGTAGACTCATGCGCTGGGCGAGCACCTGAAAAGGAAGCAGCTAGCCCCGGCGCCCGGCCTAAAGTAGTACACACTGCCCACGTTGCCCACCGCGCACCGGGAGGGGCTAGCGAGCGCCCGCGTAGCAAACCAGCGGGCCCGGCGCGTAGTATAACTCCTGACCGGTAGTAGGTTTGCATTCTCATTCATTTCTTTACTCAGCCAAAGCCTTATGAACCTTGACCTTACGCAGCTGCAAAATCTGCTGAACAAAGCCGAACAGAACGAAGCCCTCCTAAACGAGCTGCAAAAGCAGTTCAAGAAAGCCCGGTCGGTTTTTGAAGAGATGGAAAAGCTTCTGCAAGACAGCTACGTGCCCAAGGGCCGCAAAACCCGCGCCGCTGCCGAGCCCGGCGCTGCCCCCGATGCCGACGCCCCCTACGGCCGCAAAAAAGATGGCACGCCCAAGCAGCGCCCCGGCCGCACCAAAACGGCCTAGCCAGCCCGGCTTTTCAGCCAAAAGCCCCGACTCTGCCCCAGAGTCGGGGCTTTTGGTTGAAAAGCCCAAGCAGCTTCCAGACTGGCTCACTAGTATAAGTTGATAATAATTACTTACTTAGGTAACTCAACTTGTTCTTTTGTAATACCGATGGCTACTGACGGCGCTTCGCGGGTGCGGGAATGGCTGCGGCGCTATGGGCCGGCCGAGGTCCTGTCGTTGGCGGCCACGCTAGGCGCGGCGGCCGTGGCCACGCGGGCGGGTAGCCCCGAAGTAGCGCGGGCGCTGGCCGCTACCTGGGCCGGCAACCTGGCTTACTTCGGCTACCTGCTGGGGCAGGATGTGTGGCAGACGCGCCGGGCACTGCGCACGCAGGGGCGGCGCTACACGGCTGGCACGCTGGGGCGCAACCTCCGGGCGTTGGTGGTCGAGTTTGGGGTGGCTGAGGTGCTCGACAGTTTGGTTATTCGCCCCGCGCTGCTGTACTGGCTGCCGCGCTGGCTGCACAGCGTGCCACTGGGCGTACTGGCCGCCAAGCTGGCGGCCGACGTCACGTTTTACGTGCCCACCATCATCAGCTACGAGCTGAGCAAGCAGAAGCTGCGTAAGTTTTAGTCGAGCGTAATTAATTTACTGATTGCGTGTTAGTGGCCGCACCACGGCTAGGGTGCCGCCTTTGGTTGTTGGCGCGGGGCTAGCGGCGTTGGCCGTTTTGGTGCTAGCCTTGTTATAGCAGCCATTCTTCTTTGCTATGCTCGCCCCTACCCAACTCAACCAGACAGATGTACTTATTATCGGGGCCGGTGCGGCGGGCCTGCTAGCGGCGCGCACCCTAGCCGAAGCTGGCCGGCGGGTAACATTACTAGAAGCCCAAAACCGCCTCGGCGGCCGCGTGCACACGGTGCAGCCGCCCGGTTTCGGCGCGGCGCTGGAGGCGGGGGCCGAGTTTATGCACGAGCCCGTGCCACTTACCAGGGCCCTGCTGGCCGAGGCGGGCACCGCCTGGCAGGCTACCGAGGGCCGCACCTACGTGGTGCAGCAGGGCCAGGTGCAGCCCGAGGTTGACTTTTTCGACCTGCTGCCGCCTCTGCTGGCCAAGCTTGATGAGCTTCAGGCAGACCTACCCCTAGCCGACTTTTTGGCCCGCGAGTTTGCCGGCGAGACGCACGCGCCGCTGCGCGCCTTCGCTACCCAGTTTGCCGAGGGCTACGACGCGGCCGATGCCCGGCGCGTGAGTGCCCTGGCCCTGCGCGAGGAGTGGGCCGCCGGGGGTGCGGCCGACTCGCCGCGCCCGGTGGGCGGCTACGGGCCGCTGCTGCACTGGCTGGCCGAGCGGGCTCAGGCGGCGGGCGCCACCCTGCACCTGGCCACACCCGTGCGGGAAATCTGCTGGCAGCCCGGGGCGGCCGAGGTTATGACCGAGAATGGGACCAGCTACCACGCGCAGCAAGTGCTCTGCACCGTGCCGCTGGGCGTGTGGCAGCGGCCGGGCGGGCAGCCGGGCCACCTTGCGTTCGTGCCCGAGCTGCCAGCGCACCGCGCCGCGGCCGCGCAGCTTGGCTTCGGGTCGGTTATTAAGATACAGCTGGAGTTTGCGGCCGCCATTTGGCAGGAGCGCCTGCCCGAGCTGGAATTCCTGCTCTCCGAAGCGCCGGTGCCCACCTGGTGGACGCAGCTGCCCGCGGCGCGGCCGCTGCTCACGGGCTGGCTGGCGGGGCCGGCCGCCGAGCGCCTGCACGCGGCTTCTGAGGCGGAGATACTCGCGCTAGCCCTCGACGCGCTGGCCGAGCTACTGGCCGTGCCGGCCGACGACCTGCGGGCGCAGTTGCGGGCCAGCTACGTGCGCAACTGGGGTACCGAGCCCTACGCCTACGGCGCCTATTCCTACCCAACCGTGGGCGCGCCAGCAGCCCGGGCGGCCCTGGCCACGCCGGTGGCGGGCACGTTGTTTTTTGCGGGCGAGGGCGTGTATGAAGGCGGGGCGCCGGGCACGGTCGAGGCGGGCCTGGTGAGCGGGCAGGTGGCAGCGCGGGCCATGCTGGGGTAGGGTGATTCGACAACGCCGGGGGAAAATAATGCCAACTGGAGGGCCCGCGACACGAGTAAAATCAACGCAACTCAACAACGCCGGGCGGGGGCTAGCCCCACCCCTACTCGCCGCCTTTTATTTCATAATAAGCACATAATAGTGAGGCAATAAGCCGCCGGTAGTTTTGGTGCTTTCACCAACTCTGTGCGTATGCGCCCGACTTTTCCTCTCTTCTCTACTGCCCTGCTTGTGGGGCTAGCCAGCGGCAGCGCCCTGGCCCAGACTACGCCCACCATTGCCAGGCCCAGCGCCACGCTCACGGTGGCCGAGGGGGCGGGCAGCGTAAGTATCGCGCTCACTATCAGCAATGCCAATGCCACGGCCAGCTCGGTGCAGGTGGCGGTGCAGGCCCTGGGCACGGCCACGGCGGGGCAGGATTTTACCTACGCCAGCACCCAAACCGTCACGTTTGCGGCCGGGGCCACGGGTGCCCAGACGCTGACCATTCCCATCCTGGATGATGCGGTGGCCGAGGAAACCGAGTACTTCGTGGTGCGCCTGCTGAACCCGACCAACGCCACGGTGTCGGCCACGGCCAATGATGTGCTGGTGTACATCCGCGACAACGACACGGCCGCGCCGGTGCGGGCCGGTGGCCTCGGCCTGAGCCTGGTGCAGAGCTACCAGACGGCCACGCCCTTCGCGGGCACCACCCAGATTAACTCGGCCGAGATTGTGAGCTATGACGCCAGCACCAAACGCCTGTACGTGGCCAACTCGGTGGGCGGCAAGCTCGATATTCTGAACCTGGCCAACCCGGCGGCCATCGTCAGCCTGGGCTCGATTGACATCAAACCTTACGGCGGCATCAACTCGGTGTATGCCCGCAACGGCGTGGTGGCCTGCGCAATGGAGAACGCCGACCCGCAGGCCAACGGCAGCGTGGTGTTCTTCGACCAGAACGGCGTGTTTCAAAAACAGGTGACCGTGGGCGCCCTGCCCGACATGATTACCTTCTCGCCCGATGGCCGCTACGTGCTCACGGCCAACGAGGGTGAGCCCAAGGCCGACTACACCGTGGACCCCGAGGGCAGCGTGTCGGTGATTGACCTGGCGGGCGGCGTGGCCAGCCTCACCCAGGCCAACGTGACGACCGTGGGCTTTGCGGGCTACAACAGCCAAGCTGCCACGCTGCGGGCGCGGGGCATCCGCATCTACGGCGGGCTAGCCACCGCGCCGGCCACCGTGGCCCAGGACCTGGAGCCCGAGTACGTGGCCGTGAGCGCCAACTCGCAAACCGCCTACATCAGCTTGCAGGAAAACAACGCCATCGCGGTGCTCGACCTGGCTACCAAGACGATAACCGACCTGCGCCCGGTGGGCTACAGCGACCACCGCCAGCCCGGCCGCGGCCTCGACGCCTCCGACCAAACCGCCGATGTACTTATCGCCAACTGGCCCATCAAGGGCATGCGCCAGCCCGATGCCATCGCCTCGTTTGAGGTGGGCGGCACCGCGTATCTGCTGACGGCCAACGAGGGTGACGCCCGCGACTACTCGGCCTTTAGCGAGCAGGTGCGCCTGGGCACCAGCAGCGCCACTGCGCCCTACGTGCTCGATGCTACCGTGTTTCCGAACGCTAGCCTGCTGAAAAACAACAACGTGCTGGGTCGCCTCAACGTGACCAACAAGCTGGGCGACACCGACGGCGATGGCGACTTCGACGAGATTTACGCCTACGGCGGGCGCTCGTTCAGCATCTACAATGCCGCCACCGGCGCCGAGGTGCACGACAGCGGCAACCTGCTGGAGCGCCTCACCTCGACCGACGCAACCGTTACCTTCAACGCCAGCAACGGCTTTGGCGAGGCGCCGGTGCGCAAAAACCGCTCGGACGACAAGGGCCCCGAACCCGAGGGCGTGACCACCGGCCGCGTGGGCACCAACCTCTACGCCTTCGTGAGCCTGGAGCGCGTGGGCGGCGTGGCCGTTTTCAACATCAACAACCCCGCTAGCCCGGTGCTGGAGGCCTACGCCAACAACCGCAGCCTCACGGCCGGCACCGGCGACCTCGGGCCCGAGGGCATCGTCTTTTTGTCGGCTACCGACAGCCCCACCGGCCAGCCGCTGCTGCTGCTCGCCAATGAAGTGAGCAGCACCGTGGCCGTGTACAGCCTGACGCCCAGCGTGGTAACCGCCACCCGACCCGGCGCGGCCGCCGCGCCCCTCACCGTGTACCCCAACCCTAGCCAGGGCAGCACGGTGCGCCTCAGCCGCCCCGTGTCGGGCGCGCTCTGCGACCTCACGGGGCGGGCCGTGCGCCAGTTCAGCGCCACCGACCGGCTGGAAACCAGCGGGCTAGCGGCCGGCGTGTACGTGCTGCGCGCCGCCGACGGCGCCACCAGCAAGCTCGTGGTGCGCTAGGCGGCCAGTTCAAGCTTACCCCTACGCAAGGGCCTGTTCTGCTGCGGCGGGGCAGGCCCTTGTTGCGTAGGTGTTATGCGTATTTTATCGGCAATAACAAACTAGTAATGAGCATTATTGGTCGATTTGTTCCTTTGATGGAAAGAGTATTATTCGAGTAATATTCACGAAATAACCAAGAAGGAATTTTGCACCGTCAAACTGAGCCACCTGCCCTGGGCTGAGATTTTAACTACTCACCGGGTTGGTTGGGCTGGTTGGCGCCGGCGGCTACGCAGCTGGCATTCAGCTTTTTGCTACCACCCCTTCTTTTTCTGATGAAACAATATTCTACTAGTGTGAGCACCCGGCTAGGGTGCTTTCGGCGGAGCCTGGCCCCTACCCTGGTGCTGGCCGGGCTAGCGGCGCCGGCCCTGGCCCAGACGCAGGCCGTGAGCGGCGTGGTAACGGCTACCACCGGCGAGGGCCTGCCGGGCGTAAACGTCATAGTAAAAGGCACTTCGGTGGGCACCACTACCAACGCCGAGGGCAAGTACTCGCTGGCCGTGCCGGCTAGCCAGGCGGGCACCACGCTCACGTTTTCGTTCGTGGGCTACAAGCCGCAGGATGTGGTAGTGGGCAGCCAAACCACCATCAGTGTGACGCTGGGCGAGGATACCAAGGAGCTGGCCGAGGTAGTGGTGACAGCCCTGGGCATCAAGAAGGACGCCCGCACCATCGGCTACACCACGCAGGAGATTGCGGGCGCGCAGCTGGTGAAAGCCCGCGAGCCCAACCCCATCAACTCGCTGACCGGCAAAATTGCGGGCCTCACGGTGGCGCCCAGCGCCGAGCTGCTGGGTCGCCCGCAGGTGATTTTGCGCGGCAATTCCAACCTGCTGTTTGTGGTGGATGGCGTGCCCATCAACTCGGATACCTGGAACGTGAGCCCCGACGACATCGAGACCTACACGGTGCTGAAGGGCCCCAACGCGGCGGCGCTCTACGGCTTCCGGGGCCAAAACGGGGCCATTATGATAACCACCAAGCGCGGCACCGGCAACGGGCGCAAGGTGGCTGTGGAGTTCAACTCGAGCACCCAGTTTCAGCCTAGCTACCTGGCCGTGCCAGACAAGCAGAACGAGTACGGCTTCGGCTCCAACTTCCAGTACGCCTACACCAACGACCTCTACGACGCGGGCAACGTGAACCGCCGGGCCAACATCTGGGGGCCGCGCTTTGAGGGCCAGAACGTGCCGCAGTACGACTCGCCGGTGGTGAACGGCGTGCGCCAGGGCACGCCCTGGCTAGCCAAGGGCGCCAACAACTTCCGCGATTTTATGCGCGTGGGCGCGCTCTCGGCCAACAACGTGTCCATCTCGTCGAGCGGCGACAACTACGACGTGCGCCTGTCGGTGTCCAATAACTACCAGCGCGGCATGGTGCCCAACACGGGCTTGAACATCACCAACTTCAACCTGAGCACGGGCGTCAATTTCAACAAGAACCTCAAGTTTGACGGGGCACTGAACCTGAGTTTGCAGAACTCGCCCAACATTCCGCAGAGCAGCTCGGGGCCGGAAAGCGAGACGTACATTTTTCAGGTGTATGGGTCGAGCAGCTGGGCGCTGGCCGACATGGTGGACTACTACAAGGGTCCGCAGGGTGTGCCCGGCGTGCAGCAGTACTACGCCGAGTACGGGCGCGGCAACAACCCGTATTTCGTGGCCAACGAGTGGCTGTACGGGCACCGCAAAACCGACCTCTACGGCTACGGCCGCCTCAGCTACAAGCTGAGCGACCACTTCAATGTAGCTCTGCGCTCGCAGGTAACGACCTGGAACCAGCTGCGCACCGAGAAGGTACCCTATTCGGCCATCACCTACAAAACACCCGACCTGCGCCAGGGCGACTACCGCGAAGACCGCCGCAACCTGCTCGAAAACAACACCGACCTACTGCTGACCTACAACCAGAAGCTAGGCAGCGATTTCAACCTGAGCGCGGTGGCCGGCGCCAACGTGCGCCTGTTCAACTACAACTCGAGCTGGGCCACTACGGACTTTCTGATTGTGCCGGGCGTGTACAACTTCAGCAACTCGAAAAACCCGACCCAGGCCTACGATTTTGGCTCCGACATGACGGTGCTCAGCGCCTACGGCACGGCCGACCTGAGCTACAAAAACCTGGTGTCGCTGGGCGTGACGGGGCGCTTCGACAAGCTCTCGACGCTGCCGGCCAAGAGCCGCACGTTTTTTTACCCCTCGGTATCGCTGAGCACGGTGCTGAACGACTACCTGCCGCTGCCCGAAGCCATCTCATTTTTCAAGGTGCGGGGCTCGTATGCCGCCGTGCGCAGTGCGCTCACGGCCAGCACTATCGGCTCGGCCTACCAGGCCGCTACCGGCAACTCGGTGGCTAGCCTCATCGGCTACGGCACGGAGGTGATGACCTCCTACGACGGCCCCACCTACGACAACCAAAACACCTACACCATCACCAAGCCCTACAACAACCAGCCGGCCGCCAGCTACACCAGCGTGCTGGCCAACCCTGACATTAAGCCGGCGCTGACCTCGTCGTACGAGTTTGGCTTCGACGCTAAGTTTCTGGGCAATCGCCTGGGGCTGGACGTGACGCGTTTTATCTCGGACAACGGGCCGCAGATTTACCGCCTGCCGGTGCCCTCGTCATCGGGCTACAGCAGCCAGCTGGTGAACGGCATTACGACCCGCAAAAAGGGCTGGGAAGTGGCCCTCACGGGCGCGGTGCTGGCTAACCCCACCGGCCTGAGCTGGGATGTGCTGGCCAACTGGAGCACGTATAAGGAAACGCTCACCGACATCTACCGTGACGACAAGGGCCTCACGCTGGGCAACCACGTCTTCGGCATCGGCGAGCGGCTCGATGGCTACTATAGCTACAACTACCTGCGCAGCCCCGATGGCCAGGTCATTATCAACGGCACCACCGGCCTGCCGCTGGTGCGCCCTTCGGGCACCAACACCACGCAGCTGCTGGGCTACACCAACCCCGACTGGGTGTGGGGCGTGACCAACCGCTTCTCGTACAAGAACTTCAACCTCAGCTTCCAGTTTGACGGCCGCGTGGGCGGCGTCATCCGCGACCAGGTGTATGCCTACGCCATGAGCTCGGGCAACGCGACCGACCTGGTGACGGGCGACCTCGGCGCCGCCCGCCTCAAGGAGTGGCAGAGCACCAGCCAGGGCACCAAGGCCCCCACGCCCGCCTACGTGGCCCCCGGCGTAGTGGCCACCAACGGCACGGCGCAGTTTGATGCCAACGGCAATATCTCGAACCTAGGCAGCCTCGAATTCTCACCCAACACCAAGGCCACGACCGTGCAGGCCTACGCCGTGGGCGTGTACGGCAGCGGCATCGAGGAGCCCTACATGGTGAGCAAAACCTTCGCCAAGCTGCGCGAGGTGACCATCGGCTACACCGTGCCAGCCAGCCTGTTGCAGGCGCGCTTCATCCGCGGGGCCAATATCTCGCTGGTGGGCCGCAACCTGCTCTACTTCGCTCAGCGCAAGGACTTTGACCTTGACCAGTACGCCCAGGGCTACGACAGCGCCACGCAGAGCACGCTTAAGAACCCTAGCCTGCAATCGGCCCCCACGCGCTCGATGGGGGTAAATATCAATCTGACTTTTTAGGGCCCTGACGTAGCGCCTCACGAGACCCCTCTGGGGCCGTCCCCCTCGCCTTTTCGGAGAGGGGGACGGCCCCAGAGGGGTCTCGGGAGGCGCCCCGCTCGCAGGCATTCCAACTTCTTACTCAACCGGCCCCGCCGCCATGAAAAATAGCTACCTCGCCCCGCTCCTCCTCGCCCTGGCCGCCACCGGCTGCAAGTCGATGGATGAGCAAT
>JBPBQJ010000174.1:0-16938 GCA_050954765.1 Janthinobacterium lividum | reverse complement strand
TGTAGCGCCGCCGCTTAGCGTCTCCTCGTTACGCAGTTTGTCTGGCGCAGAGACGCAAATATGCACCGCCAGCCCTCCTGCTGCGCTGGTTTCGCAACCAGCCGCAAGCAAAATAAACCCCGCGGCAGCGCCACCCGTACTACAGCTTGGTAAAGCGGCGGCTCAGCGTTGGCTGGCCGGGGGTGCTGACTACCAATAGGTAAAGCCCGGCGGGCAGCGTGGCCACGTCGAGGCTAGCCCCCAGCGTGCCGCTGCGTACGGCCTGGCCCACGCTGTTGACTACGCGGTAGGAGCTACCGGCCAGCGTGGGCGCGGCGGCCAGGCGCAGCTGGTCGGCCACGGGGTTGGGGTAAAGGCTGAGCTGCTCGTCGGGCTGGGTGCTGGCGGGCGCGGTGGCCAGCGGCGCGGCCAGACGGGCGGTGCCCTGCTTGGTGATACGCACCCAGTTGAGGTTGTAGCCGCCGGTTTGGGCGTAAATACCGAAGTTGTAGGTGCCGGCGTTCAGGGTCACGGTTTTCGACACGGTGGTCCAGGTTTGCCAGCCGCCAGTGCCGGGGATGGTAGTGTTGCCCAGCTGGATATTCCCCGCGTTCAAATCGGCCGAGATGGTGCCGCCGCTCGTGGCGCTAGCCACCCGATACTCAAGCAGGTAGGTGCCGGTGCTGGGGATGGTGATGCCGTTCCACACCAGGTAGTCGCCGGCGTCAATGGTGCCCATGTCCTGGCCACCTTCGGCGCAGGTTTCCACCACCATGCCGTTGTTCACGTTGGCCACCTCGGCTTCGAGCTGCTTGCTAAAGGCTGCCGAGGCGCTAGTGAAGTTGAGCCAATTTACGTTGCAGCCCGTGGAGGCCGAGGCGAACAGGCGCAGGGTTTGGGTGCCGGCCGGCAGGGTCACGTTGGTGCTGATAGTCTGCCAGCTCTGCCAGCCGCCGGTGTTGCCCACGTTGATGCTGCCCAGCACCGCGCCCGCGCTGTTGCGCAGTTGCAGCGTGGCCGCGCCGTTGGCGCTCGCCACCCGCAAGCCCACTGTGTAAGTGCCGGCCGTGGCCACGCTCACCGAATAGTCGAGGTAGTCGTTTGTCTCGAAGTAGTCCACGTTCAGCCCGCCGCCCGTGTCGGTGGTCGTCTCGGTCTGCGTGCCCGACTGCGTCGTGAAGCTCTCAGCCTCAATCTTGCCGGGAATAGCCTTGGGCGTGCTCGTGGCCTGGCCGGCAAAGCCGCCAAACGTGGCGACTACCTTGGTGGGCTGCGGCGTTTGGAGCGTGCTCGACTGGTCGGCCACGTCGTCGTAGGCAAAACCGTAGCTCAGGTTATCGACGCTGATGCCCGGCAGGTGCCAGAAGCGGGCGTAGTAGTTCATCGGCGCGGCCTGGTAAAACTTGCTCACGTCGTAAAAATTCTGCTGGCCCGCCGCCGCGCTGGCCGTGCTGATGGCGTGGCGGTTCACGGCCGCCGTAATCTGGGCCTGCACCACGAGGTCGCAGTCGCCGTCGCTGTTGCGGGTGGCTAACACTCCCTTGCCTTCAAAGGCCTCCTGCGTGGTGGGCTCGCGGGTGATGATGCCCGTGCGGCCATTGTAGGCGCCCGACTGGCCTACCACCACCAGGCGGTTGTCGGCGCCCACGCGGCCCTTGAATACGCCCGCGTTGCCGGCGTTGAAAATTAAATCCTCGTTCTTGTACTTGGCCCAAATGGCGTCGAGATACGGCTTGAAGTAGTTGCCGTACTGCCCGGCCGTGGTGCCGTTGGTGCCGTCGTAGAAGGCGGGCGTTTTGCTGGGGAAGGAGATGACGCCCGTCGTGTTGTTCACCGTGCCCTGAAACTCGGTGGGCACGTTGGCCTTGTAAGCGGCCACAATGTCGGCGGCCGATTTCAGCTCGCCCGTCTTCTTGTAGTAGCCGTTGCCGTACAGCTCCAGGCCCATGGGGTAGGCAAAGGCATCGACGCGGGTAGTGTTGCCGAAGAAGCCGCCGCCGTTGTTGGTCAGCTCAATCGTCTCGTACAAAATGCCCGTGTTGGGGTCGGTGGGGCTCTGCGGATTGGGCGCCGTGTAGCCCGAGGGCGCGCCGCTAGCCCCAAAAAAGTAGAAGTACAGCTGCTGCCCCCGCGCAATGTAGACCCGGCAGCCCGCGATGTAGGGCAGCGTAAATGTGTGATTCGGAATGTTGCTGAGCTTGGTGAAGCAGGCCGCGTACTTCGAGTTGGCGCCCGGCCCGGTGTTGCCGTTGATGGTGGGGCCGGTCACGGTGTTGTAGCTGCTGCTCATGGGCAGCACCTGGCTGGTGGCCGCGTTTATCCACACGTGGTTGTTGCTGGGGTCGATGCCCACAATGGCCACGTACAAATCGGTGTCGGCAAAGGGCGACGTATTGTTAATAACAAACGGAATACTGCCCTGCGCCACGCCACGCTGCGGCAGCAAAATGCTCAGAAAAAGCAGCCCAAACAGGGCCAGGAGGGTAGGTTTTTTCATGGGAAAAGGAATGGGGTGGGAATGAGATAAAAAAGAGAAGCGCGGCGCGGCCCGCCAGGCCACACGTTGCCCGCCTGGGCCAAAGTCCAGTAAAAAACATCCGTTTTGTTAGCATCTCCGGCCGGAGCAAACGCCGCCCGCTAGCCCCGGAAACAGGGGAGTAGCGAGCAACTGCGAGTAAATGTAGGCGGCCCTGTGCGGCAAAAAAAGCCTCGCTACTCAGCCAAAACGAGGTTCTGACGGCGCCGTGCAGTTAGGGCGCACGGCAGCCGCATCTACGTCGCCACCAGTGGGCGGGCCACGGCGCCGGAAGAGGGCTAGCCACCCCTAGCGGCCAAGCCAGCCAGCTAGCTGCGGGCAGTTAAAACACAAGCAGCACCCGGAAATTTTTTCGGTATTTTGTAAAAAGCCGGGAAGAGCCTGGGCGGCTAGTCTCTGGCTAGCTCGTAAGCACTCCTTGCCAACTAGCCGCTGGTCCGGCGCCACTATTTAGTAGGCCGCTCTACTCAAAAAAGTCGCCGGGGTCAGTCTGGCCCAGGTACTTTTTGAGCTTGCCCAGGTCGCCAAAGTAGGGCAGCACGCAGGCCATAAACTGGCGCACGGCGGCCAGGCTATCGGCATAGGCCAGGAAGGTGTCGCCGACCTCATCAAACTCGAGGTGTTCGAGCAGGTCGGGCTCAAATTCTTCAATAATGGTCTCGATGTGCTCGCGCCACGAGGCGCCGGTGCCGCCGTAGCCGTGGTTTTCGAAGAGCTGGTAATACTCATCCAGCTCGGTGAGCTCCACCACAATGGCAAACTGGCGCGTAGGGTCGGTGGCCGATTTGGCGGCGGCTATTTTAAAGGGATAGGTAGCGGACATGCGGCAAGGTAAGGCCCCGCTAAGGCCCCGGCTTTAACAAGGAATAGGTGGCTAGCCGCTGCGTATGCTGCGCCCGCTGGTACCAATCGCTAAATACCAACTCCACGGTATGGACTTCAAACGTGCCGATAACCTGCTGCCGGCAGCGCTCCAGGGCGGCCACCAGCTGCGCGGGGCTAGCGAGCGGCCGGCGGAAGCGCACAACTGTGGAATGTGCCGTTTGTATGCGATAGCGCTGGTCGATGGAGTGCGCTAGCCCCGCGTGCTGAAAGTGAGCGCGCAGGGCCTCGCGCAGGTGCAGCAAGCCCTCATCGAGCGGAAAGCCCTGCACTAGTATGCCACCCGGCACGGCCGTGAGGCCCGCGTAGCGAATGGCAAAGGGCGGCAAACCCTGCAGCGCAGCGCGCACGGCTTGGGCATAGGCGGCAGGCTCGATGGTCGCCAGCGAAAACCCCGCGTGGGCTGAGATAAGCGACAGGATGGTGAGGTGCACATCGGCGGCCGGGTAGTAATACTGCCGGGGCTCAAGGCCCCGAAAGTCGGCTAGCAGGGTTTCGATGGCGGCCGTGACAGCGGCCGGCGGGCGCGCCAGCACGGTGAGGCCCCGGCGCGTATCGAGCGGCGAGTCGAGGAGCGTATCGAGCTCGGCTGCCCCACGCGCCAGGCAGGGTAGGGCGGCTTGGCGCAGGGCGTCGTAGTGGGCAGCAAGGTCCATGAGCTAGCAGAAAAGGAGACAGCGTGCGCGCCAAGAGCCAGCACCCCCCTCGGCCAGCGCTAAAGGTAGCGGCCGCCCCGTGTGCGGCGGGCCCACTAGCGCGTTTTTGCACTATTGCTAGAACAGATATACAGGCTAGATAAGGTGCTGACTGACAGTATGAAAATGGGACGACAAAAGTGACAAAAGTCACGAAAATACCCGCCTTTTGGCCGGTTTTATCCAAACCCAGGCGGCTGGCGGGTTGCGTAAGTTTAGGTACCTCCCCTCCCAACTCTTTCTGCAAAAAGCAAACTGCCTATGTGCCCCAACCTCTACTCGACCGACTACCTGGATGTGAACTTTCGCCCCGACCTGGGCCTGCTGCTGGGCCGCTGGCTGCGCGCCGTGAGCGCGGCCGAAATGCTGGCCGGCTATGACAACCTGCGCCGGGCCACGCTGCACTGCGGGGCCAGTAGCTGGTTTATCGACTCGCGCCGCCGCGCCAGCCACAGCCACTACAGCCCCGAGTGGGTCACGGCCACGTTTCTGCCCCAGCTCCAGCGCGAGCTCGACCGGCCGCTCAACGTGAGCTTTCTGGTGCTGCCCGACTACTTGCTCGGCCGGGTCGATGCGCCGCGCAGCTGTCCCAGCACCAGCCCCGTGCAGTTTGCCTGTTTTCTCGACGAGGGCGCCGCGCACGCCTGGTTGGTGGCGCGCCCGGCCCTGGCGGCCTAGCCTAGCCTGGCTGGCGGCGAGTTGGGCCGGCGCGTAGCTTTGCCTGAAATTAACCTCCACCATGTCGCCCGACCAGTTTTCGACGGTTTGCCTGCACATCGTCTACCGTCCCGACCTGGGGCAGCTCACCGGCCGCTGGCTACGCTCGGTGTCCGAAGCCGAGCTGCACGAGGGCTACGCCGCCCTGCGCCGCGCGGCCCTGCACTACCAATGCGGCCGCTGGCTGGTCGATGCCCGCCGGCGCGTCACGCGCAGCCTCAACGGGCCCGAGTGGGTCACGAGCCGGTTTTTGCCCGAAATGCAGCAGGCCCTGGGCCTGCCGCTGCGGGTGTGCTTCCTGGTGCTGCCCGACTACCTGGCCAACCTGCCCGCCAACTCGCGCCCCGGCGGCCCGGTGCAGTTTGCCCGCTTCGTGGACGAGGGCGCCGCCAGTGCCTGGCTAGGGTAGGGGGCGGGGCTCCCCAGCCCGGCGTTGTTCTAGGTAGCGCGTCGCTTGCGCCAAAAAAACAGGCCCACGCAGGCCAGCGCCAGAGCCACCAGCAGGCCATCGCGCAGGGTGCGGCCCTGCTGAGCGTCGCGCAGGTCGGCTTCCATAGCTTGCTGGCGGGTGGTGGCCTGGCGCAGGCGCTCCTGCAGGTTTTGCTCGGTGGCTTGCAACTCGCTCAGGCGCTGGGCGGTGAGGTTGCGGTCGTCGCGGCCAGTGTTTTGCAAGGTAGTGGCCGTGGTTTGGAGCTGGGCAGCGGCGGTTTGGGCCTGCCGGGTGGTCAGGTTGAGGGCCGCCACTATCTGCTCATCCTTGTCCACGATGCCTTGCAGAGCGTCCACCACGTCTTGTAAATCCTGTTTGCTGGGCTTGTTGCTGAGGCCGAGCAGGCCGTGGCGCTGGGCATTGGCCTCGGCATACTGGCGGGTCAGCACTTTGCGCTCGGCCAGCAGGCGGGGCAGGGGCGAGTCGGGGGTGATGACCTGGGCGTGGGCTGCCGACCCCAGCAGGGTCAGCAAGGCGTAAGAAAGGGCGCGGGTACGAAAAATCATGCAGCTGCAAAAAGGTGGGCAGCCCACGGCGGGCCGGCCAGCATACCGCCTGTTCGGCAAACAAGCGGCTGGGGTTGCGCCGCCCGGGCTAGCCCCGCGCGCCGCGCCCCAGGTATCGGTTTGGTAAAGAGCGAAAGGCCGCGCTGCTTTCGCGCAAAAAAAGCCGGAACCACCGCCAAGCTGACGGTCGTTCCGGCTTTTTCGCCTTCAATTCTCCGCTAGCCTACACCAACTTATCGGGCGTAATGGGCAGCTCGCGCACGCGCTTGCCGGTGGCGTTGAACACGGCGTTGGCAATGGCCGGGGCCACGCCGATGGTCGCGATTTCGCCGATGCCCTTAGTGCCCAGCGCGTTCACGTGGTAGTCGGGCTGGTTCACGAAGAATACGTCCACGGCCGGCGCGTCGGCCTGCACGGGCACGTGGTAGTCGGCAAAATCCTTGGTGACGTAGCGGCCGAAGCGGTGGTCGATAATCGCATCTTCCATCAGGGCCATGCCGATGCCGCCCACGGCGCCGCCCTTCATCTGGTTGGCGGCCGTTTTCTGGTTGATGATGGTGCCCGCATCGGCGCACGACACGAGCTTGCGCACCCGTACCTCACCCGTGAGCACGTGCACCGCCACCTGGGCAAAATGCACCGAAAACGAGTACATCGAATACGTCTGCCCGTCATTGCCGGTGGGCTTCGACTCCACGTTGACGAAGGACGCGCCCGGCTGCTTCAGCAGGTCGGCGTACTTGGCGCGGCTAGCCCCCGCGCTGGCCAGCGTGAGGTAGCCGTCGGCCAGCTGCACATCCTCTTTCTTGGCTGCGGCGAAGGCCGGCTGGCTGGCCCCGGCCAGCTCGCGCAGCTTGTCTTTCAGGGCCAGGCAAGCATCCTGCACGGCCTGGCCCACGGTGTTCACCGTAGACGAGCCGCCCTGCGAGCCCGCCTGCGGAAAGCCCGAGTTGCCCAGCTCAAACGTGATGCGGCTAGGGTCGAGGCCCAGCGCGTCGGCCGCAATCTGGGTCATG
This sequence comes from Janthinobacterium lividum, assembly GCA_050954765.1. Taxonomy (GTDB): domain Bacteria; phylum Bacteroidota; class Bacteroidia; order Cytophagales; family Hymenobacteraceae; genus Hymenobacter. Next base: position 10,117 of record JBPBQJ010000174.1, on the reverse strand, counting down.
GCCGTGCCGGTGCCGGGCCCGATGTCGGTGGTGGCGCATTGCAGCACCACGTGGCCGTTGGGCAGCAGCTGGGCGCTCACGTGGGCCGACCCGCGGTGCGCCCCGAAGGTGCCCACGCCCATGCCGTAGCCCAGCAGCCAGTCGCCCTCGCGCACGGCGCCGGGCTCCAGCTGGCGGTTTTTCCAGCCAATGCGGTCGGCCCCCAGCTGGTAGCATTCCTTCAGAAACTTGGTGCTCCAGGGCCGGTTTTTCTCGGGGTCCTGGTCGGTGTAGTTGCGCAGGCGAAACTCCAGCGGGTCGAGCTTGAGCAAATACGCCATCTCATCCATGGCCGACTCCAGGGCAAACGCGCCGGTGGCCTCGCCGGGGCCACGCATCCAGATGGGCGTGCTCACGTCGAGGGCCGCCAGGCGGTAGCGCGTCGTCAGGTTGGGCGCGGCGTACATCATGCGCGTCTGGGCCAGCGTCGATTCGGTAAACTCCTCGTAGGTAGAGGTTTGGCCGATAGAATCGTGGCTGATGGCCGTGATTTTGCCGTCAGGCGTAGCGCTCATGCCCACTTTCTGCCAGGTGTAGGGCCGGTAGCCCACCATCGTAAACATCTGCTCGCGGGTCAGCATCAGCTTTAGCGGGCGGTTTACTGCCTTGGCGCCCATCACGGCGGCCGACTCGTGCGGCCAGCTGTGCAGGGCATTGCCAAAGGCCCCGCCCACGAAGGTGGCAATAACCTTCACGTTCTCCTCGGGCAGGTTCCACTCCTTGGCAAAGTCGCGGCGCGTGCCCATCGTGCCCTGCGTCTTGTCATAGAGCGTCAGCCGGTCGGCCGCCTCCCAGTGCGCCGTGATGGACTGCATCTCCATCGGGCTGTGCATCTCGTTGGGAATCACGTACTCCTGCTCAATTTTGAGGCTAGCCGACTTGTAGGCATCGGCCTGCCCGCGCTGGTAGTCGGCCATCGGCGACTTCGGGTTTTTCTGGGCCGAAGTCGGCAAAAACGCCTGCGCCGCATTGGCTTCCAGGTCGGTCCGGTGCGTCTCCTTAGCGTACTGCGCCTTTATGAGCCGGGCCGCGTGGCGGGCCCGCTCGTAGGTATCGGCCACCACCAGCGCAATCGGCTGGTCATTAAAGAGCACCTTGTCGTCGTAAAAAACTTTCAGCGGCCCGCCCACCGTCTGCGGCTGCGAGGGGTCTTTGCCCGTGGGCTTGAAGCCCGGCACCTTGGGCGCGTTGAGGTGGGTGAGGACGGCCAGCACGCCCGGCGCCCGCTCGGCCGCCTTGGTATCTATACTCGTTATGCGGCCCTTGGCAATGGTGCTGCCCACGAGCACGCCGTAGCTCATGCCCGGCAGCTCATACTCGGCTGAGTAGCGGGCACCGCCCGTCACCTTGAGGTGGCCATCTACCCGGCTCATCGAGCCCCCGATGTGCTTTTCTTGCGTTTTCATATCGTTGATAGGCTACTAAAGGACGGCCATGCCGAGCGCAGCGAAGCATCGCGCTCGCTTCGTTGGGTGAGTGACCCTGGCATCAGCACGCGAGATGCTTCGCTGCGCTCGGCATGACCGTCCTTTTATTCTTTTAGAAAAGATAGAAAAGACATTAAGCCGCGCTGGCCGTTTTGAGGGCCTGCACGAGCGCGTTGGGGGCTAGCTTGAGCTTGTAGGCATTGTATTTGAAGGCCTTAGCACCCTGCATAGCCACCTCGGCGGCCCGCCGGAAGCTGGCTTCGGTGGCGGGCTGGCCCACTAGGGCCTGCTCGGCAGCCGTGAGGCGCCAGGGCTTGTGAGCCACGCTGCCAAAAGCTAGCCGGGCGGCCTTAATCGTGTTATTTTCAATGTCCAAGGCCACGGCCGCGCTCACCAGGGCAAAGGCGTAGCTAGCCCGCTCGCGTACCTTTTGGTAGTGTACGTGCTTGCTAAAGGCATTGTCGGGAATCTCCACGGCCGTTATCAGCTCGCCGGCTTCGAGGTTGGAGTCTTTCTCCGGCGTGTCGCCGGGCAGGCGGTGGAAGTCGCCGAATGCCAGCCGCCGGTCGCCCCTGGGCCCGCTAATGAGCACCGTGGCATCGAGCGCCACCAGCGCCACGCTCATGTCGCTCGGGTGCACCGCGATGCAGGTAGAGCTAGCCCCGAAGATGGCGTGCATGCGGTTGATGCCCGCCAGCGCGCCGCAGCCGGTGCCGGGCTCGCGCTTGTTGCACGGCATGGCTAAGTCGTAGAAATACGAGCAGCGGGTGCGTTGCAGCATATTGCCGCCCACGGTGGCCATGTTGCGTAGCTGCGGCGAGGCCCCGGCGTTCAGGGCCAGGGCTAGCAGCGGCTGGCGGGCGCGCACTTGCGCATCGTTGGCCACGGCCGAGTTCAGGGCCAGCGCGCCGATGCGCAGGCTGCCCGGCTGGTTCTCGATTTTGGCGAGCGGCAGGCGGTTGATGTCCACCAGCTTTTGGGGTGTCATCACGCCGCGCTTCATCAAGTCGACGAGGTTGGTGCCGCCGGCAATAAACTTGGCGGTGGGGTCCTTGGCCACCACCTCGATAGCGGCCTGGGGCTTGCTAGCCCGCACGTACTGGAACTGGTTCATACCTTCTGCCCTCCACCTTTAACGTCCTGAATGGCGGCCACAATGTTGGCATAGGCGCCGCAGCGGCAGATATTGCCGCTCATGTACTCCCGAATTTCGCCTTCCGAGCCGGCGTGGCCCTCGCGCACGCAGGCCACGGCGCTCATTATCTGGCCCGGCGTGCAGTAGCCGCACTGAAAGCCGTCGTGCTTCACGAAAGCCTCTTGCATGGGGTGCAGCTTGTCGCCATCGGCTAGCCCCTCAATGGTTGTGATTTCCTGCCCGTCGTGCATCACGGCAAAGCTCAGGCACGCGTTCACACGTTGGCCATCTACGTGCACCGTGCAGGCACCGCACTGGCCGTAGTCGCAGCCCTTTTTGGTGCCCGTGAGGTGCAGTTGCTCGCGCAAAAAGTCGAGCAGCGTGGCCCGCGGCTCTACCGAAACCTTGTGCTTTACACCGTTGACTTTCAGGCTGAGCGGGATTTTTTCGAAGGCGGCGGCCACGCGCTCGTCCAGGCCTTCGGCGGCGGCCGTTACCACTGGCGCGGGCACCAGGGCCAGGGCCGTGAGCAGCGACGACTGCTTGAGAAACGTGCGCCGGGCCTCGTCGTGGCCGGTCGGCGCGTCTGGTTCAGAATTCATAGCCATAAGCTGAGGATAAAAAGGAAGGCCAGGACATGAGCCACCGCTAGGCGCCGCAGGTGCCCCGGCTATTTTACCCAACAAGATACCACCTGGCAGGTTGCACGCCGCCCACCCTTTTCGCTACTGTTCAGGTTAGCCCAAACGGTGATTAACTGTGCGTAATATGCTGTTAGCTAGTCCGGTAGCGTGCTGTTGCCGGCGGCAACTTGGCTAGGCTGCCTGGGCGTAAGGGCCAGGTTTTCGGCCGAGAGCTCGGCCAGTAGTTCCTGCACCTCGGCCGACGAGCCCAGCAGCTGGTGCTGCGCCATATCCAGAAACTCCTGGGCACGCTGGCGCGCGGCGGGCGTAGGTGGTTCGCCCGCCAGCAAATAGTCGAGCAGCTCTTGTTCGCTGTGGCGCAGCAATTCCTCCAACTCCGCCTCGACGGCGGGATTAGCGTTGAGATACAAGTACAAGCGCACGCTGGTGCGCAATTGGTCCTGCCAAGCAGAGCTCGTAGTGCGCGTAAAAAAGCCCAAGTTTAGGAGAAAAAGGTTGCCATGAATCCACGAATGTATAATGGCAAGAACCAATTGCACTAACCGGCCATGTTATATTTTCAGTTCATCGGCTTGATACTTATGTAAAGGGTTTGTAATCTGTTGATTACTTGTGAGATTATCTTCAAAATAAGCTAAGCGCTAAGGGCCGATAAGTGGTGCGGCGCGAGCCCAACTACTTCAGCATAAGCCTAGCCCGAGCCAGCACGACTCGGCCCCAATGCAGCCGCTGGCCCGAAGCGGGCGAGGGCGCACCGGGGCCGGGGCGAACAAAGTAAAAATCAGTGGGTGAGAGAAATAAGCCCGGCGCTATCGGGGAATATTAGCCCGAAATAAGGCAGCTGCTTCTAGGGAATATACAACTTCGTCGAGGGTCAGGCGGCCGCGGGCGTAGCGGTCAAGCAGCTGTTGCTGATAGGGTTCGATAGCGTAAGCGATGCCGGTAGTGATAGCCATAATGGCTGCTGCCAAGCGCTGGCGGCTCTGTTCGGTAGCAAGCGAAGCAATGGGTAGCGGGCGTAGAGCGGGGGTGGGATAGTTCATGTCCTAAAAGTAGGACACGTTTGGCAATGAAGCCACCTTTTTTTCGTCCTATTGCGAAAAAAGGCGCAACTTTTTTTTCGCTCAGCAGTAGTGAAGTCTGGCGCACTGCTCCGACAGTCCGTTATCCGGTGCTTGCCGTCAGTCTTGCAGATGAAAACCTGTACGGGAAGTACCAGTAATAAGTGGCTGGTAGTCAAACGGTAATTGCTGGCGTACCTGGCGGTGCGTAGCGCTTACGCAAACTACGCTAGCCTGCGGCACGAGGCTTGGGCACTGCCGGCTAGGCCGCACAATCAGTCAGTAAACTTTCGGCCGGGGCCAACTGCTGCTGTGGCCGCTCGGGCACTGGTGGCGTATAGCAACCCCTCGCCACCTCGCCGCCATGCCCCAACTCGACCGCGCCCCCGTTGTACCCGCCACCTTCGACGCCGACGAGCGCCTACGCTGGGTCGAGCGCATCGCGCGCCTCATGGACAGTCAGTTTCGGCTGCCCGGCACGCGGTTTCGCTTCGGCCTCGACCCGCTGCTGGGGCTGCTGCCCATCGTGGGCGACGTGTCGACCTCCCTGGTGTCGGTGGCCCTGCTGCTCACCATGCTGCGCCACGGTGCCAGCGGGGCAATAGTGGTGCGCATGGCGCTTAATATTTTGATTGATACCGTGGTAGGGGGCATTCCACTGATAGGCAACGTGTTCGACTTTGCTTACAAAAGTAATGAGCGCAACGTGGCGCTGCTACGCCGCCACTACGCCGAGGGGCGGCACACCGGTAGCGGCAAAGGCTTGGTAGCCTTAGTGTTGCTGGGGTTTTTGGTGGTGATGGGGCTGGTGGCTTGGGGTAGCGTAGTGCTGCTGCAAGCCATGTGGCACTACTTCGAGGCGCCTCAGGCTTACACGGCCTAGCCAGCAGCGCTTCGCCCTATTGCTCGCTGGCCTGAAGCAGCCATTGGGGCACTGGGCCCGCCTTTGGGGCGGCGTGCGCGTTTGCGGCGTTTCGAACTGGCAGCCCGCGCTGCCACTATCTTGTACGTATGCCCAAGTATCTACTCCTTCTGGCCGGGCTGGCGGCCACGCCAGCGCTGGCCCAGCAAGCGCCTAAAAAACCGCTCGACCATACCGTTTACGACCAATGGCAAAGCGTTGCTAATCAGAAGATAAGCGACAACGGCAAGTACGTGCTCTTCCAGGTGAAGCCCCAGCAGGGCGATGGCACGCTATACCTTAAAACCGTAGCGGGCCGCCCGCTACGACAGGTGAACCGTGGCGACTCGGCCCAGTTCACGGCCGATTCGCGGTTTGTGGTCTTCGCCATTCGGCCCCGCTACCAGGACGTGCGCCAAGCGCGCATCAAGAAGAAAAAGCCCGAGCAGATGCCTAAAGACTCCATTGGTATCTACAATGTGGACACCGGTAAGCTCACGAAATATGCGAACCTGAAGTCGTTTCAGGTGGCCGAAAAGGCGCCCGTGCTGGCCTTCCTGGGGGTGAAGCCCGCCGTGAAGGACTCGCTCAAAAAAGCGCCCGTAGACACGGTGAAGAAAATCACCGACCGCCTGCTCGAAACCAAGAAAGAGGGCGCGCTGCTCACCGTTATCAGCCTGACGACGGGCAAAGTGCGCACGTTTGAGGCGGTGACCGATTTCCAGCTCAGCAAGCCCGGCAATAAAGTGGCCTTCGCCGTGGCGGCGCCCAAGGGCAGCAAGACTGTTAAGTCGGGCTTGTTTATATATGACCTGGCTAGCAACGATTTGCGACAACTGAGTGGCGGCAAGGGCGTGTACAAAAACCTGGCTTTCGACGACGCGGGCCAGCAGCTGGCCTTCACCGCCGAAAAGCACCCCGAAAAGGCGCTGGTGAAGCCGTTTAGCCTGTACTACAGCGACTTCAAGGCCGATAGCGCCCGCCTGGTGCTGGCGCCGGGGGCTAGCCAGCTGAAAAAAGGCTGGTCGCCGAGCGGGTTTGGTAAGGTGGTGTTCAGCGACAATGGCGAGAAGCTGTTTTTCGGCACCGCGCCCGACCCCATTCCGCAGGACACAACCCTGGTGGACTTCGAGCACGCCAAGCTCGACATCTGGAACTACAAGGACGACTACCTGCAGCCCATGCAGCTCAAGAACCTCAAGAAGGACTTGCAGCGCAACTACTTAGCGGTGGTGTATCCGAAGCAAAACAATAAGTTTTTGCAGTTGGAAGATGAGTATTTGCGCGACTCATACGTGGCCGAGCGCAGCGATGCCGAGTACATTTTGGCCGTGACTGACACGGCCAAGCGCGTGGCCATGCAGTGGGAGGGCAGCACCCGTAAGCAGGCGTATCTGGTATCGACCCGCACCGGGGCGCGGGTGGCCATCAACCCGCAGGCGGCCAAAAGCCAGTTCCAGCTCTCGCCCCAGGGCAAATTCGTGGTGTGGTACGACTACGCTACCAAAAACTGGTACTCGTTTTCGGTGGCCAGCCACCAAACTACTAACCTCACCGCCAAAACCGGCGTGGCGATGGCCGACGAGGAAAACGACTCGCCCGACGATGCCCAGCCCTACGGCGTGGCCGCCTGGACCAAGGACGACGAGGCCGTGCTGATTTTCGACCGCTACGACATCTGGAAAATCAACCCCCAGACCGGCGTGGCCACCAACTTCACGGGCGGCGTGGGCCGGGCCAACAAGCTCATCATGCGCTACCGCCAGCCGGTAGAAAAGCAGAAGTTCATCGAGCCCAAAAGCGAGCTGTGGCTGCTAACCCAGAACGAAACCACCAAGCAGTGGGGCTACTACCACAAAAACCTGGTTAGCACTAAGGCGCCGCAGCAAGCCGTGCTGGCGCCCTTCGGCTACTCGCCGCTGGTGCAGGCCAAGAACGCCCCGGTGTTCCTCTACACTAAGTCGAACGTAACCCACCCGGCCGACCTCTACGCCAGCCGCGACCTGGTGCACGAAACCCAGCTCAGCACCATCAACCCGCAGCAGAAGGACTACAACTGGTTTACGGCCGAGCTCACGCACTGGACCACGCCCAAGGGCTACTCGGCCACCGGCGTGCTCTACAAGCCCGAAAATTTCGACCCCACCAAGCAGTACCCGATGGTGGTGTACTTCTACGAAAAGCTGTCGGAGGGCCTGTATAAGTACACGGCGCCCGCGCCCACGCCCTCGCGGCTCGATATTGCGCTGTTTGCCAGCAACGGCTACCTGGTGTTCACGCCCGACATCAGCTACACTATCGGCGAGCCGGGGCCATCAGCGGTCGAGTTTATCAATTCGGGCGTGGAGGAGCTGAAGAAAAACAGCTGGGTCGATGGCGCCCACATCGGCCTGCAGGGCCAGAGCTGGGGCGGCTACCAGGTAGCCTACCTCATCACCCAAACCAACATGTACGCCGCGGCCTGGGCCGGCGCGCCGGTCGTGAACATGACCTCGGCCTACGGCGGTATCCGCTGGGAGTCGGGCATGAGCCGGCAGTTTCAGTACGAGCGCACGCAAAGCCGCATCGGCGGCACGCTCTGGGAAAAGCCCGAGGTCTACATCCGCAATTCGCCTTTGTTTGCGCTGCCCAAGGTGCAGACGCCGGTGGTCATCATGTCCAACGACGCCGATGGGGCCGTGCCGTGGTACCAGGGCATCGAGATGTTTACCGACCTGCGCCGCCTGGGCAAGCCCGTGTGGCTGCTGCAATACAACGGCGAGGCCCACAACTTGGTGAAGCGCGAAAACCGCAAGGATATCTCGGTGCGCGAGCTCCAGTTTTTTGACCATTACCTCAAAGGCGCCCCCGCCCCGGTGTGGCTCGACAAAGGGGTGCCCGCCGTAGAAAAAGGCCGCAACTGGGGCCTCGAAGTATCGAGCAAGTAGGAGCGGGGCTAGCCCCGCTAGCTTAAAAAAGGCGGCTACTTGCGATGCGGGTAGCCGCCCTTTTTTCGCTCGATAGGTGCCAAGGCTATGTGCCCTTGGCTAGCCTGGCGGGGCTGGAAAAAGCCTTTTAGCGCTGAAGCGGTTAAGCTAGCTACCGGTCGCCGCAACGTGCGGCAGGTCTGTTCTCTTAATCTCTTCAACCATGAAAATTGGAATCATTGGCGCCGGCTACATCGGCGGCACCCTAGCCGGCCGGCTCACCAAGCTGGGCCACACCGTATTCGTGGCCAACTCGCGCGGCCCCGAAACCCTAGCCGACCTGGCCCAGAAAACTGGTGCTACCGCCGTTACGGCGCCCGAAGCCGCCCGCCAGGGCGAGCTACTTATCGTCACCATCCCGCTCAAAAACATCCCCGACCTGCCCAACGACCTGTTTGAGGGCGTACCCGCCGACGTGCCGGTGATTGACACGAGCAACTATTATCCGCTGCTGCGCGATGGCCAGCTGCCCGAATTGGAAAGCGGCGACCTAACCGAGAGCGAATGGGTGCAGCAGCACCTGGGCCGCCCGGTGGTGAAGGTGTTCAACAACATCAGCTTCACGAGCCTCGGCGAGGCTGGCAAGCCCGTTGGCACGCCCGACCGAATCGGCCTGCCGGTAGCCGGCGACGATGCCGCCGCTAAGCAGAAGGTGATGCAGCTGGTAGAGGAGCTGGGTTTCGATGCCGTGGACGATGGCAGCCTGCACGAGTCGTGGCGCCAGCAGCCCGGCTCGCCCGTGTATGGCGCCGATTTGCCGGGCGCCGAGCTGCGCCAGCAGCTTGCCAGCCTGGGCACCGTGCGCACCGAGGCCCAGCGCGCCGAGTTTGCCGCCGCCCACGTCAAGCAGGAGGAGGCCATGATAAAGCAGTATGGCTCGCAGCTAGGCTAGTAGTAGGAGCAGGGTCGGCCTCACCTTGTAGGTCGGCCCTAGCCAGCGAAACCAACAATAAAAAAGGCCCTTCCTAAAATCAGGGAGGGCCTTTTTACAAACGATTGCGGTCTGGACGGGACTCGAACCCGCGACCTCCGCCGTGACAGGGCGGCATTCTAACCAACTGAACTACCAAACCGTTTACCATCCCAGAAATCGTTGCCGTTTTCCGCTTTGGTGCTGCAAAGGTAAGAAAATAAAACTGGCTTTCACAAGCCAAAGCCGAAAAAAATGCCGACTACTCACGTGCTGATGGAACCTAATGCCATTGAAGTTCGCATGGCCCAGCCCACCGACGCCCCCGCCGTGGCCGCGCTAGCCAACGAACATACATACCAGCACCTCGCCGAAGCCGACCGGGCCGGCGGCTTCCTCACGGGCTCGTTCACCGCACCCGCTTTAGAGGCCATGATAAGCTCGGTGCCGGGGCAGGTGGCTTGGCATGGAGATGAATTGGTTGGGTTTGTTGTAAACTCCCTCTTGCCGTCGGAGCGCTACCCGCCCTTGGTGCGGGAGATTATCGCCCGGCTGCCGACGCTCACCTACCAGCAGCGGGCGCTGGCCGAGTACCGCTGGTTTTTCTACGGCCCTGTGCTGGTGCAGCCGGCGTACCGGGGGCAGAGACTGTTGCGGCGCCTGTTTAGGGCTAGCCAGCGGGCGTTGGCCGGCCACTTCGAGTTGGGCATTGCCTTCATTGCGCGAGAGAATGTTGTTTCACTAACCCTGCACACGCAGGGGCTGGGCCTGGAGCGCGTGGGCGAGGTGCAGTTTCAGAGCGTGGTATATGACCTGCTTGTTTTCCCGGTAAGCAGTTGGTAGGCCCTAGCCGACGCATTTGGCAATAAAAAAGGCCCTTCCTGTGCACAGGAAGGGCCTTTTTTGTAAACGATTGCGGTCTGGACGGGACTCGAACCCGCGACCTCCGCCGTGACAGGGCGGCATTCTAACCAACTGAACTACCAAACCGTTTACCATCCCAGAAATCGTTGCCGTTTTCCGCTTTGGTGCTG
>JBPBQJ010000173.1:0-27843 GCA_050954765.1 Janthinobacterium lividum | reverse complement strand
TTTTTCAGTCGCCTCAAACAGTTCCGCCGTCTAGCCACGCGCTACGACAAAACGGCCAGCAGCTTCCTGGGAATGGTCCATTTCATCTCTGCGCTGTTATGGCTCCGATAATTGTCCGTACAACCTAAGGAAAAAGTCGTGCAAGCCTTCGTGCTGACCGAGCAGGGCGAGTACCAACTGGCCAATGAATAGGACCAGGCCAGCCGCCTGCCCAGCCACACCCTGCCTGAGCTGCCGCTGGAGTGGGCCGACGTCTTTGCCGGGGTGGCCTAGCGCCCTTTGGGGCGCCCACGCGCACAGCGGGTTGGCTAGGCTGCGCTCTCGCGCAAATGCACCCGAAACGTGGTGCCCAGCCCTGGCTGGCTATCGACCTCGATGCGCCCGCCCCCGCTCGCTACCAGGCGGTTAACCAGAAACAAGCCCACGCCGGTGCCGGCGCTGGCCTCGGGGTGGAAGCGCCGGAAAAGGTGAAACAGCTCGCCGCCGTGGCGCGCCAGGTCGATGCCCAGGCCATTGTCCTGCACCTCCAGCATGGGGCCACTGGCTAGGTTGTGGGTGCCCACCCGCACCCGCAGCGGCCGCCCCGGCTGGCAGTACTTGAGCGAGTTGCTGAGCAGGTTGAACAGCACCGTGCGCAGGGTGCTGCGCACATAGGGCAGCGTGGGTAGGGCCCCAAACTCGAAGGTGAGCTGCGCCTGCGTGGCCAGCAACTCGGGCCGCAGGGCTAGCTGCGCCTCGGCAGCCAGCTCGGCAAAGGTCACGAGCTCGGTAGGCTGGCCGCTGGGGTGGCGCTGCTCCTGCACTACGGCCGCCAGGTCGTGAATGGTGGTGGAGAGGCTGAGCAGCGACCTATCGACCAAGTGCAGCACCACGGCCGCGGCCTCGTCGTGAAATGTGGCGGTGCGCCGCAGCTCGTCAAAAAGCCCCACCAGGTTATTAACCGGCTCTTTGAGGTCGTGGCTGGCGGCGTACACGAAGTTGTCGAGGTCTTGGTTGGCGTGCGCCAGCTGCTGGTTGCGCACGCCGATTTTCTGGTTGGCCGCCTGCAGGCGCGTATTCTGCTCGTGCACCTCCTGGCGGCTAGCGGTGAGGTCACCTAGCGACGCTTGCAGCTGCTGGTTCAGGGTGTGCAGCTGGCCGTGGTAGCGGCCCACGTACTGGCGCCACTCGTTTTTTTCGATGGCGTGCACCACCGTTTTGTGCAGCATGGCTTGGTCAAATTGCTGCTTGACCAGGTAGTCGAGCACGCCGTTGTGCAGGGCGCGCACGGCCAGCTGCTCGTTGCCGCGGCCCGTTATCATTACCACGCATAGCGTATCGGGCGGGCCCAGGGCCTGGAAGCTAGCCAGTAGCTCCAGCCCATCGGTATCGGGCAGCTGGTAGTCGAGCAGCACGCAGTCGGGCCGCCACGCGGTAAACAGCGCTAGCCCCTCGGCCCCCGACGAAGCTTCCGCAAACTCAAACTGCTCGCCCCAGGGCTGCTGCGTGAGGTAGCGCCGGTAGAGCGTGCGGTCGGCCGGGTTGTCTTCGAGGAGCAGGATGCGTTTCATGGCAGACGAATTAGGCAGGGTGAGGCAGTTCGGATACATCGAGCCAATAGTGCGCCAGGAGCCCGATTTTTTCTTCCAGCTCGCTGTAGTTCAGTGGCTTGGTGAGGTAGCTGTTGGCCCCCAGGCGATAGCAGTCGGTCACATCGCGGGCTAGGCCCGAGGTAGTGAACACGATGACCGGAATGGCGTGCAGGGCCGCGTCGAACTGCAAGGCCCCGAGCACATCGCGGCCATCGAGGCCCGGCATGTTCAGGTCGAGCAGCACCAGCACTGGCAGGGCTGCCGGCCAGGCGGGGTGCCGGCCCAGGCCTTGCAGGTATTCGAGGGCCTGCTCCCCGTTTTCGCAATGCACCACGGGGTTGTGCACGGCGTGCTTGCGGAAGGCTCGGCGCAGGGCCATAAAGTCTTCGGCGTTGTCTTCCACTACCAGAATGGGGTCTTCGCCCCGGCGTTGGCCAGGGGCGGTTACGGCTAAAGCCATGTAAGCAAATAAGGCAGCCCGTGCGTAGCCCAGGCTACTTACTCAGGCACGATGCTGCGGCGAAAAAAGGGAGGGCGCGGTCGCGCCGAGGCTCAGGCGGCCGGGGGGGCTAGCGGGCTAGCCACTATTGCTACTTCTACGGCCCGAAGGGCGGGCCAAGGCGCAGCCAGCGCGTGCCGGGCTGCCCACCGGCAGTGGGCGTGCGTGCGGCCAGCACCGATGGCCGGGCCCCCAAAAAAAGATGCGTCATACCAAAGGGGCCGAAGGGGAGATGAAACTCGGTTCTGCTCTTCCCAAAGGCAGTTGGCCGCAAAAACTCTGATTTTCATAAAGGTACCTCCATCGGCCCAGACGGCAACGTGGCCCGGCGAAGTTATTTTGAAACCAGACGAGCGAGCTGGGTAGGTAGATTTTGGCTGAGCCGGCCCGGCGCAGGTGCTGGCGCACCCCCCCGAAGCACGTTGTTTTTGCTAGCCCGCACGTTATTCTTTTGCGAAGGCTAGCCGGCCTCTCCGGCGCAGGCCGTTATTTTGCCAGTTCGGCAGCGGTCCCGCCCGGTTTTACAAACGTTTTGCTTGGTAAACCACGTCCACGAAGCCGGTGAAATCCGTTTACATCCGATAAATACGTGCACTATGAAATTATTCAAATCGGCCGACCTTATTCGCAAAAGCAAGTACATCAGCCGCGATTTGAGTTGGCTGCGCTTCAACTACCGGGTGCTCGACCAGGCCAAGGACCCTAGCCGCTCGCTCTTCGATAAGCTGCGCTTTATCAGCATCACGAGCTCGAACCTCGACGAGTTTTTCATGATTCGGGTGGGCTCGCTCTACAACTATCTGGACTACGGCAAGGAGCGCGTCGACTACTCGGGCCTGCGCGAATTGCCGTTTCGGCGCAAGCTGCTCGACTTTGCCCACCGCTTCGTCAATGACCAGTCGCTCACGTACTTAAACGAGTTGAAGCCGCAGTTTGAGAAGCAGGGTTTCAGCATCCGGCGGGTCGAGGAGCTGACGGAAATTGAGCTTAAAAAGGTAGAAGGCTACTTCAAAAACACCGTTTTCCCGCTGCTCACGCCGATGGTGTACGACTCGTACCACGGCTTCCCGCTCATCATGAACCAGGTGCTGACCTTCGGCGTAGTGACGCGCGAAATTGGCACCCCCGAAGTAGCTACCCTAGCCAACCCGCTGCCGCCCGACGTAGAAAAGGGCCAGGAGCGCCTCACGTTCGTGCAGATTCCGCAAAACCTGACGCGCTTTTTCGAAATCACGCGCAAAGACCGGGTAGTATTCGTGCCCATCGAGGAAATCGTGCGGGCCAACTTGCCCAAGCTCTTCCGCAACGTCGAAATCGTGTCGGCCGACCTGCTGCGCATCACCCGCAACGGCGATTTCACGCTGGAAGAATCGGAGGATATTGACAGTAACTTTATCAAAGAAATACAAACCGGCCTCAAAACGCGCAAGCGCGGCCGGGTGGTGCGCGTGGAGGTCGAGCCCGATGCCTCGCCCTACCTCATGAACATCCTGCGTGAGCGCTGGAATATCGACAACGGCAACATCTTTGTTATTCCGGTCTTATTGGATATGAAGGGGTTGAACCAGATTTTGCGTTACCCTAGCTTCAAGGGCAAGGGCGCCAAGCTGCCCGCGCCGGTGCTGCCGTTGAGCTTGCCCGAAGGTGTCGAGGACAATATGTTTGAGTACCTCAAACACCACGACGTGCTGCTGCACCACCCGTATAATTCAATTGAAACGGTAGTGCGCCTACTCGAACGCGCCGCCGAAGACCCACACGTGCTGGGTATCAAGCAAACGATTTACCGGCTAGCCGAAGACTCGCGCGTGACGGCCGCGCTGCTGAAGGCAGCCGAGAATGGCAAGCACGTGTCGGTGCTGTTTGAGGTGAAGGCGCGCTTTGATGAAGAACGCAACATCCGGGAGGGCGCGCGGCTCGAAAAGGCCGGCTGCTTCGTCATCTACGGCGTGGGTAAGTACAAGACCCACACCAAGATGCTGATGATTATTCGCAAGGAAGGGGAGAAGGTGACGCGCTACGTGCACATCGGCTCGGGCAACTACAACGAGCAAACTTCGCGCCTCTACACCGACCTAAGTATGCTGACGACCAACGACACGTATGGCCACGACGTGTCGGAATTCTTCAACGTAATCACCGGCCACTCGCAGCCCGACGACTACGAGTACCTCATTACGGCCCCGCGCGACATGCGTCAGCAGCTCATTCACCTGGTGCGGGAGGAGGCTAAAAATGCCAAGAAGGGCCTAGCCAGCGGCATCGTGATGAAGATGAACTCGCTGGAAGACCGCGAGCTGATTGACGAGTTTTACAAGGCCAGCAAGGCCGGCGTACCCATCCGCTTCATCGTGCGGGGCATTTGCTGCCTGCGGCCGGGCCGCACGGGGCTGAGCGAAAATATTGAGGTTAAGAGCATTGTGGGCGAATACCTGGAGCACGCCCGCTTGTTTTACTTTCACCACGGCGGTGAGGCGCGCCTCTACGCCGGCTCGGCCGATGCTATGGTGCGCTCCTTCGACCGCCGCATCGAGGCGCTCTTTCTCATTGCCAACCCGCAGCTGCGCCGCGAGGCCATCCATATTCTGCAACTCAACCTGCTCGATACCCAGAACAGCTACCTCATGCGCGAGGATGGCGCCTACATCTGCCAGCGTCCGGCGCCCGGCGAGCCGGCCCTCAACATTCACCGCGACTTCTACCGCCGCCCCGACGAAGCCCAGCTAGCCCAGGCCACCCCCGAGGGCCTGCTAGTCCTGTTGCACGACCAAACCGCCAAGCGCCGCCAGGTAGCCGCCGCTGAGGCCGCCGCCGCCGAAGCTGCCTCGGTGCTGCCCGTGGTAGAAGACGGCGCCGACGATTTTGGCCAAGGCGAGGCGCTGATGGAGCTGGAAGTGGAACAGGAAGCCGACATCACCGCAGATTTAACGGATTAAACGGATTGCGCAGATACGCCCGCTGAAACGGGCTGACTACACGGCTGGCCAGGGTATCATGACAAGGGGACGCCTCGATGTGCGTCCCTTTGCCATTCACTCCCGCTAGCATAGTCAGCCCGCTTCAGCGGGCGTATCTGCGCAATTCGTTTAATCCGTTAAATCTGCGGTCTATACCAGCGGTCCGTTTTCCACGTCGGCCACAGGCAGAATGTTAGGATGCACGTTGGGGCTAATCTCGTCGAAATACTGCTCGAACAGCGCCTGCAACATGCCGTCTTTCAGGCCGATATCGGGCACTATCATGCTGCTGACGCCGGCCCAATCCATGGCCGAGAGGTAGATGTGGCCGGCGGGCACAATGACGTCGGCGCGGTCGGGATTGAGCATGGCCACGTTTACGCGCTCGCTCATGGTGAGGCCGCTGAGGCGGTCGAGGATGGCCTGCACGCTGCGCTTGGTGACGGGCTTGTTGGGTGCGGCCGGCGACATGCTGTAAATCTTGTTGATGTTGCCGCCCGTGCCGATGGCGCGGGTTACGTGGTAACGGCGGGCGTTTTCGCGTACCCAGGCCTCCATGCGCTGCCAAAGACCATTCATTTCCTCCACCGTGCGGCCGCTTTCTTCCTGCTGCATCCGGCGGATGGAGCCGATTTCGAACGACTGCGCCGCCACCTTCCGGCGGTCGTGGTAGATGTTGAACTCAGTGCTGCCGCCGCCCACGTCGATGTGCAGGTAGTGGCGGTTGTCTTCGAGCACGTGCTCAATTACGCGGTTGATGTACGAGGCTTCGGCCTGACCATCAATTACTTGAATAGTAAGACCTAGCTCATCCTGCACGCGCTGGGCCACCGCTGCGCCGTTGGCGGCCGTGCGCATGGCTGAAGTGGCGCAAATGAGGTGGTGCGACACCTCGTGCACCTCCATCAGCAGCTTGAGCGAGTGCAAAAACTTGACGAATTTATCGGCCTTGCGCGGTGGAATTTCGCCGGTGGCAAACACGTCTTCGCCCAGCCGTAGCGGGTAGCGCACGTACTCGACACGCTTGAGGCGGTAGCGGCCCTGAAAAAATAAGACTGCCGAAATTTGGCAGCGCACGGCGTTGGAGCCAATATCGATGGCAGCGAGCTTGGTCAACTGATACTCCATAGACCGCAGATTTAACTGATTTAACGGATTGCGCGGATACGCCCGCTACGCGGGCTGCCTACGCAAAATCGAGTGGTATAAGCTACAAAGGTGGCTTATGTTGGCCGTTTTGCTGCTATTCGCCTAGCCAGCCCGCGCAGCGGGCCCATCCGCGCCAGTCATTTGCGGGCCATTCAACTGCTACCTGCCTAGCCAGCTTGCGTCAGCAAGCGTATCTGCGCAATCCGTTAAATAAGTTAAATCTGCGGTCAGTTAGTGCTGTTTTAATCAGGCTTACAACTAGGGTCGCCACTACGTCTTTGTCCTCGGGCCGGCTTTCGGCCGTAGTCGCCCAGGATGCGTAGCAGCGCATCCGACTGGTCGGCGGTCAACTCCTGGCTAGCCGCTACCTCGGCTTGCAACTGCACTAGCCGCTTGAGGTCAGCCCGCTGACGCTGGCTTTCGCCCAGGCGCTTCTCGCTCAGCGCATAACCTTGCACGAGGTACTGGCGCAGCACCTACGTAGCCCACTGCCGGAAGTGGGTGCCTTTAACCAAATTGACTCGGTAACCGACGCTGATAACGACCTCTAAATTGTAAAGAGCAACTGGCCGGTCAGCAGAAGCAATGTGCATTTTTTGCACATTGCTTTTTTCATCCAATTCTCCGGTCTAAAAAATATTGCGTAAGTGCTTAGAAATCAAAACTATTTTATGGGAGAACAGCTCGCTCATCTGCGCCTGCGTGAGCCACACGGTATCGTGGTCGAGCTGCACATCGAGCTAAATTTGGCCCTCGGGCGACTGGTAGAGGAGAATGTCAGCAGAAGAGGGAGACATAGCGCGTGGCTAGGGTAAGAGCCAGCAAGCTATAGCTGGTTTTACGAGCTAGTCAGCCAGCTTCCTAAAATACCTCGCCCAGGTTCAGCGAGAGGCCATGGGAGCCGTCGAAGCCGAAGCCATAGTCTATGGCTAGGTTGGTGCGCGAGGCTTTATTGAGGTTGAGGCGCAGGCCGCCGCCCACGGCGGGCACCACTTTTTCGAAGGTGCCATTTTGGACCTTGCCGCGCATCACGCTTAGCTCGGTTACGCTCTGGGCATTGGTGAAGAGTACGCCCCCTAGCAGACGGTTACGGGTGATGCCGAAGCGGTACTCAGCCTCGCCGTAGACAAAGTTTTTGCCCCGAAACCGGCCCTGGATGAAGCCCCGGCCGGTGTTGCCGTACATATCCCAGCCGGTGGCGGGCAGGTCGAGAAAGGGCGGGTTGCCATTGAGTGTGAAGGTATTATACGACCACAAGGCCAGAATATTGGGCGAGTAGCGCGAGGGGTGCAGGTACACCCGGCCTTCGAGCAGCAGGCTCTGGTAGTTGGTGTCGCTGCCCAGCCACTGGCGGTTGGTGCGGTACTGGGCATTGAGCAGGTAGCCGCCCTGCGGATTGATGGCGTTGGCGCGGTTGTCGTGCAAGAGGCTGATTACTAGGCCTGAAGAAGCCGAGCGGTCCGATACGCCGTAGGAGTAGCGCGAGATGCTAGCCACCTCGCGGCGGCTGTTGCGGCTCACGATATCCCAATGGTTATCAAACTGATAGCCGAGACCCACGTACCAGGCCGGGGCCACGCGCCGAAAGGCCGTTTGGTAAAGGCGCAGGTACTTATAGTCCATCGACACCACGCCATCGGTGGTGCTCGTGTACATGCCCAGGCCGTAGGAGCTTTGCGGGTAGCGCATTACGCGCCAGTCGTTCACAAAATTCCAGGCATTGTCGGGTTGCCAGAGCGAGGAAGTGACCGTGAAAATAAGTTGCTCGTGCGCCGTGTATTGGGCCGTGCCCACGATGGTCGATACGTTGGCGCCGCGCCGCTGGAAGGCCGAATTGAGGGCTAGCTCTACCACGGCGCCGGTTTGCTGCGAGTAGCCTACCACCGGCACCAGCAGCAGCATGCGGCGGCCGTGCTGCAAACCCAGCGAGTCGTGGGTTGGTATGCGGGCTAGCCGGGCAAACATATCGTGCGCCACATCGGCCACATCGCACGCGGGTGGGCGCGGCGCGGGCAGCGGTAGCGTCTGGGCCAGGCCGCTGTGGGCTAGTAAACTCAAAGCTGCCAACCCGCCCAAACGGCGGCCCAATGCGCGCAGGAAAGTGAAGTACACGTGAACCAAATAGTTGAAGGCCAGCGACCCGGCTAAGGTACCGATATCAGTGCGCTTTCAGTGCTCAGACTATTGGAATTTAGCAAAGGTTCAACAACCTGCCCCCGTGTGGTGCCAACTATCGACCAGCGGCCTGGCCGCATCGGCCAAGCCGCCAGCCCCAGCTATTTGTCGATGCGGAAGCCTAGCCCAAACTGCACCAGGCTGTTCTCTTCCGACACTTGGTAGGAAATAGAAAAAGCCAGCGTTTCGACCACCGGCGCAATGTAGAAGCCGCCGCCGTAGCCCGCGTGCCAGCCGCCCGGCGAGCTGCCGTTGTAGTACACCCGGCCCTGGTCGTAAAAGCCAAACACGCCGTAGTAAAACGGTAGAAAGTGGTTTTTGCTCTGGCCCAGCGCGAAGCGCAGTTCCGAGTTGAAATACAAGCTGGCGTCGCCCGTGAAGCGGTTGCGGTAGTAGCCGCGCAGGTTTTCGGCTAGCCCCAGGCTAGTGAGTTTGTAGAACGGAATGGCCGAATCGGGGCCGTAGTTTTTGGCGCCACCGCCCTTCAGGGCCAGCGTAATCGGGATGCCGAGCCGAGCGGTGCCCAGGTATTCGGCCGAGGCCTGGGTGAGGCCGAAGCGGCGCTTGTCGCCCGTGAGCTGCTGGTACGAGTCGTGGCGCACGAGCAGGCGCACGCCGCGCTGGGCAAACACCTTGCGATTGCGCAGGTCGATATCAAGCAAGGCATTCAGGCCAATGAGGCGCTGGTCGGTGGCGTTGGGGCGGTTGAAGCGGGTGGAATCAGACGCGTACAATTCCCGGCCCAACTCACTGTTGAGAGCAAAATCGGTGTTGTAGTACTCGTAGCTGGGGCCAACGCGGAACACGCTACGCTGCCAGAACACGCGCTCGGCAAAGGCCTTGACGGTGAAGCCGCGGTAGCGGGCGCGGTAGTACTTCACGTCGTATAAATCCTGGCTAATCCGGATGTCGTTGCCGATGCCGAAGTAATTATAGAACGGGAAGAAGTTGCCGTAGCTAGCCTCCGCCCCAATGTCCACTTTGCCAATGGCGTAGCGGTGGCGGCTAGCCGCCGTTATTTGCAGCTGCCCGCCCGTCGAGGCCTGCACATCAAAATCGTAGCGGTTCTTGTAGCCCGGCTTGCGGAAGCCCTGGCGTACAAAACCCACGCCCACATTGAAGCCCACGCCGTCGTTGCGGTTGTAGAACAGGCCAGCGCGCGGCGCGTAGCTGTTAAACTCAAACGCCTCCCGGTCATACAGATTAACGCCGCGGCTCACGCTGCGGTGGTCGTCGGTTTCGGGGCCGGCCGTGAGGTCGGTTGTGGGCGAGTCGTATACCTTGGTAAGCGTGCGTAGGCCGGTGGCCCGCGAGTCGTCGGTTATCTTATCCTTGCCTTCGCCGCCAATTACGCGCACCAGGATGCTGCCCGCGCCGCCATCGCCGGATACCTGAAAAATATCCTGGCCATCGAGGCCGTAGAGGTCCACTTCCTGCGTTTCGCCCGGCTCAAACGTGCGGTCGAAGAGCGCCGCGCCGTTAGGCTCCTGCGTGTCGCCCTTACGGTCGAATTCCTGCACGCGCACCCGGCCGCCAGCCAGACGCTCGACTTTGAAAATCTCGGCCTTGTTGGAGCCCACCACATCGACCCGGCTGGCTAGCAACAAGTAGTAGCGGTCGATGGCCTGCGGCAATTGCTGCAGGCGAGCCTTGAGCTTGCGGTTGATTTCCTGGCCCGAAAGCGGCTGCACCTCGGCCGGCAGCGTGGCGGTGGCCTCGTCAATTACGGCGGGCGTGAGCTGACTTTGCAGGTACTTGGCGGCAGTTTGCCAGTCCTGGCGCGTCAGGCTTTGCAGCAGGAAGCGGTCGAGGTGACGGGCCGGCCAGTTCAGGCTCTTCATGTCGCCAAACTCGTCGCCGAAGTCCTCGATGCTGGGCACGGCCCACTGGCGGTTGGCTAGGTACGTGAGCAGGCCGTTCCACTTGGTAAATGACTGGTCGCGGTCGCGCGGAATGGGGCGGTACACGCTGCCTTGGCCCTTGCCCTGGTCGTAGCCAGCCCATTTCCAGTTGTCCTCGTGCTTACCAAAATCGGCCACCAGCATATCGAAGGCGCGGGCGCGGGCCAGCGCGGGCGCATCCACGCGGTTGTCGTGGTCCTTGTAGAGCTTGCGGAAAAAGCTGTAGCTGCGCGTCACCTCATCCGATTTGCCGAAGCCCGCCAAGTTTGGTTTGGGGTCCACGGGCCGGTCCTCCAGGGTGCCGAGCAGGCCCGCGTATTCCTGGCGGTAGGGGCCGAGCTGGTTGTTATCGGGCAGGCGAAACAGGCGCGGCCGGGCGTGCAAAATGTCGGTGTGGTCGAGCAGCGCGCTGATGGGCAGGCCCGAATATGGGTTGGCCGTGGCCGTAATGTCCTTCAGAATACTCGACACGAACGACTGTTGCAGCTCGGGCGGCAAAATGCCCGTCACGTCCTTATCGACCGAGCGAAACACGTACTCGCTCGAGTCGCGGGCGATGAGCTTGAGCGAGGTCGTCTGGCGCCCGCCGCCCCGGCCAAAGGGTTTCAGGCCACCCTTTTCGGCGTTTAAATCCAGGGTTTTAACCTGCACCGGGGCTAGCCACGAGGTGCGGTAGAGCGGCCCGATAAAGAAGCGCTTGCTCTTACCGGCCGCGTACTCAGGGCCGGGCACCACCATTGTGGTGGTCTGGTACGGTGCCTCAGGCTGCTGCTCGGCGGGCGTTTTGGCTGCGCCGGGGCACTCGGTGATAAAGGAGTTGACGGGTACCTGCGCATCGGTGCCGCTGGCGCAGGGCGAGCGGAACAGCGTGCCCGCATACGCCTCCTTGGCCGGCTGGCTAGCCTCGCCAAAGGTGAAGAACCGGCTCTTCACCGTGCCGTCGGCGTAATAGTCGAGGGTCGCGTAGCCGTCAGCCTTCTCATTATAAAGCGACGAATTGCTGACGCCCACGTGCTGGCTCTGGGCAAAGCTGCCGGCCACCAAGTGGTAGCTGCCCTGGAAGGGCGTGAGTTGCAGCGAATAGTCGTGCGCGGCGGCGTACACTACGCCGGGGTTGGTGCGCAAGGTATTGCTGAGCAGCTCTTTGCGCAGCTCCTGGTAGCCGGGGCTAGCCAGGTCGCGGGGCGAGCCCACGTTTTGGCGGTAGGCGGCGTAGATGGTGCCCAGCACGGGCGGCGCCAGGTGGCGGCTCAGGGGCTCGTGGCCGCCGTACACACCGTTGGTCACCACCGGGTGGTGGCCCAGCAGCAGCAGATTTTTGCCTTTCGTGTCGTCAATAATATCCTGCAGCTGCTCGCGAAACTCTTCCTTAGTCAGCGTTTTGCAGTCGGTGTCGGGCGCCTCGGGGCGGTCGTAGGGGTGCGTAAACCAGGGCGTGTTGAGGGCCACGAGGCGCACCAGCGGGGCCACATCGACCACCTCGGGGCCGGGGCAGCCGTTGGTGGGCACAAAGGCATTTTGGCCGGGCAGCTGCTTCTCGATGTACTTCTCCAAGCGGCGCACGGCCTTCAAACCCTGGCGGCCCGAGTTGGCCCAGTCCTTATCGCCGGGCACGAAATAGATTTTGCCCAGCGGTAGGCCCTTCACCAACTTGATAAAGGCATCGGCGCGGCTTTTTTCCTGCTCCGAGAGGACTGAGTCTTTCTTGGAGGCTAGCCCTTCATTACCCACGATATCGCCGAGGTGCACCACGGTAAAGGGCGTTTTTTGCTGCTCCAGCACCTGGCGAAGTTGCTGCAGGCGGGCGGTGGGCAAAGCGCCCTGGGCGGTATTGCCCAGCAAGAAAACCGTGTGGGCCGGCGGGGTAGTTTGGGCGGCTGCCGTGGTGAGGGCTAGCCAGCAAAAAGCAAGTGCAGAAAGGAAAGGTAGACGCATAGAGGAAGAGTTAAGGAAGCGCTTACGCAAAAACGGCTACCAGGTATACCTGGTAGCCATTGGGGGATAGTTAGACACTGCTATTAGCGCCATTAGGGAGCGTTGCAACAGGGCGACTAGGGTTTACACCTAGTCTTGCTCCAGTACCAGCTTGAGCATCCCCAACCCCTTAATAGTGTTGCGGATGCAGGTTTCAAAAGCTTCGAGGAGCATGTGCGCGGGCTGGCGAAAGGTGATAACCAACTGGCAGCCCGTGTCGGTGGGCACCATGTGCACGGGCACGGGCCAGGTGCCGGCGGCGGGGTCAACCAGCTCATAAGTGAGCAAGCCCAGGGTGGAACTGGTGCGCAGGCGCAATTTCTGCAAGCAACCGGCGGTGGTCAGCAGCCACTGGCCGAAGGGAAGGGGCTGCATCGATTGCAGCGCTGGCATGGCCCAGGGCAGCCACTGCTGGGCGTCGCTCATAAAATCGAGTGCCCGGGGTAGCGGGCAGATAATATCAACGACTTGCACCACCACCGCGGGGGCCAGCGCCGGCTGGGGGCAACCGATGAATGGTAAAGAGGGGCGGGTGAAAAGTGGGCTGTTGCGCATAATTACTCAAATCTCCCCCCTGCACTTCCGGCAAAATCAGGGCATCGTCAAACCCCGATTGCTGCCCGTTCAACCGGCCATTTCAGCCTGCGAGCGGCGGGGCTAGCGGCCGGGTGCCGCGATGCCCAGCGCCTGCAGTGGCGCGGCGTACTTGTCATAAATGACGCGCAGGTCGGCGTTGTGCTTAGCCGCGTCCACGCCCTGGCTCACGTTGGCCGAGTGGAAGCGGTGCAGGTGGCTGTAGTGCGGGCACACCACGGGCAGGTGCCCAGCCAGCAAAAAGCGCACGTAGAGGTCCAGGTCTTCGGCCATCGCCAGCTCGGGGTCGTAGCCGCCCACTTCATCGAGCAGGGCCTTGCTGTAGCACACATTGCCCTGAATGAAGTGCTCGGCCCGAAAAATGGCGGTGAGCATGGCCGTGGGCGAGTCGAATTGCCAGGCGTAGTAATCCTCGTTGGGCAGGTAGCGGGCCTGCTCGTCTACGCGCAGAAAATCGGCCACCAGCCAGGGGCGGCCGGGGTTAACCGCGATGGCGGCAGCGTAGTGATAGAGGGTGCGCTGCAGCAGCAGGTCGTCGTCGTCGAGGGGCACCACCCAGGCCTCGGCGGGCGTATGCTGGCTCAGTTCGTTGCGGGCAAAGCCGGGGCGCGTGGGGCTGGGGTGCTGCCAGTGGCGCAACGGCGGATAGGGCTGGGCGGCGGCTTCGGCGAGCACGGCGGCGGTGCCGTCGTCGGGGCCATTCTGGTAAAGCAGGTGCTCGAAGGAAAAATCCAACGGGGCCGAAATGCTGGCCCGCACGCTGGCAATGGTTTCGGGCAGCAGCGCGCGCCGCTGGTGGGTAGGGGTGATGACGGTAAAATGCATGGCTCCTTCATTCGGGCGAAGCCGGCGAAAAGTTGCGGCTAGCCCCCAGCGGCCCGCCTAGGTAGGTGTAATGCCAGCGCGGCGGCCGGTGATAAAAGTTGTGCTAAATCGCCCGAGGCTTCTACCCTGCAACTGGTTGGCTCGGCCAGCCCAGGCAGTTTGTTTTAGCCGCACTACTCCCTGAAAAATAATGTTCTACTACTGCGTGCGGTGCGCAGTTTGTTAGCGCCTGAGCTGTTGCTAGGAGCACCCAGGCTAGCCCGGCGTGGGCGCTTGCGTGGGCTTAGGCAGCCGGGTATTCTTTTCCTGATTTTTACGCTGTCTCGTTTTTATTTTTTTGTCTTTCTACGGTATGTTACTCATTTTTCTGGGTTTTATAGTGCTCATTCTGGGCCTGAATGCTGCCCGTTATTCCGAGGGCTTTGCGCGGTGGCGTGGGGGGCTGGTGGCGTTGGGCACAGGCCTGCTGCTGCTGGGGGTGGCCTTTAGCACGGTGGTGCAGGTGGGGGTGGGGCAAGTGGGCGTGCAAACGCTGTTTGGCAAAGTCGAAAACCGGGTGCTGGGGCCGGGCCTGAGCGTGGTGAACCCGCTGGTGAGCGTCACCCGCTTCGATACCCGCACCCAGAACTACACCATGTCGGCGGTGCGCACCGAGGGCCAGCAGGCCGGCGACGACGCCATCCGGGTGCTCTCGGCCGATGGGCTGGAGGTGGTCATCGACCTCACCGTGCTCTACCACGTGGTGCCTAGCCAGGCGCCCAAAATCCTGTCCACCATCGGCGAGGATTACCAGGAGAAAATTGTGCGCGCCATCGCCCGCACCCGCATCCGCGACAATGCCGTGTACTACGACGCGGTGGCGCTGTACTCGACCCGGCGCGAGGAATTTCAAACTCGCATCCTGGCCGCCATCGAAAAGGATTTCAACAGCAACGGCCTCAAGCTCGACCAACTCCTGATTCGCAACATCCAACTGCCGCAGTCGGTAAAAACCAGCATTGAAAGCAAAATTTCGGCCGAGCAGGACGCCCAGAAAATGCAGTTTGTGCTGCAAAAGGAAAAGCAGGAAGCCGAGCGCAAGCGCGTGGAGGCCCAGGGCATTGCCGACTACCAGCGCATCGTGAATACTGAGCTCAGCGACAAGCTCTTGCAGTACGAAAGCATCAAGGCCCAGCAAGCCATTGCCACCTCGCCCAATGCCAAGGTTATTATCATGGGCAAAGGCAACGGCGCCCAAATGCTGATTGGGGACAAGTAGAAGACAGGGCAGAAAGCTTCCAACCAAAAAACGTCCGTCATGCTGAGCTTGCCGAAGTATCTCTACCGCACCGCTAGGGTGTTGTTCGGTAGAGATGCTTCGGCAAGCTCAGCATGACGGACGTTTTTTTCTTTCTATTCCTTAGTTCTTTAGCGTGCCAACGCGCTCACTTCCTTGCGTTCGCCAATCTGCTGGCGCCACATGGCGTAGTACAGGCCTTTTTGGGCCAGCAGCTCGTCGTGGCGGCCAGCTTCGGCCACCTGCCCGCGCTCCAAAACAAAGATGCGGTCGGCGTGCAAAATCGTGCTCAGGCGGTGCGCAATGAGCACCGTGATGTGCTGGCGCGAGCCCGAAAGCTCGCGCACCGTGCGCCCGATTTCTTCTTCCGTGAGCGAGTCGAGGGCCGAAGTCGCCTCGTCAAACACAAGTAGGGTAGGGTGGCGTAGTAGGGCCCTGGCGATGCTGAGGCGCTGCTTTTCGCCGCCGCTCACCTTCACGCCGCCCTCGCCGAGCACCGTGTCGAGGCCCTTGGGGGCGCGGGCCAGCAGGCCGTCGGCCGCCGCTTGGTGCAGGGCGTGCAGGCACTCGGCATCGGTGGCTTGCGGGGCCACGAAGCGCAGGTTTTCGCGGATGGTGCCGGCAAACAGCTGCGTATCCTGCGTCACGAAGCCGATTTGCTCGCGCAGCTGGTCGAGGTCCACGTTCTGACTCGGGATGCCGTTGTAGAGAATTTCGCCCGCTAGGGGTGGGTAGAGGCCCACCAGCAGCTTCACGAGCGTGGTTTTGCCCGAGCCGCTGGGGCCCACGAAGGCAATGGTTTCGCCCAGCTTGGCCCCGAACGAAATGCCGGAGAGCGCCGGCGCGGGCGCCGTGAGGTGCTTGAACGTGACGTGGTCGAAAGCCAGCGTTTCGATGCGGTTCACGGCCTGCGGGTGGGTGGGCTTCACGTCGCGCGGCGTGTCGAGGATAGTCTGGAAATTGCCCAGCGAAATCTGGGTTTCGCGGTAGGTGCCGATGATGGTGCCCAGCTCTTGCAGCGGCCCGAAGATGGAAAACGAGTAGATGAAGAACGAGAAGAACTCGCCCAGGCTGATATGATTTTGCACCCGCAAGTATAAGAGCATCAGAATGATGATGTTGCGCAGCAAATTCACAAACGTGCCCTGCACGAAACTCAGCGAGCGCAGGTAGCGCACCTTGCGCAGCTCCAGTTTCAGAATTTTATCGGTGATGCCGTTGAGGCGCTCGGTTTCCTGCTGGGCTAGCCCCAGGCTTTTTATCAGCTCGATGTTGCGCAGGCTCTCGGTGGTGGAGCCGGCTAGGGCAGTGGTTTCGCCCACGATGGTCTTTTGAATGACCTTGATTTTCTTACTCAGCGCAAAGCTCAGCACACCCAGCAGCGGGATGGTGATGAAGTAGCCGATGGCAATGGGCCAGTACACGGTAATGGCGTACCACATCACGAAGATGATGCCTACCACAGCCGTAAACAGCACGTTGACAAAGCTTTGGATGAGCTTCTCGACATCGATGCGCACCTTCTGGAGCTTGCCCAGGGTTTCGCCCGAGCGCTGGTCCTCAAACACCTGGTAGGGCAGGTCGAGCGAGTGGCGCAGGCCGTCGGAATACATGCGTGCTCCTAGCCGCTGGGTGATGACGTTGACGTAGTAATCCTGAAAGTTTTTGGCGATGCGCGACACCATTGCCACGCCCAGCATGGCGCCGATGTACGGGATGGCCTGCCAGAAAAACGGCCAGAACGGCACGTTCAGCAGCCCGCTCACCGAGCTGTTGCGCGGCACAAAATGGTCGACCAGCCGGCGAAACAGATACGGGTCGAGCAGCGAAAAAACCTGATTGACAGCGGCCAGCACCAGGGCTAGCACCAGCAGCGGCCAATAGCGCCGCAGGTAAGAGTAGAGTAATTGCATAAAAAAAGCGCCGGGCTACACACCCGGCGAGACTACGTACTAAAGCGCGGCGCGCGCCAGATGTTGCAGCGCGCTAGGCTAGCCGGGTCGGTGCCGGCCGCCGAAGCAGCAGAATAATGACCAAACCCAGCAGCAGGCCCAGCGCCGGCAGGCCGTTGGGCAGCAACCCGCCCGGTATTTTGGTGGCGTGCATAAACGCCGCCCCAATCATGATGACGATGAGCCCCAGCGCCGCTGGCCGCACGAAGCGCGGTACCAGCAGCCCGATGCCGCCCAGCACCTCGCCCCCGGCCACCAGGTAGGTAAGCGCCGCTGGCAGCCCTAGCTTGCCAAACATCGCCACCGTGTCGGTCAGATGCAGAAATTTATTAGCGCCCGAGAAAATAAAAGCCAGGCCGATGAGCACCTGGAGAACCCAGGAAATGATGTTGCGGGTTGCCATATGTGAGGGAGGGTAAGGAGGATAACGCAAACATACAGTGCGCGTAGGCAGGCAAGCAGCCTTGCCAGGTGCAGGATGGGCCGCTTTTTACTGCGGTACATCGTGCGGGGTATCTTTGCGGCCTAACTACCGCGTGTATGACAGCAGGAAATATCGACACCGCCAGCGCCTTTGAGCGGGCCCGCACGGGCCTTTGGGCAAGCTTGCAGAAGCACTTGGCGCTCATCTACCAAGCCGAAGCCGCTTTTACGAAGTCAGTTGCTTTTGCCGATTCTTTTCCTTTTTCAACCGCTTCGGTCGAAGCCGGCCAGCTGGCAGAATATGCGCACCAGCGCAGTGCCCTGCGCGACCTTTTCACCGATGAAACAACGCAGCTGGACACGCTGACGAAGGCTATCCGGACGAAGGGCTACGCCGAAGACGAAAAGAAGCAGCTCTACCTGTTGCTGCTAGGCTACCTAGACATCGCCGCCTCGGTTTTTGAGCGGCTGGCGGTGCAGGTGCCCAGCCAACTGCCCAAGGATGAAGAGCTAACCGCTACTCAGGCGAGATTTGACCGACTCCGCAACTTCGTCCGGCTCAATGTGAAGGGCATTGCCGGGCTGCTGAGCTAGGGTCTGTGGACAGTACTCAAAAGTGAGCCTTTTATAGGTAGAAGAACGTCATGCTGAGCTTGTCGAAGCATCTTTACTAAACCAGAATTGTTCGGTAGAAATGCTTCGGCAAGCTCAGCATGACGTTCGGTTAGTTGCTGTCCACACAGTTTAGCTAGCGTTCCGGCGAGCGCAAACCCAGTGGGCTAGCCTACTGCTGCCAGCCGCCCCCGAGCGCCCGCACCAGTGCCACGGCGGCGCGCAGCTGGGTGGTCTGGGTTTGCACCAGCAGGCGGGCGGCGTCGAGGGTCTGGCGGTCAGCATCAACCACGGCGAAGTAGTCGCTGAGGCCGCGGCGGTAGCGCTCCAGGGTAAGGCGCCCGGCTAGCCGGGCAGCAGTGAGGGCGCGCTGTTGGGCGGCGAGCTGCGCCTCGCTGGCCCGCACGTCGGCCAGGGCCGTTTCCACTTCTTCGTAAGCGGTGAGGGCGGTGCCGCTGTACACGGCCTCTTGCTCGCGGCCCTGGGCGCGGGCTAGCTGCTCGGCCCCGCGCAGGCGACCGCCATCAAAAAGCGGAATATTGAAGCCGCCGCCCACGTAGTACGTCAGGCCCTGCCCCACCTTGGGCAGGTCGCCCACGTGGCTGCTCTGCGGGCCGATAAAGCCATTGAGCAGCAGCGTGGGCAGACGGTTGAGGCGGGCCTGGTCGGCGCGCAGGTCGGCGGCCGACAGCAGGCGCTCTTGGCGGCGCAAGTCGGGCCGGCGCGTGAGCAGGCTAGCCGGCAGCGTGGCCGGAATACCGGGCAACGGCGGCAGCAGCCGCGGCACGGCCGAAGCCGCTGGCTTCTGATTGTCAGTGAGCGGCAGCGCGCTACGGTAGCTCACCGAGTCGGGGGCTAGCGAGGGCAGCACGAAGCTGCTGGCCGGCCGCCCCGTGAGCGTGGCCAGCGAGGCCACCAGCCCGGCGCGCTGGCGGCGTAGCTCAATGGCGCTGGCCTCCACATTGGCCAGCTCGGTTTGGGCGCGGCGCACGCCGATTTCGTTGTCTACGCCGGCCTGGAAGCGGGCGTTGGTGAGCTGCACATTGTAGCGCCGGGCCTGGCGGGCGCTGTCGAGCACCAGCAATTCGGCATCGAGGCCGCGCACGCTGAAGTAGGTATTGGCCGCATCGGCCGACACCGAGAGGCGCACGGCCTGCTCGTCGGCCTCGCTAGCCTGCGCGGTGGCGCGGGCCGCCTGGGCACCGCGCCGCAGCCGGCCAAACAGGTCAACTTCGTAACTGACATTCAGCGGAATATAATATTGCTGCTGCTGCACCGCCACCGCCGGAATCAGCGACGACTGCACCGGCCGCAGGGCCGACAGCTGGGTATTGTATAACGACGGCGCCAGCGCCACCACCGGCGAGCGCTGGGCCTCAGCTACCCGCAGCTGGGCCCGTGCCTGGTCGATGCGCGCCACGGCGGCTCGGGTCGTAAAGTTGAGGCTAGCCGCCTGGCCTTCGAGTCGCGTGAGCGTCGTGTCGTTGAATACTGCCCACCAGGCGGGTAGGGCCGGGGTCTGGCGCAGCTGCCGGGCGGCGGTGTCGGCGCGGGCGGCCACCGCCGCCGGCACCTCAGGCCGCCCCCGGCCCAGCGAGTCGACGGCCGCCGCGTTCTTAAACGCCGTGGGCACTGGCACGGCGGGCGGCTCATATTTATAATGGCTCACGGCACAGCCGCCCAGTGCCAGGCCTAGTAACGCAACGGGAATACGCATTCTTTAATTTATGCTTAGGTAGAGACGGCTGTCATTGCGAGCGCAGCGCGGCACGCGCGCCTGGCTGGCACCGCTAGGGTTGGTCTGATGCGCTTACCGCGCTGCGCTCGCAATGACAGACGATTTTGCTTATGGCTCAACCATTTTTACTTGGCCACTGGCGACGATACGCGGGGTGCGTCGGGGTCGTTGGCGCGGGGCTTGGCGGGCGGCGGGCCGGTGGGGGTCTTGGGCTTGGGCGCGGCTTTGGTATCCACGGCTAGGCCCTCGGCCAGGCCATCGGCGGGGTTTATCACGAGCTGCTCACCGCCCTTCAGCCCCTTGGTGACCTCGATGGTCGAGCCAAAGTCGCGGCCCAGCGTCAGGTCCCGGAAGCGAATCTTGCCCTCCTGCACCACTGCCACTTTCGGGTCGATGCCCGGCACCAGCGCATTGGCCGAAATGAGCACGCTCGGCGCGGTCTGGGGCAGGCGGAAGCGCACCTGCGCGTACACGCCGGGGCGCAGCATGCGCTGGCCGCGGTTGGGCAGCTGCACCTCGGTGCGCAGCGTACGGGTTTGGTCGTCGAGGGCGGCGGCGTCGCGCGCTACCCGGCCTTCAAAAGGCTGGTTCGGAAACTCGGGCACCAGTACGTCGGCCCGCAAACCGCGCCGAATGCCGGGCACGAAGTTCTGCGGCACGTCCACGAAGGCGCGGAGCGTGTCGGTCTGCTCAATTTTGAAAAGCTGGGTGCCCGTGGCATTGCCGCCCGTCACGAGGGTGCCGACTTCCACATTCCGCTGCGTCACCACCCCATTGAAGGGCGCGATAACCTGGCGAAAACCGCGCTGGGCCTGTAGCTGCCGCACCACTGCCTGCTGGGCTGCGTACTGCGCCTTGCCCGCATCCAGTTCCTGCTTAGAGATGGCGCCCGGCAAGCTCACGCTGGTGAGGCGCCCGTAGGAGCTTTGGGCCAGGCTAAGGTTGGCCTGGGCCTGGGCAATCTGCTGGTCGATTTCGGGCGTGGCGATGGTGGCCAACACCTGCCCTTTGCGTACGCGCTGGCCGA
This sequence comes from Janthinobacterium lividum, assembly GCA_050954765.1. Lineage (GTDB taxonomy): Bacteria > Bacteroidota > Bacteroidia > Cytophagales > Hymenobacteraceae > Hymenobacter. Next base: position 7,170 of record JBPBQJ010000173.1, on the reverse strand, counting down.
TGTCAGCCGTCCAGCTTTGCACAAAGCCGTTGACGCGGGCAAAAGCGAAGGTTTCGTGGTTCGAGCGCAGGTCGGCGGGCAGGGTCACGGTGGTGGTGTCGGGGGCGGCTTTGGCGGGTAGCACCGTCACCACGGGCTTGGCGGTGCTTTGCTCCTGAGTAGCTTCATCGCGGGTTTTCTGGTGCCGCAGGCGGGGCAGGAAACCCACCAAAAACAGCCCACCAAACACGAGCAGGATAACGAGAATAATTAGCCAGAAGCGGCCAGTGCCGCCGGAAGGGGAGTCGGTTGACATTTAGGGAAAACTTAAAAAGGCATTACTCGTCCTGCTGAGATTGCCGAAGCATCTTGCAGGGCGCAGTTATCAACTCGCTGTTTCTGCCAGTGCTCAGTTCAACGATGCGAGCAAGATGCTTCGGCAAGCTCAGCAGGACGACCGTACTACATAGCAAGGCATAATAAACTACGCAGCCTGCGTCTGCGGCTCAACTTCAGCCGGTGCTTCCTCCTTCTTCTTCAAATAGGAGAACATGATGGGCACAAAAAACAGGGTCGTAACGGTGGCTAGCATCAGGCCGCCAATCACGGCGCGGCCGAGCGGAGCGTTTTGCTCGCCGCCCTCGCCCATACCCAGCGACATGGGCAGCAGGCCGATAATCATGGCTAGGGCCGTCATCAGTACCGGGCGCAGGCGGGTGTAGCCGGCGTCGAGGGCCGCATCGCGCGGGCTCAGGTCGGGCTCTTCCTCGCGGCGCTCGTTGGCAAAAGTCACGAGCAGAATCGAGTTGGCCGTGGCCACGCCGATGCACATAATGGCGCCCATCAGGGCCGGTACGCTTAGCGTAGTCTGGGTCACAAACAGCATCCACAGGATGCCCGCCAGGGCTCCCGGCAGCGCCGTAATGATAATGAGCGGGTCGAGCCAGCTCTGGAAATTAACCGCCATTAGCAAGTAGACCAGCAGAATAGCGCCCGCTACGCCCAGCCCCAGCCCGATAAACGAGGTGCGCATCGACTCGGCCTGGCCGCGTAGCACGATGGTGGTGCCCTTGGGCAGGTGCTTTTCGGCATCGGCAATTATCTGGCGTACTTCCGTGGCCACGCCGCCCAGGTCGCGGCCGCTCACGCTGGCGTAGAGGTCTACGGTGCGCTGAATGTTGTAGTCCGAGGCTACGGCCGTGGTCGAGGTGCGGCGCAGCTGGGCAAAGTTGGTGAGCAGCTGCGGTACCGGCTGGCCGGGGCCCGTCACGGTAATATTGCCCAGCTCGTTGAGGCTAGCCAGCTGGCTGGGCGGCGTTTGCACGGCCACCGTGTAGTTCACGCCGGTCACGGTGTTCAGCCACTGGTTGGGGCTGGTTTGGGTGCTGCTGCTCAGGTTCACGAGCACGTTGTTGGCGATGTCGCGCTGGGCTAGCCCCGCCTGCTGGGCCCGCACCCGGTCAATGTCGAGGCGCAGTTGCGGCTGGTCAAAAGCCTGGTAGATAAAGCCATCTACGATGCCCTGCACTTTGTCAACCTTAAGCTTTAATTCGCTGGCAATGCGCTGGTTGGCCGCCCGGTCGCGGCCCGTCACCTGAATATCGATGGGCGCGGGCAGGCCGAAGTTCAGCGTCTGGTTCACGATATCGGCCGGCTGGAAAAAGATAATCAGGTCGGGATACTGCCGGTGAATTTCGCGCCGAATGCGCTCGATGTACTCGCCCGTGGGCCCGTGCTCCTCCTTCATGCTCACGAGTATCTCGCCGTCGCCGGCTCCGATAGTCGGGTTATCGCTCAGCAGCAGGTTGATAGGCACCACCGGCAACCCAATATTATCGAGCACCAAATCCAGCTCTTCGGCCGGAATTACCTGCTTGATAACGCCTTCCACCTGGCGGAAGCGGCGCTCGGTTTCCTCGACCCGCGTGCCGGTGGGCACCCGCACGTGCAGGCGCAACTGGCCGGCATCCACGGTCGGGAAGAAGTTCTGCCCGATGAGCGGATACAGTCCTAGCGAGCCCACAAACAGCACCACGAAGGCCGTGACCACCAGCGGCCGGTGGGCCAGCGCCCAGTCGAGCGCCTTGGTGTAGCCGCCCCGAAACTTCTCAAACCGATGCTCAAAGGCGGTGTGTATACGCCACACCCAGCTCTTGGTAATGCCTTCGCTAGCCCGCCGCTCGGCATCAGTGATGGGGGTTTCAGCTTCTTCTTCGGGCGTGCCGCTGGGGTGCGCGTGCTCAAACTGCTCGCGGTGCAGGCGGGCCAGGTCGCGCTCGCCCTGCGTCACCTCGCGGCCGTTGCGAAAGTGCGCGCTCGGTACTTCCTCTTCCTCCTGGGCGTGGTAGATGGGCAATTCCTTGCGCAGCAAGTACATCACCAGCGTTGGCACCAGCGTCCGGCTGAGAATGTACGACGCCAGCATGGCAAAAATAACCGCCGTGGCTAGGGGGGCGAAAATGGCTGAGGCCACGCCACCCAGAAAAAACACTGGCACAAACACGATGCAAATGGCCAGCGTAGCCACCAGCGCGGGCGTCGCAATCTGCTGCGCACCATCCAGAATACTGCGTTTCAGGCCCTTTTTCTGGCCCATATTGCGGTGAATGTTCTCGATTTCCACCGTCGCATCATCCACCAGAATACCCACGGCCAGCGAGAGGCCGCCGAGCGTCATAATGTTCAGCGTCTGCCCCACGATGTTCATCACAATGATGCTCACCAGGATAGAAAGCGGAATGCTCGTGGCAATAATGAGCGTCGAGCGCCACGACCCCAGAAAGAGCAGAATCATCAGCCCCGTGAGCGCCGCCGCAATGCTGGCCTCAATAATAACGCCCTTGATACTGGCCCGCACAAAGAATGACTGGTCAAACAAGAGCTTGATATTCAGGCCGGGTGGGGCATTGGCCTGAATATTCGGCAGCACCTGCTTTATCTTGTCGATGATGGCCAGGGTAGAGGCCGCCCCGCTTTTCAGAATCGGGATGATGGCCGTGCGGCGGCCGTTCTGGCGCACGATGTTGGTTTGCACCGCCGCGCCCTCGTGCACAAAGGCTACGTCGCGAATGTAAATGGTGGTACCATTCACCTCCTTGATTGGTAGGTCATTAAGCGTAGCAATAGCTTCCGGGCTGGAGTTCAACTTCACGTCGTACTCGCGGTTGCCAATCTTGGCCGAGCCGGCGGGCACCGTCAGGTTTTGGGTGGTGAGGGCGTTCACTACGTCGTTGGCGCTGAGACCCTTGCCGGCTAGCTTCTGCGGGTCGAGGTCTACCATCACCTGCTTGGGCTTGCCCCCATTCGGCAGCAGCACCGAGGCACCCTGCACCACCGCTAGCCCCGGCCGGATGAACGCATTGGCCGCGTCAAACAGGTCCGACTCGCCTAGCGTTTCCGAGCTCAGCGAAGTTTGGGCAATCGGCACATTCGAGGCTGAGTAACGGATAATGAGCGGCGGCGTGATGCCGGGCGGCAGCACCCGCAGCAGCGTTTGGGTGATGGCCGTGAGCTGCGCCACGCCCGCATCAGGGTTAGCCCCCGGCTGGAAAAATACCTTTATCAGGCCGATGCCTTTTAAACTTTGACTTTCAATATGCTCAATATTATTTACCGTCGTGGTAAAAGCCCGCTCGTTGGGAATTACCACGCGCTGGTTCATTTCCTCCGGCGCGATGCCGGCGTAGGTCCACACCACACCCACCACCGGGATGGGGATATCGGGGAAGATGTCGACCGCCATGCGCTGAATCGTCAGCACGCCCCCAATTAAAATGAGCAGCGCCATCACCACGAAGGTGTAGGGCCGCGCCAACGCCAACCGTACTATCCACATAAGCTATCGACCGGGCTAGCCCCGGTTTACTCATTCGACTAAATGAACCCCTCCGCTGCGGCCCGAATTCTGCACTAAAAACTATGTCTGCGGCCAATAGTTGCACCGCAACGGGTTATTAAATTTAATGGCCAACAAATTCACTAATAATTCATTAGCGAAAATAAGGTTGGCTAATTACGGGCTTTAATAAGCTGGTCGGGTGAGCTGACGGGCATAGTCTGGATGAGAACTACTTAGAAGTACACTGGCTACCTCACCCCGGAAGGTTAGCAACACAAGGTGAATCAACAGGGCACATAAAAAAACCTCTCCCTTTCGGGAGAGGTTTTTATTCGAAAACAAGGCTACTTAATAGCGGTACACTTTGTCAGCGTTGTTGCTCTTGAATTGCTCTTCGAAGTATTTGGCGTCTTCGGCGTTGCGGGGCTTCACGCCCATTACAATGCCACCGTTTTTAATGCCTTCCTCGTACTCAGCAGCGTGCTCCTCGGGGATGCCCGAGCCTACCAAGGCGCCTACTAGGCCACCCGTGAGGCCACCGGCACCGGCGCCAGCTAGGGCAGCGGCCAGCGGACCAGCGATAATCAGACCCAGGCCCGGTAGGGCTACCGACGTACCAATGGCCGCGATAGCGCCGATGATAGCGCCGGCTGTGCCACCAATGGCCGAACCGACACCTGCACCTTCCATTGCCTTATCACCCAGCTCGGTATGGGCCGAGTCGTCGCCGAAATGCGTCTTGCGCGTATCGTCCGACATCATCAAATGCACGTCGTCTTTGTTGTAGCCGCGGTCGTGCAGCGACTGGTAAGCTTTCTCGGCGCTGCTACGGTCGCGAAAAATACCGCTCGTGTGGCTGGTTTCGCTGTCGTAGCTGTCGTTTTCGCCGGTGGCGGCGTCCTTTACTGCGTGAGCGGCGCGGTCAGTCGTATTCTGTACGGCGTCTACTGCGCGGCCTACTACGGCACCAGGAGTGCCGGCAATTTCGGCACCTTTCTGAGTAGCAGAGTAGTCATCGCCGGGGCGAGCGTTCGGGTCGGTGGAGTTAGTGGGCATGGTCGGTGAAGTGGTGGAAAGAGGTTTGGTGTTGGTAGAGTCAAGTTCGTCAGCATCGGAAGAGGTGCTGCCGCCAGTGGCGCTGCTATAACCGGTACCTGCGTTGTAGCTAGTGCTTTCGTTGCTAGTAGTGCCGCTGTCGCCGAGGCCGGTGCCGGTGTTGCTGGTACCATAGTTAGCGCCAGCGCCGGTGCCCGAATTCATCGGGTTATTTGCATCGTTGGTGTTCATCGGAAAAGGGGTCTGGGTGGATAGTTGCCAAGACTAATGTCCGGCTTCGGGTACCTAAACGGGGGTGGCGGAAGTCGGGTTGCGGTGGCCACGGTGGCTGGAACAGGCGCCGCCCAGCTACCCGGCCTGGCGGGTACAAAAAAAAGCCCCAGCGCTAGCTGAAGCTTTCTTCGTAATCAACCCATAAGTAGTGAGCGGGTTAGGCCCCGCGAGGGGCCTAGGCTTCCTTTAGCGCATATTCGGTGTAGTTGGCTTCCTGTTGCCAGAATTCCCGGCATTCTTTAATAAGATTTTTTAGAAAATTTTCGTCTTGCTTCAGCGTGCGCCACTCGCCCATACCCAGGCGCTCGCACATTTTATAAAAGTTATCACCTTGACCTTTAGAGCCTTGTACGCGAACCAGGCTGCTGAGAATGGGTCGGCCAGCCGTAAACTCCTCGGTCGAAATCTCGGATAGCATCTCGTTGAGGCGCGATTTTTCGTGCGAGATATCCAAGTTCAAACCTAGTTCGGATTCCTGCACCAGCGTGAGGTAGCTGACCGTGCCAGCCTGCTGCCGGGCATAGCGGATGAGGTAGTGACGGAGGCGGTTAATCATGGAAAAAAATCGAACGGCACCAGCAGCCAGCGTTAGCCAGCTAGGCCTAAGCTTTACAAAAGGTGGAAGGAAGAACGGCGCAGTCCGCAGCAACTAGCTGGCAAACATAGGTTTTGCCAAGCTGCCAAACGGGCTAGGGAAAGATACCAAAAATCAGGCCTACGTTGCAAAAACAGTCTAGCCGCTCCTAAAAATCCACTATTTGCCTGGCTGGCTTCTATTGCCCCGGCTAGCGGCCCTGGCGGCGGCGCAGCTCTTTTTGAATGAGCAGAAACTCGCGGCTGCTCTGGCCGGCGATGGCCGTGTTCTCGTTGGCGCGGCGCAGCAGGTAGGGCATCACGGCCTCTACGGGGCCGTAGGGCACATACTTGGCGGTGTGGTAGCCGGCGTGGGCAAGGTTGTAGCTCAGGTTGTCGCTCATGCCATAGAGCTGGGCAAACCACACGCGCTCATCCTGCGGGGCTAGCCCGGCTTCCTGCATCAACTGCGTGAGCAGCAGTGAGCTAGCCTCGTTGTGGGTGCCCGCGCACAGGCTGATGCGCTCGATGTGCTGCACGCAGTAGCGCAGGCTCTCGTTATAGAGGTCGTCGGTGGCCTGCTTGCTGGGGTTGATGGGCGTACGGTGGCCGCGCTGCTGGGCCACGCGGGCCTCCTTCTCCATGTAGGCACCGCGCACGAGCTTCACGCCGAAGTAGTAATTGCCTTGCACGGCGCGGTCGTGGGCGGCTTGTAGTGCCTCGAGCCGGTCGTGGCGGTAGAGCTGATACGTATTCCAGACGATGGCGCGCTCTGTATTATACAAGCGCATCATGTCCTCGGCCAGGTCATCGATAGTTTGCTGAAACCAGCTTTCTTCGGCGTCCACAAACAAGCGCACGCCGTGCTTATTGGCGCTGGCGCACAGCGCATCGAGGCGCTGGCGGCCCCGCGCAAAGGTATCTTTCTCGCTAGGGGTGAGGGCGGCGCTGGCCTGCACTTTTTCGAGCAGGGCGGTGGGCATGAGGCCCGTTACTTTGAAAACCGAAAACGGGATATTGGGCGTGGTAGCGGCCAGGGCAATAGTGGCCAAAATCTCGTCGCGGGTGCGGTCAAAACTCTTATCATTGCCGGTGCCCTCCACCGAGTAGTCGAGAATGGTGCCGATATGGTAGCGGCCCAACTCAGCAATCACCGGCTCGCACTCTTTAATAGTTTCGCCGCCGCAAAACTGCTTGAAGATGGAATTCTTGATGAGAAACTTGGTGCCCGGAAAATTAATCTTCAGAGCCGACTGCATCAGGCCGCTGCCCACTTTCACCAGGCCGCCGTTGTTCATGGTGGCAAACAGGGCGTACATCTTGCGCAGCTCGGCATCGGTCTTGGCTTCGAAGGCGATGCGCGTGTCTTCGAACGAGATGGGGGCGGCAAGCGGCACGGGTACGGCGGGGTTGGCAGACATAAGCGGGGGCAAAACGGGTGAGGCGGGGGG
>JBPBQJ010000172.1:0-37006 GCA_050954765.1 Janthinobacterium lividum | reverse complement strand
ACTCTCCCGACACCCCCACCTCAACGCCGCTATTCCCGCTACTGCTGCATTACGGTTTACACCAGGCCCTTGGCGGCTAGGTACTCGGCAATCTGCACGGCGTTGGTGGCGGCACCTTTGCGGAGGTTGTCGGCTACTATCCACATATTGAGCGTGTTGGGCTGGGTTTCGTCGCGGCGCAGGCGGCCCACCAGCACAGCATCGCGGCCGTGGCTGTCTTTGGGCATGGGGTAGCTGTTCTGGCTAGGGTCGTCTACCAACTCTACGCCGTCGGTGTTGCGCAGTATTTCGCGCACCTCGGCCAGGTCAAAGTCGTGGGCAAACTCGATGTTCACCGACTCGGAGTGGCCGCCCATGACGGGCACGCGCACGCAGGTGGCAGTGACGCGGATGCTGTCGTCGCCCATGATTTTCTTGGTCTCGTTCACCATTTTCAGCTCCTCCTTGGTGTAGCCGTTGGGCTGAAACACGTCGATATGGGGCAGCACGTTCAGGTCGATGGGGTGGGCGTAGGCGGGGTTGCTGGCCGGGTGGCCAGCGCGCTCCTCCATAAGCTGGTCTACGGCTTTTTTGCCGGTGCCGGTCACGCTCTGGTAGGTGCTGATGACGAGGCGCTTGGCCTGGTATTTTTTGTGCAAGTCGTTGAGCGCCACCACCAGCTGAATGGTCGAGCAATTCGGGTTGGCGATGATTTTATCGTCCTTGGTCAGCTCCCCGGCGTTCACTTCGGGCACGATGAGCTTCTTGGTAGCATCCATGCGCCAGGCCGACGAGTTATCAACCACCACCGTGCCCACTTCGGCAAACTTGGGCGCAAACTCGAGCGACACGCCGCCGCCGGCCGAGAAAATGGCGATGGCCGGCCGCGCCGCAATGGCCGCCTCCATGCTCACCACCGGGTAGTCGGCCCCCTGGAAATGCACGATGCTCCCCACCGACTTGGCCGAGGCCACGGGCAGCAGCTCAGTAACCGGAAACTGGCGCTCGGCCAGCACTTTCAGCATCTCGGTGCCCACCAGCCCGGTGGCACCCACTACGGCAATTTTCATCTTAAATACAGTTAATCAGCACGTTGAATAGCCGAACCCACGCCGGCCGGTGCGGGGCAAATGTCGGAACAAAATAGGTTTTCTGGCTAGCCGCTGGGCATCAAAATCAGCGGGGAGAACCTGGCTAGCCCAAAAACGGAAAATATTCCCCGGCCGGCCAGCCAAAGTTGCCGATTAACCGTTGAGGTTTACAAGCCGCTGCCAAGCCGCTATAGCGGCCACTGCTGCTTTCCTAAAACCTTCCTCCTCCCAAACCACACCGCCACCCATGGCCATCAACCCCAAAACCAAGGGCCTCGCCCACGTAGCCCTGCGCACCACCGACTTTGGCCGCGCCAAGGCATTTTACCACGATTTGCTGGGCCTGCCCATCGCACTTGACACCCCCGAAATTCTGGGTTTCCTGGTCGGCTCCACGTTCATCGGTTTCAAGAAAGCGGAGCCCACCTACCCCGGCGGCGGCACCTTTACGCCCTTCAACGTGGGCCTCGACCACATCGCCATCGCCTGCGAAGACATGGCCGAGCTGGAGCGCGTAGCCGCCGCCCTGGAGGCCGCTGGCGTCGAAAACACGGGCATTAAACAGGACACCGTAGGCCCCATGAAGTACGTGGCTTTCAAGGACCCCGACCGCATTTCCTGGGAGTTTTACATGGTGCAGGCTAGCTAGCGCGTAGCGGTCAGTAGCCTAAGCCTGTAGTCCGGGCGTGTCAAGCACACGCTCTGCCAGACCTAGAAGCTCAGGCTGCTCCCGCAATTTGTCTCCCGAAACCGCAGCGGCGGGTGAGTAGCGTACTCACCCGCCGTTTTTTTGCGTCCTCTCTCACTATAAAGCAACTTCTGCATGTTTATTTGGGGCTAGCTATTCTTAGCAGCTCCCTCAATGAAGCATTTGTTGCTTTTACTTTTCTGGCTGCCGCTGGTGGCGCAGGCCCAACTAGCCGAGTCATTTGCCGACGGCGATTTCACCCGCAACCCTACCTGGACCGGTGATGCCGGCAGCTTCGTAGTGGCTAGCCAGGTGCTGCAAAGCAACGGCCCCGCCACCACCGGCACGCAGCTGCAGCTCGCCACGCCCTGCCAGGCCAGCACCGGCACCACCTGGGAATTCTGGGCTAACCTGAAGCTCGCCACCTCCTCCGGCAACCTGGCCGATGTGTGGCTGCTGGCCTCGCAGGCCGACCTCAAAAGCCCGGCCACCAAGGGCTACTTCGTGCGCCTGGGCGGCACCGACGACGAGGTAAGTCTTTTCCGCAAAGACTCGGCAAAAACCGCCGTGCTCGTTATCGACGGCCTGAATGGCACGCTAAACTCGACGACCAACAACGTGGTGCGCGTGCGCATAACCCGCTCGCTCACTGGCCAGTGGACACTGGCGCGCGACCTCACTGGCGGCCGCAGCTTCGTGGCCGAGGCTAGCCAGCCCATCGATAACACGCACCAGCGCAGCGCTGCCGTGGGCGTGGCCTTGCTTTACTCGGCGGCCAATGCCAAAAACTTTTACTTCGACGATTGCAGCGTGACCGATGCCACGGCGCCGCTCCTCACCCGCGCCTCGGCCGTAGATGCACGCACGGTCGACGTCGCTTTCAACGAGGCCGTGGACCCGGCCACCGCCGGCCAGCCGGCGCGCTACCGGCTGGCCACGGGTGCGGTGCCCGCCACGGCCACCGTATCGGCCCTGAACCCAGCCGTGGTGCGGCTGGTTTTCGGACAGGATTTTGGGGCGACGAATACCCTGGAAGTACGCCAGCTGGCCGACCTCTACGGCAACGTGGCGGCCGGGCCACTCACGGCGAGCTTCGGCGGCGTGCCGATGGCGCCCCGCGTGGGTGAGCTGCTTATTACTGAGATTATGGCCGACGAAACGCCGGTGGTCGGCCTGCCCGCGTCGGAGTTTATCGAGCTTTACAACAACACCGCGACCAAAACCCTGAGCCTGCGCGGCGTGCGCCTGCTGAAGCCCGGCAGTGCCGCCGCCGCGCTGCCCGATACCGCCCGGCTGCTGCCCGGCCAGTACGCCGTGGTGTGCGGCAGCACGCGGGCCGCGCAGTTCGCCGCCTACGGTAAAGTATACGGTGTCAGCAACTTCCCGGCCCTCAGCAACGCCGGCGACCAGCTGGTGCTGCGCGGCCTGGGCGGCACTACCCTCTTCGAAGTCGCCTACGCCGACACTTGGTACCGCGACCTGCGCAAGGCCCAGGGCGGCTGGACCCTCGAAATGCTGGACCCCGCCAACTACTGCGGCACCGCCCTCAACTGGCAGGCTAGCCAGGACCCTAGCGGCGGCACCCCCGGCCGCCGCAACAGCGTGGCCGCCCCCAACCCCGACCGCACGCCGCCCACCCTGCGCGGCGCCGTGGCTCTCACGCCCACCACTATCCGCCTCACGTTCAGCGAGAAGCTCGACAGCACGACTGCCGCCTCGCTAGCCCTCTACACCCTACAAAGTGGCGCCGTCCCCGCGCCCACCGTGCAACGGGCGGCGCCCGTCGGCCCCGATTTTCGGGCCGTGGACCTGACCGTGAGCCCGGCGCTGCTGCCCAGCCAGCCGCTGACCGTGGCCGTGGCCCGCGCCACCGACTGCGCGGGCAATGCCAGCAGCGCGCTCGCCACGGCTAGCCTGGCGCTGCCTGAGCCGGCCCAGGCCGGCGACCTGGTTATCAATGAATTGCTATTCAACCACGCGCCCGGCGGCGTATACTTCGTGGAACTGCTAAATCGCTCGCTGCGCTACGTCAATCTGCAGGCGTATCAGCTTGTTATTCAAAAATCTAGCGGTAACGCCACGGTCGTCATCAGCCCCGGCGCGCCCTACGTGCTGGCGCCGGGCCAGCTCGTGGCGCTGACCTCGGACCCCGATATTTTGCAGGCGCAGTACCCCACCAGCACCGACCCGGCCGTGCTGCTGGCCGTGGCTAGCTTGCCGGCGCTGGATAATAGTGCGGGCACGGTCGTTATTAACAGCTCGACAGGCGTAGAAATCGACCGCTACACCTATGATAAAAGCCAGCAGCTGACGCTTTTAAGCACGCAGGCCGGGGTGAGCCTGGAACGTATTCGGGCGCAGGGCCCTAGCACGGCCGGCAACTTCCACTCGGCGGCCGGCACGGTGGGCTACGCCACGCCCGGCCGGCCCAATTCGCAGGCCCAGGATGCCGTGGGCAATGGCCAGGAGCTGAGCGTAGTGCCCGAGCTTTTCACGCCCGATGATGATGGCCAGCAAGACTTTACGACCCTAAACTACCAGCTCGACCAGCCCGGCTACGTGGGCTCCGTGACGGTGTACGACGCGCTAGGCCAGCTCACGCGCCGCCTGCTGCGCAACGAGAGCCTGGCCACCACCGGCTTCGTGCAGTGGGATGGCCTCGACGAGCGCGGCCGCAAGGCCGCCGTGGGCTACTACATCGTGCACGTTGAGCTATTCCATCCCAGCGGCGGCGAGCGCCGCGAGTACAAAAAGACGGTGGTAGTGGGCGCTCGACTATGAACCGGCTGGCTAGGCTAGTCAACTCACCAAGCCCTGAAAATCAACTCCTTATTAACGTAATCAATAGTAGTAAGATACTGGCTCAGCAACGGATAGCCCACCAGGCCTTGCAGCGGGGCACGATTCGGGTTTTGGTTGAGGTGGGCCATGTCGGCAAATACCGTGGCCTGCCGGCGGAATACCAGCGGGCCGGCCAGGCGCACCTCGGGCAGGCGGGCAGTAGTCACGGTGCGGGCGGCGGCATCGGCCCCGCTGAGCTGGGCGGTGGTGGCGCGGCGCAATACTGGGGCTAGCCCGGCCCGGTACTGCTGGTCGAGCAGGTTGGCCTGCGCCCCGCAGTCCACGCCGACCTGGAAGGTTTGGCCGCCCACCGTCAGCGCCACCACGGGCAGGTGGCCGCTCAGCGTGAAGGGCACGCGCATGAGCGCGGACGCCGGGGCGGGCTGACGCAGGCGTACCTGGCCGCCGCGGTAGTCAAGCGTTACGGCGTACTGGCTCAGCACGTTGTAGCCGATGAGGCCGAGCAGCGGGAGGCCCCCTAGCTTCTGTTCGAGGCTAGCCAGGTCGAGCGTGGGCACTTCTTTTTGCTGAAAGCTGATGCCCTGCCAGTCGAATTTTTGCACTACGTGGTACGACATGCCGGCCATCTTGCCATTCACGCCGGTGCTGCCGGTGGCGGCCAGGGTGGTTTCGGTGGCCGGGGCCGCAAACTCGCGCTTGTTCAGCACCAGCGCCGGGGCGCCGGTGTCGAGCAGGAAGTTACCGCGCCGGCCATCTACCTCGGCCTCTACCAGCAGCAGGCCGTTGAGCACCCTGGCGGGCGCGTCGGCGCTGGGGGGCGTGGTCAGTTCATTAGGGCCAAAGGTGGTGGCGATTTTCTTCGCGCTGGCCATTATCAGGTTCAACTCGGTGAATTGCCCGGCGGGAGTTAGCACGAAAGTCACCTCCTTTTCGGTGCCCTGGCGGGCCAGCGCGCACACGTAGCGGGTGTTGGGGCCGGCGGGCTCCTGGCGCACAATGCGCAGTTTTTCGACCGGACCGTACTGCGGCAGCAGTTGCGCCAGCGCCCGCTCGGTGTAGGCGGGCGGCAGGCTGCTCACGCGGGTTTCGGGAGTGAGGTAGGGCTGCACGGGGACCAGCGACTTGCCGTTGAGCGCCGCCACTAGTTGGTCGAGGGCCGGCACGCCGGTGGCTTGCTGGGCCAGCGCCGCCCGCACCAGGCCACAGTATAAGAGCAGAAAATAACCTAGTTTTCGCATGAGGGAGAAGGCATCGGAGGAGGGTACAAGGATGCTGTTTAGGAAGTCTGCAAGGCAAGCATAAAAGCCGCCTGCCCTTGCGAGCGTAGCGCGGCAATCGCGCCAGCATGATGCCTCAATGACTCGTTCGGGGGCGCTTAGTACACTACGCTCGCAAGGACAAAAGGAAAGCCGACTTCCTAAACGACTCCTTAGCAAACAGTTTCCTGGCGTAAATATGTCAGCAAGCTTCGCGTGATTTCCAGTAAGTAAAACTCCGCAAGCATCACATACGAATTACTTCGTAGTATCTACGAAATAATTCGTATAATCTACTGCAAGCTCATTAGGCGCTTTTCGGGCATTAAACCCGCTGCCGCCTTCCCCATCCAACGGCCATGAACACGCAGCTCCAGCACTTGTATTGGCGGGCTGGCTTTGGCCCCCGCCCCCAGGATGTGGCCGCCGGCGGCAGCCCCGCTAAGGTGCTGCGCCAGCTACTACACGAGGCCCGCGCCTACGAGCCTATTCCGAGCGCTACGCTAGCTGGCTTTCAAGACCCGCTGGGCGCCGTGATGGCCGTGCCGCCCGGGGACGCGGGTAGCCCGGCGGCTGGCCCGGCCGCCGCGCCCCCGGCCCCCGCCAGCTCGGCCCAGCCGGGCACGGCTAGCCCCACGCCAGAGGCACTGCCGGCCCCGGTCGATATGCTGCGGCCGCGCTCGGCGCTGACCCTGCGCCGCCAGGGCCCGCCCCAATTGCGCCGCGCCGACCTCACGCCCGCGCAGCGCAAAATGCAGAATGCGGGCATCCGCGATGCCTTTAGCCGCATGAGCACGGCCTGGATGGACGAGATGGCGACCTCGCCCGGCCAGCTGCGCGAGAAAGTGGCGCTGTTCTGGCACGGGCATTTTGCCTGCCGCACGCGCCGGCCCGACGACTCGCTGGCCCTGCTCAATACCATTCGGGAGAAGGCGCTGGGCAAATTTCCGGACCTGCTGCTGGCCGTGAGCCAGGAGCCGGCCATGCTGCAATTTCTTAATAATCAGCAAAATCGTAAGGAGCACCCCAACGAAAACTTCGCCCGCGAGGTGATGGAGCTTTTCACGCTGGGCCGGGGCAACTACACCGAAACCGACGTGAAGGAAGCGGCCCGCGCCTTCACTGGCTGGGGCTACGATGGGCAGAGCCGCTTCGTGTTCCGGGAGCGCCAGCACGACGCGGGGCCCAAAACGCTGCTGGGCCAAACCGGCAACTGGGGCGGCGAGGACGCGCTGCGCATCATCTTGCAGCAGCCAGCGGCGGCCACGTTTCTCGTGACCAAGCTGTACCGCTTTTTTGTGAACGACGTGCCCGACCCGGCCCGCATTGCGCCGCTGGCCGCGGCTTTTCGGCAGAGCGGCTACGATGTAAGCGACTTGCTGACGCGGCTATTTTCGGCCGATTGGTTTTATGCACCCGCCAACACGGGTAGCCTCATCAAGTCGCCGGTGGCGCTGGTAGCGGGCCTGCGCCGCACCCTCAACTTGCAGGTAGCCAACGATAAGCAGCTACTCGGCTACCAAAAGGCGCTGGGTCAAACGCTCTTTATGCCGCCCAACGTGGCCGGCTGGCCCGGCGGCCGCGCCTGGATAGACTCGTCGTCGCTGCTGCTGCGCCTGCAGCTGCCGAGCATTCTGTTCAAAAACGCCGAGTTTGCGGTGCGCCTCAAAGACGATGAAAACGACATCACGCCCCAAACCACCGGCCAGGAGCGCTTGGTCAAAAACACCGAAACCACCCACCTGCCGCTAGCCCCCATCCAGCAATTGCTGGGCAGCGCCTCGGCCGAAAAGCAACCCCAGCTACTGGCCAGTTTCCTACTGCAGGCGCCGCTGCGGCCCGAAAACCTGGCCCTGGTGCAGCAAACGGCGGCCCAGGCCGCCACGCCCGAGGCGCGCCTGCGCGCTACGCTGGTGAGTTTGCTGAGCTTACCCGAGTATCAGCTGGCCTAGCTTATACCAGCTCATAATCAGAACGGTAAAAGTATTTGTCATGCTGAGCTTGCCGAAGCATCTTGCTCGCATCGTTGCTATACAGGCTTGATTAGCACAGTATCCAAGATGCTTCGGCAAGCTCAGCTTGCCGACTGTTTTTGTCTTTATAAATTCCTATCCCTATGCAACGCCGCCGCTTTCTGCAATCCTCGGCCCTGGCCAGCACGTTACTACTGGTGCCCAAGTTTTTGCACGCCCTCGACCGGCCCGAAAACCGGCTGGCCGCCCGGCTGCGCGATGCGCCCAGCAGCGCGGCGCGGCGCCTGATTGTGGTGCAGCTGGGCGGCGGCAACGACGGTCTGAATACCCTCGTGCCGTATCGCAACGACCTGTATTACAAGGCGCGGCCTACGCTGGCGCTCAAGGCAAGCGCGGGCCTGCTGCCGCTGGGCGAGGAGCTAGCCCTGCACCCAGCCATGAAGGGATTAAAGGGCTTGTTTGACCAGGGCCAGGTGGCGATTTGCAACGCCGTGGGCTACCCCAACCCCGACCGCTCGCACTTCCGCTCGATGGACATTTGGCAGACCGGCTCGGGCTCGGAGCAGCTGTTGCCCACCGGCTGGCTAGGCCGCTACCTCGACAGCACCTGCGCCGGCGGCGCGCCCGCCTACCAGGCCCTCGAAATCGACGACACGCTGAGCCTGGCGCTGAAGGGCGCCCAGCGCAACGGACTGGCCCTCAAGAATCCCGGCAAGTTTCACCAGCTCACGCAGAGCCGCTACCTGAGCGCGCTGAGCCAGGAAAAACCCGCCGCCCCGGCCGGCTCGGAGCTGGATTATTTGTACAAGACACTGGCCGAAACGGCCTCGTCGGCCGATTACCTTTTTGAGAAATCGAAGATGCACAGTAGCACGGCCACTTACCCCAATACTGACTTTGGCAAGAGCCTGAAAACTACCGCCGAGCTGATAAGCTCGGGCGTCGAGTCGCGGGTGTACTACCTGGCGCTCAGCGGCTTCGATACCCACGTGCGGCAGCACGAGCAGCAGGGCCGCCTGCTGCTCGTGCTCTCGGAGGGGCTAGCGGCGCTGGCCGCCGACCTGCAAAAAAATGGCGAGTGGCACAATACGCTAGTCATGGTTTTCAGCGAGTTTGGCCGCCGCGTGGGCCAGAATGCCAGCAACGGCACCGACCACGGCACCGCCAACAACGTGTTTTTGCTGAGCGGCGCGCTGCGCAAGGCCGGCCTGCTCAACCAGCCCGCTAGCCTCGCCGACCTCGACCAGGGCGACCTGCGTTACCAGCTCGACTTCCGCAGCCTGTACGCCAGCATTTTAACCGATTGGCTGGGGGCCGATTCCGGCCTCGTGCTCGGCCCCGGCGTGGAGCGCCTGGCCGGCATCCTGGGCTAGCAAACCGTTGAGGTTAAGCGCGGTAAAGCCCCTGGCGAACCTGGCAAAAGGAAAGCGCGGCTATATCATCTGGCCGGCCGGGCCCGTAGAGCGGAGCAGAAACGGCTGTTTTCCGGTCAGCCGCCTTTTCCTCATTCTTCACTGGCTAGGCTATGAAAATTATTTCCCCGACGCTGCACGGCGTCCTCGACTACCTCACGTGCGCGCTGTTTGCGGCGGCGCCCAGCCTCTTTGGCTTCACGGGCACGTATGCCACGGTCTGCTACGTTTTGGCGGGCGGCTATCTGCTTGTCAGCCTGCTCACTAACATGCCGCTGGGCATCATTAAGGTGCTGCCGTTCTGGCTGCACGGCCGGCTCGAATTGGTGAGCGGCTTCGTATTTCTTGTTTCGCCCTGGCTGTTTGGCTTCGTGGAGAATGGCGTGGCGCGCATCTTTTTCATGGCAATGGGCGCGGTTTTTCTGCTGGTTTTCCTGTGCACGCAGTGGCGCGCCGAAGCGCACCGCGCGCCAATAATCGGCTAGCCCTCGCAAGTTGCTCCAAACTAAAAAACCCTCATTTTTGCCCATCCTAACGGGTGGCAAAAACGAGGGTTTTTAGCTTAAATAATTGCTGGCTAGGCTCCTTTACAACGGCACCATGAAGCCGAAGCCGTAGAGCCACTGGGCCGAGCCGAACTGGTGCGTGACGCGGCCCAGGCGGTCGGCGCCGATGTAGCTGTTGGTGTAGCGGGCGTAGGCACCCTGAAAGTCGGAGCTCAGGA
Organism: Janthinobacterium lividum; assembly: GCA_050954765.1. Taxonomy (GTDB): domain Bacteria; phylum Bacteroidota; class Bacteroidia; order Cytophagales; family Hymenobacteraceae; genus Hymenobacter. Next base: position 27,081 of record JBPBQJ010000172.1, on the reverse strand, counting down.
AAAAGTACTTATACAGCTCGAGGCGCAGGCCGCCGCTAGCCCCGGCCACCCAGCCTTCGTAGTGAAACGGCCCTTCGGCGTGGCTGGTGAAGATGGACGAGATGGTATAGGATATCATGGGGCCGCCGCCCACCTTGCCAATGGCGCTGAGCACCACGTGGCGCCCGGCCAGAAACTGCCAGCGCTTCACCAGGTTCACCATCAAGTAGTTGTTGCCGTTGGTGTGCTGCAAGTGCACGAAGTCGGGCGTCACGATGGTGTCGCGGTCGAACTTGTAACCCCGAATCTGGCCCGACACACGCATTGTCTGGAAGTCATCGACCACGTACTTGAGGTGGTTCCAGCTGACCTCGATGCCCAGGTCGTGCTTGTCGTGAAACATGTAGCCTACCGACAGGTCGTACTGCGGCACGGTGAGGTTGCTGAGCTTCCAGAAGTCGCTCATGCTGGGGTGGTCGTGGGCTACCGCATCGTGAAAGGTGAAGTCATAATCGTCTGACTTATCGTTCTTAAAGCGGATATCGGACTTCGTGTACCAGTCGCGGTTATAGCTCCAGTTGAGATAGATGGCGCCGTGGTCGTGGCCTTGGCGGGGCACGCCGCCCAGCACGGCATTGGGGGCCATGGGCGCCTGCTGCGCCTGCCCCACGCTAGCCAGGCCCAGCAGGCTAGCCAGCAATAGATATTTCTTCATCAATAATAAATAGCAAGGCCCCGCCGAATGCGCAGGGCCACCCCAAAGTTACGGCCGAAGCAAGCTACTTGCGGCGGTAACTGGCCCTTGGTAAGCTGAAGAATAGGTGTAGGGGCCCGCTCCTTCCGGCTTCTATCTTCGCGGCTCCTTCGCTCTTCCCAGGTCTATGACGGATTTCTGCACTGCTCACCTTTACCGCCAGCTACGGCTGAGCGGCCTGCTGCTGGCTAGCTTATTCGCCTCAACCGCCCATGCCCAAACGCCCGCGCCGCCGGCTCCTGCCACGTATACTGGCCCGCGCTACCCAGGCGGCCCCGACTCGCTGGCGGCGCAGCTGCAACGCTCCTTGCGCCCGGCTAGCCCCACCCCGGCCGGGCAGCTTTTTGTGCGGCTAGAGCTGGATGCCGCGGGCAAGGCCACTACGTATCAGGTGCTGAAACCGGCCGCGGGCACGCCGGCCGCCGCGCTGTTTTTCAACCCGGCGGCGCTCGCGGCGGTGCAAAAAGCCGTGAGTACCCTATCCGACTGGCAGCTCGGGGCGGCGCCTGCTGCGCCAGCAGGCGCCGTTGCCGTCACGCTTCCCCTCACCCTCGGGGCGGCGGCGGCCGCCCAGCCCGCGCTGGTCTACAGCGAGGAAGAACCGGTGTTGCCGGCCGGCTATCTCTCCCCAGCTCCCAAAAACCAACCCACCTTTGGCCCCAGCCTGAGCTACACACTACAGCGGCGGCTAGGCTACCCGGTGGCGGCCCTGCGCCGGCGGGAAGAAGGCACGGTGTACGCCTACTTTGAAGTGAGCGAAACCGGCGCCATCGAGCAGCCGCGCATTATCGGCAGCGCTGGCTCCATCCTCGATGCCGAAGTGCTGCGCATGGTGCAAACTATTCCGGCGGCCGTGGTCCCGCCCCGTTCGCAGGGCCGCCCGGTGCGCATCTACTACGTGCTGCCCTTCGCTTTTCGCCTGCAATAGCTACTCCTCAAACACGGCCGCGGCCAGCGCCAGCACCGCCCGGCGCGTAGCCTCGGGCTGCTCCAGATATGCCTGGTGGCCACTACCTTCCAGAAACAGCGCCGAGGCCACGGGCGCCAGCGCGGCCTGGGCCACCGAGTCGGCCAGGGGCACGGCCACGTCGTGCTTGCCGGCTACTACCAGCACCGGGAAGCGGGCCGTGCGCAGCACGGCCAGGCGGGCGGGGCGGGCGGCCATGCCGCGCAGGGCGCCGGCAATGGTGGCTTCGGGCGTGGCCTTGCCAATGTCTTCGAGCAGGGCCAGCGCCTCGGGTAGTCGGTCGCGGTTGGCGGGCGCAAAGAGCGGGCGCACGAAGCTATCCATGAATTTTTCGAGGCCGTGGCGCTCGACGAAGCCGATGTTTTTTTCGCGGTTCTGGCGCTTCTCATCGGTGTCGGCCAGGGCCGTGGAGTTGATGAGGGCCAGCCCGGCCACGCGGTCGGGGTAGCGCTCGGCCAGCGCCAGCGCCACGTAGCCGCCCATGCTGTGGCCCACCACCAGCACCGGGCCGGTGGCCCCTTTCTGGTCGAGGTAGCTGGCGACGTAGCGCGCCTGGGCTTCCATCGAAAAGTCGGGCACGGCGGCGCGGTTGGTGCCGTGGCCCAGCAGGTTGGGCGTGAGCAGGCGGTAGCCGGCCGGAAAGGGCCTCGTGAATTCGGTCCAGACCTCGCGGCTTTCGGCAAAGCCGTGGAGAAAGAGGATGGTAGGCGTGATAGGCGACATGACGAATACTACCTTGCGGGCGGCAAGACTTACCCCCAAAACTACGGTATGATTTCACGGCAACGCTATCCTTTTTTACTCGCTATCGGCCTGGGGCTGGCCTATGCGCTGGTTGCTCGCTTTTTGTTTGGCTCGGTATATGGTGCACGGCTAATATTCAATAGTACTCTGCTGAGCCTGGCTTTTCTGGTAGTGATGCCGTTGGGGCTGGGGGCAATTACCGCCCACTTTACTCCCCGAACCGCATCCACTTGGTGGCGGCTGGCTTGGGCTCCGCTGCTGGCAGTTGTCTGCTTCCTGGTTGCAGCACTCTCCTTTCAACTAGAAGGGCTTATCTGCATACTCATTATGAGTCCTTTATTCCTGTTCGAGGCTTGGTTGGGGGCGATAATTTACGCCCGCATTGCGGACCCTTTACCTAAAAATCGCGATAAGACGCTGGTAGTCGCCGCCTTTGCGCTGCTACCGTTTATCGCCGGCCCAGTCGAGAATTACTTCGACAATCCCGACGACTTTCGGCGCGTCGAAAACTCAGTGGAGATAGCCGCGCCCGCCGCCGTGGTGTGGCAGCATATTATTCGGGTGGCGCCCATCGGGGCTAGCGACCTGGGCCACAGCTTTGTGGATGACATTGGGTTTCCGCGGCCCATCGAGGCCACGCTCACCCGCGAAGGTGTGGGCGGCGTGCGGCACGCCACCTTCGAGCGCGGCGTCGAGTTTATCGAAACCGTGGACGACTGGCAGCCCCTTAAGCAACTCTCGTTCAGCATTGTGCCTAACACGGCTACCATTCCGCCCACCACCTTTGATGAGCACGTGGTTGTGGGCGGGCGGTTTTTCGATGTGCTGCGCGGCACCTACGAGCTGCGGCCCGCCGGCCCCGGCCGCACGCTGCTGGTGCTGCACAGCCAGCAGCGCCTCAGCACGCACCTCAACTGGTATGCCGGCCTCTGGACGAGCTGGGTAATGAGCGAAATCCAGGGCCGCATCCTCACCGTGCTCAAGCGCCGCTGCGAAACGCCAAGCTAGCCACCCCGCGCGTGACCTTGGCCAACCGCAACTGCCGGTACAACCTATGCGGGCGCCGTACGTCCTTCGCCAACTGGCCCGGCCGCAACCTTCTTCCGCCGTTGGCAGTTGGGAGCTTTGCGCAAGGCCCACTTCCTTTTAACGCGTTATTTTCTAGTCTCATGCCCTCCTTTTCCCCTCGCTACCTGCTAGCCGTGCCCGCCCTGGCGGGCAGCCTCGCGCTGCTGGCCAGCCGCCCCACCACCCCCACCGTGGCCCCCGACCCCAACAATGCCGGCCTGAAGCTACCCGCTGGCTTCGGGGCCCTGGTAGTGGCCGAAACCGGCGGCAAAGCCCGCCATATCGCCGTCACGCCCCAGGGCATTATCTACGTGAAGCTCAACAAGGTAAAGGATGGCAAGGGCATCTTGGAGCTGAAGCCCCAGCCCAACGGCAAGGCCACCGTGGCAGGCGGCTTCGGCAACTACGGCGGCACGGGCATGTACGCGAAAAACGGCTACCTCTATGCCTCTTCCGACCACGCCGTGTACCGCTACAAGCTGGATGCCAAAGGCGAAGTGGCCGACCCCAGCAAGGGCGAGCTGCTGGTGCGGGGCCTGAAAGTGGGCAGCCAGCACGAGTCAAAATCCATCGTGCTCGACAATGCCGATAACCTCTACGTGAACATCGGGGCCTACGCCAACGCCTGCCAGGAGCAGGACCGCACCCGCGGCTCGAAGGGCATCGCTAATTGCCCGATTCTGGACTCGGCGGGCGGCATCTGGCAGTTCAAGGCTAGCCAGGCCAACCAGACGTATAAAACCGGCACCCGCTACGCCACCGGCCTGCGCAACGTGGTGGGCCTCGACTGGAATTCACAAGACAATCAACTCTTTGTGATGCAGCACGGCCGCGACCAGCTTTCTGATAACTGGCCCACACTGTTCAATGAAAAGCAGTCGGCCCAACTGCCCGCCGAGTGCATGTACGCCGTGAAACAGGGCGACAACGCCGGCTGGCCTTACCTCTACTACGACCCCCAGCAGAAGAAGAAAATGCTGGGGCCCGAGTACGGCGGCGATGGCAAAAAAGAGGCTACCGGCAACTACATTGACCCCGCCGCCGCCTACCCTGCCCACATGGCGCCCGACGGCCTGCTGTTCTACACCGGTACCATGTTTCCGGCCAAGTACCGCAACGGCGCTTTCATCGCCTTCCACGGCTCCTGGAACCGCGCCCCCGAGCCGCAGGCCGGCTACTACGTCGTGTTTCAGCCGTTTAAGGATGGCAAGCCCAGCGGCCAGTGGGAAGTTTTTGCCGATAACTTCTCGGGCTCGGCGGCCAAAACGGCCAGCGGCCGCGCCGACCACCGCCCCTGCGGCCTCGCCCAGGGCCCCGACGGCTCGCTCTACGTGAGCGACGATTCGAAGGGCACCATCTACCGCATCGTGTATAACGCTAAGAAATAATGACTGTCAAGTATGTAGTGCTGGCGCTGGGGCTAGCCGGCGGCGCGCTGTCGCTGCAAGCCCAGCACCGCCCGGCCCCCAAGAAAACCACCGCCAAAGCCGACCCAGCAATGGCGGCTAGCCTCACCCGCGGCGCGGTGGTATACAAAAACGTGTGCATCACCTGCCACCAGGCCGATGGCGGCGGCGTGCCCAACATGAACCCGCCGCTCATCAAAACGACCTACGTGCTCGGCGACAAGGCCCGGCTAGCCCACATTGTGCTGGCCGGCCTAGCCGAGCCCATCGAAATCAACGGCGACGACTACAAGCAGCACATGCCCGCCCAGGCCTACCTCACCGACCAGCAGGTAGCCGATGTGCTCACCTACGTGCGCAACAGCTTCGGCAACAAAGCCAGCGCCGTGCAGGTGGCCGAGGTAAAGGCCGTGCGCGCTACGCTACCTAAGTAATTGTTGTTTAAATGCATAACGCGGCGACTCCGGCAACGGGTTCGCCGCGTTACTGTTTTTAATGGGTTAACTTTCTACTGAATGGGGTATGCTTTCTCCTCCTGTTTGCCCCCAAACGTCTGTCATGCTGAACTTGCCGAAGCATCTTGCTCGCACCGCTAGGGTTGCTAATCCAACGAAGCGAGCAAGATGCTTCGGCAAGTTCAGCATGACAGACGCCTTGGAAGAAACTGCCCACAATGCGCTCCACTTTCAAACAGCAGTATACTTTCCCGCACTAGCCCGGTTATAAAGCAGTCTGTACCATAAGCCCCTGCCTTATGCGCCCCGCCTCCCTGCTGCCGGCCCGCCACCGCCTCACCACCGCTTGGTTTCACGGCTGCTGGCTCTACGGCAACCTGGGTATCGGGCTGGTTTGGGGCTTGCCCACTCTTACCTGGCAGCGCAGCCTGGCCTCGCTGGGCCTGATGGTGCTGACCGTGGGGCTGGGCCACGCGGTGGGGCTGCACCGGGGCATCATTCACCGGGCATTTCAGACCTCGCGCTTCTGGCGCGGCGCGCTGGCATACCTGAGCGTGCTGGCCGGTCTGGGTGGTCCTATCTCGTGGCTGAAATCGCACTACTACCGCGACTACTGGCAGAACCAACCCGCTAGCCCCGCCTACTTTCGCTACGACCACCCCATCTGGCAGGATTTTCACTGGAACCACCACCTAGCCCTGCACGCGGATGATGAGGCTAGCTACGATATCCCGGCCGTCGACCTGCACGACCCGTGGCTGGTGTGGCTCGAACGCACCTGGGTGCTGCACGTGCTGGCCCTGGCCGGGCTGGTGTGGCTAGCCTTCGGCTTCGAGGCGATGGCCGCCGTGGTTTGCCTGCGCATCGCCGTATCGATGATTGGCCACTGGTTCGTCACCTACGTGTCGCATACCTCGGGCTACGCCCGCTACCACGTGGCCGGCGCCGCCGAAAGTGGCTACAACAACCTGCTGCTCGGGGTGCTCAGCTTCGGCGAGGGCTTCCACAACACCCACCACGCCCACCCGCGCTCGGCCCGCATGGGCACCGCCTGGTACGAGCTCGACCTGGGCTGGCTGCTGGTGCGCGGCATGGAGGCGCTGGGCCTCGTCTGGGCCGTGGAAGCCGCCGGCCGCACCGCCACCCAGAAGCCCCAGGCGCAGGTGCAGCCCACCCGCCGCTGGCCCTGGGCGGGCTAGCTTTGAGCTTTATTTTATTCCGCTATGAACGAGCAACTAGTTGTCATGAATTTCGGCCCAATTAGAGACGCCACGGTGGACTTTAAGCGCGTCACGGTTTTTATTGGCCCGACGGGCGGGGGGAAGAGTACGCTGGCGAAGCTAGCGGCGATATTTCGCGATTCTTCTTATTCTGAAGTAGCAAGCGGAGAATCTGTTAAAGACAGCTGCCTCACTGACTATCAATTGAGCAACTTCAAGACCAACAACTCCGGAGCATTTTTTGAAAGCAAAGATGTTAAAAAAGCTCTTAAATTTGATAAGGAGACAGTTATGATTGTTTTACATCAACAACATGACAATAGTGTAAATCTTGAGTTTGAGAATTCATCTGCTTTGCTGGCTGAAGCTACCCTGACTCTTGCACAAGCTAACGAAGAAAAAAACGAGATTAAGAAAACTTCTTTATTAAATGAGGTAGCTCGTCTTCTTGAAAGGATTAATGACAGCAAAATCAATCGAAAGAAGTTAATAAAAGATGCTGCATTCTATTTACATCCTATTTACATACCATCTAACAGAGCCTTTGCTGCAGCAATTACTTCTTCTTTGGCTGGTCTTATGCGCGATGATATTGGCTTACCAAAAGAACTTTTGAACTTTATCAATCTTTTTTTTCAGGTAAGAGATGATGTTATGAGTTTAGAAATACCTTTTCTTCAAGTATCCTATTTCAGGCACGATAGTAAGGATTTTATAAGTTTTGCACCTAGAGAATCCGCTATCCTACTCTACGAAACCGCCAGCGGCATTCAATCCGTAACCCCGATGCTGGTGCTGCTAGAGCACCTGAGCCGCAACACTGAGCAGGCGCAAAGCTTCATCATCGAAGAGCCGGAGCTAAACCTCTACCCCACCGCCCAGCAAGGGCTACTGAACTGGCTGGTGGAGAAATGCACCAAAGGCGAAAACGACCTGACCATCACCACCCACAGCCCCTACATCCTCTCGCACCTCAACCTGCTGCTCTACGCCTACCAGGTAGCCGAGAAGCATCCCGACCGCCGCGAAGCCGTGGCCGCCATCGTGCCCGAGGCTAGCTGGATTAACCCCAAGGAATTTGCCTGCTACCAGGTGGAAAACGGCGGCGTGCAGTCACTGGTTGATACCGAGTTGGGGCTCATTGACAATAATGAGCTGGACGGGCTGTCCGGCGACGCAGCCGATGCGTTTGACAACCTCATTCGCCTGTCGAAAGGATTTGCCATCAAATGATAGCACGCATTTTGGCGGCTTACCCACCGAAGGAGCAGGCGGTTTGCATTACGGCGCTGGCGCACCCGGTTTTTCACGTGCACGACCCGCTTTCGCTGGACGAAACCGGCGCCGCCGCCCGGCTGCCTTGCACCTATCGCCTTGGGCCAGAAAAGGAAGACCAGGAGCTAACCGTGCAGAATAACACGGAGCAGCCGGTGCACCTAGTGGCAATTGACTGCTGCCTGTTCGCATCCGACGACCCTAGCCGTTGCGACTGCGCCTTGGTGCAAGATGAAATTATTCACTTCGTCGAGTTCAAGCACGGTAATTACCGGCGTCGCACCGACCGCATCAAGGACTGCATTCCGCAATTAGCCAATTCTATTAACGACTTCTATGCGAACGGCATTTTGGTGGCGCGTCATGCGGTGCTGGCCATCGCCTGCGTCGGGTTTACGGAGGAGTTTCCGCCACGCACAGCTTCTTTGGAGGCATTGCAGGCACGTCTTAACATACTAGTATCAGTTGATGTGCTGGTGGAATTGCGCGTGACGGACAATACTTCTTTCAATTAGGCACCCCCAACCCATTGCCAACCCCGCCTGGCCCGCCACGTATGTTTTCATCAGCATTAACAATACCTTATGAAAAAGACGCTCCTTCTGGCCACCCTTCTCAGCTGCGCCACCCTCGCCCACGCCCAAACTACCCCTAGCGCCACCCCAGCCGCCGCCACGGCGGGCTCCTCAACCGGCGCCTCGGGCACCAAAAACGTGGGCAGCGACCGCGCCGACGCACCCCAGGCACCGGGGATGCAGGCCGCGGGCACTACGCCCGTTTCGTCGGGGCGCCTGCACAGCACGAAAGCCGGGAGCCGGCGCGGCACCAAAAAGGCGTCTTCCATGCGGCCCACAGCACCCCGGCAATAGAGGCCGATGGGGCAGGCCAATAACCTTTTACTGCGCCAGCGCTTTTAAAAGCAGGATTTCACTCACCGCTTTTTTCGCTATGGCTACTGAATTTCGTCGCATCTTCCAGGTTATTGATGGCAACAAGAAGCTCGTCGGCGACGGCTTCGACGTGACCAGCCCCATGCCGGGGCCACGCATCCGGCAGCTCAGCCCCTACCTGCTCATCGACCACATCGGACCGATGCAGATTGCGCCCACCGACACGCCGCTGGGGTCGCCGCCCCACCCCCACCGCGGCTTCGAAACCGTGACCGTGGTCTACGACGGCCACCTGGCCCACCGCGACACGGCCGGCCACGACGGCAGCATCGGCCCCGGCGATGTGCAATGGATGACCGCCGGCGCCGGCCTGCGCCACGCCGAGATGTATGACCGCGACTTTGCCCGGCGCGGCGGCACCCTCGAGCTGCTCCAACTCTGGGTGAACATGCCCAAGGCCGACAAGCTCGTGGCCCCCAAGTACCAGGAGCTGCGCGCCGCTAGCATCCCCAATGTGTCGGTACCGAACGAGGGCGGCAGCATCCGCGTCATTGCGGGCAGCTACGGCGGGGCTAGCGGGCCGGCCAGCACCTTCTCGCCGCTCACGCTGCTCGATTTACACCTTAACAGAGGCGCCGACTTCGTTCTCACGCTGCCCGCCGCCTACAACGTGGGCCTCTACGTGGTGCGCGGTGCGGTGCTGGTGAATGGTGACCGGCCCGCCCACACCCAACAGCTGGTAGTGCTGGGCTGGAACTCGACCGATGTGCAAATCACGGCTTCGGAAGACAGCCTAGTGCTAGTACTAGCCGGCGCACCCATCGAGGAGCCGCTAGCTACTTACGGGCCGTTTGTGATGAATACGAACGAGGAGTTGATGCAGGCCATCGCCGACTTTGAGAGCGGCAACATGGGCAAGTTTCCGGAGGACGAGTAGCTCAACCATCGTTTCAACTTTAAAATACGCTCGTCATGCTGACCGCAGTGAAGCATCTTGCCCGCACCGCAAGAATAGCGACGCTAGTTGCGAGTAAGATATTTCACTGCGGTCAGCATAATAGACTTTTTTAGTCAAGATAGACGCGAAATAAGCTCCGCATAACTCGCTGCCTGCTTTGCGGGTATTTATCCACCTCACGCCAACCGCCTTTTCCGCATGACTGACTTGTTGACTTCCGATACCTCGCGCCGCGAGTTCATGCGCACGCTTTCACTGGGGGCGGGGGCTTCGCTGCTGGGGGCCTCGGCGCTGGCTAGCCCTCTGGCGTGGCTGGCGCCCGGCCGCAAGCTGGGCGTGGCGCTGGTGGGTCTGGGCAAGTACAGCAGCGGTCAGCTAGCCCCGGCCTTGCAGCAAACCAAGCATTGCCAGCTGGTGGGCATCGTCACGGGTTCGCCGGCCAAGACGGCGCAGTGGCAAAAGCAGTACGGCCTGGCCGCCAAAAACTGCTACGACTACAAGACTTTTGACCGCCTTATCGACAACCCGGCCATCGACATTGTGTACGTGGTGCTACCCAATGCCTTGCACGCCGAGTACGTGGTGCGGGCGGCGCAGGCGGGCAAGCACGTCATTTGTGAAAAGCCGATGGCTACCACCGTGGCCGACGCGCAGCACATGATTGCGGCCATGAAAAAGGCCGGCAAGCAACTCAGCGTGGGCTACCGACTGCACTTCGAGCCGCACAACCAAGCCATGATGCGCCTGGGCCAGTCGCAGGCGTATGGCAAAATCAACCACCTAACGGCCGATAACGGCTTCAAATTCGGTAACGACACGCCCTGGCGGGTTGATAAGAAGCTGAGCGGCGGCGGGCCGCTCATGGATATGGGCATTTATTGCCTGCAAGGCTGCCTATATACCAAGGGCCAGGTGCCAGTATCGGTCACGGCTAAGCTAGCACCCGAAACGGGCAGCGGCTACTTCAAAGAGGTAGAGGCCGGGGTAGACTGGCAGCTACGCTTTGCCGATGGCACGGTGGCCGACTGCCGCACCAGCTACGCCCAAAATATGTCGGGCCGCCTGCGCGCCGAAGCCACCAACGGCTGGTTTGAGCTGGAGCCGGCCTACGGCTACGGCGGGCTAGCCGGCAAAACGAGCAAGAACGACAACGCGCTTAACCTGCCTAATATCAACCAGCAAGCCGCCCAACTGGATGCCTTTGCCCATTGCGTGCTGCAAAACAAGCCCACCAGCGTGCCCGGCGAAATGGGCCTGCGCGATGTGCAGCTGCTCACGGCCATTTACCGCGCCGCCGAAACTGGCCAGGCTGTTTCGACCAAGGATGTCGTACAATTGATTGACCGCACCCACGCGAAGTAGGTTCGCGCTACACATTCTAACGGGCGGGTAGCTTGGCAAATACGTCGGCCACGCCCTCGTCAATCTGTTTGGCGGCGCGGGTGGGCTTGCGCGATAAAATGCTGGATGTAATGCCCTGCCACACCAATTCTTTGCGGGCGGCATCGACCAGGTCGATGGTGACGGTGCCTTGCTGATACTGGCCCACCGGGATATCGCCGGCCTGCCAGCGGTAGTTGCGCTGGCCGATGTAGTAGGGCGCGCCGTCGGTCTGAAAGTTACTCTCGCGCGTTTGGGTGCGCTGCTCGGTCACCATCCCGATATTCACCCACAGGTCGGGCTGGTCGGCTTTTTGAAAGCCACGGGCTTCCATTTCGCGCGTCACGGCGCGCTTGAGGTCGAAAATATTGGAGCCCGAGTTTATAAACGCCGAGTCGTTGCGCGCCGTCTCGTCCATGAAATTGTAGGTCTTGTAGCGCGCCAGGTTCACCCCGGGGCGACTATCGACCCGCGTGGTAGCCTGCTCCGAAGAGCAGGCAGCTAGCCCCAGGCCCAGAGCAAGCGCGGCTAATTTCAGGAAAGTAGGCAGACGAAGCATGGGTGGCAGAAGCAGGAAGCATGAAAAAAGTAAAGCCGGCTAGCGAGGCTAGCCGGCTTTACTTAACGCACAAAAACCCAGCGGCGTTACGCCGTTTTGATTTTATCGAGCGTGGCCATGTCGTCGGCCGAAAGCTGAATATCAGCCGTTTTCATGTTCTCTTCAAGGTGCTTCACCTTGGAGGTGCCGGGGATGAGCAGGATGTTGGGCGAGTGGTGCAGCAGCCAGCTCAGGGCGATTTGCTGCGGGGTGGCGCCGTGCTTTTTGGCCAGGGTATCGAGGGCGGCTAGGGCCTCCTTGTTGCCGCCCGAAAGCGGATACCACGGAATAAAAGCCATGTTCTGCTCGCGGGTGTAGTCGAGCACGGCCTCCCATTTGCGGTTATCGACCGAGTACATATTCTGCACCGACACTACCGGGAAGAACTCCTGGGCCTTCTTAATCTGGTCCACATCGACTTCGGAGAGGCCGATGTGCTTCACCAGGCCATCCTGCTGGGCTTTTTGCAGGAATTTGAAGGTTTCCTCCGCCGGTACGTTCGGGTCGATGCGGTGCAACTGGTACAAGTCAATCTGCTCAACTTTCAGGCGTTTCAGGCTGCCGTGCAGGGCTTCTTCGAGGTGCTTGGGGCTGGCATCGACGGGCCACTGATTGGGGCCGGTGCGCAGCAGGCCGCCCTTGGTGGCGACAATGACTTTTTGGTAAGGATGCAGTGCCTCAGCAATCAGCTCTTCCGACACGTTGGGGCCGTAGCTGTCGGCCGTATCAATGAAATCGACGCCCAGCTCCACGGCGCGCTTCAGCACCCGGATGGCTTCGTCATGGTCCTGGGGCGGCCCCCAGATACCGTCGCCGGTGATGCGCATGGCACCGTAGCCGAGGCGCTTTACAGTAAGGTCGCCGCCGATGGTAAACGTGGCGGGGTAAGTGGGGGTAGTTGCCATTGTGTGGAAAAGGTAGTAGCGTGAACGCCACCGGCTAAAGCTAGCCGGTGGCGTTCAGTAAGACAATTCAACGAGGCGATTGTTCGCGAGCCGGGCTAGCCCGCAGCATGTGGCCCTAGCGCAACGTCAGCGCCGCAGCCGTAACCTGCGCGCTCAGCTCGCGCACGGCCCGGGCAATGCCGTCGGCATCGAAGCCGCACTCTTTGTAGAGCTGGTCCTGGGTGCCGTGCTCGACCACGCGGTCGGGAATGCCGAGGCGGCGCACGGGCAGGTGCTGGCCGTGGTCGGCCAAGAACTCGAGCACCGCTGAGCCGAAGCCGCCGGGCAGGCAGCCGTCCTCGACCGTCACGATGGCGCAGTAGCGGCGGGCGATGGCCAACAGCATTTCCTCATCGAGCGGCTTGCAGAAGCGCATGTCGTAGTGGCCGGCGTCGAGGCCTTCGGCGGCTAGGGCATCGGTGGCCTTCACGGCGTAGTTGCCGATGTGGCCGATGGTGAGCACGGCCACGCCGCCCGCCTCGCCCTCGCGCACCACCCGGCCCGTGCCGATGGCGATGCGCTGCAACGGCGTGCGCCACACGGGCATCACGCCCTCGCCGCGCGGGTAGCGAATGCTGAATGGGCCCGCGTTTTCGGGCAGTTGGGCAGTGTACATCAGGTTGCGCAGCTCCTGCTCATTCATGGGGGCGGCTACCACCACGTTGGGCACGCTGCGCATGTAGGCCAAGTCGTAAGCGCCGTGGTGGGTAGGCCCGTCGGCCCCGGCAAAGCCGGCGCGGTCGAGGCAGAACACCACGTGCAGATTTTGCAGGGCTACATCGTGCAGCATCTGGTCGTAGCCGCGCTGCATAAACGACGAGTAGATGTTGCAGAACGGTATCAGCCCCTGCGTGGCTAGCCCCGCCGAAAACGTGACGGCGTGCTGCTCGGCAATGCCCACGTCGAAGGCGCGCTCGGGCATGGCGGCCATCATAATATTCAGCGACGAACCCGAGGGCATGGCGGGCGTCACGCCCATTATCTTATCGTTGGCCTGGGCCAGTTCCAGTAGCGTGTGGCCGAAGACGTCCTGGTACTTGGGCGGCTGCGGGGCGGAGGGAATTTTGGTGAAAATCTCGCCCGTAATCTTGTCAAACAGGCCCGGCGCGTGCCACAGCGTCTGGTCTTTTTCGGCCAGGGCGTAGCCTTTGCCTTTCACCGTGACGCAATGCAGCAGTTTGGGGCCGGGAATGCTCTTTAAGTCATTCAGCACGGCCACCAGATGCTGCACGTCGTGGCCATCGACGGGGCCGAAGTAGCGGAAATTCAGCGCCTCAAACAAGTTGCTCTGCTTCAGCAAAGTAGCCTTCATGGCGGCCTCTACCTTGCGGGCAATCTGCTGCGGGTTGGGGCCGAATTTGCTGAGCTTGCCGAGCACGTTCCACAGCTCGTCGCGCACTTTATTGTAGGTGCGCGAGGTGGTGATATCGGTGAGGTATTCCTTGAGCGCGCCCACGTTGGGGTCGATGCTCATGCAATTGTCGTTGAGCACGACAATCATGTTGTTGCGAATGGCGCCGGCATGGTTGAGCGCCTCGAAGCTCATACCGGCCGTCATGGCGCCGTCGCCGATTACGGCAATGTGCTGGCGGTCAAACTCTTTCTTATAGTCCGAAGCCACCGCCATGCCCAGCGCCGCGCCGATGCTGGTGCTGCTGTGGCCCACGCCAAAGGCGTCGTACTCACTCTCGCTACGCTTCGGGAAGCCCGACATGCCGCCGTAGCGACGGTTGGTCGGAAAGCGGTCGCGGCGGCCGGTCAATATTTTGTGGCCGTAGGCCTGGTGGCCCACATCCCATACCAGCTGGTCGTGGGGCGTGTTGAAGACGTAGTGCAGGGCCACCGACAGCTCGACGACCCCTAGCGAGGCGCCAAAGTGACCGCCGTAGATGCTCACCGTGTCGATAATAAACTCGCGCAGCTCTTGGCTGACTTGCACTAACTGCTCGGGGGCGAGCTTTTTAAGGTCGTCGGGCGAGGATATCGCCGCCAGGAGCGGGCCGGGTTCAATTATCATCGGGGCAGCGGGAAGAAAGGGCGCGGTAGCTAACCGCCGGGCCCGCGTAAAAGATTGGCTGGCCGACTCCAAAGATACGACAACCGAAGCCGGGCAGTTGTTGCGCCCCGGGCAAAAACCGGGCTAAACTCGCCAGCCACAATCGGCCCGCTAGGGGCCTTAGTCGGCAGAAGCAAGGCTTCGGCCGACCATTTGCTAAAAAGCCGGCCCGGCAGTGCAACTATTGTGCGTCATTTACGCACTTTGGCCGTTAATGAATTTTATGAGCAAGTCTACTTTTCCCACCGCCCCTTTGCTGGCGGTAGCCCTGGCGGCTAGCCCGTTGCTGGCGCACAGCCAAGCTGGTGGCCGCCCGGCCACGGCCGCCGCCCCGCGCGCGGCCACCGGCCGCGTGAGCGGTACCGTAACGGACGCCGCCAACGGCAAACCCGTGTCGTACGCCACCGTCAACGTCATCAACCCGGCTACCAACAGCTCGGTAAACGGCGGCGTGGCCGGCGACGATGGCAAGTTTGTGCTGCCCGTGCCCACGGGCACGTACCGCGTCGAAATCAGCTTCCTGGGCTACACCACGCAGGTGAAGAACGACGTGACCGTGACGGCCGGCGGCAACCTGGCGCTGGGCACCGTGGCCCTGGCCGCCGCGGCCCAGAAGCTGGCTGAAGTGGTGGTGACCGGCAAAAAACCGCTTATTGAGGAGCGCGTGGACCGCACCATCTACAACGCCGATGTGGACAAAACCACGGCCGGCGGCGATGCCACCGACGTGCTCAAGCGCGTGCCGCTGCTGAGCGTGGACCTGGATGGCAACGTGAGTTTGCGCGGTTCGAGCAACATTCGGGTGCTCATCAACAACAAGCCCAGCACCATCGCGGCCAGCAGCGTGGCCGACGCGCTGAAGCAGATTCCGGCCGACCAGATTCAGACGGTGGAAGTCATTACCTCGCCGTCGGCCAAGTACGACGCCGAGGGCTCGGGTGGCATTATCAACATCGTTACCAAGCAAAACAACCTGCGCGGTGGCTCGCTTAGCTTGAACACCGGTGTGGGTTTGCGCGCCACCAACCTGGGCCTGAACGGCAACTACAGCAACGGTAAGTTTGGGGTGAGCCTCGGCGGCTTTGGGCGGGCTAGCTACAACCAGCCGGGCAGCTTCGAGAACTCGCAGAACAGCATCAGCCTGGCCACCGGTGCCCGCACCAGCGTGGTGCAAGGCGCCGACACGCGCCGCAACGATGCTTTTGGGCGCTACACGCTGGGCTTGACCTACGACTTCAACAAGCAAAACTCGCTGGCCGGCTCGCTGGCCTACGGCATCCGCAACGGCGACAACTACCAGGACAACCTAGTGAGCCGGATTGCCAACGGTACGGGCCCCCTCACGGTGAACTCCATCCGCGACGTGGCCTCGACCAACAACTCGAACACTGTCGACGCTAGCCTCAACTACACGCACCTCTTCGAGGTGAAGCAGCGCGAGCTGAGCGTGCTCACCTTATTCAGCCGCAACAACCAGACGAACAACTTTACGAACAGCGTTTTTGACCCCACCGGCGCCGTTGGCCCCGATTCGCGCCGCTATATTGGCCAGCTGGGCAACAACAACGACAGCTACAACGAGGAATACACCGGCCAGCTCGACTACCAGACGCCGACCGTGAAGGACCAGCTGCTGGAGCTGGGCGTGAAGGACATTGTGCGCCGCGTGAACAGCGACTACAGCTACTTCTACGATGCTAGCCAGCAGCCCGCGGCGGGCTCGCCCAACCTCAATAACTCGTTTCGCTACCGCCAGAACGTGGCCGCCGGCTACGCCACCTACACCATCGGGCTGCCCAAGGGTTTCACCATCAAGCCGGGCGTGCGCTTCGAGTACACCAGCATCTCGGCCGATTTCAGCAACGGCCAGGGCACGCTCACCAGCACCAATATTCCCGACTACGGGGTGATAGTGCCCAGCGTCAACTTCTCGCGCAAGCTCGAAAACGGCAACGTGGTGAAGCTCTCGTATAACCGCCGTATTCAGCGCCCGTCGCTGCAATTCCTGAACCCCAACGTGCAGGCCAGCAACCCGCTGAACGCCTCGCGGGGTAATGCCGAGCTAGGCCCCGAGTACACCAACAACTACGAAATCGGCTACAGCACCACCGTCAAGCAGAAGGTCAACCTGAACCTGACAGCCTTCGTGCGCAATACCACCGACGCCATCCAGACGGTGCGTGTGCCACTGCCTGCCGAGCTCAACCCCAACAATGTGCAGGGCGCGCTGCTGACTACCTACCTCAACTCGGGCACCGAAAATGCCTATGGTAGCAGCCTCTTTGCGGGTGCCAACAGCGGCAAGCTCTCGCTCAATGGCAGCGTGGACGCCTTCTACGCCGTACTGAAAAACAACGATGCTACCTCCGTCTACAACTCCAGCAACCGCGGCGTGGTAGTGAACGGGCGCGTCTTCGGCTCCTACGACCTGGGCAAAAGTTACTCTTTGCAAGCCTTTGCCTTCTACCGCGGTCAGCAGGTGCAGCTGCAAGGCAACCAGAGCGGCTTCGGTATTTATAGCCTGAGCTTGCAAAAGAGCTTTGCCGAGAAACGCGGCAGCATCGGCTTCGGAGCGGAAAATTTCTTCACCGGCACCATCCGCATCCGTACCAACGTGGCTACGCCCTACGTGGACAGCTACAACGGCGTGGCCCTCAACGGCCCGGTACTGAGCCAGAACAGCACCAACGTGGTGCAGAACCTGAACCTCAAAATCAACTTCAGCTATCGCATCGGCAAGCTGACGGTGGACCAGCGCCCGCGCAACCGCAAAGGCGTGAACAACGACGACCTGAAAGAAGGCGGCGACGGCGGCATCGGCGGCGGCGGCGGTGAAATGGGTGGTGGAGCCGGCGCGGGTGGCGGCGGGGCTCGCCCCGCTGGTGCGGGCGGTCAGCGCCCGGCCAGTGTTCCCGGCGCGGGCCAGCGCCCCGCTGGTACTCAGCCAGCCGGTGCCGACTCGACGCGCCGTGCCATTCCGGCCGATTCGCTCCAGCTGCTGCGCAACCAGTCGGCCCCGGCCGCTACCCCTAGCGGCACCTCACCCGCTACGCCGGGCCTAGCCACACCCACTCAGCAGCCGGCCGATAGCTCGGCTACCAAGCCCACGACTTCGCCAGCCGTGAAGCCGGGTAGTACCACCTCGCCGGTGGGGCCGCCCTCGCCGGGCACTACCTCACCCAGTGGCATTGTGCCGGCCGGCAGCCCCGGTGGGCGGCCCTAGCCCGCTAGGGTAATTGCCAGCTTGTGAATTAAAAGGGGCCTGCCGCGTTTGTCGTGGCAGGCCCCTTTTAACTTCATGGATTATCCACGGTCAGTGGCGCTTGCCGAAGGAGCGGCTTACTTTTGTGCTATCCTTTCCGCGTTCTATGCCGCTAGCTCCTCCTCCCCCGGTTCCGGCCCGCCCCGAGGCCGACTTGCTGCACCAGCTGCGGCCCTCGCGCATTGTGGTGCCCGCCCTCATCGGCCTGAGCGTGGTGGCGTTCCTGTTCTGGCGCTCTTACAAGCCCGGCGACCTCGCCCCGCTGCTGCACGCCAAGTGGGAATGGCTCTTCCTCACGCTGCTCGTGCTGTGGGCCCGCGACCTGGGCTACATCTACCGCATCCGCCGCATCTCCGAAAATGAGCTGAGCTGGAAGCAGGCCTTCGGGGTTATTGTCGTGTGGGAGTTTGCCTCGTGCGTGCTGCCCTCGGCGGCCGGCGGCACAGCGGCGGCCCCGGTCATCCTTACCCGCGAGGGCATTCCGCTGGGCAAAGCCATTGCCTACACCATCGTTACGGCGTTTCTCGATAACCTGTACTACGTGCTCATGGTGCCCCTAGTGGTGTGGCTGGCCGGCGATGGCCTGTATCCCCACGGCCTGCAATCGGCGTTTGTGCAAACGCTACGGGCCATTTTTATTTTCAGCTACGTGGCTGTGTCGGCCTATTCGGCGCTGCTGATGTACGCCCTTTTCATCAACCCGCGCTCGGTGCGCCGGTTGCTGGTGCGCCTCACGTCGCTGCGGGTGCTGCGGCGGTTTCGGCGGCTAGCCTACCGCCAGGGGCAGGAAATGGTGCTGGCCTCGGCGCACCTGCGCGGCGCCGGCGCGGCCTACTGGTGGCGCGCCAGCCTCAGCACCGCCTTTGTGTGGACAGCCCGCTACGCCGTTATTGGCTGCCTTATCGGGGCTTTCACGCCCATGACGACGGGTACGTTTCTGTTCATCTTCGCCCGCAACATTACCTACAAAGTGGTGCTGCTGCTGGCCATTACGCCCGGCGGCGCGGGCATTGCCGAGGGCGCTTTTCCAACTTTTTTCGGGCGCTTCATGGGCTCGGCTTCCATGACGAGCTTTCTGGTATTGCTCTATCGCATTGTCACCTACTACTTCTACCTAGCCCTGGGTGTGGCTTACTTGCCGCGCTGGCTGGCTGGGCAGCCTAGCCCCGTAGCCCACAAAAAAAGCCCCGTTCCAATTACGGAACGAGGCCTTTAGGCGGGCATAGGCCCTAGTTAAATTTCGGCTATTTCGACTTCAGCATCAGCTTAGCGCCGCTGGTGCCCACGAGCGTGAGCTTGTCGTCGGTCAGGGTCTCGATGTTGAAGGTGTTGCTGGTAGCGCTGCCGTCGGGGGTCATCGTGATGGTTTTGGCGGCCTGGTCAAATACGTATTTGCCGCTCTGCGAGCCCGAGTAGCTGCCATTCGAGGCGAAGCTGATTTCCTGGTCTTGGGCCGCATCGTCCTGCTTCACTTTGTCGCCGGTGGCGTCAGTTTGCTTGTCGGTCACCCACACCTTGCTGCTGGTGCCATACAGCATGTTCACACCTTCTACTTTGCCCTTGTCGCTGCCACACGACGATACAATGAACAACAAGGCAACCACGCTCAGCAGCGAGGCGAAGTAAGACCGGAAGGATACTGGTGAAAAGTTCATAAGGAGAAAAAGGAAAGAGTGGTGAAAGAAAGCCACGGTAGCTTCTGGCTCCGCTTACGCACGGCTTTTTTTTTGGTTATCCCTGACAACCCTCTACTTTGGGGCCGCGTACAAGGCTCACAAAGCACTTCACTGCTCAGCGACTGCTTTTCTTTCACACTTAAAACGCACTTATCACATGGGCTTGCTCGATTTCTTGACTAACGAGGGTGATAAAAAGCCCGTTGCTCCGTCCCAGCCCGCCGCTGGTGGTACCGATTTTTTCGGCAACAGCGACAAGGCCACTACCTCGGACGCCGCCGGCTCTACCTACACGGTAGTAAGCGGCGACTCGCTCTCCAAAATTGCTACTCACCACTACGGCGACGCCTCCAAGTGGCATCAGATATACGAGGCCAATAAGGCCCTCATCGGCAGTAACCCCGACCTCATTGAAGTGGGTCAGGAGTTAACCCTACCTAGTATCTAGGTACTTTTTGCAGAAAAAAGGTGAGAAAAGCCACTCCAGCATTGGGGTGGCCTTTTTGTTTAGTAGGGTAAGCGCTTGCTTACCCGTTGTATGCAAGAGCACGCAAAAGCGCACCCTATTTTTTTCGATTGGTCTTGCGCATTCCATTGTCGCGCCTATCTTTGCCCTTACCAATCCGGTACTCCCCCGCAGCAGGCAGGGCAGTTTTAGTAAGTTTTATACAGAAGCGGCGAGAGATTAGGCTCTTTGACCCGCTGGCAACCTTCACTCGCTGAAAGGTGCCAATTCCTACCCCGGTAGCCGCCACGCGCCGCCCGGGGGTCTATAACTCGAGTACCCATGGCACATCCATTCTTCTTCGCTGTTCCCTCCTACCCCGCCACCACCGTGCGCGGCCTCAGGAAACTATCGCTAGCCCCTTCGGCTAGCCTGGCCCCCGCTAGCCAGCGAATGCGCATGTGCTGTTGTTGCCAAGGCTAACGCCCCGGCGCTTTTCGACTCCCTTCTCTTTTTTGCGGGTGCTACCTATTGCCAGCCGGCCCAGCTACCGCTGCACTAGACTACTGCGAACACAGCAAACTTAATCTGCTGCCAAGCAACTACTTGCAAAGAGACACTGCCTAAGCAGTAGCCCAGGGGAATGCGAAAAGCCAACAGCACGGAGTTTCTTCAAACTTTTCTTGTCGCTATTTCTCGCTTCGCATGTCTGCCCTCGTTTCGCCTTCTTCCGCCACCGCTTTTCAGCAAGAATTGGCCGCCACGGCACAGCATTTAGCCACCGTTTTGCCCGCTTCAGCGGCGCAAACCATCGACGCTGGTATCGACCACGTCGAGGAGGCCGACCTCACCCAGCACGCGGTACAGGCCGGTCAACCAGCGCCCAATTTTACTTTACCCGGCGCCGACGGCCAGCCACAGACCCTAGCCACGCTGCTGCACAAAGGCCCGGTGGTGCTCACTTTTTACCGCGGCAACTGGTGCCCCTACTGCAATGTGCAGTTGCGCGCTTACCAGCAGGTTTTGCCCGAGCTGGCCCGCTACGGTGCCACGCTGGTAGCGGTGTCGCCCCAAACGCCCGAACTTACCAGCCTCACGGCCAGCGAGAAAGCGCTCGCCTTCCCGGTACTGAGCGACGTGGGCAATACCGTGGCTCGCCAGTATGGGCTAGCCTACGGCGTGGGCCCCGAGGTGGGTGCGGCCCTGCGCGGCGTAGGCATCGACCTCACGGCCTTCAACGGCACGAGCGATGACGAGCTGCCCCTCACGGCCACTTTCCTCATTGGCACCGACGGCGTTATCGCCTGGGCCGAGGTCGAAGCCAACTTCAAGCACCGCCCCGACCCGTCGGCCATTCTGGCAGCCCTGGCGCAATTGCCTACTGCCGTACCGGCCTAGCGCCGCTCCTTTTCTTCTTGATTTTCAGCAACAACTCTTTTTAATTTCCTAGCCTCATGGCCACTCCCAACCTGCACTTCGAAACGCTGCAACTCCACGCCGGCCAGCAGCCCGACCCCACCACTGGCTCACGTGCGGTGCCCATTCACCAAACGACCAGCTACGTCTTCAAAAACGCTGAGCACGGCGCCAACCTCTTCGCCCTGAAGGAGTTTGGCAACATCTACACTCGCCTCATGAACCCCACCACCGACGTATTCGAGCAGCGCATTGCAGCGCTCGAAGGCGGCGTGGCAGCCCTGGCCGTGGGCTCGGGCCAGGCGGCGCAGTTCATCGCGTTGAACAACATTCTGAAACAGGGTGATAACATCGTATCGAGCTCCTACATCTACGGCGGCACCTACAACCAGTTTAAGGTGGCCTTCAAGCGCCTGGGCATCGAGGCGCGCTTTGCCGATGGCGACGATGCCGACAGCATTGAGGCGCTGATTGACGAGAACACCCGCGCCATCTACCTCGAAACTATCGGTAATCCCAGCTACAGCGTGCCCGATTTTGAGCGCGTGGCGGCCGTGGCCAAAAAGCACGATTTGCCCTTGGTTGTGGATAATACCTTTGGGGCAGGCGGCTTCCTGTTTCAGCCTCTCAAGCACGGCGCCGATATTGTGGTGGAGTCGGCTACCAAGTGGATTGGCGGCCACGGCACCAGCGTGGGCGGCGTAATTGTGGACGGCGGCACCTACGACTTCGGCAACGGCAAGTACCCGCAGTTTACGGAGCCTAGCGAAGGCTACCACGGCCTGGTTTTCAACGACGTATTCGGCAAAGGCAGCCAGTTTGGCAATATTGCCTTTATCATTCGGGCCCGCGTGGAGGGCCTGCGTGACTTCGGCCCGGCCATCAGCCCCTTCAACTCGTTCTTGCTGCTGC
The DNA here is from genome assembly GCA_050954765.1 of Janthinobacterium lividum. Lineage (GTDB taxonomy): Bacteria > Bacteroidota > Bacteroidia > Cytophagales > Hymenobacteraceae > Hymenobacter. The sequence continues at coordinate 4,676 of JBPBQJ010000172.1, read as the reverse complement.
AAGGCCTCGAAACCCTGAGCCTGCGCGTGGAGCGCACCGTCGAAAACGCCCTCAAGGTAGCCCAGTGGCTGGAGCAGCACCCGCAAGTGGCTCACGTGAGCTACCCGGGCCTAGCCAGCAGCCCGTACCACGCCAATGCCGCCAAATACCTCAAGCGCGGCTTCGGCGGCGTGCTGTCCTTCACACTGCACGGCAGCAAGGAAACGGCCACGGCCGTTATCGATAACCTCAAGCTCATCAGTCACTTGGCCAACGTGGGCGACGCCAAAACGCTCATCATTCAGCCCTCGGCCACCACGCACCAGCAGCTGAACGACACCGAGCAGCTCGCCTCGGGCGTGACGCCAACCTCGCTGCGCCTGTCGGTGGGCATCGAACATTTCGAAGACATCAAAGCTGACCTCGAGCAGGCGCTGCTGGCAGCTACTTCGGCCGCGCCCAAGGGCGAAACGGATGAAGCCATTACCACGCCCGAGCCGCAGCCCGAGCATGCCCAGCCGCTGGAAGTATAGGCTTTTGCTTGGTTTTTAGCCCCCAGAAGACGCCGAAGGTTTCGCAGCAGGCCCGCAAAGTATGCGTTGCGCCTGCTGCGAAACCTTTGGCGTCTTCGGCGGGAAATTTCTGTTTAGATAACATGGAAAGTCAGTTTTTCACCCTTCCCAACCCATTTCCGCTGGAAAGCGGCGAGGTGCTGGCCGGCGCTAGGGTAGCCTACCGCACCTGGGGCCAGCTCAACGCCACCCACGACAACGTGGTGTGGGTGTGCCACGCCCTCACGGCCAATGCCGACGTGCTCGACTGGTGGCCCGGGCTGTTTGGGGAAGGCTGCTTTTTTGACCCGGCCGACTGGTTTATCGTGTGCGCCAACGTGTTGGGCTCGTGCTACGGCAGCACCTGCCCGCTTAATGCCGACCCCGCTACGGGGCTGGGGCGCTTTCAAGCGTTTCCGCTGCTCACCATTCGCGACTTGGTGGCGGGCCACGAGGCGCTGCGCCAAGAGCTGGGGCTAGGGTACATCCACACGCTGATTGGCGGCTCGCTGGGCGGGCAGCAGGCGCTGGAATGGGCCACTAGTCAGCCCGAAGTCATTGGCCACCTGGTAGTTATCGCCACCAGCGCGCGACATTCGGCCTGGGGCATTGCCTTTAATGAGGCGCAGCGGCTAGCCATCGAGGCCGATGCCACCTACCACGAAAACCGGCCCGGCGGCGGCGATGCCGGCCTGGCGGCGGCCCGCGCCGTGGCCTTGCTCAGCTACCGCGGCTACGAAGCCTACGGCAACACCCAAACCGAGCCGAGCGACGACGTTTTGCGCGATTTCCGCGCCAGCAGTTACCAGCGCTACCAGGGCAACAAGCTCGTGGCCCGCTTCGATGCCTACAGCTACGTGGTGCTCACGCGGGCCATGGATTCGCACAACCTGGGCCGCCAGCGCGGCGGCGTGGCGGCGGCGCTGGCTAGCATCCGGGCGCGCACGCTGGTGCTGGGTATCACGTCCGATGTGCTGTTTCCGCTCAGCGAGCAGGTAACCCTTGCCGAGGGCATCCCGGGCGCCGTCTATGGCGAGTTGGATTCGAGCTTTGGCCACGACGGTTTTTTGCTCGAAACCGTCAAAATCACGCAGGCGCTGGAGGCTTTTTACGCGGCCGAGCTGGCCTAGCAGCGCGGCGAGAATCAGGCAAATTTGCTACGCATAACTCATTGTTTTATTATTCTTTACAATCCTTCTATGCGTTACTCTGCGGCTACTAAAATCCGGGCTCTTATTCCTCTGACGCTGCTAGGGTTGGTGATGGCCTGCAATAGCGCGGGCGGCGGGGCCACGGCCGAAGCGCCGACTACCATTCGGCTCGACTATGCCTACTACAACCCGCTGAGCCTCGTGCTGAAGCAGCAGGGCTGGCTGGAAAAAGACCTGGCCAAGCAGCACGTGCAGGTAGAGTGGGTGCTAAGCCAGGGCAGCAACAAGGCGCTGGAGTTTTTGAACGGCAAAAGCATCGATTTTGGCTCGACGGCGGGCGCGGCGGCGCTCATCGGCCGGGCCAATGGCAACCCGCTCAAGGCCATCTACATCTACTCGAAGCCCGAGTGGACGGCCCTCGTCACGGGCGCCAACTCGCCCATCAAAACGGTGGCCGACCTCAAGGGCAAGCGCGTGGCCGTTACCAAAGGCACTGACCCTTACATCTTTCTGCTGCGCGCCCTCGACCAGGCCAAGCTGAGCGAGCAGGACATTGAGCTGATACCCTTGCAGCACGCCGACGGCCGCGCCGCCCTGGCCACCGGCGACGTAGACGCCTGGGCCGGCCTCGACCCCCACATGGCCAAGGCCGAGCTGGAGTCGGGCGCCCGGCTCTTCTACCGCAACCCCGACTTCAACAGCTACGGCGTGCTCAATGTGCGCGAGGAATTTGCCCGCCAGCACCCGGCCCTGGTGCAAGCGGTGCTGGCCGCCTACGAGCACGCCCGTACCTGGGCCCGGCAGCACCCTGCCGAGCTGCAGCAGGCCCTCGCCACCGAGGCCAAGCTGAGCCCCGCCGTGGCCGCCAAGCAGCTCGGCCGCACCGATTTCAGCAACGTGCAGTTCGGCCCGCAGCAGCGCGCTACCATCGCCGCGGCCGGCGACGTGCTCAAGCGCAGCGGCACCATTGAGGCTAGCGTAGACGTGCAAAAAACAGTGAATGAGCTTATTGACCCGCAGTACGCGGCCAAGCTCGGGGCGACCCCGGTGGCCGTTAAGTAAGGATGGACGCCTCTACCCTACCCGCGCCGCTGCTAGCCCCCGCAGCCGCACAACGCACCGCTAGCCCGGCGCCGAAGCCGCTAGGCCGCCGGCAATGGCCGCTGGGCGCCGTGCTGCCCGTGCTGCTGCTGGCCCTCTGGGAAGCGCTGGCCCGCCTCGGTGTGCTGCCGCCCAACCTGCTGCCCGCGCCCTCGCGGGTGCTGGCCACCATCGGTGAGCTAGCGCGCACCGGCGAACTGTGGCCGCACTTGGGCCTCACGCTGGGCCGGGTGGCGGTGGGCTTTGGGCTGGGCGCGGCGCTAGGCACGGTGCTGGGGGCCCTCACGGGCTACTTGCCGCTGGTGCGCCGGCTGCTCGACCCGCTGCTGCAGGGGCTGCGCAATATCCCATCGCTGGCCTGGGTGCCGCTATTTATTCTCTGGCTCGGCATCTACGAAACCTCGAAGGTGGTGCTGATTGCGGTGGGCGTGTTTTTCCCGGTGTACCTGGGCGTAATGACCGGTATTCAGCAAGTAGACCGCAAGCTGGTGGAGGTGGGCCGCGTGTACGGGCTAACCGGGCTGGCGCTGGTGCGGCGGGTATTTTTGCCAGCCACGCTGCCCGCCTACTTCGTGGGCCTGCGCAACGGCCTGGGCCTGGGCTGGATGTTTGTGGTCGCCGCCGAGATTATGGGTGCCAACAAAGGCCTGGGCTTTTTGCTGATAGATGGCCAGATGACCGGCCGGCCCCAAACCATCCTGGCTAGCATCCTGCTCTTTGCCGTGCTGGGCCGCTGCACCGATTCGCTGCTGGCGCTGCTAGGCCGCCGCCTGCTGCACTGGCAGGATACGCACGGCACGGCTGGCAATTAACAGTTATCAGCTATCGCCGTTCTGATAACGAAGATGTCCAAGAAGTAGCTTTTTCGTCATGCTGAGCGGAGCGCAGCGTAGTCGAAGCATCTTGGTCGCTTTGTTGCCCGGCTCATTCGTACCCGTCCAAGATGCCTCGACTACGCTGCGCTCCGCTCAGCATAACGGAATACAACCTTATGTAATTTCCTGAATAGCCTCAACTGGTAGTTGAGAAGTCGACTAATGCTAGGAAGGAATTTAATGACTGCTAATTGATAACTGCTAATTGAATCCCATGCTCCAACTCGACCACATCGGCAAGCAGTTCGACACGGGCGTGGTGGCGCTCCAAGATATCAACCTGCACCTGCGGGCGGGCGAAATTGTGACGCTAGTAGGGGCTAGCGGCTGCGGTAAAAGCACACTTCTGCGCCTGGTAGCGGGGCTGGAGCATCCGAGCACCGGCCGCGTGCTGCTGCACGGAGTGCCCGTTGCGGCCCCGCACCCCGCGGTGGGCGTCATCTTCCAGGAGCCCCGGCTGATGCCCTGGCTCACGGTGCGCGACAATGTGCGCTTTGGCCTGGCGCAGCTGCCGGCCGCTGAGCAGGCCGCCCGTACCGATGCGGTACTGGCGCGGGTGGGCCTCAGCGCGTTTGCCGAGGCGCTGCCCCGGCAGCTGTCGGGCGGCATGGCGCAGCGCGTGGCCATTGCGCGGGCGCTGGTGACCCAGCCGGCGCTGCTGCTGCTCGACGAGCCGTTCAGCGCTCTCGACCCATTTACCAAGGCCAGCATGCACGAGCATTTGCTCGATATCTGGGCCGATACCCGGCCCACGCTGCTGCTCGTGACCCACGATGTGGAAGAAGCCCTCGTGCTCAGCGACCGCGTGGTGGTGCTGCACGGCCACCCCGGCCGCCTCAGCCAAACGCTCACCGTGGACCTGCCCCGGCCGCGCCGCCGCACCAGCCCCGAGTTTCAGACCTGGAAGCAGCGCGTGCTTGATGCGCTGGAGGTCGAAGCAGTGGCCTAGCGCACTAAATGGCTTATCCGGATGTGAGGCCCCACGGCTGGATACTTACTCATATAAAAAGCGCCCTGGC
>JBPBQJ010000171.1:0-47997 GCA_050954765.1 Janthinobacterium lividum | reverse complement strand
GGTTAAAATAAGAAGCCCCGGCCGCAAGGTCGGGGCTTTTTTATAGGCCGTCTATTTGGCGATACAGGGTTTTTGCGTACCTTTGTGCCCCCAAGCCGGTAACGTGACCGAGCGGCTAGGTAGAGGTCTGCAAAACCTCCTACGGCGGTTCGAATCCGCCCGTTACCTCTAAAAGCCCCGCTGCTTCTTCGGAAGTGGCGGGGCTTTTTCGTGCCCCGCAAGCCCAACACTAGGCCATTAAGCGGTGTACTGCCTACCTTGCCGTACCGCTGGCCGGGCCGGCGCCTTATCCCTGTTTTGGCTATATGAAGATTATTGACCTCCGCACCATGCGCGGGCCGAGCTACTGGTCGGTGAAGCACTACCGGCTGATTGTATGCAAAGTTGATTTACAAGAGTTTGCAGGCAAATGGAGCAATACCATTGATGGCTTTGCCGAGCGCCTTACGGCGCTGCTACCCGGCATTGGCCAGCCCCAAGAGGCTAGCCGCCCTACCAATAAGCAGCTCGCCAAGCACCCGCCCCTCACGCAGGAGCAGCTGGCCGATGGCGAGCCGCTAGGGCACGTTATTCAGCACGTGGCGCTGGAGTTGCAGCGCCAGGCCGGCATGCCGGTGTTCTGGGGCAAAAGCTACCCGGCCCGCGAGGAAGGCGTGGAGTACGTGGTGTTTTCCTACCAGGAAGAGCGCGCCGGCCGCTACGCCGCTGAGGCCGCTGTGGATTTGGTGGAGGCACTTTGCAAGGGCGAAAGCTTCAACCTGAAGCCCGTGATTGACGAGCTGCATGATATTCGGGAGGAAGAATTTTTCGGGCCCAGCACCTGGAGCATCGTGGCCGAAGCGGCCTCGCGCAACATCCCCTACATTCAACTGAAAAATAGTAGTATTATCCAGCTTGGCTACGGCGTAAATCAGCGCCGCATCTGGGCTACTACCACTAACCTCACTTCGCACGCGGGCGTGGAAGTGGCCGGCAATAAGAACCGCACCAAGGCCATGCTGGCCGATGGCGGCGTGCCGGTGCCGCGCGGCACCACCGTGTACTCGGAGGACGGGCTGCGCGACGCTATTGAGGAGCTAGGCTTCCCTATCGTGACCAAGCCGCTCGACGGCAACCACGGCAAAGGCGCTACCATCCGCATCATGAACTGGAACGACGCCGTGGAGGGTCTCAAGGCTGCCAAAGAGTACTCGCGGGCCGTGATTGTGGAGCAGTTTGTAGAAGGCGACGACTACCGCCTGCTGGTGGTCAATGGCAAGCTTATTGCCGCCGCCAAGCGCACGCCCGCCGCCGTAAAAGGCAATGGCGAACATACTATTCAGCAGCTCATTGACGAAGTAAATACGGACCCACGCCGCGGCGTGGGCCACGAGAAGGTGCTCACCTCCATCAAGGCCGACCAGCACACGCTGGACATTCTGAAGAGCCGCGACCTGACGCTGGAATCGGTGCTGCCGGCCGGCGAAACGCTGTATCTCAAGAGCACGGCCAACATCAGCACCGGTGGCACGGCCACCGACGTTACCGACCTCATTCACCCCTACAACCTGCTGTTGGCCGAGCGCGTGGCGGGCATCGTGGGCCTCGATATTTGCGGTATCGACTTGCTAACCAGCGACATCGCCATTCCGCTGAATGAAACGCGCGGCGCGGTGATTGAGGTGAACGCGGCCCCCGGCTTCCGGATGCACATTGCGCCCACCGAAGGGCTAGCCCGCAACGTGGCCGCCCCGGTGATTGACATGCTGTTCCCGCCCGGCTCCACGGCTCGCATTCCGATTATCGCCGTGACCGGTACCAATGGCAAGACGACTACCACGCGCCTCATCGCGCACCTGGTGGCTAGCATCGGCTACAAGGTCGGCTTTACGACTACCGACGGTATTTACATTCAAGGCGTTCAGCTGCAAAAGGGCGACTGCACGGGCGGCCAGAGCGCCGAATTTGTGCTGCGCGACCCTACCGTGAACTACGCGGTGCTGGAGACGGCGCGCGGCGGTATGTTGCGCTCGGGTCTGGGCTTCCATACCTGCGATATTGCGGTGGTGACCAACGTGGCGGCCGACCACCTGGGCATGCGCGACATCTACACTGTGGAGGAAATGGCCGCCGTGAAGGGCGTGCTGCCCCGCACGGTGCAGAAATCGGGCTGGGCGGTGCTCAACGCCGACGACGACCTGGTATATGAGATGGGTCGCCACCTCGACTGTAAAGTGGCGTATTTCTCGATGCACGAACACAATCCGCGCATTCAGGAGCACGTGGAGGCCGGCGGCGTGGCGGCTGTGTACGAGGAGGGCTACATTACGATTTACAAGAACTCGTACAAGCTGCGTATCGACCGGGCGGCCGAGTTTCCGGTCACGTTTGGCGGGCGCGCTACGTTCAATATCGAAAACTCGCTGGCCGCGGCGCTGGCCGGCTACCTGGCAGGCTTCGACAAGGATACGATTAAGACGGCGTTCCGCACCTTCGTACCCTCGGCTACCAAAACGCCGGGCCGCATGAACGTGTACAAATTCCCCCGCTTCGAGGTGATTGTGGATTACGCCCACAACACGGCGGGCATCGGCAAGTACGCCGAGTTTATGGACGCCACCACGGCTACCCGCAAAATCGGGGTAGTGTCGGGCCTCGGCGACCGCCGCGACGAGGACACGCTAGGGTTCTCGCGCATCGCGGGCCGCATTTTTGATGAGGTGGTGCTGCGGCAGGACCGCGACTTGCGCGGCAAGTCGGCCGAGTTTCTGCAGGAGATAATGACGCGTGGCCTGCGGCTGGATAAGCCCGAGCTGCCCGTTACCTACATCGAAAACGAGCTGGATGCCATCGACCACGTGCTGGCCACGGCGCCCGAGGGCGCGGTTATCACGCTGCTGACCGAGAATATTTCGGGCGTACTCAAGAAGCTTGATGAGTACGAGGCTAGCCTGAAAAACGGCTAGACTCTATTTTTAGCGCCTGCCTTTTTCTACGCCGGCCGCGCTGACGAACACGTCTGTCATGCTGACGAAGGAAGCATCTTGTTAGGTTTGCATTGTATTGCGCTGCCCTGACAAAATGCTTCTTTCGTCAGCATGACAGACGTGTTTTTTGTACGCTTTTCGTCTTTCGATTCTCTACTCTCCTACTCAAACCCTTTTTTCATGAAATACCTCGCGCACGCGGCCCTGGCGGCTGCGGCTTTGTGGCTGGCGGGCTGCCAGCCGGGCACTACCGCTGATAAAACCAGCGCCGATACCACGGCTAGCCCCAGCGGCGACAAAGACCTTAATGCCTTGTTTGACAGCTACTGGGAGAAAAACTCGCAGCTGTTTCCGCTCGATGCCACGGCTTATGGCGACAACCGCTACAACGATAAGCTGCCCAACAACCAGACCCGCGCCTACCGCGACACGCTGCGCACTTTTTACCAGGGCTACCTCACGCGGCTGCAAAAATTTGACCGCGAGAAGCTGGCGGCGAACGACAAAATCAGCTACGACATCTTTGCCTACACCATGAACCAGGGGCTAGCCGAGGCCAAGCTCAATACCTGGATGCTACCGGCCAACCAGTTCTACGGCCTGCCCATCACACTGGGGCAGTACGGCTCGGGGCAGAGCATTCAGCCGTTTAAGACGGTGCAGGACTACGACAACTGGCTGGGGCGCGTGCGCGGCTTCACGGCCTGGACCGACTCGGCCATCGCTAACTTCCGCACCGGAATGCGGGCCGGCGTGGTGCTGCCGCGCGCCCTGGTGGTGCGCATGATTCCGCAGCTCACGGCCAAAGATATTGTGGTAACGGACCCCACCAAAAGCTTGTACTACGGGCCGATAAACAATTTACCGCAGAGCTTTTCGGACGCTGATAAAACCCGCCTGACGGCGGCGTACAAGCAGGCCATCCTCACCGAGCTTGTGCCGGCTTACCAGAAGCTGGGCACGTTTATGAAGACGGAGTACCTGCCCAAGTCCCGCGCCACGAGCGGCATCGACGCGGTGCCGGGCGGCAAGGACATTTACGCCTACGAGGTGAAGTACCTGACGACCACCGACAAAACGCCGGCCGAAATCTACCAGATTGGCTTGTCGGAAGTGGCGCGCATTCGGGCCCAGATGGAGGCAGTGAAGACCGAAGTTGGCTTTAAGGGCGACTTGCAAGCGTTTTTCAAGTACCTGAACACCGACCCTAAGTTTCGGCCTTTCAAGACGCCGCAGCAGGTGCTGGCCGCGTTCGAGGACATTCACCAGCGGATACTGCCCAACCTGAAAACGATGTTCGGGCGCACACCCAAAACCCCGTTTGAGATTCGCGAAACCGAGAAATTTCGCGAGGCTTCGGCCTCGGCCGAGTACAACCAGGGCTCGCCCGACGGCTCGCGGCCGGGCATTTTCTACGTGCCCATTCCCGACGCCACCAAGTTTGCCACTACCTCGGGCATGGAGTCGCTGTTTTTGCACGAGGCTATTCCGGGCCACCACTACCAGATTTCGCTGACCCAGGAAAACACCAGCCTGCCCAAGTTCCGGCGCTTCGGCTTCCAGAACGCCTACGTGGAGGGCTGGGCGCTGTATTGCGAGAGCCTGGGCGCCGAGCTAGGCCTCTACAAAGACCCCTACCAGCGCATGGGCGCCATGGGCGATGAGATGCTGCGCGCCGTGCGCCTAGTGGTCGACACCGGTCTGCACTCGCGCCAGATGACGCGCGAGCAGGCCATCGCCTACCTATTGGCTAACCTGAGCACTACGCCCGACGAAGCCACCTCGGCTATCGAGCGCTACATGGCCATTCCGGGCCAGGCACTGGGCTACAAAATCGGCCAGCTCAAAATTCGGGAGCTGCGCACCAAGTATGAGAAGCAGCTCGGCAGTAAGTTCAAGCTCAGCGACTTCCACGACGAGCTGCTGAAAGACGGCTCGATGCCGCTAGCCGTGCTGGAGCAGAAAATGGACGCTTGGGCAGCTGGGGTGAAGTAAGACCCTAGCCAGCCAACCGCTAAAAAACGGTCGTCAGGCTGAGCTTGTCGAAGCATCTTGGTTGGGTCGCTAGGGTTACTAATCCAACGATTCGACCAAGATGCTTCGACAGGCTCAGCCTGACGACCGTTTTTGGGAACCTTAGAACTAGCGGATGCCGCGCACCCGCATGGGCACCGTAAATACGGCTTCCGAGGCGGTGATAAACAAGGTCTTCATATCCTTGCCGCCGAAGCAGAGGTTGGCCGTCCAGGCGGCAGGCACGTCGATGTGCGCGAGGCGCTGACCGCTAGGGCTGTAGATGGTGACGCCCTGGCCGGTGAGGTACACGTTACCTTGCTCGTCGAGGGTCATGCCGTCGGAGCCTTGCTCTACAAACAGTTGTTTATCAAGCAGCTCACCTTTTGGTCCAAGGCGATAGCGGTAGGTTTTATTGGCCCCGATGTCGGCGATATAAAGCATTTTGCCATCGGGCGAACCGATGAGGCCGTTGGGTTTTTTCAGGGTCGTTTCGACGGCCAGCGGCTGCTTGGCGCCGGGCGCCAGGTAGTACACGTGCTCGGCAATGGGCGCCGGGCGGGTGGCGGGCCAGTAGTCGCGCTTGTAGTAGGGGTCGGTGAAGAACAGGCCGCCGCTCGGGCTAGCCCACACATCGTTGGGGCCGTTGAGCTGCTGGCCATTCACCTTATCAAGCAGCACCTTGGTTTTGCCATCGGGGGCGATGGACCAGAGCTGGCCCTGGGCATCGGCGCAGGCCAGCAGGTTACCTTTTTTGTCGAAGTACAGGCCGTTGGCCCGGCCGCTGGGGCTCAGAAATACGCTGAGCTTGCCGGCCAAATCGTATTTCCATATTTTATCGTTGGGCTGGTCGGTGAAGAAGATATTGCCCTGCTTGTCCACGGCCGGCCCTTCGGTGAAGGCAAACTGTCGGGATACCAGCTGCGGCACCGGCGCGCCGGCAAATAGTGCCTGCCCCGCCGCCGACAGCGGCGCGGCGGGTGCCGCGGGCGGGGTGGTCTGGGCCAGGGCCGTAGTGGCTAGTAAGGCGGCTACGGCACCAGCGGCGACGAAAAAAACAAGCACTTTCATAGGCAAATGGAAAAGGCGTGGCGTACGGGTCGCCAGGCGTGGGTAGGCTAAAGACGCAGCTTGGCACCTTACTGTTGGCTGGCTAGCGCTAGTTAAGGGCAAAATTGATAGCCTGGGCAGTCAGCCAGCCGCTTGGTTTCCCCGTTATAGCTAGCCTATGAAACTCAATAATTTCGAGCTGGCCTTTGTGCTGGGGCGCCTGCTGCTAGGGCTCAACTTTCTGATGCACGGCCTGGTGCGCATTCCGAAGCTGGACGTTTTTCGGGCGGGCATTGTGCAGGAGTTTGCCGCCGCGCCGCTGCCGCCGGCGCTGGTGAGCGCCTACGCCAGCGCGCTGCCCTTTGTGGAGGGTGGCATTGGGCTGCTGCTGTTGCTGGGGCTCTTCACCCGCCCGGCACTGGTGGCGGCCATGCTGGTGGTGATGAGTCTGGTTTTTGGCAGCAGCTTGCTCGAAAAATGGAGCCTGGTGGGCGACCAATTGCTGTACGGGCTCTACATCATCACGCTGGTGCTGCACTTGCAGCGCAACCGCCTGTGCCTCGATGCCCTGGCGCCGGCGCCAGGGCCTAGCCAGCCGGCGGGGGCTAGCTAGGAAATGCGGCTAGGCGCGCCCACCTTGCGGCGCTTTCTTCGCCCGCCGTATGCCTACCCCTACCCCGGCCCCTCGCTTTCCGCGCGCCATCCCGTTTATTATTGGCAATGAGGTAGCTGAGCGCTTCAGCTACTACGGGATGCGGGCCATCTTGCCGACGTTTTTGGTGGCGCACTTCTTCAACCCTAGCCACAGCGCGGCGCTCACGGCGGGGGCCGAGGCGCGGGCCAATGACTTCGTGCATTCGTTTGCGGCGCTGGGCTACGCGCTGCCCGTGGTGGGCGCCCTGCTGGCCGACTGGGTGCTGGGCAAGTACCGCGTTATTCTCTATCTATCAATTTTTTACTGCCTGGGCCACGCGCTGCTGGCGGCCTACACCGACGACCTGGCGGGCTTTCGGGCCGGGCTGGTGGTCATTGCCATCGGTATGGGCGGCATCAAGTCTAGCGTGACGGCCAACCTCGGCGACCAGTTCGACCACACCACCGCCCACCTGTTGCCCAAGGCCTACGGGTGGTTTCAGCTCGCCATCGATGCGGGCGCGGCGGTGTCCACGGCCCTCATTCCCGAGCTCTATGCCTACGCGGGCGCGGCCTGGGCTTTCGGCGTGCCGGGCCTGCTGATGGGCGCGGCGGCCTTCACCTTCTGGCTAGGGCGGCGGCACTACGTGCGGGTGCCGCCCACGGGCCTGCTGGCCGGCCTGCGCCACACGCTGGGCCCCGGCGAGAGCCGGGCCGCCCTGCGCCGGGTGGGGGCCATCTTCTTATTTATTCCGGTGCTGTGGGCGCTCTACAACCAGAGCGAGTCGGAGTGGGTGCTGCAAGCCGCGCACCTCGACCGCCACCTGTGGCCCGGCGGCTACGCCCCGCTGCCCGAGCAGCTGCAGATAATCGGCATTGTGTTTGGCATTGGGCTCAACCCGCTGCTCACCTACCGCATTTATCCGGCGCTGGCGCGGTGCGGCATTCGGGCCACGCCGCTGCGACGCATGGGCGTGGGCATGGTGCTGGTGGCGCTGGCCATGTGCATTATCGCCGGCGTGCAGGGCGGGCTCGATGCCGGGGTTAGCCCCTCGGTGTGGTGGCAGGTGCTAGCCTACTTTGTGGTGGCCGGCGGCACGCTCATGGTGGCCGTTACGGGGCTCGAATATGCCTACACCCACGCGCCGCCAACCCTGAAAAGCCTCACGACGTCGCTGTGGCTGCTCACCATTGCGGGGGGCAATTATTTTTTGGCCCTTATGAACGCCAGCATTGCGCGGGGCGGCTTTTTTGCGCGGTTTCAGGGGGCTAGCTACTACTGGTTTTTTGTGGGGCTAATGGCGGTGAACTTCCTTTTATTTGCCCTGGTGGCGGCGCGGCTGCCCCAAAAAACGTACGTGGGCCCGGCAGCGCTGCCCCTCGAGCCGCTGGCCGAGTAAGGCCACGCCCTTGCTGTTCATTAGCCTGAAATTCTTATGCCCGCCCGCCCCTACATTCTGGCCGAAACCACTTGGCAGGCCGTCAAAGACGCCGCTTTTGACGTCGTCATTTTGCCCTGGGGCGCCACCGAGGCCCACAACTACCACCTGCCCTACGGCACCGACAACTACCAGTGCGACTACGTGGCCGCCGAGGCCGCCCGGCTCGCCTGGGAGCAGGGCGCCAAGGTGGCCGTGCTGCCCACCATCCCCTTCGGGGTGAACACCGGCCAGCTCGACATTACCCTCGACATGAACCTGAACCCCAGCACGCAGCTCGCGATTTTGCGCGACGTGGTGCAGGTGCTGGCCCGCCAGGGCATCCTGAAGCTGGTGGTGCTGAACGGCCACGGCGGCAACGACTTCCGCCAAATACTGCGCGAGCTACAAGCCGAGTTCCCACAGGTATTTCTCAGCACCGCCACGCTGTTTCGAATAGTAGACCGCAGCCAGTTTTTTGAGGCGCCCGGCGACCACGCCGACGAGATGGAAACCAGCATGATGCTGCACCTCGCGCCCCAGCTGGTGCGCCCCCTAGCCGAGGCCGGCGCGGGGGCTAGCCGGCAGTTTCGCATCCAAGCCTTGCGCAGCTGGGCCTGGGCCCAGCGCGAGTGGAGCCAGGTGAGTGCCGACACCGGCGTGGGCAACCCGGCCGCCGCCACCGCCGCCAAGGGCGCAGCCTTTCTGGCAGCCATCACGCGGGAACTGAGCCAGTTTTTGGTGGAGCTGGCGGCCGCCGACCCGCACGATTTATATGAATAGATGATTCACAGTCTGTGCCTCCATTCACTAGCAACTAGTTGCTGAGCCACATGCACAGGGCTACTCGTAGGGCGCAAAAAGCCGACCAACTGGCCGCTCGGGTAGCATACCAAACTTCTGCAACTGCTCGATGTGGTGTTCCTTACAGACACTAAGGAGCTGGCTAGCCAGACGCTGGCAGCCAGCTACCCGGCATGGGGCAGCACCAAGTGCGAAAGTGTTTTTAGCCAGATAGTCCCCCATCATGGCTCCGTAAATAAGCCAGGCGGCCGGCTGAGTGTAGGGTTGCGCCAGCCACTCAGCCACCGTGATTATGGGCACTCGGAACACGTACTCACGGTGGCCAAAATTCCATTCGCGGCCAGTTTGCCAGTACTGCCCACAGTATGGGCAAATTAGCAGCTTCAGTGTAGTGCGCTCATTTTCAGCAAGTAGCTGCAAGCTAGCCAGTACGTTTTGAGTGATTTTTATTCGCTTCGTAATACTGGGGCGCGTGAGGGCGAGCGGGGTATATTGGGCACAGGAGCACGGCATTAAGCTCAAAAGTAGCTGCTACCAAGGGCTAGCTTGCCAATGAGCCAGCGACCTGCACAGGAAACAATTGGCAAGCTTACCTGGTCGTAGCCTCACTACCTCTCCGCCTGCCCTAACCCTCTCATGCGCCACATCACCGCCGCCGACATCACGGCTTTTGAAAAAGTTTACCGTCTCAATTTCGTCAATGGCTTGCCAGGCTTTAAGCCGGCCAACCTGGTAGGCACGGCCGCGCCCGACGGGCGCACCAACCTCGCCATTTTCAGCTCGGTACTGCACCTAGGTTCCGACCCGGCCGTGCTGGGCATGGTAACGCGCCCCACCACCGTGCCACGCCACACCTACCAGAATATCAAGGACAACGGCGGCGCCTACACCCTCAACCACGTGCCCCTGAGCCTGGTGGCGCAGGCCCACTACACCTCGGCCAATTTTGAGGACGTGTCGGAGTTCGAGGCCTGCGGCTTCACGGCTGATTTTCGCGACGGCTTTCCGGTACCCTACGTGGCCGAAAGTCCGCTAAGTATCGGGCTGCGGCTGCACGAAGAGCACGCCATTTTCAACGGCACGATGCTGCTGGTGGGCACCGTCGAGCACGTGTATTTGCGCGAAGAAGCCCTGCGCCCCGACGGCACTCTCGACCTGGTAGCCCTTACCGAAGCAGCCATTTCGGGCCTTGATGGCTACCACGCAGTGCAGCCGCCGGTGCGCTACGGCTACGCCCGGCCGGGTCAGTTTCCGCAGCCGCTGTAAGTGGCTAGGCCGTGGGCGTGTGCGGGCCCGCGGGCCGCAGCAAACTGGGCGGGTTGGCGGGGCTAGCCGGGCGGCTAGGCCGCGCGGGGTGGTCGCGGTAGGGCGCCCGGTAGGCGGGCTTGGGCTTGCGCTTCTTTTGGGAGGCCAGCACCAGGCCCGCCACCGTGAGCAGCGCACCCGCCGTGGCCAGGCTTTTTATTAAAGTACTGACTACGAGCGGCGGCAGCGTGCGCACGCCGCTGGCATCGGCCTGGGCAGCCTGGTGGGCGTAGCGGCCCACTTTGGGGCGGGTTTGGGCGTTGAAATTCACGGCCAGGCGTTCGAGCTGGTGCAGGAGCTCGTCGCCGTGCATGGCAATGCCGTGGCCGGTAGCAGCTACGTTGGGCAGCAGGCTCAGCAGCTCGGCCACGGAGGTGCGGGCCGCGTCCCAGTCGGGCGTGAAGTAGGCCGGTGGGCCGTGCACCACCTGTTGCTGGCTCAGCGTGGCCAGCCCCGATTCGGCCACCACGGTGGTAAAGGCATCGCCGGCCACTAACACCTTATCGCTTGTCTGAAAGAAGGATACGTGGCCGGCCGTGTGGCCCGGTGTGTGCAGCCAGCGCCAGCCGGGCAGGCCGGGCACGCGGCCATCGGCGGGCAGCGCCTGCACGCGCTCGCCAAAATCGTAGGGCTGCTTGGGGTACAGAAACGAGCTCCAGGCCATGAGGCCGCCGCCCACGGTGGGGTCGGGCGGGGGGTAGCTGCTGCGACCCGTGAGGTAGGGCAGCTCCAGCGGGTGCGCATACACGGGCACGCCGGGCCACGCCGCCAGCAGGCCCGCTAGCCCCCCGGCGTGGTCGAAGTGGCCGTGGGTGAGCAGGATGGCCGCGGGCGGGTTATCACCGCCAAAGGTGGCCGCGGCGTACTGCTTTATTTTGGCAGCCGAGCCGGGCAGGCCGGCATCGATGAGCACCCACGGGCCACGGGGCTGGCTAGGGTCGGCGGCCACGTAGTAGAGGTTCACAAACACATCGCGCAAGACGTGCAGGCCGGGCACTACTACGTCGAAAGCCGGGGTGCTGGCGCGGGAAGCATGGTTGGAAAGCATAGGCTATCAGGGGCTAAGGCCAGTGGTGGGAATAGTGCGCCTACGGCCCCGGCGGGGCCGGGTTGGCCCCGCCGGCCCTACTGCCGAGGCTAGCGTGGAGGCGGGGGCTAGCCCGGTAGCCATGCAAAAAGCCCACTGCCAGGGCGGCAGTGGGCTCGTATGGTGTCGCTTACTAAGGGCCGGCTACATGCTGCCTTTTTTGGCGCTGGCGTCGTTGCTGTTGCCGCTGCCGTTGGTGCTTTCGGTGGCTTTAGGCTGAGCCTGGTCGGCAGGACCCATCTTACCGCTGGCGGTTTGCGACGAGGTGGTGCTGTTGCCGGCCGGGGCCGAGTCGAGCTTATCCTGCACGCTGCCGTTTTTGATGGCCGTGGCCGACCCTTTGCCAATAGGTTTGGTCACGGTCTGCTTATTATTGATGCTATCGCGGTTGACATCAATGTTGGTGTAGCCGTTGGGGTTGCTGAAGCCCTCGCGGGCCTGGGGGTTTTCACCGGGGCTCAGCGAAGCGTAGTCGCACGCGGTGAGCAAAGTAGCGGAGCTAGCCACCAACAACAGGGCCAGGGCGGGGCGGAAAGAAAATTTCATACGGATAGCGGGGGAGTTTACTACTGCAAAGATGCGGCCCGGCCGCCAATACTCTCTGGACGTACCAACCAGATTTTGGTTGCCTACGTTTGGGGAAGAGTAATCTGAGTGCGGAGTATAAATTGGGTAGTACGGGTAAGCAACGCGGCTAAAGCGCGGCGCGGCCACTGGCGCCGCCCGCAGCCTTTGCGCTCCCTGTGCCAACCACGCTCATTACTCGCATTCCGCTCATCACACCAACTACTTTATGCTGCGCCGCACGCTTTCTGCCCTGGCCCGCACGGCGCTGCTGCCCGTGCGCGGAGCCACTCTGCTGTATAAGGCGGGGCAGGCCCACCAGCATTTTTTTCAGCCAGTGCTCAATGGTGCACTCGGCGACCAGCTGGCCGTGCGCCACGACGCGCGCACCATTGCCCTGAGCTTTCGGCGGGGCGGGCAAGATGTGCCGGTGGCCGACTTGCACCTGAGCGAGGCGCGCCAAAAAACCATCATCTTCTTGCACGGCCTGATGGGCGACGAGCTCATTTGGCAAACCGGCTTTTCGGATGCGCCCACCGGGCCGCTGCGCTACGGTCCGCGCCTGGCCGCCGAGGCTGGCTGCCGCTGCCTCTACCTGCGCTACAACTCGGGCCTGCACATTTCGGAGAATGGCCGCGCGCTCAGCCAGCTCCTTACCGAGCTGGTCGAGGCCTACCCCGCGGCCATCGGCGAGCTGGTGCTGGTGGGCCACAGCATGGGCGGGCTCATCATTCGCTCGGCAGGGTACTACGCTGCGCAAGAAGAAGTTAAGAGTGGTAAATTAAAAGTTAAAAAAGGCAAGTCCTTCGACCAACTCTTCCCTTTTGACTCCAAACCTTTAACTCCCGTCGCGCCCTGGCTAGCCCACCTGCGCACGGTGTTCCTGCTAGGGGTGCCCCACGAGGGCTCATACCTGGAGCAGAATGGCCTGCTGGTCGAGCGGCTGCTGCGGCGCATCAACTTGTTTCCGACGCGCTTTCTCAGCCAGGCCATTGCGCGGCGCTCCAACGGCATCAAGGACCTGGGCCAGGCCCTGCTGGTGGATGCCGACTGGCAGCAGCCCGACGACCCCGCCCTGCCCCGGCCGCGCACCGTGGTGCCGCTGCTGCCCGGCGTGCGCTACCACGTGCTGGTGGGCGACTGGCTGCGCGCCAGCCGGCCCCAGGCCCTGCGCGATTACTTTGGCGATGGCCTGGTGGGCGCGGCCAGCGGCCGGGGCCACCTCTTTAGCGACGAAACGGAGCTGCCGCCCGGCACCTCGGTGCGCACCGCCAAGTTTGGGCAGCAGCACCACGGCGGGCTGCTGTTCAATGCCGAAGTGTACCAGTATTTGCGCCAGTGGGTGTAGGCGGCATGAAGAGGCTCAGGGTGTTGCCTCGTATTGGCGGGCGTTCGTAGTACCTTGTATGTACTAGGCCCGAGTGGGCCGGCTTTTCACCTTTTCCACTTACCCTACATGAAAAATATTCTCTACGCTGCCGGGCTGTTACTACTCGGGCTGGCTAGCCACTCGGCAGCCGCGCAGGCCATTCCGAATGGCACGTTCGAAACTTGGTCTACGCGCAGCACGGCCGAGGCGCCGGCCAGCTGGCTAACCCAGGACGATGTGCTGGCCGCCGTGTTTCCGAGCTACACCTTCAATACTGGTACCGTTGTAAAGTCGACGGATGCGCACGGTGGCGCCTTTGCCGCCAAGCTCACCAACATTGCTTTCGGCAGCGGCACCACGGCCACGGTGCTCGAGGGCTTTCTGGTGCTGGGGCAAAAACTGGGCGGCGAGGCCTCGTACGGCGACTATCCCATTGCCGGCATTCCGTACACTGCGCGGCCCACGCAGTGGCAGTTTTACTACAAGCTGACCGGGCCGGCCTCGGATGCGGCCGAGGCCACGCTGCTGCTTACCAAAAAAGACCCGGCGGGCGGGCTACCGCTCATTTTGGGCGGCGGCACGGTATCGCTGGTGCCTACCACGGGCGGCTACCAGCAGGCGCTGATTACCATTCCGTACACGTCTTCGGCTGCGCCCGACTCGGTGCGGATGCAGTTTAGCTCGGGCACGGGCAGCACAATTGCCGCCGGCTCGGAGCTGCTCATCGACGATATTTCGCTGCTGGGCGCGCCGCCGCTGGCCACCCGCGCCGATGCCAGCACCCAGGCCCTGCTGGCCGTATCGCCCAACCCTAGCCCAGCGGGCCGCTTCCACCTGAGCGCCCCTGGCCAGCCCGCGCTAGCCTCGGCGCCCTACGCGGTGCTCGACCTCACGGGCCGCGTGGTGGCCCGGCAGCCGGCCCTATCGCCGGCTAGCCCCACCCGCGACATTGACCTGAGTAACCTGCAAACCGGCCTCTATGTGCTGCGTCTCGACTCGCCGCAGGGCGTGCTCACGCGCCAGCTGGTGGTGAAGTAGCTAGCCCTACCCCGTCGCCCCTAGCCGGTACGCCCGAAGCAAGCCGCAGCTTGCGGCGCCCAAACTTCGTACGTACCGGCTAGCTTATTTCCAGTTCATGACCCCGACGCCCTCTTTGCCGGCGGCCGAGCCCCGGCCCGGCCTGCGCACGCCGTTTACCTACAGCCTGTTTCGGGCCATCTGGATTGCCTCGCTCGTGAGCAACGTGGGCACCTGGATGCAGAACGTGGCCGGCGTGTGGCTCGTGACGACCCTCACCACCTCGGCCCTGCTGGTGGCCCTCATGCAAACGGCCACCAGCCTGCCAGCCTTTTTGCTGAGTATGCCGGCCGGCGCCATCGGCGACCTCATCGACCGGCGCAAGCTGCTGCTGTTCACGCAGGGCTTTATGGCGGTGGTGGCGCTGGGGCTGGGGGCGTTTGCGCTGTCGGGGGCCATCACGGCTATCGATGTGCTGGGCTTCACGTTTTTGCTGGGTATGGGCTCGGCCCTCAATAGCCCCATCTGGCAAACGGTGACTACCGAGCTGGTGCCCCGGCCGGTGCTGCCGTTCGCCATCACGCTCAACGGCGTCAGCAACAATATTGCCCGCGCCATCGGGCCGGCGCTGGGGGGCATGATAATCGCCTATTACTCGCCGGGCTGGGTATTTGTGCTCAACGGCGTGTCCTTCGTAGGCACCTGGCTGGTGGTGTATAAGTGGCGGCGCGCGGCTAGCGCCGACAACGGGCCGGCCGAAAATTTCTCGGGCGCGCTGCGGGCCGGCATTCGCTACGTGCAGTATTCGCCGGTCATTGTGGCGGTGCTGGTGCGGTGCTTCGCCTTTGCCTTCGGGGCCAGCGCCATGTGGGCGCTGCTGAGCGTGGTGGTGGCGCGGCGGCTGCACTTGCAGTCGGGCTCGTATGCCGTGATGCTTTCGTGGCTGGGGGCCGGGGCGGTATCGGGGGCGTTTTTGATTGGCAAAATCGGCCACCGGCTCAATCTCAACCGCCGGGTGCTGCTGGGCTCGTTCGTGTTTGTGGGCACCAACCTGGCGCTGGCCCTGGTGCCCAGCAAGTACTGGCTGTTTCCGGTGATGTTCGTGTCGGGCATGGCCTGGCTCATCACCATGACGAGCTTCAGCACCAGCGTGCAGCTGCACGTGCCACGCTGGGTGCAGGCGCGGGTGGTGAGCGTGTACATGCTCACGTTTCAGGCCGGCCTGAGCCTGGGTAGCATCGTGTGGGGCGAGCTGGCCGACCGCGCCAACGTGTCGCTGGCCCTGCTGGTGGCCGCCGGCTGGATGCTGGCCGGGCTGGCCCTGGCCCTGCCCTTCCCCATGCACCAGCCCGAGGGCCTCGATTTCAGCCCCGCCGAGCCGTGGAGCGACCAGCTGCCCGCCCTCGAAGAAACCATCGACCCCGACGACGGCCCCGTGGTGGTGATGATAGACTACGACGTGGCGCCCGCCGACCACGCGGCCTTCCGGCTGGCCGCGCAGCAGCTCACCCGCCTGCGCCTGCGCGACGGTGCCCTGCGGGCTGGCGTGTTTACCGACGTGGCGCAGCCGGCGCGCATCACCGAGTTCTTCTACGTGGCTACCTGGGCCGAGCACGAGCGCCAGCACCACCGCTTCACCCGCGACGACCAGCAGGTGGAGGCCGAAGTGCGGCGCTTTCACCAGGGCGAGGCTCCGCCCCGCGTCACGCATTTTCTGGCCTTCCCCCGTACGCCCAACGTGGAGGTGGCCGCTCCGCCGCTGGCCGTGGCCGGCAGCGCGCAGTAGCGGGCTAGCCCGACGGCGGACGCGGGGCAAGTGCGATGCCGGGCTATCTGGGCTGGCTTCCTACGCCATGCGCACGCGCAGGGCGTGCCGCCCCGGCTCCTCGTAGTGGTAAGTGAGCAGAAAACCGTTGGTTTCGCAAATCTGGCGGGCGATGGGTAGGCCCAGGCCCACGCTGCCGGGCGGCCGGCCGGGGTTGGGCCGAAAGCGGGCGAAAAGTTGGTCGGCGGGCAGCGCCTGGGCCCGGCCACTGTTCTCCACCGCAAACAAGTCCGCCGTCAAAGTCACCGCCACGAAGCCACCCGGCTGGTTGTGCCGGATGGCGTTTACTACAAGGTTGCTCACCAGAATTTCCAGCAGCGAGCGATTGCCCGACACGAGTACGCGCGCCGCTAGGTCCGTTTGCAGGGTAAGGCTGGTAGCGTCGAGCTGCTCTTGCAGCTGCCCTAGCTGGGTGCGCACGATGGCCGCCAGGTCTACCTTTTCCGTCGAAAAAAACAGCTGCTGGTCGAGGTGCACGAGCAGCAGCAAGCTGCGGCACAGGTGCGTGAGGCGCTGCGTCACGGCCAGCAGTGGCTCGATGTGGCTAGCCTGCTCCTCGGTCAGGCCGGGCGCCTGCACCAGTAGGTCGAGCTTGGTGCGCAGGATAGCGAGCGGCGTTTGCAGCTCGTGGGCGGCGTTTTCGGCAAATTCGCGCTGGCGTTGGTACAGGCGCTGGTGCCGGGCCAGTACCCGCGTGAGGGCCGCGTTCAGGGCCCGGAATTCGGGAATGCGCGTGGGCACCAGCTCGGGCGCGTGGTGCTGGTCGAGCTTGTAGTGCTGCAAAATATCGAGCGTGCTGTAAAACGGTTGCCAGTAGCGCCGCGCCAGCCAGTGCTGAATCAGCAGCATGCCGCCCACCGTGAGGCCCAGCAGCACGGCCCCCGCCAGCACAATGCCCCCCAGCAGCACGGGCTCGTCGAGCAGCGAGGTGCGCACCTCCACCCGGTAGTTTTTCCCCCGAAAAGCCACCGCGCCCGCCACCTGCCGGTACAGCTGCTGCTTGCCGGTGAGGGTATTAAACATCAGCCGGTTGGTAAATTCATTCGCCGCCGGCTGGCCCAGCGGCGCGCCCGGCAGCGGGGTAAATTCCACGTTGTGGTCAATGCGGTGCCAAAAGGCCAGGTCGGCGGCCGAGCGAAGCTCGTGGCGCAGGGCCTGCTCTACGCGCAGCTTGCGGCGGCCCAGCGTGCGGTCCACGTAGCCGTAGTACAGCCGGTGAATAACGGCGTAGTACACGAACGTGCCCCCCACCGCCACCACGCTGGCATAGAGCAACAAAATAAGTGTAGTGCGGGCCAGTAGCTTCATAAACAAGGGGTACCGTGGCCCCTGCGGGTCGGCGAGTGCGGCGGTAGTACAAGGTCGCTACCTACGCGCGGACCCGCAGGGTCTACGGTACGATTCTCAAGTAGCCGGGTCGGGGTCGAAGCGATAGCCTAGCCCGTATACCATGCGGATGTAGCTGGGCGCACCCGCCTCGGTGAGCTTGCGCTTGAGGTTCTTAACGTGCGCGTACACGTTCTCAAACGTGTCGAACTGCTCGGCCGCGTCGCCCGAGAGGTGCTCGGCAATGGCGCCCTTGGTCACCACCCGGTTTTGGTTGGCCAGCAGCAGCAGGAGCAAGTCGAACTCGGTGCGGGTGAGCGTGAGTGGCCGGTCGGCCACGGCGGCGCGGCGGGCGGGCACGTCCACGGCCAGCTCGCCCACCCGCAGCAGGTTGGTGCCCTGGAAGTGCCGGCGGCGCACCAGCGCCGCCACGCGGGCGCTCAGCTCGGGCAGGTAAAAGGGCTTGGGTAGGTAGTCATCGGCCCCCAGCTCCAGGCCCGTGATGCGGTCATCGACGGCGGCGCGGGCCGAGGTGATGATGACGCCGGCCGGCTTCTGGAGGCGCTGCAAGGCCCGCAGCAGGTCGAGGCCATCGCCGCCGGGCAGCGTCAAATCCAGGATGATGCAATCGTAGTCGTAGAGCAGCATTTTTTCCTGCGCCTGGGCGTAGGTCGTGGCCGTTTCGCACCCGTATTGCTGGGCCTGGAGGTAGCGCACCACTGTGTCGAGCAGTTCGGGCTCGTCTTCGACAATGAGCAGCTTCATGGGGTGGGCGGGGTGGGAAGGAGGATAAAAAGGTGGGGCAATGAAAAACGTCCGTCATGCTGAGCGTAGCGCAGCGGAGTCGAAGCGGAGTCGAAGCATGACGAACGGTATGCGAAAACAAACGACGTTTCGCTGCCGCAAAAAAAACCAGCAAAAGCTACGCTCTTCCAAATGTATTCTAAATCGGCTGGCTACTTCGCCCCATCCTTCGGGCAGTCCCCTCCTGGCTAGCCCGGTTCTCACGCTCCATATCCCACCCTATGCTCTCCCTCCTCGGGTTCCTGATGATTAGTACGTTCATGTACCTCATCATGTCCAAGCGCATGTTTGCCATGACGGCGCTCATCCTCATTCCCATCCTGTTTGCCCTCATCGGGGGCTTCCGGGCCGAAATCGGGGAGATGATGCTCGACGGCGTGAAGAAAATCGCCCCCACCGGCGTGATGCTGATTTTCGCCATCATGTACTTCGGCATCATGACCGACGCCGGGCTGTTTGACCCCATCGTGGGCAAAATCCTGAAAGTGGTGGGCGGCGACCCGCTCAAGGTGGTTATCGGCACCGCCATCCTGGCCCTCTCGGTGTCGCTCGATGGCGACGGCACCACCACCTACATCATCGTGGTGGCGGCCATGCTGCCGCTGTATCGCCGCCTCAAAATGAACCCGCTGGTGCTCACGGCCACCGCTTTTCTATCGAGCGCCGTGATGAACATTCTGCCCTGGGGCGGCCCCACGGCCCGCGTGCTCTCGGCCCTGCATCTCGATAGCAGCCAGGTCTTTACGCCCCTCATTCCGGCCATGATAGTGGCGGCGGGCTGGGTTATTTTCGTGGCCTACATCTTCGGCAAGCGCGAGCGCAAGCGCCTGGGCATCATCACCATCACCGAAGGGGCCGATGAGCTGGTGGCCGAGGCTACCCACGAAGACTTGGGCCTGCGCCGCCCCAAGCTGCTGTGGCTCAACGCCATTCTGACCCTAGCCTTGCTCGTGGGCCTGTTCATGGATTTGATGCCGCTGCCGGTGCTCTTCATGACGGCCTTTGCCCTGGGGATGCTCATCAACTACCCGCGCCTGGGCGAGCAGCGCAACCGCCTCAACGCCCACGCTGGCAACGCCATGATAGTGGCGGGCATGGTGTTCGCGGCGGGCATTTTTACTGGCATCCTGGCCGGCACCAAGATGGTCGATGCCATGTCGCAAACCATCGTCACGCTTATCCCCAACTCGCTGGGGCCGCACCTGCCCATTCTCACGGGCATCACGAGCGCGCCGTTCACCTTTTTCATGAGCAACGATGCCTACTACTTCGGCATTCTGCCGCTCGTGGCCAAGGCCGCCGCGCAGTTTGGCGTGAGCATGGAGGCCATGGGCCGGGCCTCGCTGCTGGGCCAGTCGGTGCACCTGCTGAGCCCCTTAGTGCCGAGCACTTACCTGCTGGCGGGGCTGGCCGGCGTCGATTTTGGCGACCACCAGCGCTTCACGCTCAAGTGGGCCTGCGGCACGGTGGTGGTCATGCTCGTGGTGTGCCTGTTGCTGGGCGTGGTACCGCTGTAAGTCAATTATCAATTATCAGCGAGCAATTATCAATGGCTAGGCTATTGGTAGCTCACTGATAATTGATAACTGCTCATTGACAATTGATTCTTCCCACCCAACTCCTTTACCCTCAATGAAAAAGCTGCTATTCTTTTTCGCTAGCCTGCTGCTCCTCACTACCGCCGCGCAGGCCCAGAGCAACCGCGCCGCCTACAACGGCTGGCTGCAATACACGGGCACGTACTCGCTCAACGAGCGCTTCGACCTGAACCTTGGCGTGCAGTACCGCAGCTACAGCGGCCTCACCGACAAGCGCTTGCTGCTGGGTCTGGGCCTGTTGCAATACAACCTCAAGAATGTGCCGCTCTCGGTGGGCGCGGGCTACATGTACTTGCAATTGCAGCCCTACACTACCGCCGACCAAGTCGAGAAATTCGACAACCGCGAGAACCGACTATACCAGCAAGTTATTTCCACTCAGAAGTTTAACCGCGCCCGCCTCATTCACCGCTACCGCATCGAGGAGCGCTGGACGGCCGCCGGCTTCCGGCTGCGCTTCCGCTACCTGGCCTCGCTGCGCCTGCCGCTGGGTCCCAAAACCGACCTCAACCCCAAGTGGTACCTCGCCCTGAAGGACGAAATTCGCCTTAGCGACCAGCCCAACCCGTTTGACAGCAACCGCGTGTGGGGCGGCGTGGGCCGTATTTTCAACAAAAACCTGGGCGGCGAATTACTGTGGATGACGCAGTTCGACGGCGGCCAGAACCGCTCTAATTACGTGGCCTTCATTCTGCGCCACGACTTCGGCTGGTCTTCCGACCACCCCGAGCGCCGCGTGCGCTTCCTGCCCCAGTAGGGCCCAGTACCTTTTCCCGCTTGCATGAATCCTCACCTTCAACAAATTATCGACCAGCCGCTGGCCGCGCTCGCCATCGTCGGCAACCTCGTTATTATCGAAAGCCTGCTGTCGGTGGACAATGCCGCCGTGCTCGCCACGATGGTGAGCGACCTGCCGCCCGAGCAGCGCAAGAAAGCCCTGCGCTACGGCATTTTCGGGGCCTATATTTTCCGGGGCTTGTGCCTGCTGTTCGCGTCGTACCTCATCAATTTCTGGTACCTCAAGCCGCTGGGTGGCCTCTACCTGCTGTACTTGGTGTACGACCATTTTCGCAGCCACGCCGCCGATGGCGACGACCACGTGGAAAAGGAAAAAAGCTGGCTCTACAAGCGCACACTGGGGTTATTCGGCAAGTTTTGGGCCACCGTGGCGCTGATTGAATTGATGGATTTGGCCTTCTCTATCGACAATGTATTTGCCGTCGTCGCCTTTACCAACAACCTGATTCTCATCGTCACGGGTGTGTTTATCGGCATTTTGGCCATGCGGCTGGTGGCGCAGGCCTTCGTGCTGCTCATGGGCAAGTTTCCGTTTCTCGAAACGGCGGCTTTCGTGGTTATCGGCATCCTGGGTGTCAAGCTGGTGCTTTCACTGGCCGAGCATTTGGCCCCGCTGCATCCCATTAGTCGGTTTTTGGGCAGCGAGGCGGCCGATGTGGGTCTCACCGTGCTCACGGTGGCCACGTTTGGGGTGCCGCTGCTGGTGGTGTGGACGCGGCGGCAGCTGGCCCGCTAGGGTGGGCCAAGGCAAAGAGCGCGCTGGGCGCCCGGAGTGAATCCAAAACAGGGGGCAGCCGCGTACTAGCAACGCGCGGCCTATCGTTGGGGCAGGCCCCGTGTACCTCCGCCCTTTTCACTTACCCCATGATTCGCTTCATTTTACTCTTACTGTGTGCCTTGCTCAGCCTGGCCGAGGCTAGCGACGCCCGCCCGCGCCCCGGCAGCCACCGGCCGCGCTACGCCTCCTACAAGCACCGCGGCGATGCCCGCAAGCGCTGGCGCCGCATGGGCGTGCTGGGCCGCTGGCGCTACCACCGCCGCTACGCCAAAGCCCACCCGCGGCGCGGCGTTATCAAAGTAGGGCCGCCGCGCGCTACCATGCCCAAGCGCTAGGTTTTACTGACGCGTGATTAAATAGAAGGGAACGTCGTGCGTGGGCCAGCTCCGCATGACGTTCCCTTTTGCATTTCATCCGCTAGTGGCGCTCGCCCAGGTGCTCGGCTTTCCAGCGCATGGCCGACTGCACCCGGGTGCGCCCGCTAGGGTGGTCGAAGAAGATGATTTCCTCGAGCGGCGTGGGCTCAATTTTGCGGTATTCCGAAAGCTTCATGGCTACCGCCGCGAAGCCGTCGGGCTGGCGCGCGGCGTTCAGGCCAAACATGTCGGCCTCCTGCTCATTGGTGCGTACAATGGTGTTGGTGATGGGCGTGGCCAGCAGGCTAGCCACCGAAAACAAGGCCAGCAGCAGCGGTAGGCTGGTCGCATCGGCTAGGGTGACAATGCCCCACTGCGGCCCGTAGCGGGTCACTAAGCGGCGAGCGAACCAGTCGACCAGCCGAAAGCCTATCGCCAGCAGCACGATAAAGAAAACCAGCATCTTAACGATGTGATTGAGCACGTAGTGGCCCAGCTCGTGGCCCATCACGGCCTGCACCTCGGCGGGGGTGCAACGCTGGAGCAGGTTGTCATTCAGCGACACGCGGATGGTGCTGCCCAGGCCGCTGACGTTGGCGCTGATGCGCTTGCTTTGCTTGGAGGCGTCGAAATAATATACGTTGTCGGCCGGCACGCCATTGGCGCGGGCCATCGACAAGATACCGTCGCGCACGGCCCCGGCCGGCAGGGTGGTGTATTTATTGAACAACGGGCTGATATACACCGGCCCCACCGCCACCCCGATAACCAGAAACACGCTCACGATGGCCGTGCCCCACGCCCACCAGCTAGCCCCGGCGCGCCGGATGGCGGCATACAACGCCAGCATGAGCAGGCTCCCGAACACTACCGACAGCGCCAGGCTCGTCAGCGTTTCGCCCGCCCAGGCCCCAAGCGTGAGGTTGGAGAGGCCGTAGCTGTGCTCGCGCACGTAGCCCTCGTACACCGTGAGCGGTAGCGTAAGCCCGAACGAGACCAGCAGGTACAGCGCCGTGTAGGCCCAGGTGCGCTGCCACCGCCGGGGCAGCCGCGCCACCAGCGCCCACAAGCGGTGCGACAAGCCCAGCCCCAGAAACACGCCCGCCACGCCCAGCGCGTACACCACCTCCCAGAGCTGCAGCCAGTAGCCGCCCTCAAAGTAGGCATCTGACTTCGCTTTTTGAGCGGGCGTCAGGGTATCGAGGTAGTGCCGGGTGGCGGCCTCCACATCGAAGGCGGGCCGGCTGAGAGCCGTGTCGGCCGGGGCTAGCGGCGTGGTAGCCGAGGCCGCCAGGCTGCAAAAGAATAAGGCCAGCAGTAGTAGCAGTCTAGGCATAGCAGCAGAGGCGCTTTGGGTAAAGTAGAATCACGAAGAACGCGCCGCAAGCTACCGGATTTCGACCAGTATTGCTACTGACTAACAGCCAACTGTCACTAAAAAAGCCACCGCCCAAAATCGGGCGGTGGCTTTTCACCTTAGTATACCGAGCTTCTGGCTAGGCTACCACGAGCCGCTGTTGTCGTCGGTGCTGTCGAAGCCCCCGCCGCCCGTGTCGCTCGAAGACGTGTCGTCGTACGACGAGTTATCGGACGAAAAGTAGTCGTTCGAGTTGTCCGTGTCGTTGCCCGAGAAGTAGTCGGGGCTGTCGTTGGTGGCGTTGTCGTTGCCGCCGCGCCCCGAGAAGTAGTCGCCGGCCGCGCCCGTGCCCGCCGCCCCGGCTGCCCCAGCCCCAGCGCCCAGGCTCGACGTGTCGCCGTTGTTGTTGCTGAGGTGCTGCGCCGAGTCATTGTCGCCGTGCGATGACATGCGGTTGCCGATGTAGGCGCCCGCCGCGGCGGCCGCGCCCGTGGCCAGGATACCGCCCATGCCGCTGCCGCCACCGTTATTGCCCTGGTTGGGGTAGCCGCCGCCAAAATTACCGCCCTGGTTACCGCCTTGGTTGGGGTAGAAATTGGGCTGGTTGGGATTTTGGTTGGGCCGATTATTACCGTTCTGGTTGGGGTAGAAGTTGGGGTTACCGCCATTCTGCGCCGCCGCGCTCTTATTGCGGAACATGCGGATGATGAAGAACAACACCCCGCCAATTACCAATGCGCCGATGAGCAGCGTGCCCATGCCGATGCCCGACGAGGCCGGGGCCGAAACCTCGCTCTGCTGCGCGCCGGCCGGGTCGTTCATGGCCGGAGACGTGGCAGGGCTAGCCGACGTATTGTCGCTCAGGCTGCTGCCCGTAGTAGTTGCGGCGGCCGAGCCAGCGGTAGCCGTTTCCGTCTTTTTGCTGGGGGCCGAGCTAGGATTGGCCGTCACCATCAGCGTGTTGAGGCCCGAGCGCAGGCCACCGAAGTAATTGTTTTGCTTGAAAGCGGGCGTCATTTCGCCAATCACGCGGTTCACTACGGCGGGCGTGATGGAGCTGGCTAGCCCCGAGCCGGGCTGGATAGTCACTTTGTGCTCCTTGGCGGCGACGAGCACCACAAGGCCGTTGTTTTTGTCGCGCTGGCCCACGCCCCAGGCCGTGCCCAGCTCGCGGCCATAGTCGGCCACCGAGCGGCTACCCAGGGTGGGCACCGTAACTACTACTACCTGGGTGCCGGTTTTTTCGGCGTAGCTGCGCAAGCCGCCCTCGAGCTTTTTGGCGTCGCCGTCACTCAACAGGTTGCCTTGGTCAGTTACGAAGGTAAAAGGCACCGGGCGGGCTGGTAAATCACTGGCTGTTTGGGCATTGACCGACTGGCCTAGCCCTACCCCAGCAAAGAGCAGGGCCGCTACTACAAAACGATACATGGCAGGAAAGGAAAAGGTGAAAGAACGTACCGGCCTTGTACGGCGCGCGCGGCCCGGCGGCTGCCTCGCGCGCTAGCTGGCCCACAAGCAGGCTAGCGGTGGCATAACATTCGGGCATTGCGGGCCGGCGGCGCACGTTGGCGCGGGCGGCGGCGTTGGGGGGTCGTAGGTTTGTGAAGATTTCGTGACCGCCGCAGTCCAAGGGCGCGGTTGTTGCGTAGCTAGCCCACTTTCGTTTTGGCTTATGCAAGGTGCAGAAGCCCGCTGTAGTTGCCCACCGGCGATGCGGCCCCGCCTCCAGCGGCCCGCTTCGTTGCGCGCACCACGCTGGCTTTCCTCTCCTTATGATGCTACCCCGCTTCGCGCCCCCGCGCTCGTTCCACGCCGAACTCAAGCGCCGCACGGCCGAGTATTTCGCTACCACGGGCCAGGCCCAAACCGGCAACGGTGCCCTGCTGGGCAAGGCCCTGCTGCTCATGGGCATCTTAGTGGCGCTGTATGTGCACCTCGTTTTTTTTACCCCCTCTACTGCCTGGGCGCTGGCCGAGTGCGTGGCACTGGGCGGCGTAATGGCCGCCGTGGGCTTCAACGTGATGCACGATGGGGCGCACGGCAGCTTTAGCCAGCACCCGTGGCTGAATCGGGTAGCGGCTTTCACGCTCAACGTGATGGGCGGCAGCAGCTACATGTGGGATGCCAAGCACAACACCGTGCACCACATGTATACCAACATCGATGGCGTAGACGACGACCTCGATATCCAACCCTGGATGCGCATGGCGCCCGACCAGCCACGCCACCGCGCCCACCGCTTCCAGCACCTATACTTCTGGTTTCTGTACTGCATGCTCTACATCTCCTGGGTGTTTGTGATGGACTACCAGAAGTACTTCAGCAAGAAGATTGGGGATATTCCGCTCAAGCCGATGAGCCGCAACGACCGGTTTATCTTCTGGGGCTTTAAGGTGCTGAACCTGGGGCTATTCATTGCTCTGCCCGTGTATATGGTGGGGGCGCTGAGCTGGCTGGTGGGCTTCCTCGTCACGATGTGCGTGCTGGGCTTTACCATGAGCATCGTGTTTCAGCTGGCGCACACCGTGGAGCAAACAGCCTTGCCGGTGCCCCACGAAACCACCCGCAAGATGGAAGACGACTGGGCCATTCATCAGCTGCGCACCACCGCCAATTTTGCTACCGACAACCGGGTAATCAGCTGGCTGGTAGGCGGGCTCAATTTTCAGGTTGAGCACCACCTCTTCCCCAAAATCTCGCACGTGCATTACCCCAAGCTGAGCAAGATTCTCCGCGAAACCTGCGCCGAGTTCAACCTCCCCTACCAGGAATACCCCAAGATGCGCTACGCCGTGGCCTCGCACGTGGCCTTCCTGCGCCAGATGGGCCGGGCCTAGTAGCCGCTAGTCTCCTTCATAGCTCGCGTTTTAGTGGCGCCCGCGTTGCTCGTCTTTGCCGAGCGGCGCGGGCGCCACTTTGTGTACCCTAGCGGACGACCTCCAGCCAGCCGCGGTAGCTGGTGTTTGTTTGCACCTGGTGCAGCTGGTAGTAGTAGAGCCCGGCCGGCGCCTCGCCGCCCCAATCGTGGCGGTAGTTATCGGTGTGGTACACCTGCCGCCCCCAGCGGTTGTAGAGCGTCAGGGCCCAGTTGCCGCTGGGTAGGTGGGGCAAGGCAAACCGGTCATTCTGCTGGTCGCCGTTGGGGGTGATGACGTTCGGAATAACTAGGCAGCTGGTGTAGGCAACCTGCCGGCTCACGGTGCGGCTATCGCAGGGCGTGCTTAGGCGCAGCGCGTACGTGCCGGCGGCCCGCACAAGCAGCGTGGGGCCCGTGCTGCCATCCGACCAGCGCCAGCTCACGCCCGGGCCGCCCACCACCGGCGCGCGCAGTAGCAAAGTCTGGTCCGTGCACACCGTGGTGTCGGGGCCTAGCGTGAAGGCGGGAGTCGGCAAAGCGCCCAGCACTCGCAGCGAATCGCGGCTGCTACAGCCCCCGGCAAAGGTGATTACTACCCCATACAGGCCCGGCTGCGTGGCCGTGATGGTGGGCGTAGTGGCCCCCGTGCTCCAGCGATACGTAAGGGCATCGGCATTGAGCGCCGTCAGGGCAATGGTGGTGCCGGGGCACAGCAATGTGTCGCCATTGATGGAAGCCACCTTTGCCACGGGCGGCCCCACGTTGTGGGTGGCAGTCAGCTGGCAGCCATCGGTCAGCAGGGCCGTCACGCTGTACGTGCCGGCCTGCCCCACGCGCAGGGTGGCAGTGGTGGCGCCCGTGTTCCAGCGGTAGCTAGCCACGGGGCTACCCGTTACGAGCGCCGCTAGGGTTGTGCTTTGGCCGGGGCACAGCTGGGCGCGCCCGCTGATGCGCAGCTCGTTGCTGACCACAACAACCTGCGCGGCGACCGTGCAGCCGGCCCCGTACGTAGCCACTACGGCATAGGTGCCGGGCTGCGTAACGGTGATGGCAGTTGTGGTAGCGCCCGTATTCCAGCGCACGCTGCGCGCGCCGGGCGCCACCACCGCCAGCTGACGCGGCGTGCCGGGGCACAGGGGCGTAGTGGCGCCCATGAGCTGCACGCTGGGGGTAACGCTTTGCACCTCAAACTGCTCCGACAGGCTGTAGCCGCCGGCAAAGCTGGCCGTTACCACGTAGGTACCCGGCTGCGTGGCCGTGATGCTGGCCGTGGTGGCGCCGGTGCTCCAGCGCCAGCTCACGGCCGTGGCTAGGGTGCTCGCCGTCAGGGTAGTGGCGCCCCCATTGCACAGTAGCGAGTCCCCGTCAATACGCACCTGATTGGGCTGCATGCGGGCCACAAACGTTGACCCAAACAAATTGGGGTTGCCGGGGATAGTGAGCGGCCCAAAGCTCATGGCGGAGCTGAAATACTCGCCCACCACGTACGGCGTGGCGTAGGGGCCGAGGGCCAGGCCAGTAGGACGGTCTTCCTGCAGGCCGCCCGCGGGCACGGCCCACAGCCACTGGCCCTGCGCATCGAGCTTGGCCACAAAGACATCGGCAAAGAACAGCGCTGGGTTTTGGGGCACCAGGGTAGTAGCGCCGAAGCGCGAGCCGGGCCCCCGGAAATACCCCGTGAGGTATACCTGGCTGCGGGCATCGGCCGCCACCCCGGTGCAGAACTCGCCCGAAACGCCGGTGGCCAAATTGGCCCACTGCCAGGCGCCGCTAGCATCGAGCTTGGCCACAAACGTATCATCGTTGGAAATTCCGCGGCCCACGCTTGTCAGCGTCAGCGCGCCAAAGCGGAGCTGGCCCAGAAAGTAGCCGGCCACGTAGCACGCGCCCGAGGGGGCCACCGCCAAGTGCGTGTAGTGCGATTGCGAAGCACGGCCATCGATGGTCGCCACCTGCTGCACCGCCCCCGTAAGCTGGGCGAAGCGCAGAATGGTGGTCGTGGCGCCCGCTAGGTTCAAGGAGCCAATCGGCCCGTTGCCACTATCCAGCCGGCCCGCTACGTAGGCGCGGCCAGTGGCATCGAGGCCCACTTCGGTGGTCCAGTCGGCGCCCGTGCCCCCGCCGCGCACCGCCCAGCGCCAGGCACCTGCCGCGTCGAGCCGCGCCACAAAAAAATCCTGGCCGCCCGCGCTCAGCAGCGTAGTCGGCCCAAACACCGTAGTGCCGCTGAACTGCCCGCTCACGTACGCATTGCCCTCGCGGTCAATAGCCAGGCCGCTGACACTTGCGCTTCCACCGTCCCCGCCGCGCACCGCCGTCAGCCAGTTGCCGCTAGGGTCGAGCTGGGCTACAAAAAGGCTGCTTCCGCCCGCGTTGGTAAGGGTAGTCGCGCCGAGGGCCAGGGTGGCAGTAGTAAAGCTGCCCGCTACGTACAGATTGCCATTGACCGCTAGGGCCAGTTTGGTGTCGGTAATCACTCCGTTGCTGCCGGTGGCCAGCTGCACTATCCATTGGTAGTTGCCCGCGGCGTCGAGCTTAGCCACGTACGCATTGGCCTTGCTGGCCGAAATCAGCGTCGAGCCGAAGTAAACGTCGCCCGCGATTTGCCCACTCACGTAGCTGTTGCCGGCCGCATCCACTACGACATCCTGCGAATAGGGCCGATTGATGAGCGTGGGGGCCAGCACGCGCGCGGCCATGTCGAAAGTCGGGGGCGTTTGGCCCACCGCGAGCGCTGGCAACAGGCTGCTCAGCACGAGCAGCCACCAGCTAGCGTGTACCCAACGAGAGAATAAATGAAGCGGCATAGGCGGGCAAAACAGCCGCGCCGGGGCACCGCTGGTCATTTTTGCGTAAAATTACCCAGCGCTAACGCCAAACCGAAAATGAGTATTTTATGAGTCTTGAAAACATTTTTTTAACTATTCAGCTACCCCACTCCCACCGCTAGCCCCGGCAACAGCCGACTGGGCGGGTCCTCATCGCTACTTGTTTTTAATGGCTTGCATGAGCCGGCCCAAGTCAGCCCGCGAATACAGCTTCCCCCGCGACACCACGGCCGCAATCTTGCGCGTGTTGCCAATATCGGCCAGCGGGTTGGCCGTTAGCAGCACCAGGTCGGCGTCTTTGCCTTCGGCAATGCTGCCGCTGCGGCTGGCCACGCCCATAAACGTGGCCCCGTTGAGCGTGGCAGCGCGCAGGGCCTGGGCGGGCGTGAGGCCGGCGCGCACCAGCAGGGCCAGCTCGTCGTGCAACGACGCGCCGGGGTAGGTAAACGAGTTGAACGGCCCGCTATCGGAGCCGGCCAAGATGGTGACGCCCGCCGCCTGCATCTGCGGCACCAGGCTCCTGAACTTGGCTTCGAGCTTTTGGGTGAAGGCCCGGCTGGCGGCCGATTGCTGCCGGGAGCTGGCTAGCCGCTTGGCATACGTGCGCTGAATTTTGGGGTCGATGTAGGCGCGTAGCGTGTCGTGGGCGTGGTCGTTTTCGGCGAGCTCGGCTAGGGTCTTGCCGATGGCCAGGGTGGGCACCGCCGCCGTGCGATGGCTAGCCATGAGCCGGAAAATGCGCTGCGCGGCGGCTGGGCTATACGTGTCGTACACGGCCGGCAGCATGGCAAACAGACCCAGCGGCTTGCTCGTTGTCAAGCTGTTGCGCACCAGCGCAGTGAGGCTGTCCTCCTTGCCCGAGCAGGCTTTGAACACGTAGTACAAGTGCTCGGTAGCGTCGAGGCCGCGGTTCACGGCCTCGCCCAGCGTTACCGAATAGGGCATGTGCCCGGTCGTTTTCATCCCTCGCTGCTCGGCCTGGCCGATGGTTTCGAGGTAGGCGTCGCCCGAGATTTTGCTGTCGTAAATCTTCACGTAGTCCACCCGCAGCTTTTGCAGCGAGTCGAGGGCGTGGCTCACCTGGGCGGGCGTGGTCACCTCGAGCGAGCCGGGCCAGGTGGCGCCGGGCCCGTCGATTTTGGGGCCCGAGGTGAAGAGGCGCGGCCCGGCCAGGGTGCCGGCCGCCTCCTCGCGGCGCCACTCAAAAATGCGGGGCGTGAGGTCGCCGCCGCAGTCGCGCACCGTGGTGATACCGTGGGCCAGGTACAGCGTGAGGCTCTTTTTATTGGCCGCCGCCAGGCTGTCGCCGCCCCGGAAGTGCACGTGCATGTCCCACAGCCCCGGCAGCAGGTAGCGGCCGGTGCCGTCTACCGTTTGGCGGGCCGGGTAGTGGGCCTGGGCGGCGGGGCTTACGTGCACGATTTTGCCCCCGGCCACGGCCACCACCTGGTCGGGGCGCAGGCGGCCGCTGGCCACGTCTACCACGCTCACGTGGTTGATAACGAGGTCGTAGGTGGTAGCGGCCGGCGCGGGGCGGTGGGCCACGCCCGCCAGCAGGGCGGCGGTGGGCAGGGCCAGCAGCAGCAAGGTTTTTTTCATGAGACAAGCCTAGAAAGCAGGCGGGCTGCAAGGTAGGCGCCCGGCCGCTGCGGGCCGGG
Source organism: Janthinobacterium lividum (assembly GCA_050954765.1). Classification (GTDB taxonomy): domain Bacteria; phylum Bacteroidota; class Bacteroidia; order Cytophagales; family Hymenobacteraceae; genus Hymenobacter. Next base: position 17,586 of record JBPBQJ010000171.1, on the reverse strand, counting down.
CAAGCCGATGCCCAGCCCGCAGACAACCCCGGCCCTAGCCCGGCAGTATGCCCAGGCTATGAATAAACTACGGAACCTGTGGCGCGACATCAATGCCAGCCTCTGGTTTGTGCCTACCCTGATGGTGGCCGGCGCCATGCTGCTGGCCTACGGCCTGGTGCGGCTGGATATGCGCATCGACCACGGCTGGGTCAAGGATTATCCGCTGCTGTTTGGGGCGGGGGCTAGCGGGGCGCGGGGTGTGCTCACCACCATTGCGGGCTCGATGATGACGGTGGCCTCGCTAGGTTTCTCGCTCACGCTGAGCACCTTGGGGCAGGTATCGAGCCAGTACACCTCGCGGGTGCTGCGCAACTTTATGAGCAGCCGCATCAACCAGATGGTGCTGGGCTCCTTCGTGAGCATTTTCGTGTATTGCCTGCTGGTGCTGCGCACGATTCGCGACGGCGACGAGGGCGGTTTTATTCCGCCGCTGGCCGTCACGGGCGGACTCATTCTGGCGGTGCTGAGCATCGGGGTGCTGATATTTTTTATTCACCACATCGCCTCCATCATGCAGGCCGGCTTCATCATCGGGGGCGTGGCCGAGGAAACGGAGGCGGCCATCCGGCGCCTGTTTCCGCAGGAGCTGGGCACTGCCGCCAGCGAGCCGGCCCAACAAGCGCTGGTTGAAAAAGCCGACGAGCTGACCTGGGTGCCCGTGCCGGCCGCCGCCACCGGCTACATTCAAACCATTGACGAAGACGGCCTTTTGACCCTAGCCCGCCGCCTGGGCGGCGTGGTGCGCATGGCGCAGGGCGTGGGCAGCTTCGTAGCCCAGGGCTCGGCACTGGCCACGGTGGCGCGCTACGACGTGGCCGAGCCGCTGGCGCTCACCGACGAGCTGCGGGCCGAGCTGAACGACCAGTTCAGCATTGGGCGCCAGCGCACCACCGAGCAGGATGCCGGTTTTGGCGTGCGCCAGCTCGTCGATATCGGCCTCAAGGCGTTGTCGCCGGGCATCAACGATACCTCCACGGCCGTGATGTGCATCGACTACCTGGGCGCGCTGGTGGCTAGCCTGGCCGCCCGCCGCTTTGCCGACCCGTTGCGCACCGATGATGGTGGGCCGGTGCGCGTTATCACGGTGCAGCCCTCGTTTGCCGCGCTCGTCAACACGGCCTTCGACCAGATTCTGACCGCCGGCGAGGGCGACCCCACCGTGTACCTGCGTCTGCTCACGGCCTTCGACACCGCCGCCAGCCGCACCCAGCTGCCGGCTCGCCGGGCGGTGCTGCACGCCCACGCCACCCGCGTGGCCGAAGCCGCCCAGGCCCTGCCCGCCGCCTACGACCGCGACCAGGTGCTGGCCCGCGCCCGCGCAGTACTGGCCCGGCTAGGGTAGGGCTAGCGGCAAGCCCGCTGGGGCCACGCGCTGGCCCAAAACAATCGGCTGGGCCGGGTGGTCTAGAGAAGCGCACCGGCACATGGCCGCGGCGCTCAACCTGCTTCCTAACTTTTTCCACCATGAATATCGGAATTATTGGCGCCGGCCACATTGGCAGCGCCCTCGCCGTGCGGCTCACCAGCCTCGGCCACTCGGTAAAAATTGCCAACTCGCGCGGCCCCGAAACCCTGGGCGACGTGGCCCAAAAAACCGGCGCTACCCCCGTCACGGCCCGCGAAGCCGCTCAGTTCGGCGAAATCATCGTGGTCACCATTCCGCTGATTAACATCCCCGACCTGCCCAAAGACCTGTTTGCGGGCGTAGCGGCCGATGTGCCGGTGATTGACACCAGCAACTACTACCCGCTGCTGCGCGATGGCCGCATCACGGAGCTCGACCGCGGCACCCTCACCGAGAGCGAGTGGGTGGAGCGGCACCTGGGCCGCCCGGTGGTGAAGGTGTTCAACAACATCCTGGCCGAGCACCTCGAAAAGAAGGGCCAGCCCGTGGGCGCCCCCGGCCGCATTGCCCTACCCGTGGCCGGCGACGAGGAAACGGCCAAGCGCAAGGTGATGGACCTAGTGGAAGAATTGGGCTTCGACGCCGTAGAAGGCGGCACGCTGCACGAGTCGTGGCGCCAGCAGCCCGGCACAGCCGGCTACTGCACCGATATGCCTGAAAACAAGCTGCGCGAGTACCTGCGCAGCCTGGGCCACGAGCGCACCGAGGAGCAGCACCAGCAGTTCTTGGCCAACCACGCCGAGCAGGAACAGCAAATGGAGGCCCAAGGCATCAAGCTGAAGTAGCCTTTGCCGAAGCTGGCGGCCTGGCCGCTAGCCCTCAAGATGTAAGCGAAAAGAGCCGCGGCAGTTGCCGCGGCTCTTTTCGCTTGTCAGGTATTCGGCCACAAGTAAACGCACTACCCTAGCGTAGCGCCTCACCCCCCGACCCCCTCTCCGAAAAGGAGAGGGGGAGCCTGACGATAGAGTTAAAAACCAGCTTCCCTTTAACTCTTCACTTTTACCTAATACGGTCCGCTCCCCCTCTCCTTTTCGGAGAGGGGTCTGGAGGGTGAGGCGCTACGTTTGAGCAGCCGAGAGAGAAACGCTAAACCCCCAACTTCACTCCCCCAGCAGGCCCGACTCGTCCTTCAGCCCCACGCCGGAGAGCTGCCGCCGCAGGGCCTCGCTCAGCAGAAAAAACAGCTTGTCGGCCGCCGCTGCGTAGCCCAGGCCAGCGGGCCGAATGTTGGACACGCAGTTGCGCGCTTCGTCGGTGAGGCCGGGCCGCGGGCCGTAGGTGAAGTAGGCGCCCAGGCTGTCGGGCGCGCTCAGGCCCGGCCGCTCACCGATGAGCACCAGCACCAGCCGCGCCCGTAGCAGCTGGCCCACTTCGTCGCCCAGCGCCACCCTAGCCTGCTCGGCCAGCACCAGCGGGGCTAGCCGGAAGCCCGCTTGCCGCAACGCGGGCACGAGCTGGCGCAGCAGCGGCCGGGCGTGCATATTGGCGGCGGTGGCCGACAAGCCATCGGCCAATACCAGGGCCACGTCGCATTCGCCAGCGGCCAGGCCGGCCAGCTCGGTGCGGCTAGCCTCGGCTAGCTGGCGGCCCAGGTCGGGGCGCTGCAAGTAGTGCTGGCGCGTGGCAGCCTGGCTTTGCACGTGCACGATGGGTAAGTCGAGCTCGCTCAGCTCCTGCCCCAGCTGCTCGCTGGCCAGGGTCGAGTACACCGCATCGCGGGCGTGCGCATGGGCTAGCCGGAAGGCCAGCGCCTCGCGCAAAGGCACACTGGTGCCGCTGCGCCCCAGCGCAATGCGCGCCGCCGTGAAAGCGCGTAGGCTAGCCCACGGGTCGGGCGCGGGCGCGGTGGCAGGCAGGTCGGGCATACTGAAAGGCTTGCGCTTGATTTTACAACGATTTTACAACCTGAATAAACCGGACGCCAGATGAGCATGACGACCGTGTTTCGCATTTACTGCTTCGCAAGAAATCAAAGACCCAGCGCGGCTGGTAACTGCCCCAGCAGGTGCGCAGCCGAGGCGGGTAGCTGCCGGCCGCGCTCGTCAAAAATGCCTTGCTGGGCTAGCCAGGCCGCAAACTCGGGCGCGGGCCGCAGGCCCAGCACCTGGCGCAGATACAGCGCGTCGTGAAACGAGGTGGACTGGTAGCCGAGCATGATGTCATCGGCGCCGGGCACGCCCATGATGAAGTTGCAGCCCGCCACGCCGAGCAGCGTCAGCAGGTTGTCCATGTCGTCCTGGTCGGCTTCGGCGTGGTTGGTGTAGCACACGTCCACGCCCATCGGCAGGCCCAGCAGCTTGGCGCAAAAGTGGTCTTCGAGCGCCGCCCGCGTGATTTGCTTGCCATCGTAGAGGTACTCGGGGCCGATGAAGCCGACCACCGAATTGACGAGCAGCGGCCGGTAGCGCCGGGCCACGGCGTAGGCCCGCGCCTCGCAGGTTTGCTGGTCGAGGCCGTGGTGGGCATTGGCCGAGAGCGCGCTGCCCTGGCCGGTTTCGAAATATAGCACGTTGTCGCCCAGCGTGCCGCGCCCGAGGGCCAGCGTGGCCTCGTGGGCCTCCTGCAACAAGCTGAGGCTGATGCCAAAGCTCTTATTGGCCGCCTCGGTGCCAGCGATGGACTGGAACGTAATATCGACCGGCGCCCCCTGCTCGATTAGCGCCAGGGTGGTCGTGACGTGGCACAGCACGCAGCTTTGGGTCGGAATGGCGTACTGCTGGCGCACGCCATCGAGCATTTTCAGCAAGTCGCCCACGGCCCGCAGGTTGTCGGTGGCGGGGTTGATGCCCAGCAGCGCATCGCCGCTGCCGTAGAGTAGGCCATCGACGAGGCTAGCGGCGATGCCGCGCAGGTCGTCGGTGGGGTGGTTGGGCTGCAGGCGCGTGGCCAGGTGCCCGCGCAGGCCCAGCGTGTTGCGAAACCGCGTGACCACCTCCACGCGCCGAGCCACGGCAATCAGCTCCTGGTTGCGCAGCAGCTTGCTCACGGCGGCCACCATTTCGGGCGTGAGGCCGGGGGCCAGCGCGGCTAGGGCCGCGGCAGTGGCCAGGTCCGACACGAGCCAGTCGCGCAGCTCGCCCACCGTGCGGTGCGCCACGGGCGCGCAGGCCGCCGCATCGTGGCTGTCGAGGATGAGGCGCGTCACCTCGTCCTGCTCGTAGGGCACCAGCGCTTCGTGCAGAAAGGCGCGCAGCGGCACGTCGGCCAGGGCGTACTGGGCGGCCACGCGCTCCTCGTAGGTGGCGGCGGCCACGCCGGCCAGCTGGTCGCCGGCGCGCAGCGGCGTGGCCCGCGCCAGCAGCGTCTTCAGGTCGTCGAAGCAGTAGGTGCGGGCACCGATGGTGTGGCGATACGACATTGGCGCGGGGCAAGAACAGGCCGGCTAGCAAGATAGCAGCGGAAAGCGTTCTGTTAACTTATCCGACCTGGCTCGATTACCCAACCTGAACGGTAACCAATCGTACGTACCTGAACACCTAGTCTCTCCTTTTCTACTTTATGACCCCTAGCCTCCCCTACGTTCGCTACGCCGACGGCGTCGAAGAAATTCAACCCAACGAAGACCAGCTCGGCGACGAAACCGTGGCCTCGATGGCCCGCGTGGCGCGGATGATGTTTGAAAAAAACCGCCACGCCATCCGCGATGCCCACGCCAAAAGCCACGGCATCTTGCGCGGCGAGCTGCACGTGTACCCCAACCTACCCGAGCACCTGGCGCAGGGTATGTTCAAGGAAGCCAAAACCTACCCGGTTATCATTCGGCTCTCGACCTCGCCGGGCGCTATCGAGCCCGACAGCCAGCCGGCCGTGAAGGGCTTCGCCCTGAAAATAATCGGCGTGCCGGGCCAGAAATTTCTGACCGCCGAGGCCGACGCCGTAACCCAGGATTTTCTGATGGTGAACGATACTATCATCCCGACCGGCGACGTGAAAAGCTACCACGACATGCAGCTGCGCATTGAGAAGCTGGCCCACGGCCCCGAAATTCTGCAAACTGCCATCAACAAAGTGGGCGTGCTGGCCGATAAGGCGCTAGAGCTTTTAGAAGACGTAGGCGGCCCCAAAAAAGAAGTAAATATGGTGGTGCAGGCGCACCCCAACAACCACATACTGGGCGAAACCTACACCACGCTCGGCGCCATCCGCTACGGCGATTACGTGGCCAAAATCAGCGTAGCCCCGCTCTCTGATAACCTCAAGGCTCTAGCCGGCAAGGAGATGGACGTGAGCGAGCCGGGCGCCTACCGCGATATGGTGGTCGACTTTTTCCGCACCCAGGGCGCCGAGTATGAGCTGCGCGCCCAGCTCTGCACCGACCTTAAGACCATGCCCGTGGAGGACGCCTCCATCGACTGGCCCCAGAACCAGAGTCCCTACCAGGTGCTGGGCAAAATTGTGCTGCCGGCCCAGGACGCCTTCAGCCCCGCCCGCCGCGTGTATGCCGACGACGTGCTGTCGTTCAATCCCTTCCACTGCCTGCCCGAGATGCTGCCGCTGGGCTCCATCAACCGCGTGCGCATCAAGGCCTACGAATCGAGCGCCAAATACCGGCACATGCTGAACGCCACGCCGCGCACCGAGCCCACCGATATCAGCCAGCTACCCGACTAAGTACGTACAAGGCACAACACTCCTTTTCCCCAGCCCCACTAGCATGGCCACCACCGTAAAGACCCCCAGCCACACCGACCCCGAAACCAAGAAGAAAGAAGACAAAAACGAAACGACTATCAAGGACAAGCCCTCGGGCAAATCGGTGAAAACCCAGAAGAAATAACCGGCCTCGCTGCCGCAAAAAGCCCCGACCAATCAAAATTGGCCGGGGCTTTTTAGTAAGTCGTTCCGTGGCGCGCCGCTAGCCCAGCGCTTGCAGCTTGGGGTCAGGGGCGGGCTCTACGGCACGCTCGAAGCGCAGGCGGCCGTTCACGTCGGTGCCTTCGGAGGCAAAGCCATTGGCTAGCAGCACGCGCTGCGACAGTAGGTTTTCGGGGGGGGTGTGCGCCACTAGGCGGCGCACCATGCCGGTGGCGGCGGCCTGCTGCACCAGCCCGGCCACCAGCTCGGTGCCCAGCCCCTGGCCGCGCCAGTCGGCCGCAATGGAATAGCCCAGCTCGGCAGTGCCGGCCGCATCGGGTGGGCCCGTGAAGCCGCCGGTGCCCACCAGCGTGCGGGGCGTGTCGCCCTCGGCTTTGCGCAGGGCATACCAGTTGTACCAGCCAGCGGCGTCGCGGCCCCCGGCCGTCAGCTTTTCGAGGAAGTACTCCATGGCGTCGCGGTCGTAGTCGCCGGGCGGCCAGTCGGCGGGCAGCTGGGCGCCTAGCAGCGTCGGAAAGTACTGCGGCTTGTGCAGCTCGGCCGTGAGCAAGGCCCGGCTGGCAGCCAAAATCTGGAGCCGGGGCGTTTGGGTGATGAGCGGAATCATAGCGAGACTATACGCAACTTACTGCGCCGCCGGCGCGGGTACGACAAACGTATTCAGCAAGCCGCTGATAGTCATGTACTGGCCGGCCAGGTAAATCATGTCCACCACGCCCTGCTCGCCAAAAGTCACGATGGCCTGCTCATACAGCTCGGCCTCAATCTGGTGCGTGGTGGCCAGGCGCTGGGTGAAGTCGTAGGCCACGCCTTCCTCGTGGCTCAGGTCGGCCGGTTTCTGGCCGGCGGCCAGCGCCTGCACGGTGGCCGCGGCTAGCCCCACCGATTGGCCCACTATCGTGTGGGCATACAGCTCGTAGGCCGCCTGCCAGACCGCGCCCACGGTCAGAATCACGACCTCGCGCACCGTTTTGCCGAGCGAGGTTTCCTGGCCTTCGGTCGAGGTCACGCCCAGGAGGGCCTTGCTGATGGCCGGGCTGCGCAGCATGGCGTTGAACGGGCCGATGAGCCGGTCGTCGTAGGTAGTGGCCTGAAAGCCGGACTTCTTGGCCCAGGGCACCATCGTGTCTTGCAGCTGATTATAAAGCTTTTTCTGGTCAGAGTCGAGGGTTGCGGGCTCGAGCAGGGCTAGCCGCCCGCCGAGGTTATCTATAAAATTTGCCATGAGGTTAACTGAAGTAGGTGCGTCAAAAATGCGTTGCGCTAGCATACGTGCCGGCTGCCCAGCGCGGCCAGGTAAGCCAGCTTTGGGGCCTTGGCAACGGGGCGCTGGGTAGCCGCCGGGTGCGGGGCCAAGCGCCTACCGGGCTAGCGAGGCTGTTTGATTTTTACAGTAGATGGTTTGCTGCGCGCAGTGCCTGCCGCTACTCGCCGCCAGACCTTTGCCCCGGAAGTACACCCTCTTTAAACCTCCCCTCCTATGAAAGTTTTTGTAACGGGCGCGTCGGGCTTCGTAGGCTCGGCCGTAGTGCCCGAGCTGCTGCAAGCCGGCCACCATGTGCTGGGCCTGGCCCGCTCCGACGCCTCGGCGCAGGCCCTACTGGCGGCTGGGGCCGAGGTGCTGCGGGGCGACCTCAGCGACCTCGACAGCCTGCAGCGTGGGGCCGCCGCCACCGATGGCATTATCCACCTGGCATTTATCCACGATTTCGCGCAGTACCAGACCGCCGCCGCTACCGACCACCAGGCCATCGCGGCGATGGGCAGCGTGCTGGCTGGCTCGGACCGCCCGCTGGTCGTGACCTCGGGCCTGGCCGGCTTCAACCTGGGCCGCCCGGCCACCGAAGAAGACGCGTCGGCGGGTGTGGGGCGCACCTCCGAGCAGGCGGCGCTGGCCCTGGTGGCGCAGGGCGTGCGGGCCTCCGTGGTGCGGCTAGCCCCCTCGGTACACGACCAGGGCGACCACGGCTTCGTGCCCTATCTCATCGGGGTGGCCCACCAGCAGGGCGAGGCAGCCTACATCGGTGACGGCCTCAACCGCTGGCCGGCGGTGCACCGCCTCGACGCGGCTCGCCTGTTTCGGCTGGCGCTGGAGCAGGGGCTAGCCGGGGCCCGCTACCACGGCGTGGCCGACGAAGGCATTGCGTTTCGCGACCTCGCCGCCATCATCGGCCGGCATTTAAACGTGCCGGTAGTGTCAAAATCAGTGGACGAAGCGGCCGACCACTTTGGCTGGATGGCCCGCTTTGCCGCCCTCGACATGGCCGGCTCGAGCGCCCTCACCCAGCAGTGGCTGAGCTGGCACCCTACCCACCCCGGCCTGCTGGCCGATTTGGAACAGGGCGACTACTTCGCGGGCTAGCCATCCCAACTAAAAAGCCCCCGCAACTGTAGTTGCGGGGGCTTTTCTTTACTCCGAATTTTAGCACTAAAAGTTTTATTATCAGCGCACAGGGCAGCTGGGCTGGCGCGCAGCTGCTACCAGGGGCTGATGCCCGTTTCGGGCGCGTTGTCGTCACTGAAGAACTGGCTCGTGGGGCCATCGGGGCCTAGCACAGCGGCTTTTACCACGCGGGCGGCGGCGTCTTGCACGGTGCCGGGGCCGCTGTGGTGGTTGAAATCGGTGGCGGTGTAGCCGGGGTCCACGGCGTTGACCTTGAAGGGCGTGTCGCGCAGCTCGTAGGCCAGCATGATGGTGTAGGCGTTCAGGGCCGCTTTGGAGGGCTGGTAGGCGGCGCCTTTCACCTGGTAATATTTCCAGCTAGGGTCGTTGTGCAGCGTGAGCGAGCCCAGGCCCGAGGTAACGTTGACAATGCGCGGCGCGGGCGACTGCCGCAGCAGGTCGATGAAGGCCTGCGTGACTTCAATCACGCCGAACACGTTGGTGTCAAACACCTCTTTAATCATGCCGATGCTGCTGGTGAGCGCGGGCTGCGACGGGCTGCCCAGAATACCCGCGTTGTTGACGAGCACGTCGAGCACGTCGGTTTTCTGGCCCAGCGTTTCGCGGGCGGCGGCGATGGAGGCGCCATCCGTCACGTCGATAACGAGCGGCTCTACTTGGGTCAGGCCTTCGGCCTGGAGTTGGTCTACAGCCTGCTGGCCATTTTGCGCGTTGCGGCTGCCCAGGTACACGTAGTAGCCTTGCTGGAGGAGCTGGCGGGCGGCTTCGAAGCCGATGCTTTTGTTGGCGCCGGTGATGAGAGCGGTTTTCATGGGGAAATCGTGTTAGTGATTGAACAACACAAAGGTCCTGGGCGCCGGGGGCGCGGCTGGCACCCATTTCGCGGCTTTACTGGTACATTTTGCGGATGCTGGCCCGGTAGTCGGCCGGGGTCAGGCCGGCTTCACGCTTGAAGAAGCGGTTGAAGTACGAGGCGTCCTGAAAGCCCAGGTCGCAGGCGATTTCCTTGAGCGGCTGCTGGGTGTGCAGCAGCAGCCGCCGCGCCTCCAGCACCAGCCGCTCGTGCAGGTGCTTGATGGCCGGGCGCCCGGTCTGGGCCTTTATCACCTCGCTCAGGTGCCCCGCCGAAATATGCAGCTGCGTGGCGTAGGCGCTCACCTCGTGCACCTCGCGGAAGCACTCCTCTACCTTGGCCTGGTAGGCCCGCAGCAGCCGCTGGTCGGGTGTGGGCTCGGCCTCGGGGTGCTGCGCGGTGTAGAGGCGGCTGAGGTACGTAAGCAGCACCGTGAGGCAGGCCCCCAGCATGCGCTGCTGCCACTCGCCGGGGCGCTGGTACTCGGCCTCCAGCTGGGCTAGCAGCGCTTCCACGGTGTCGGCTTCGGCCGCCGTCAGGCGCAGCTCGTGGCCGTGGCGCGGGTTCTGCACGATGGGCAGCGTGCCCAGCTGCGCGTGTTGGGCCACAAACTCGTTTGTAAACTCCAGGTGCGTGCCCCAGAAGGGCGTGGGCTCCTCCTTCACCAGTATCTGGCCCGGCTCGGAAAAGTACACGGTGTTGGGGCGGTGCTCGTAGGGCGTGAGGTCGGCCCAGTGCCGGCCTTGGTTCTGGCGCACAAACACCAGTAGGTAATACGCTTTGCGGTGCGGTAGCAGCATGTCGGGCTCAATCACCGTGCCGCCCTCCGACCGCGCCATCGTAAATGTCTCCTTCCCGTTGCCCTTAAAGGGGTGTACCGGCACCGGCTGCCGGCTAGTGAGCGTCTGCGTCTGCATACTCGCGAAACTACCAGCGGTGCCCGAAGTTACTTTTTACCCTAGGAAAGTGTCATTGCGTTGCGGGTACCCAGGCCCCAACGCAAACCAGCCGCTACCGGGTACGGCAGCGGCTGGGTACCATGCTGGCGGGAAGAGGCGCTAGGCAGTAGCCGCCTCGGCAAAGCCCGTGGCTACGGTCACGTGCTTCCACTGCGCCATATCGCCCTGCAGGGCCTTGATTTTTACGCCAGCCATATCGTAGGCATCCTGCCCTAGCAGCAGGTGCAGGGGCGGATTGGGCGCGGCGGCCACCCCGATGATGGCCGCCACGGCCTTCACCGGGTCGCCGGGCTGGCTGCCTTTGATTTGCTGCGTGTGCAGCGCTTCCGACTCCCGCACCAGGGTGTAGGCATCCAGCTGGTTTTCAGCCGTCCGCAACGAGCCCGACTCCAGGAAGCTGGTGCGGAAGTACCCTGGCGCCACGATGGTCACCTTCACGCCAAACGGCGCTACCTCGGCCGCCAGCGACTCGGACAGCCCTTCCACGGCAAACTTGGTGGCGCAGTAAATGCCCCAGCCGGGAAAATGGCCCATGATGCCGGCAATCGACGAGAAGTTAAGGATATGCCCACTCTGCTGCTGGCGCAATTGCGGCATGGCCTGCCGAATGACGTTGAGCATCCCGAATACGTTGACCTCGAAGTTGGCGCGGGCCTCCGCGTCGGTCAGTTCTTCGAGGCTGCCGAGCTGGCCGTAGCCCGCATTGTTGGCCACCACATCGAGGCGCCCGAACTGCGCCACGGTGGCCGCAATGGCCGCGCCCACGCTGGCCTCACTGCCCAGGTCCACGGCCAGGGGCAGAAAATCGGCCGCGTCGGGGCCGGCGGCCTGGCGCAGCTCGGCCACGTTGCGCGAGGTAGCCGCCACCAGGTGGCCCTGCTGCCGCAGCTGCTTCACCAGTTCGAGCCCGAAGCCTTTGGAGGCGCCGGTAATAAACCACACTTGTTGCTTTTCCATTGGGTTGTTTTTGGGTTGCTGATTGACCCTGCAAAGGTCCGCTAGCCCCCCGGGTAGGCGCTTACCAAATTCAAGCCGATGCTTACCAAATTCAAACCAGCCGAAAAGCCGAGGGCGTTTGCCCGGTTTGCTTCTTGAAAAAGTAGTTGAAGTGGGCCGGCTCGTCGAAGCCCAGGCTGTAGCCCACCTCGGCAATGTTCCAGTCGGTGTGGCGCAGCAGGGCGCGGGCCTCGGCGGCCAGGCGCTCGGCAATGTGGGTGGTCGTGGTTTTGCCGGTGGTGTCGCGCACGCAGCGGTTGAGGTGGTTGACGTGCACCGCCAGCTGCTCGGCAAAGTCGCTGGCCGAGCGCAGCCCAAACCGGCGACTCGGCGACTCAATGGGAAACTGCCGCTCCAGCAGCTCGCTGAACACGGCCGCAAGGCGCGACTTGGCATCGGGGTGCTGGTAGCGGGTGGTCGAGGGCCGCAGCTTCAGGGCGTAGTGGATAAGCTCGGCCGCGTAGTTGCGCAGCAAGTCATATTTGAGCGGGTAGTCGGAGGCGATTTCGGCCAGCATCTTCTCAAACAGCGCGCTCACTTCCTGGTCCTGGCTAGCCGTGAGGGCGTAGGCCGGGTCGCCGCCGGGCCGAAACAGCGGCAGGTCGAGCAGGCCCAAACCACCCGCGCCGTTCAGAAACTCTTCGCGGAAGATGCAGAAAAACCCCGTCGTGTCGTCGGCCAGCGGCTGCCAGGTGTAGGGCACCTGCGGGTTGAAAAACATGAGCGTCGGCCCCTCAATCTGCAAGCTTTTATCGGCGTAATGGTAGGCGTTGTGGCCCCGAATAAGGGTAATCTTGTAGTAGTCGCGGCGGCTGTACTGCTTGGGCTGCGCGCCCGGCGCCAGCGAATCTTCCAGCCGAAACACGTTGGCCTGGCCCGCCTCGGGTTGCAGGCTAGCGGGCAGCTCCTTGAAGTAGTACTGGTAAAATTCGGGGATAATTTCAGCCTTTGCCATGCCGTAAAGTTACCGAATTCAAGCGAAGATTAGGAGGCTCTGGCTCTACCTAGCACGCCTGGGCGATACGCTGGCTAGGCCTCCCGCCCAGCATTAAGCCATTGCCGGGATAGCCGTTGCGGTGGCTTCTTTACCTACCCGGCCCAGGTGCGTGTCCTGAAAGCCAGTGGAGAATTTGAGGCCGTAGCCGAGCAGCCGGTCGAAGCTGCTGTGAAACAGCAGTACCGTGCCAGCTAGCATCAGCACGGGCAGCCCCAGCATCCAGCCGGCCAGGCCCACGGCGATGGCCAATGCTTTGTGGTGCAGCAGGTTGTAGCTAGCGGCACCCACGCGCGGGCCGGCCAGGTAGCCCAGCATGCTCAGGTCGGGCAGCAGAAAGGTGGCGGGCAGCATCCACCAGGCAAAGGGCAGGTGAGCAAATACAAAAACGGCCAATAATAGTTGGGCCAGCTCTTCGAGTTTCAGCAGCAATTTCATGGGCGTAGGCGGGGAGTTGGAATGGTGAAATTCAATACCCAAATTTCCGCCCCCCGCTAGCCTGCCGACGATAACAAAAGATAAGAAATGCCCGCCCCCCGCACCTACTGCCCCCGCGCCACCCGCGCCCGAATGCGGCTCAGCGACACGGGCGTGACGCCGAGGTAATTGGCCACCAGGTGCTGCGGCACGCGCTCCAGTATCTTGGTTTTGCCGCTGGCCAGCAGTGCCCGGTAGCGCTCCTCGGGCGAGAGAATGAGCTGCTCGACGAGGCGGGCATCGGTACCCAGCACGAGGTACTCGGCCAGTATGCGCCCAAACCGCTCGTAGGCCGGGCACTCGTCGTAGAGCCGCCGCAGCACCGCGTAGTCAAACACCAGCAGGTCCGTATCGGTGAGGGCCTGAATGTTGAGCTGGCTCGGCTGGCCCGTCACGCAGCTCGGGTAGTCGGCCAGCAGGTGGTTTTCGAAGAAGAAATACGTAGTGCGCTCCTCGCCGCTGGGACGTAGGTAATACAGCCGGCAGCTCCCTTGCAGCACCAGCGCGATTTCGGGCCGGTACTCGCCGGCCTGCACAAAGTGCTGGCCCCGCGCTAGGTGGCACGGGCGCACGGCCCCGGCCAGCAGCTGCCACTCGGCCTCGGTGAGGGTGGGCACAAAGCGGCGCAGGTAGGCAAGCAGCGGGTGCATGGGCAGGACAAAATGAGGTGCTAAAGCTACTGCGTAGTTAGGCTGCTGACCAGCGCAAGCTAGCCTACGAGCCCGCTCGCTAGCCCCAAGCCGTCACCGAGCCACCAGCGGCCAGCGGAATCCGAAGATTTAAGCAAAAGCCCGATGAACCAGTCGCCGTTGGCTTACCCTAAGTGCGGCAGTTGTTGCAGCCGGAGGCGCAGGTATTGTTGTAGCCAAATGGGGTACAGATTATATCCCACGTTGAGCAGGGTAAGCAGCCCGGCCCAGCCCCAGTACCCTAGCGCCATGGCGTAGCCAGTAGTCAGCAAGAAAAATACCAGCATCACCCAATGAAAGCGCTCCATGTGATACGTGGTAGTCAGGAGCTTGGCTAGGTTAGCTCGCGGCGGCAGATACTGATACTGCGGGTAGCGGTGCCGCAGCAGGCGATTGACGAGCGTACCGTGCTGCGTGAGGTGGTTGAGGGCGGGCACCCGCAGCTTGCGGTACACCGCGGGCCTAGCGCTTAGTTGCAGGTGCCGCAGCCAGGCCGTGGGCCACGCGTAGGCTAGCAGACTTAGGGCGCCAAACCCATAGAGCCACGGGCGGGCCGTATACTGGTAGCAAAACACCACGAGCGGCACCAAGCTCAGCACCGACCACAGCACATTGGGCACGGCATTGTAGCAGGCCAGCACAGCCGGGGAAGGCGTAGCGCGGTGGGGCTTGGCGGCTGGCATACAAGACTGAGTTAGATGCTAGCAAAGTACTAACTATTGCGCACTGCTACGCCGCCAGTGCTGCTTGCCAACTCAGCGTGTTCCCACCCGCTAGCCCCCAAAAACACGGCAGCCGCTACCGGGGGGTAGCGGCTGGGGCAGCAGGTGTATTTTAGCTTTATGGAAGCAGTTGCTGCCAAGCACCTGCCCTGGCGCGCCACCAGCTATGAACCGCATCGACCGCCTGTTTGGCATTACTACTCTGCTGCAAGCCCAGCGCTACGTGCCGGCCGAGCGCATAGCCGCGCAGTTCGGCATCAGCGTGCGCACGGTGTACCGCGACATCAAGGCCCTGGGCGAGCAAGGTATTCCCGTCAGCTTTGAGGCCCAGCGGGGCTACTTTCTGGTGCAGGGCTACTTCCTACCCCCCGTCGCCTTCACGGCCGACGAAGCCAACGCGCTGCTGCTGCTCGAAACTCTGGGCGCCACCCTGGCCGACCAATCCATTCGGCCGCACGTGGCCGCGGCCTTGCAGAAGGTAAAAGCCGTGCTGCGCGGCCCCGACCAAGACCGGCTGGCCCAGCTGGCGGGCCGCGTCAAGCTGCACCTGCCCGAGTATGCCGAAGGCGACACCCGCTACCTGGCCCCGATGCAAGCGGCCATTGCCAACCGCCACATCTTGGAGCTAGACTACCGCGACAAAAGTGGCGGCAGCAGCCAGCGCCAGGTCGAGCCCATCGGGCTGGTGTTCTACAACTTCACGTGGCACCTCATTGGGTGGTGCCACCTGCGGCGCGGCTACCGCGATTTTCGGGTGTCGCGGGTGCAGCGGCTTACGGCCACTACCCGGCCGTTCAGCCACCAGGCGCTGCTGACGCTGGCCGACTACATCGCCAGCCTGAACCTGCCCTACCCGGTCTAATTTTTTTTAGGGCGGCTGAGTTGGGCTGCCATAGGGTTGTCAGTGGGTGGGCCGCTCTTTGTGGCATCATTCACTCTTTTTCCCGCGCACCCCATGCAGTTCGCCTCCGTTCGCCTCATCACCGCCGACCTTCCGCGCCTGGTTCGCTTTTACGAGCAAGCCACCGGCCAGACCGCCACGCAGTACACCCCCGACTTTGCCGAGTTGCACACGCCCGGCGCCACCCTGGCCATCGGCAGCACGCGCACCTTGCAGCTGTTTGGCGGGGTCCACGTGGCTAGCCCCGCCAGCAACCACTCGGCCATTATCGAGTTTCGGGTAGCCGATGTAGACGCCGACTACCAGCGGCTGGCCGACAGCCTTCGCGATGCCCTGGTGCAAGCGCCCACCACCATGCCCTGGGGCAACCGCTCGCTGCTATTCCGCGACCCCGATGGCAACCTGGTCAACTTCTTTGCCCCGGTTACCCCTGAGGCGCTACAGAAGTTTGACGGTTAAGCCGCACCACCGGCTGCCCGTGGCAAATGTCACAATTGCAGGTAATGCGCGGGTATGCGGCGGAAACTGGAGTGGCCATGCGGCTAACATACCAAGTGTACCCCGCCCGCCAGCCCCAAAAACACATCAGCCGCTACCGGGGGCGGCAGCGGCTGGGTGATACTTAGGTAAACGAAACCTACTTCAAAATATCAGCAAGGCTTGGGCGTTGCTCAAACGCAGCTTCATGCTGCTTGCCACGGCAACGCACCCCGCAGTTTGGGCACCGCTTGCTGCTAGGCCACAAATCTGCTGGCACCTCTCCAAAATGCTTTTTGTAGAGTTCCAACGTAGCTAACCAAGACTTTCGCAGATTCGCGGCATCTTCTTCACCACGCATCCCAAAATAGGGAAAGTGGTGCAAGAAGTAACCGTAATACTGCGAACAGTCATCCTCATACTTTAGGGTATCGAGGATATGCAAATGCCAGAAGTCATCGACAAAGGTCGATGGTACTAATGGCTCATCAGGGTAGAGCTGACATAGCGCACTGTACTTGCGGTATTCTGCCGCAACATCAAGCGCTAAATCTAGCGTCCATCCGTAACCTTCTTCGGCATCTAGAGCCTTAACAAGAAGGGGTTCGAGGTTCCAATCCGGCAACATAACTGTCTGAGTCATTGAACTGCTGTTTTTGGTGAACGGGATGATTTACACCTCTAAGATAGTTAGTTTTTCTTGTATTACCTAGTTAGCTTTTAAAAAAAATTAGCCGCTACTGTTATCAGTAGCGGCTAATTTAAAACTAAACCTATCAGATACTTAGAAAGCCTACTTGCTTAGCTGTTTATTGGCCTTCTTGAGAGCCTTTGAAGCATCCCCTAATCGCCTTTCTATCGGTAGCTGCTCCGGGTACATACCGGTATTTTCCTTCACGGTAGCCCGAATATCTAAGCCCACCTCTTTATGGACTTTGTAAGCATGTGTCTCACTGCGTACGTTGTCCTTCTTGAGTCTTTCTTCCGTCATAGTTATACGGAATAAGTTAGCAGACAATTCCGTGCGGCCCATGTAGTCTAAAAGCTGGCCTGTTTTCACACCTTTTTTAGCTGTGACTGCCTTCAAAGACATGTTGTAAAGTCCTCTGTAACCACAATCAGCGAAAATGCCGAATTTGGTTACCCCAGCTTGCTTAGCAGCAGAGGCTAGGGACTTATTGCCTTCCTTGATATTGTCCCGCATTATTATGCGGTCTACATCATTACTACCCTGTAGCTCAAGTTCAATGAACTCCGCAATTTTCGCAAAGTATACCTGAGCCATTGCTACAGATTCCTTTTTTGCGTCGGCGTTCATTGCTATCATATAGCAAGCGAAACGTGTCAAACGGAAATCATCAAACTCTACTCCATCAACAGTACGACGCTCTTTTTTAAAGTCATCGTCACAGTCGATGTTTATAGAGAAGCAAGCTGTTTTTGCCCTATGCAGGGGCTTTATAAGGGCAGCTAAGTCAGGGTAACCTAGCATCTGAGCGAAGTCGCTAGCCCACCACGTTTTAACTTGTTTCTTACCTTCTCCAGAATTACTGGAGAAATTTTCAAAGCTGGGGGCGAGTTCCATAGTATTATCAACTGCCAATTTTACTGGCTCTAAGAATACTAAAGATAACTGATTTTGTTCGGTTTTCATGCTCACAAAAGGGTTGTTTAGCTAATTTTTTTAGTCAAAAAACCTACGACCCACACGCCTCGCAGGCGTCTGGGTTATCGAGCGAGCAGGCCATGTCGCTTTGGTTCTGGGCGTACATGGGCTCCAGGGTTTCGGCGGCTTGCTTTTCCACCGTGAACTTGATGGCGTCGGCGGCGGCTTTGGTGCGCAGGTAGTACA
>JBPBQJ010000170.1:0-53157 GCA_050954765.1 Janthinobacterium lividum | reverse complement strand
TTACTAATCCCAACGGTGCGACCAGTTGCTTGGGCAAGCGGACGCCAGATGAGCATGACGGCCTTTTTTCAATTAAATTTGTCTGAAAGCCTCCTGGGGCTGATTTCCTCCGCATGACTCGCCCCGAACGGTTTCGCCGCTTTATTGACTACTTCACCACCAACTTTCCGGAGCCGAAAACTGAGCTGGCCTACCAAAATCCTTACGAGCTGATAGTAGCCGTGGTGCTGAGCGCGCAGTGTACCGACAAGCGCGTGAACCAAGTGATGCCCGCCCTGCTGGCGCAGTTCCCCACGGCCGCCGAACTGGGCGCGGCCACGGCCGAGGATATTTTTCCCTTCATCCGCAGCGTTTCGTACCCCAACAACAAGGCCAAGCACCTAGCCGGTTTGGGTAGCCTGCTCCTGGCTGAGTTTGGTGGCGAGGTGCCCAGCACCATTGAGGAACTGCAACGGCTGCCCGGCGTGGGCCGCAAAACGGCCAATGTGGTAGTGTCGGTCATTTATAACCAGCCCGCGATGGCCGTGGACACGCACGTTTTCCGGGTGTCGCACCGCCTGGGCTTGGTGCCCAAAACCGCCACCACGCCCCTAGCCGTGGAGAAGGGGCTGGTGAAATATATTCCGCAGGCCGTCATTCCGAAGGCGCACCACTGGCTGATTTTGCACGGCCGCTACATCTGCGTGGCGCGCTCGCCCAAGTGCAGCGCGTGCCCACTCACCGATTTTTGCGCCTACTACGCCAAAGAAGTAGCGCCGGGGCTAACCTCGGCCGTGGCCGGCAAGTCTTCGGCAAAAAGCCAGCGGTAGGCCGCCGGAAACTCGCGCTGCCAGAACCACTCGGCGTGCTGACCATCGGGCAGCGACTTGAAGGACAGGTTTTTAGCTGGGATACCGGCCGCGTGTAGCGCGTCGCAGGTGGTGGCCATCAGGGGCGCCATGGTGGGGCTTTCCTGGGTGCCACACACAAAGTACCAGCGGGTATCGGGCCGCGGCTTTTGCTGCGCCACGTAGGCCAGCAGCGCCGGCCCGGCAAACCAATAGGCCGGCGAAAACACGCCCACCCGCCCAAACACCGCCGGGTAGCGTAGGGCCGCATACGTAGCCAGCAGCCCACCCATACTCGAGCCCATAATACCGGTAGCCGCGCGCCCCGGCCGGGTACGGTAGTGGTGGTCGATGTAGGGCTTGAGGGTATCAACCAGAAAATCGACGTACTGCTCGCCCTCACCGCCGCGCCCGGTGCGGCGATTGCGCCAGGGCGAGTACTCATCGAGGCGGTGCTTGGCGCCATTGTCCACGGCCACCACGAGGCAGCCACCCAAGTCCTGGCCGCTGGCGGCCAGGGCATCGAGCGTTTCATCCACGCCCCACTCGCCAGCAAAAGACGTGTACTGGTCAAATACGTTCTGGCCATCCTGCACATACAGCACCGGGTAGCGGCTAGCCCCCTCGGCATAGCCGGGCGGCAGGTACACCCATACCCGCCGCGTGCGCCGCAGCTGCGGCATAGCAAACGCCGGGCTGAGAATGTGCACATTGGGCGACGCCGAATGCTGGCGCGGTGGAATGTAGCCGCCCTGGTCTTCCCAGTTGAGCACGTGCAGCGCTACCTCGCGCGTGCCCAAGCCAAAGAGGTAGCGCCGGTTGGGAATAGCCTGGTTATCGACATCGGTTTCGATGGTGGGCCAGCTACCGCGACAGATTTTGTAGTCGAGCGTGCCCCGGCCGGGTGGCAGCGTGAGGAGGTAGCCACCCGTGCGAGGGTCGAAAGAAAAGGCGTAGGCCGGGTCGTCGGTAGTCCAGCCATTGCGCGAGCTAGCCAGGTAAATGGTAGCCCCCGCCGGCGTATTGGCCGGCACGCTGGTGAGCCGGAAGGTGACCGGCGCGCGGGCCGCCCGGCGACCTAAGCGGCGCAGCAGGTGGGAAAATAGCTTCTTCATACTGGCTGAAGGCGGCTGACGCCAGATGTACCCGCCTTACAAGGCAGATAATTAGTACTAAAAGGACAATTTCAACTAGCTGATGAACACTTCGTGAATACCTTGCGCTAGCGGTAGCACGACGCAGGATGAAAGCTATTTGCTTGACGTATAGCAATCAACAACTTTCCTGAATTCGGCAGCCCTCTCGCCGAGAATTAGCCTCTTATACTTCCTGATAAGCGAATGAGATTCCTTCTACCAGCTTTAATAGGCTTCCTACTCGGAATGGCAGGTACTCAATCAGCTCTGGGTCAAGGGCTGACTTACGATGCGAATTCTTCGGCGGCGGTGGGTCGCGCTACGCAGCGCTACGCGGCTAGCACACAGGCCGAGTCGCACCTGCTGAACGGCCGCGAATACGTGAACCCGGCCGCTGCTTACGTAGTAGGGCACCCCTTCTTTTTGGCTAGCCGGCCCCAGCGCGGTACTATTATATACGACGGCAGCTACTTTGCGCAGGTGCCGCTGCTGTATGAGCAGGCCCAGGACCAAGTGGTACTCTTCGACTCGGTACGCAACGTTAACATTCAGCTGGTTAGCGATAAGGTTGCCGCTTTCACGCTTGGCAGCCACCGCTTTTTGCGGCTCCGGGCCGACTCGACCGCGGCCTTGCCCACCGGGTTTTACGAGCTGCTGGTAGATGGCCCGGCCCGCCTGCTAGCCCGGCGCACCAAAACGGCGACCAAAGTGGTGAGCGGCCAGGGCATTACGGGTGAGTACGAGCCCGCTACTCGTTTTTTTGTGCAGCGCCAAAACCGCTACTACCCGGTCACCAAGCTCGGGCAAGTACTGCGTGTGCTGACCGATAAAAAGTCCGAATTGCAGCAGTTTGCCCGCGGCAGCCAGCTAAAATTCAAGGATGCCAACCGGGAGGCCTCCCTTACGCAGCTGCTTCAGTACTACGCGGAACTCGCCCGCTAGCCCTGGCCCAGCCTCCGCATACTACGCTCGTCATCTGCTTTTTACGGTCTTGATATGCCCCTTTTCTACCGTTTTCTTCTTTTAGCAGTCTTGCTTGGGTTCGGTCGAGCCAGCTTTGGCCAGCAGGCCCCGGCCCCTCCTATCAGCGGCGATTTTCAGCAGCTGAGCTTTGGCGAATTTGCCCGGCGCGTAGCAGCTACCACGCCTTACCGACTGTATTTCAACCCGGCCGATGTTGATAGTGTGCAGGTGAACTTGCAGGCCACTGCCCTGCCCATTGACAGCGTGCTGCGGCGCGTGCTGCGGCCCACGAAGCTGCACTTCGCCGTCGATGCCAGCTACCGCGTCTTCATCACGGCGGGGCCCGCCATTCAAACCAAGCTGCCGGCGGGGCTCCTGGAGCCCGCGGCGGCTAGCCTGCCCGACCCCACCCTAGCCAGCAACCCCGCCGATGGCCCGGCCGCCCGGGCCGTGGTGCGCAGCGGCAAGGCCTACGAGATTGGGCTGGGCGAGGTATCGAGCACGGGCAAAGCCACGCTCACGGGCCGCATCCGGCAGGCCGCAACGGGCGAGCCGGTAGTGGGGGCCTCGGTGTACATCGAGTCGCCCAACATTGGGGTTTCTACCGACCGCTACGGGTCTTACACGCTCACGCTGCCGGTGGGCCGGCACTACCTCAACGTGCGGGGTATCAGCATCAAGAATACGTCGCAGCTGATAATCGTGCACGCCAGCGGCAAGCTCGACCTCGACGCCGAGGAGGACATTACGCCGCTGAAAGAAGTGATAGTGGAGGCGGAAAAAGACCGCAACGTGAGCAGCACCCAAATGGGCGTGGAAAAGCTCGATATGCAAGCCATCAAGCAGGTGCCCACGGCGTTTGGCGAAGCCGATATTTTGCGGGTGGTGCTGATGCTGCCGGGCGTGAAATCGGTGGGCGAAGGCAACACGGGCATGAGCGTGCGCGGTGGTGGCACCGACCAGAACCTGGTGCTCTACAACGATGCCACCATCTACAACCCGGCGCACTTATTCGGCTTTTTCTCGGCCTTTAACCCCGACATGCTCAAGTCGGTGGAGCTCTACAAGAGCACGGTGCCCGCGCGCTACGGCGGCCGGCTAGCCTCGGTGCTGGACGTGACGACCCGGGCGGGCAACACCAAAAAATTTGGGGGCGCCGGCGGCATCGGCCCCTTCACCAGCCGCCTCACGCTGGAAGGACCCCTAGCGGGCGGCAAGGGCTCGTTCTTGGTGGGCGGACGCACCTCGTACTCCGACTGGCTGCTCAAGCGGCTACCCAGCAATACGTTGCGGAACAGCGCGGCGTCGTTCTATGACTTGAGTGCCTACCTATCGTACGATTTCAACGACCACAATAGCCTGTACGCCACGGGCTACTTTAGCCGCGACCAGTTTCGGCTGGCCAGCGACACCACCTATGCCTACAGCAACGCGGCCGGCAGCCTAAAGTGGAAGCACGTGCTCAGCGATAAGCTCTACAGTGTGTTCACGGGCACCTTCAGCCGCTACCAGTACAGCCTGGGCAGCACCCGCAACCCGGTCAACGCCTTTCAGCTGGGCTACAACCTGAACCAAGGCGGGGCGCAGGCCGATTTCACGTACTACCACAGCGCCAAGCACACCTTCGACTTTGGGGCCAGCTCGCTGCTCTACGTGACGGCGCCGGGCCGGCTAGCCCCCGAGGGCAGCGGCTCGCTGGTCGTGCCCGATGTGCTGGCTACCGAGCGGGCGCTGGAGAGTGCGGTGTATTTATCCGACCGGTTCGAGGTTACGCCGCGCCTGTCGCTGGTGCTGGGTTTGCGCTACTCGCTGTATAATGCCTTGGGGCCGCGCGAGGTGCTGAACTATCAGCCCGATTTGTCGCGCAGCGAGGGCACCGTTACGGGCACCACCAGCTACCAGCCGGGGCAGGTACTGGCCACCTACCAGGGCCCCGAATACCGACTGTCGGCCCGCTACAGCCTCTCGGAAAACTCCTCGGTCAAGCTAAGCTTCAACCGCACGCGCCAGTACATTCATCAGCTGACGAACACTACCGTGGTATCGCCCACCGACAACTGGAAGCTGAGCGACAAGTACATCCGGCCACAGGTGGGCGACCAGGCGTCGCTAGGGTACTACCGCAACCTGAAGCACAACACCATCGAGCTATCGGTGGAAGGCTACTACAAAGTGACCCACGACTTCCTGGACTACAAGGGCGGGGCCACGCTCCTGCTCAACCACCACCTCGAAACCGACGTGCTGAATGCCGAAGGCCGGGCCTACGGCGTGGAGGTAATGCTGCGCAAGACGACGGGCAAGCTCAACGGCTGGCTCAGCTATACCTATGCCCGCTCGCTGGTGCGCGTGAACACTGGCACCGATATAGTGAACGGCGGCGCCTACTACCCCAGCATTTTTGACAAGCCCCACGATGCTACGCTGGTCGGCAACTACCGCATCAATCGCCGCTTCAGCGCTTCGCTCAATTTCAACTACAGCACGGGGCGGCCCATTACGCTGCCGCTTTCCAAGTACTACTACAACAACGCTTACCGGGTTTATTACTCGGACCGCAACGCCTACCGGGTGCCCGACTACTACCGCGTCGATGTGGCCATCAATTTTGAGGGCAACCACAAGGTCAAGAAGCTAGCCCACAGCTCCTGGACGATAGGTGTCTACAACCTGACGGGCCGCCGCAACCCGTACTCGGTTTATTTTCAGTCGCAAAACGGCAAGATTAACGGCTATCAGCTGTCCATTTTTGGCCAGCCCATTCCGACGGTTACCTATAATTTCCGCTTTTAGGCGGCTTCCCTTCAGCTTAGCAGCACCTTTTTCAATGAAGCATTTTCTTACCTATTCCCTCGTGCTCCTGCTGGGCGGGGTGCTGCTAGGCGGCTGCATCGATTCGTACCTGCCCGATGTGCCAGCCACTACCCAAAGCTACTTGGTAGTCGATGGCTTTATCAACAGCCAGGGCAGCACCAGCATCAAGCTTTCGCGCTCGCTGGGCACGGCGTCGAGTAGTACCATTCCGCCCGAAACTAAGGCTACCATCTACATTCAGGACGATACCGGCGTGCGCTACCCCCTAGCCGAAAGCCCGGCCGGCACCTACACCTCGGCCGTGCAGACCCTGAGCCCGGCCCGGCAGTACCAGCTGCGCATCACCACGAGCAAGGGCCGCGCCTACCTGTCGGACCTGGTGCCGGTGAAAACGACGCCGCCCATCGACACGCTAACGTGGCAGCCCCAGGGCGCGGGCATCGTCCTCAACGTGAACGCCCACGATGCCACGGGCAACAGCCGCTATTACCGCTGGGACTACGTCGAAACCTGGCAGTTTACGTCGGCTTTCAGGTCGACGCTTGAGTACGTGCCGAGCGCAAATACCATCCGGCCCCGCACCGACGACATCTACCACTGCTGGCGCACGGAGCCCTCCACCGTCATCAAGCAGACCAGTACCACCAAGCTCAGCCAGGACGTGGTGGCCGCCTACCCGGTTATTGAAATGCCGTACAACGAGAAGCTGCGCATCCGGTACAGCGTGCTGGTGCAGCAATACGCCGAAACGCAGGCCGAGTACGAATACTGGGATACCCTGGGCAAGAACACCCAAAACCTGGGCACGCTCAACGACCCGCTCCCGACGCAGCTCACCGGCAACGTGCACGCTGTAGACAACAGCAGCGAGCCCGTGCTCGGCTACGTGGGCGCGCACTCCATGACCCAGAAGCGCATCTTCATCGATTACAATGACCTGCCCCGCCCCCTGCCGGTCATCGACAACACCTCGTACATAAAATGCAGCGTAGATACCGTGCGGCCCACTGATGCGCTAGGCATCTATAAGGTAGGTACTTATGGCCCTTTTGCACCTGAGTACGACCAGAAGGGCAAGCTGGTATTCTATTACTCCAGCACCAACGTCTGCATTGATTGCCGCCTGCGGGGCACCAATGTGAAACCCAGCTTTTGGCGCTAGCCGCGCCCTGCGCTACCCAGTTTATTTATCGCTCTTTCCTTCCTGCTCTGTGTCGATGATGCGCTCTTTATCACACTCCGCTCGCCGGCTAGGCTGGGGGCTACTGACGGCTGGCTTGTCGGCCGCCACTGCGCGGGCCCAGGCGCCCGACTCGCTGGCCGCCCTCGGCAGCAAGTTGCAGTACTACGGCCAGCAGGTGCTCACCGAAAAGCTGTACCTCCACCTCGACCGACCCGCCTACCTGGCCAGCGAGACCATGTGGTTCAAGGCCTACGCCACCGAAGGCACCTCGCACAAGCCACTGGCCATGAGCAAAGTAGCGTATATAGAAGTCCTGAACCAACAGCAGCAGCCCGTGCTGCAAACCAGCATCAGTCTGAAGGAAGCGACTGGCCAGGGCTCGCTGGTATTGCCGACCTCCCTGCCCACGGGCCGCTACCTGGTGCGCGCCTACACGAGCTGGATGAAGAATTTCGGCCCGGAATTCTACTTTCAAACGCCGGTCACCATCGTCAATACCCTGGTTGCCGTGGGGGCTAGGCCCGCCGCCGCGGCCCCTGGCTACGACATTCAGTTTTTTCCCGAAGGCGGCGAGCTGGTGCAAGGGCTTACGAGCAAAGTGGCGTTTCGGGTGGCCAACGCCGCGGGCCGCGGGCTAGCCGCCACCGGTAGCATCAGCGACGAGCATGGGGCCGTGCTAGCCACCTTCAGCACCTTGAAGTTTGGCCTGGGCAGCTTCGCGCTCACGCCTCCCGAAGCCGGCAAGCCTTACGCGGCCAACGTGCGGCTAGCCGACGGCACTACCATCAGCGCTAGGCTGCCCGCAGCAAGCGCCCGCGGCTACGTAATGCAGCTGCAAGAAGCCGGGCCCAAGCAGCTGCGCATCAGTGTGGCTACCAAGGGCATGGGCGCCGAGGCCGGGGCGCTCACGCTGCTGGGGCACTCGGGCGGGCGCGTGGCCATGACCCAAACGCTGTATACCGACGACCAGCACAAGGCAGTTTTCCTGGTCAGTAAGCCGGCCCTGCTGAGCGGCGTTTCCCACTTTACGCTCTTCAACAGCCGCCGCCAGCCGGTGGGCGAGCGCCTGTATTTTCAGCGGCCAGCGGCGTTGCCGCTTACCGTGGCCCCGGCCAAAACGCAGTACGGCCCGCGCGAGAAAGTAGGGCTCCGCCTGGCGCTGCCGGCCGCAGCCCCGGCCGCTAGCCTATCGGTGGCCGTGTACCAGCTCGACTCGCTGGCGGCCGGCGCGGCGCCAGCCGATATCAGCAGCACCCTCAACCTGACCGCTGACCTGAAAGGCCTGGTCGAAAACCCCGCTTACTACCTGCGCGACTCTACCCGGGCGGGCCGCGAAGCCGCCGACAACCTCATGCTCACGCACGGCTGGAGTCGCTTTCGCTGGGACGAAGTTTTGGCCGGCAAGCTGCCCACTAGTACTTACGCCCCCGAGCTAAATGGCCCTTTCGTGCAAGGCCGTGTGCTGACTGATGCCGGCCAGCCGGCCCCGGGCATCCTGACGTATCTGGCCTCGCCGGGACACAATACGCGCTTCTACACCTCGACTAGCACCCCTAGCGGACTGGTGCAGTTTGAGGTGAAGGATTTGTACGGTTCGCACAAGCTCATTCTGCAAACCGACTGGCGGCGCGACAGCACCTATCGGCTGGAGTTGTTTGCACCGTTCTCGACGCAATATGCCCCTGGCTTACCTCCGCCGCCCCTACTAGCGCCCACGCTGGTGGCTTCGCTCGGCGAGCGCCACGTGCAGGCGCAGGTGCAGCGCGCTTACTTTGGCCAGCATCAGCAATACGGCCTGCCGGCCCATGACACCACCGCTTTTTACGGCGCGCCTACCGAGCAGTATCGCCTCGACGACTTCACGCGCTTTAAGGTGCTCGAGGAAGTGCTGCGGGAATACGTACTCGGCGTGGCACCCCGGCAGCGCCGCGATGGCCTACACTTCTTGGTGATGGATACGCCGCACCACGTGCTTTTTCAGGAAGACCCGCTGACCTTGCTCGACGGCGTGCCGCTGTTTGATTTCAAGCAGCTGGCCGCCTTCGACCCGCTCCAGATAAAGCACCTGGCCGTGCTTACCAACCGCTATTATTATGGTTCGCAATCTTATAGCGGCATCGTAAGCTACTCGACCTACAAGAACAATCTCGGCGGCTTCCGGCTGCCTCCCCGCGCCCTGCTCGAAACTTACGATGGTTTGCAGGGCCAACGCGAGTTCTTCGCCCCCCGCTACGACACCCCGCAGCAGCAGCAAAGCCCCCTAGCCGACCTGCGCAACCTGCTCTACTGGAACCCGGATGTTAAGCTGCAACAAGGCCATGACCAGCAGCTGGAATTTTATACGTCTGACCAGCCAGGCCGCTATCTGGTGGTGGTACAAGGGCTAGCCACCGATGGGCAATGTGACAGCACCAGTACCGTACTGGAAGTGAAGCCTACGCTGTAAAAGCGCTTGCTGGCTAGGCTACTAACGAAGACTTTAAGCACATCACCGCTGACAGCGGCCTCACCTAAGCCGCTTCCAATACCTCGGCATCGTTGTGAGCCGGCGAGTTGACGCGCGTAGTAATGGCGTATTCGCGCATCAGCTTCGTGTCATACGGTACCAGTAATTGCTGATGCGCAGCCGGGCCCAAATCGTCGGCTAGCCAGGCGCGCTCGGCGTCGGGGCCGGGCAGGATGACGGGCATACGGTTGTGGAGCTTGGCCATCAGCTCGTTGGGCTCGGTCGTGACGATAGTGAACGTGGGGTGCAACTCGCCAGTGGCGCGGTCGAGCCACTCATCCCAAAGCCCCGCGAAGGCGAAGGGCTCCTCGCTCTTCAGCAAAATGCGGTGCGGAATCTTGCCCCGCTCGGTAGCCTGCCACTCGTAGAATGAGTCGGCCAGCACCAGGCAGCGCTTGCGGGCCAGCAGCTGCCGGAAGCTGGGTTTTTCGGCCAGCGTTTCGGCGCGGGCGTTGATGGGCTTGGGGCCGCTGGCCGGGTCGCGGCTCCAGCTAGGCACCAGGCCCCAGCGCACCAGCTGGATTTGGTCGGGCGCCGAGTTGGTGATGATGGGCAGCCCTTGTGAAGGCGCGGCGTTGAAGTTGGGGGCCGGGCTAGCGGCTTCCTTGGCACCAAAGCGCTTGGCTAGCGCGGGTGCCGGCGAGATTACAGTATACCGACCACACATGAGACCGCAGATTTAACGGATTTAACGGATTGCACAGATACGCCTGCTGCGCAGGCTGGCTAGGCTGGCGTTCTTATCCGCTAGCCTAGCCATACGAAAAAAGCCGCCTGAAGGCGGCTTTTTTGATAATACTAAGTCTATAAAACGGGTAGTCAGCCTGCGCAGCAGGCGTATCTGCGCAATCCGTTTAATCCGTTAAATCTGCGGTCTTGGAGCGGCGGGCTACTTGTACAGTTGCTCGTAGTACTCCTTGGCCATGCGGCCGCTCTCAAATTCGGGCTCCACGTCTTTCATGCCGGCTTTCACCACTTTCAGGAACTGCTTGGGCTGGTCGTAGTACATGGGCACTACCGTTTTTTCGAGCACCGTGAGCAAGGTAGCGGCCTCCGTATCGTCCTTGGTGGCGTCGGGCAGGTTTACGTCGGCGTGCTCGATGAGGAAGCAGTTTTCGCCGTCTTTGGCGAACTCCGGAATCCAGCCGTCGGCGATGCTCACGCTCACGCAGGCGTTCATGGCGGCGGTCATGCCGCTGGTGCCGCTCGCCTCGCGCGGGTAGCGCGGGGTGTTCAGCCAGAGGTCGGAGCCTTTTTTCATCTCGGCGCTCAGCTCCAGCTCGTAGCCCGTGAGCACGGCGCAGCGCTTGAGGCTTTTGGTACGGGTGATAATGCTGTTGAAAATGTCAATGGCACCAAAGTCCTTCGGATACGGCTTGCCGGCCCAAATGACCTGCACCGGGCGTTCGTCGTTGCTCACGAGTTTTACAAAGCGCTCAAAATCACGCAGAATGAGGTCGGCGCGCTTGTAGGCAGCAAAGCGGCGGGCCCACACGATGGTCAGCGCCTCGGGGTCGAGGAGCGTGCCGGTCTGGTCGGCCACTACTTTGAAGAACGCCTTTTTCAGCTCCTTTTTGCGGGCTAGCAGGGCGTTATCATCCTTAGCCTTGCAGGCAGCAGCTAGCTGCGGGTCGCGCCAGTAGGTGCCGTTTTGGGCATTGGTGATGGAGATGATGGGGCAGATGCCTTCGTAGTGGCCCCACATTTCGCGGGCCACGGTGCCGTGCACCTTGCTCACGGCATTGGCCTTGCGGGCAAAGCGTAGGGCGGTGAGCGTGTAGTTGAGCGAGTCGCCGTCGAGGCGGGCAACGCGGCGAATCTCATCGAGCGGCACGCCGGCGAAGAAGCTCATGTCCTGGAGCAGCTTGATGGGGCGCTCCTCGTTGCCGGCCAGCTCGGGCGTGTGGGTGGTGAACACCAGGCGCTTCTGCACCTCGGCCAGGTCGTGGTTGTGCTTGGCGTAGAGGAAGAAGGCTAGCGGCAGGCCGTGGCCCTCGTTGAGGTGGTACATGTCGGTCTGGCGGCCGAGGATGTCGAGCAGCTGCCCGCCGCCGGCCCCTAGCACGATGCTCTGGGCCACGCGGGTAGCCGCGTCCGGGTCGTAGAGGTGGTGGCTGATGGTGCGCGACAGGTAGTCGTTCTCGGCAATATCAGTGGTGAGGAAGAACATGGGCGCCGTGCCAAACGTCTCGGGAGCCAGGTAGAGCGCCTTCACGTGCACCTGCGCATCGTGGATGATGACGGGGAACACGATGCCGGTGTCTTCCAGAAATGAGTACTGCTTGTGCAGAAACTCGGCCTTCATGGTCTGGTCGGGGTTGCGCACCTGGTCGTAGTAACCATAAGTCCAC
The DNA here is from genome assembly GCA_050954765.1 of Janthinobacterium lividum. Taxonomy (GTDB): domain Bacteria; phylum Bacteroidota; class Bacteroidia; order Cytophagales; family Hymenobacteraceae; genus Hymenobacter. Next base: position 41,377 of record JBPBQJ010000170.1, on the reverse strand, counting down.
AGCATGCCGATGCCGATGAGGTTCTGCTTGAGTTCGTAGGCCGAGCGCATGTGCGAGCCAGCCAGGAAGCCCAGGCCGCCCGAATAGATTTTCAGGCTCTGGTCGAGGGCAAACTCCATCGAGAAGTAGGCCGCGGCGGTCTTGTATTTGGCCGCGGGGGCCGGTGCTTTAAAGGTAAAAGCCATGAAGAAAAAGTCAGTAGGTAGTTGGGGCTAAGGGGGTTCGGTGGGGCAAAGGAAGCGCCCGCCAGCCAAAGCTAGCGGGGCAGCAAGGTAAGTCGGCGTATTTTGTCACTGGCTTTAGGGGGCAAGTTCCGCAATGGTTTGCGGGCCGAAGGGGGCTAGCCAGCCTCATTTTCAGCTTCGCCTTCACGCCTTGCTTGCCAGTCAATTTCCCCACCCTTCTTCCTCATTATCTGCTTAATGCGTATTTTTCGCTCCTTCCTAACGGGTACGGCGGCGGCCTTGCTGCTGGCCGCTAGCCCCGCGCTGGCCACCCCAGCCACCTACCCCAGCGCCGCGCCGGCTAAAACCGCCGCCCGCATCGACCCCACCTACTGGTTTGTGGGCATGAAAAACCCCAAGCTCCAGCTCTTGGTGAATGCGCCCGGCATCGCGGCCGACCAGGTGACCCTAGCCACGTACCCCGGCGTGACGCTCGACGGCTTTCAGAAGCTCGAAAGCAGCAACTACCTCCTTGTCAACCTCACGGTGAGCGCGCAGGCCCAGCCCGGCAAGCTGCAGCTGAAGTTTGCCGGCGCTAAGCCCTTCACCTACAGCTACGAGCTGCGCCCGCGCAACCAGGACCCGGCGCGCGTGCAGGGCCTCACGCAGGCCGATTTCATCTATTTCCTGATGCCCGACCGTTTCTCAAACGGCGACCCGAAGAACGACATAGTGAAGGGCACCCGCGCCCCGCGCATGAGCCGCGACTCGATGTACGCCCGCCACGGCGGCGACCTCAAAGGCATTCAGAACCACTTCGACTACATCAAGAAGCTGGGCGCCACCACCATCTGGCCCACGCCGGTGGTGGAGAACGACATGCCCAAGGCCAGCTACCACGGCTACGCCGTGACGGACTGCTACAAGGTGGACCCGCGCTACGGTACCAACCAGGAGTATGTGCAGTTTGTGAAAGCGGCTCATGGCCAGGGGCTTAAAGTGGTGCAGGACATCGTGCTCAACCACTGGGGCAGCTACCACCACTTGTTTCTGGACAAGCCGGCGGCCGACTGGTTTCACGCCTTCCCGACCTTCACGCGCAGCAACTACAACGCCTTCACCCTAAACGACCCCTACGCTTCGCAACGCGATAAAATGCTGGAAAACGACGGCTGGTTTGACACCACCATGCCCGACGTGAACCAGAGCAATCCGCTGGTTTCGACGTACCTTATTCAGAACTTTCTGTGGTGGGTGGAGACCACTGGCCTCGATGGCTACCGCATCGATACCTACCCGTATTCGGAGCCTAAGTTCTTGATGGACTGGGGCAAGGCTATCGGTGAGGAATACCCCAAGCTAGCCCTGTTTGGCGAGGCCTGGGAAGGCACAGAGGCCGAGCAAGCCTTCTTTGCGCAGAATATTTTCCCGCCCGTTAACGGCTTTAAGTCGAACCTGCCGGGCGTACTCGATTTTCAGATTTGCTTCGGCATCAGCGACGTGCTCAAGGGCGACGGCGGCGACCTCAACAAGCTTTACCGCGCCTTGCAGGGCGACTGGATGTACGTGGATGCCACGCGCAACGTGCCCTTCCTCGACAACCACGACATGAGCCGCTTCTACTCGGTGATTGGCGAGGACTTCAGCAAGTTCAAGATGGGCATTGCCTGGCTCTTGACGATGCGCGGCACGCCGCAGCTCTACTACGGCACCGAGGTGCTGATGAAGAACTTCTCGGACCCCGACGGCAAGGTGCGCGAGGACTTCCCCGGCGGCTTTACGGGCGATAAAACGAACTACTTCGTGAACCGCCCCGGCCAGGCCGGCGAGGCCTTCGACTACGTGAGCAAGCTAGCCAACTACCGCAAGGCGCACCCGGTACTGAGCAGCGGCAAGCTCATGCAATTCATCCCGCAGGACGGGGTATACACGTATTTCCGCTACAACGAAGGCGGTGAGTGCGTGATGATTATTGCCAACAACACCAAGGAAGTGAAGAAGGTAGACGGCACCCGCTACGCCGAGCGCACCGGCGGCTTCTCGTCGGGCACGGAGGTAGTGAGCGGCGCCACGGTGGCCGACCTCAAAAACCTGACGGTGCCCGCGCACACGGCCTGGGTGGTAGAGTTGAAAAAGTAGTTTCGGAGGGCATTTGGGAAGTTGCCGCGGCGGTAGATAGCGATTATCGCGCGGCAACTTCCTGGCCGAACCCGCCACGCACCATCCAGCTAGCCCTGCTTACCGGCGTCAGCCTAGCCCTGGCGCACCATACACCTCGCTGGCCGGCTGCTTCTTACCTTACGGCCTTCTATGAGAAACCTGACGCTAGCGGCCAGTTTACTGCTGTTACCCGCCTTTACCCTGCTCCCCCCTCCTGTGGCCGAAACCCCTGCCGCCGTGCTGGCGAATGACCCGAATACAACGTCCGAAATCCCCGCGGATAACAAGCTGATTATCTACCAGCTCCTTCCCCGCCTGTTTGGTAATAAGGTAGCCCTGAACAAGCCCTACGGCACGGTGCTGGAGAACGGCTGCGGCAAGTTCAACGACATTAACGACCTAGCCCTGACTAAAATAAAGGAGCTAGGCACCTCGCACGTGTGGTACACCGGTGTGCTGGAGCACGCCACCATGACGAGCTACGCCGGCCTGCCCGCCGACGATGCCGATGTGGTGAAGGGTCGCGCCGGCTCGCCCTACGCCGTGAAGGACTACTACGATGTGGCCCCCGACCTGGCCGTGAACAAGCAGCACCGCATGGCCGAGTTTGAGGCCTTGGTAAAGCGCACCCACGCCCACGGCCTGAAGGTGCTCATCGACTTCATCCCGAACCACGTGGCGCGCTCGTACCACTCCGATGCCAAGCCCGCCGGCGTGGTAGACCTGGGCGCGCAGGACGACAAGACCAAGGCTTTTGCGCCTAACAACAACTTCTACTACCTGCCCGGCCAGCACTTCACGGTGCCCACCGGCTACAACCCGCTCGGGCCGCTGAAGGGGCCCGGCGAGGATGGCAAGTACAACGAGTTTCCGGCTAAGGCCACCGGCAACGACGTGTTTGTGGCCGCGCCCAGCGTGAACGACTGGTTTGAAACCATCAAGCTCAACTACGGCGTCGATTACCAGCACCTGCGCCAGACGCATTTCGAGCCCATCCCCGACACCTGGAAGAAGATGCGCGACATCCTCGTATTCTGGACCAGGAAGGACGTGGACGGCTTCCGCTGCGACATGGCCGAGATGGTGCCCGTCGAGTTCTGGGCCTGGGTTATTCCGGAGCTAAAAAAGGTGAAGCCCAGCCTCATTTTCATCGGCGAAGCCTACAATCCGAAGGAGTACGCCACGTATTTCAACCAGGGACACTTCGACTTTTTGTATGACAAAGTCGGTCTCTACGACGGCCTGCGCCGCCTGATGCGCCAGGAAGGAAACATGGACGACATCACCCACGTGTGGCGTGAGGAAAGCAACGGTTTCGGCTCGCGCATGCTGCGCTTTCTCGAAAACCACGACGAGCAGCGCATCGCCTCCAAGGAATTTGCCGGCAATCCGCGCCGCGCCATTCCGGCCATGACGGTGAGCGCCACGCTGGGCAGCGGCCCCGTAATGCTGTATATGGGCCAGGAAGTGGCCGAGCCCGCGCTGGGCAGCGAAGGCTTTTCGGGCGAGGACGGCCGCACCACCATCTTCGACTACTGGGGCGTGCCCGAGCACCAGAAGTGGCTGAACCAGGGTAAGATGGACGGCGGGAAGCTCAGCCCCGAGCAAAAGCAGCTGCGCGATTTTTACCGCCGCCTGCTGACCCTAGCGGGCAGCAGCGAGGCTATTCGCAAGGGCCAGTTCTACGAATTGCAGGATGCCAACAACCTCAGCAAGGAATACGACCAGCGCCAGCTCTACACCTTCGTGCGCTACACCAAGGGCCAGCAGGTGCTGGTAGTTGTCAACTTCAGCGACACCAAAACCTACCGCCCCACCCTGCTGCTGCCCGCCGCGGTACTGCAGCGGCTAGGCCTACCCGCCAACCATACCCTGGTGTACCGCGACCTGCTGAACGGCGGCGAGCCCCGCACTTCGCTCAACCTGACGCTGGAGCCGCTGAGTGCTTTGGTGCTCGAAATAAAGCCGCAATAACTAGTTATAACTCGCTGACAAGGCGTAACTTTCCGCTACTTCTCCCACCCTATTTTCGTTTCGTTGCTATGGCCGCTGGTGCTATTATCGACAATCCTTCCGCGCTGCGCGTCAAGCCCCGGCTCAGCTTCTGGCAAATCTGGAACATGAGCTTCGGCTTCCTGGGCATCCAGTTCGGCTTTGCCCTGCAAAACGGCAACATGAGCCGCATCTTCGAAACCATGGGCGCCAAGGAAGATGAACTGGCCTTTCTGTGGCTGGCGGCGCCGGCTACCGGCCTCATCATCCAGCCCATCGTCGGCTACCTCTCCGACCGCACCTGGAGCCCGCGCTGGGGCCGGCGGCGCCCATTCTTCCTGGTGGGCGCCATCTGCGCCTCGCTAGCCCTGCTGGTGATGCCGCACGTATCGGCGCTGTGGATGGCGGCCGGCATGCTCTGGATTATGGATTCGAGCATCAACATTTCGATGGAGCCGTTTCGGGCGCTGGTGGGTGACATGCTGCCCAGCAACCAGCGTACCACCGGCTTCGGTGCCCAAACCTTCTTTATCGGCATCGGGGCCGTGGTGGGGTCGTTGTTGCCGTATATTTTTACCAACTGGCTACACTTCAACAACGTGGCCCCGGCCGGCCACATTTCGCCTTCGCTGAAATATGCCTTTTACACCGGGGGCATCATCTACTTCCTGGCCGTGCTCTGGACGGTTATCCGCACCCGCGAGTATCCGCCCGAAAACCTGGCCGAGTTTGAGGCTGAGAAAGCCCGCACAGCCGGCTTTTGGCACGGCGTAAAGGAATCCTTCGCGGGTATTTCGAGCATGCCGCGCACTATGCGGCAGCTGGCGGTGGTGCAGTTTTTCAGCTGGCTAGCCCTGTTTTCGCTCTGGATTTACGCTACCCCGGCTATCACGAGCCACATTTACCATACCAGCGACACGACCTCTAAGCTTTATAACGAAGGCGCCGACTGGGTCAACGTGTGCTTCTCGGTGTACAACGGCGTGTCGGCGCTGGCCGCGCTGGCGCTGCCCATCATTGCCCGCGCCACGAGTCGCCGCGTCACGCATTTGCTGTGCCTCACCGCGGGTGGACTAGGGCTCATTTCCATCTACTTCGTGCAAAGTCCGCTGCTGCTGCTGGTGTCGATGATAGGCGTAGGCGTGGCCTGGGCCAGCATCCTGAGCATCCCGTACGCCATGCTGGCCGGGGCGCTGCCGGCCAACAAAATGGGCTACTACATGGGCGTATTCAACTTCTTCATTGTGCTGCCCCAAATGGTGGCCGGCGTCACGCTGGGCTTCCTTACCAAGCACGTGTTCGGGGGCGAGCCCGTGCTCACGCTCGTATTCGGCGGCTGCTCGATGATACTCTCGGGCCTGCTCACGCTGCGCGTGCACGACGCCGACGACATTCGCCTGCCCAACAACCTGACGCCCGCCGAAAACCTGGCCTACGATGTGCTGGCTAATCCTAATCCTAGGGCTTAGCCGATTACAAACCACAAAAAAGCCCGCCTACCCGGCGGGCTTTTTTGTGGCTAGGCTACTCGTCATGCCCCGGCAGGGCCCTAGCGGGCGCCGCACTAGCCGCCTTGCTTTCCTGCTCGGCGGCCAGCTGCGCCGCCACCGACGGGTGTTGGTCGAGCCCCGTCAGGTCGGGCTGGCCGGCATCGACCCAGGCCGAGTACCAAAACGCCCCAATGAGCCTAGCCGCGTAGCGCAGCTGGCGCTCGACCTGCCCATTGAGCCGCCGGTGATACGCCAGGCTGAACTCGCGCGAGTACGTGCGGATGGTCTGGTTGCCGCGCTGCTCGTAGCTGAACTTACGGTCTTCGGCTAGCTCATTCGACACGGCTTTTTCCATTGTAAATACCGAATCGACGGCGGCGTGGGCGCGGGCCACGGCCGCCCAGGCCGCCTCGGTGGGCTGCTCGAGGTAGGGCGCCTGGCCGGTGAGCAGGTCGTAGTCGGCGGCTTGCAGCTCGGGCAGGCGCGACTCCCAGAGCGCGTGAATGCCGCGCTGGCCGGTGAGTTGGCCGTTGTAGTTGCGGGTGGTGTGCAGCGGCACACAGGCATCGGCCACGTAGTGCCCCAGGTCGGCGGCCAGGTACAGGATGCGGTCGGTATCGCCGGCCTGGAAGGCGGCGGTGAGCTGGCCCTTCATTTTGGCCACCTGCCAGGGCACGATGCCGTGGCGCAGCAGCGAATCTTCGCCACCCGCCAGGGCCACCGCGTCGGCATAGGCGCGGGGCAGGCCGTGGCGCGTGAGGGCACTGTCGCCGTAGACATCCACGTCCATGAAGTGGCGCGGCGCCTCAGTAGGCACCACCGTGCGCCGCGAGTCGGGCCGGGTCGCGTTCGCGGTGAGGTACTCGATATTAGCCTTGAAAAACGGCAGCATCTCGGGCGGCAGCGTGTATACAGCCAGCCGATTCAGTAGCCGGTGGCCGAAGAAGCCCCAGGCTCGCGCCGGGCTGGCCGGCAGGGTTAGTGCGGCTACCATCAGCACAAAGCCGCCCCAGGTGGATAAGCTGAAAAGTAGTCGTTTCTTCATAAAGCCAGGCCCTCGCAAATGAGCCGGCAAATAACAAAAAAGCCGGCATATCTGGCGATATACCGGCTCTCTGGCTTAACTAAGCTAGCCGAGGCCTAGCGCTTGCCCGGGCCCGCAAACTTCATGCGGTAGTCGTGCTTCACATCGCCCTTGCTGATGCGGGCCAGCCGGCCTTTCAGCAGCTGTTTTTTGAAAGTAGACAGCTTGTCGGTGAACAAGATACCCTCGAGGTGGTCGTACTCGTGCTGGATGATGCGGGCAGCCATACCGCTGAAGCCTTCCTCGTGCACCTGGCGGTTTTCGTCCTCGTAGCGCAGCACAATGTCGGGGCAGCGCTGCACCAGCTCGCGCACGCCGGGGATGCTGAGGCAGCCTTCCTCGAAGCCCCAGGGCGTGCCGGTTTCGCTCATCATTTGGGGGTTGATGAAGGCGCGCTTGATGGGCGCTTCCTGAATTTCGGCGGCGGCGGCTACTTCCACCGGCTCATCGTCTTCGTCATCCTCATTGGGGGCTAGCATGGGGCCCGAGTCCATGACGAAGAGGCGCACGGTGCGCCCAACCTGCGGGGCGGCCAGGCCCACGCCGTGGGCCGAGTACATGGTTTCGAACATATCCTGCACCAGCTTTTGCAGGTCGGCGGCGGGCAGGTCGGCCGGCAGGTCTTTGGCGAGCGTTTTGAGCACGGGGTCGCCGATGGCAACAATCGGGAGAATCATTAGCGTAAGGGGGATTCTAAAAAAGACTGGAGAATAAGCGCCGCGCTCACTTTGTCGACGGTGGCCTTGTCCTGGCGGGCCTTACGGCCCAGGCCGCCGGCTAGCATGGCCTGCTTGGCTAGGCGTGAGGTAAAGCGCTCGTCGATTTCGTGGATGCCCAGCTCGGGCAGCTCGCGGCGCAGGCGGCGCAGCAGGCCCACCACGGCGCTGGTCGAGTCGGTAGGCTCGTTGAGCAGCGTGCGCGGCATACCCACCACCACGGCCGCCAACGGCTCGCGCCGGTGGTAGTCGAGCACGAATTTCACCAAATCCTGGCTGTGAATGGTATCGAGCGGTGAGGCAATGAGCTGAAGCGGGTCGGTAATGGCCAGCCCCACCCGCTTGTTGCCGTAATCAATAGCCAGAATGCGGCCGGTGGTGGGGGTAGACATAAGCAAACGCAGTAAGTCACAAAGATACGGCCGGGTAGATTGGCTTGGCGGGGGCATAATCCTACCCCTGGTCCCTCCCCTTCGGCAGAGGGAAGCCTGACGAATGAAAGAACGTTCGCTTGCGGTTGACCCTCCTCCCCTTTTTGGGGAGGGGCCGGAGGTGGGGTCCGGCGCCAGGGCAGCAAGCCCCATAGCGAGGTTCGTTTTTTGACTTATCTCAAGAAAATGTTTAGGCTTAATCAGAAAGCGACCGGCTGAGCTGCTTTTAGTAACTGGTTGTGAAAAGGGCGACCTAAATTTGACTGAGCAATAGTCTTTTCGGCTGTTTGATTTCCTGTTATTCGCCCCGCCGACTCGCTATATGCCCGCTCTTTTACCGTTGCGCCGCGCCGCTGCCGCCACCGCTCGGGGGCTAGCCCGCAGGGGCTGGGGGTACCGCCTGGCGCTGCTGCCAGCGCTCACGCTGGGCATCGGCATCATATTGGGCACCAACCCGTTCCGGCCACACACTGAGAACCCCGATGCTACGGCTAGGGGCTACTTACGCTACAAGGAAATTCTGACCGCTATCGACCGCGGCTATGTGGACTCGGTCGATGCCGACGGGCTCACCAACTACGCCGTGGCGCAACTGCTGGGCAAGCTCGACCCGCACTCAGTCTACATCCCGGCCAAGGACCGCGAGCAGGTCGATGCCTTCCTGCAAAGCAGCTTCGACGGGGTGGGGCTCGATTTTAACTTTTTCCGGGATACGGCCACCGTGGTGAGTACCCTACCCGGCGGCCCGGCTGAGGCCGCCGGCCTGCTGCCCGGCGACCAACTGCTGCGCGTGGGCACCCAGCCGGTGGCGGGCGCGGGCCTCAGCTTGACTCAGCTCTCGCAGCTGCTGCGTGGCCCGCGCGCCAGCAGCCTGAGCCTGACGGTAGCTCGCCCGCAGCAAACCCAACACCTGGCCGTGCGCCTCAACCGGGGCCGCGTGCCCAATAATTCGGTCGAGCCCGGCGTGCTGCTCGAAGATGGCCAGACGGGCTATATCAAGGTCAATCGCTTTGCGGCCAATACCTACGAAGAGTTCAAAGCCCAGCTAGTCGACTTGCAGCGCCAGGGCCTGAAGCGGCTGGTGCTCGACCTACGCGGCAACCCCGGCGGCTACCTCGACCGCGCCACGAGGCTAGCCGACGAGTTTATCGCCGGCTCGCGCAAAATCGTGTACACCGCCGGCAAAGACGAGCAGTACGCCACTCAAACCTACGCCCATGTGGCCGGCGAATGGGAACAGCAGCCTCTGGTGGTGCTGGTGGATGAAAACAGCGCCTCGGCCGCTGAAGTGCTGGCCGGCGCCCTGCAAGACCACGACCGCGCCCTGCTGGTGGGCCGCCGCACCTTTGGCAAAGGCCTGGTGCAGCAGCCGATTGCCTTGCAGGAGGGCGGCGAGCTGCGCCTGACGGTGGCGCGCTACTACACGCCGGTGGGCCGCTGCATTCAGAAGCCCTACGGGCCCGACCGCGCCACCTACCAGCGCGAGGTGGCCGAGCGCCAGCAGCACGGCGAGCTGGCCTCGGCCGACAGCGTACACTTTGCGGCCGGGCAGCAGTTTCATACCGACCACGGCCGGGTGGTGTACGGCGGCGGCGGCATCATGCCCGATGTCTTTGTAGCCCGCGATACGCTGCTGCATTCGGCCTATTATCTACGCCTGCAAAACCTGGGTGTGGTGCGCGCCTACGCGCTGGCCTTCTACCAGCAGCACAAGGCCGAGCTGGCGGGCCTGCGCTTTGCCCAGTACCAGGCCGTGTTCCGCGTTACCGATACCGAGCTCGATGGCCTCACGCGCCTGGCGGCCCTGGCCGGCGTGCGGCCCAACCCCGTGGCCCTGCGCCGCAGCGCGCCGGCCCTGCGCAATTGCCTCAAGGCCTACATCGCGCGTAGCGCCTACGGCCCCGAGGCCAGCCGCGCCGTGCTGCGCGACAATGATTTGGAGCTGCAACAAGCCCTGCACGTGGTGCAGGACAGCACCGCGCAGCTAGCGTTGCTGAGCGGAAAGTAGAGAGCTGATTAACACAAAACTATGTGGGAGCCGCGCGCGTCTTACCGAACGCGGTTCTTGGACTCCGGATAGCTTCTACTCCTCGCCGCGCTTCAAATCGGCGGGGTCGGGGCGGTGTTCGAGCAGGTCGGCGGGCTGGCACTCCAGCACCTGGCAGATGGCGGCTAGGGTACTGAACCGCACGGCCTTGGCCTTGCCGCTTTTGAGGATGGAGAGGTTGGCCAGGGTGATGCCTACGGCGTCGGCCAGGGCACTGAGCGTGAGCTTGCGCCGGGCCAGCATCACGTCAAGATTTACGAGAATGGGCATCAGATAACGAGTTCGGCTTCGCGGCTCAGCTCGACACCGCGCTGGTAGACGGCCGCAATGATGAGCAGGATGAACCCTACCGCGACGCCCGGCAACAAGTCGTCGGTATTGAGGCGCACGTAGTGGCTCAGCGGCTGGGCCAGCGCCGCGGCCCGGTAGTCCGGCACTAACACCCATATCAGCTGGTAGGCTACATAGTGCCAGAGGTGCAGGCCAAACACGAGCAGCGTAAGCTTGCGCAGCCGCTGGGCATTGGCCTGGGTGAAGGGCGTAGCGGGCGTTACATCCTGCAACAGCTTCAGCAGCAACCAGCTGCCGTAGCCCAGAAAGAATAAGCCCGCTACCGAAAGGCTGTCATCCAGCGCGCCGAGCACCAGCAGCAGCATCCGTTTTCCGGCGCTGGGCTCACGGTAGCGCAGCAGCGCGGCGTGCGGGTCGGCAACCAGGGCGAAGCTCGTAGTCGCGGGTAGGGCTAGCAGCGGCCCGCGCTCCTCGCGGGCCCGGCCTTTCTCACCATCGCGAAAACCGGCGTCGGCATCGTGCCAGGCACCGAAGAGATTGGGCCGGGTGGTTTCGAGGACCAGCCGCACTTCGAGCTCGGTAGCTACGTCGGCCAGCTTGCTGCACAGTGCCAGCGTCAACACGCCCGCCATTACTATAAAGACCCAGGTCAGCACCTTGGTGAAACGCAGAATAAAAGGCAGGTAAGCGAGCTTCATGGGGTGCCTGGTGAGAGTGGAAGACGCCACAAAGGAAAAGAAAATTTATTGATAAACAATAAAAATTTTACTGTTTATCAATAAATTTGCTTTTTGCTCTAGCGGTTACGCCCATACTGCTCGTGGCTGCTTACCCAGTCGCTGCTGCTGATGGCGGCGCCCAGGCTCAGCTCGCCGGCCAGCACTACGCCGGCCACTATCTCGGCAAACTTGTAGACCGTGCCCTGGCCCACGCAGCCCAGCATGCGCAGGCACTCGTTTTGAGTGGCTAGCCCCGTGCCGCCGCCGTGGGTGGCCACAATGAGCGACGGAATGGTGATGCTGATATACAAGTCGCCCTCCTTCGTCACCTCCGAGTACAGCACGCCCGCGCTCGACTCGCTCACATTGGCCACGTCCTGGCCAGTGGCGATGAAGAGCGCCGTGATGCCGTTGGCCGAGTGCGCGCCGTTGTTGTTAGCCCCTGACAGAAAGGCCCCTACGTTGCTTACCTGCCCGTGGTAGGCCAGCTGCTCGGGCGTCACGCGCATGCGCTGCTGCAAGATGTCGCGCTTAATGACGGCCTCGGCCACCACGCGCTTGCCGCGGGTGCGCATCACGTTTATCTGGCTAGCTTTCTTGTCGGTAGCGAAGTTCGACTCCAGGTAAAAGTTGCGGATGGGCGCGCCCTTGTACTGCTCCAGTATCCAGGAGCAGGCGGCGAAGGTGGCGCGGCCCACCATGTTCTGGCCCGCCGCGTCGCCGGTCGAGAAGTTGAAGCGCAGAAAAGCAAACTTGTTACTTAGGTAGGTATCAATGTATTGCAGCTTGGCTACCCGCGAGGTGCTTTCGGCCTGCGGCCGGATTTGCTCCAGGTTCTCCGTCACCCAGCGGCCAAAGTCGCGGGCGCCGCGCGCATCATCAAACACGAATACCGGCGCCCGCTGCATGGCATCGCCAATGACGGTGCACTTCACGCCACCGCACAGGTTAAGCACTTGCATACCACGATTATAGCTCGCCACTAGGGTACCCTCAGTGGTGGCCATCGGAATGAGGAACTCGCCCTGCGCGTGCTCGCCCTGCACGTGCAGCGGGCCGGCTAGCCCCACCGGCACCTGCGCCACACCCACAAAGTGCTCGCAATTGCCCTTCAGCGTGTGCGGGTCGAAGGAATACTGCTTGAAGTGGCTGTATTGCTGCTGCGTGAACTGCTCGGCAAATTCCTGCCGCGCCTGGATGGCGGCCTCGGCATAATCATCATCGTCGGAGCGCGGAATGCGCACGCGGCCGTCGTGGCTGGCAATTACGTCTTCCACTTCCACGCTCAGCTCGCCAAACGCATCGGTGCTGAACTGCGCCTGCACCTGGTGCAGGCCCCCGGCCAGGGCCGGCATATCAAGCAAGAAGGTGAGGCTGCGACCCACTGGCAGCTCAATACTTTGGCCAGCCGCCTGCAAGCTGGTACCGGGTCGCACATCGCCCGCCCCCAGGTCGAGCCGGATGTGCGTGGCCGGCACCACCACGTCGCCCAGCTTTACGTGGTGCAGGCCGGTGAGGCGTACCGTATCGAGCCGGTTTTTAATACTAAACGCTACGCCCTGGCCCTCGGGCAGGTTGTGCAGGCTACCTCTATTATAGAGCAGCTTCAGAAGCATGGGGCTGGGCGTAAAAACCATCGGGCGGTGGGTAGAGAAGGTTATCCTTGCCTTACGGAGGCCAGGCAGGTAGTGGCTGCCAAATAACGCAACTTTGGCTAGAGTAGCCGCCCTGAGCGGGGCTTATAGTGCTTGGCCAAGGCCATTTCTTCAAAGGGTTGCGGAAAGATGCTTACTTGGTACTAAAACCTGAACCGCACAATAAACTTCGATGTGGCTAGGGTGGTTAATGGCCGCGCGGCAAGGACATGCACAGGTAACATTCATCTTTTTGCACCCTTTGCCAGCGTATCTTTGCCCCTTCATCCGAATCCCAGGGCGGCCGGAAATTACTTCCGCCAGCTTTCCCCTCTATGGCATCCTTATCCGATTATCCGCGCTTCACTCTCGGTCAGGAACTGACGGCCGAGCAGCGTGTTTTTTTTGCTAAACACGGTTTTCTACACTTCCGGCCCTTCGCCTCGCCCGAGCAAGTGCAGGCTTACTTGAAGGCCACCCAAGACGTGCAGGCCGACTGGCTAGCCCACCAAGTTGACAAAGTCAACGGCGTCCCCATCAAATACGGCAAGGACGTGGATGGCTCGGCCATCGTGCAGCGCTTTGCCTTTGCCTCGCAGCATAGCCCCGTGCTGCACGAGCTGCTGCAAGACAAGCGCTTTGAGGCGCTGTTTCCGCTGCTCGAAACGCCGGGCGGCCGCGTGGGCGAAAACGAGCGCGATGGCTTGGTAGTCAATCACTACGTGAACGTGGAGGGCTCCGAGTTCAGCCAGATGGGCTGGCACACCGACTCGTTGCGCGACGTGTTTTACGGCAAGCGCATTCGGCCCATGCTCAACGTGGGCCTGCACCTCGATGGCACCAAAGCCACCAACGGCGGCCTGCGCGTGATACCCGGCACCCACCGCCAGGGCCTGGGCAAGATGCTGTTTCGCAAGAAGTACTACAAAGACGTGTACTACGACCCCAACGAGATAGCCGTCGAAACCGAGCCCGGCGACCTCACCGTGCACGATGGCCGCATGTGGCACCGCGTGGCGCAGTCGCCGCTCATCGGGGCCGAATCGCGCCGCCGCGTCATGTACGTGCCCATCGTCGGGGGCAAGTACCAGCCCAAGAGCGAGGAAAGCCCCACGCCGTTTTACCTGCGCTTCTTGCATTTGGTTAAATAAGTACGCGCTTTTAAATTTATTTGCTCAGGGGAGCCGGGCTGTTCACTTCGGTTGAATGGTCCGGCTCTTCTTGTTTCTTTACGCTCTCCTTTTACCTATTTTTCGAGCAGCTGCTGGCTGCTTTCTTCTTATGCCCCTAGCCCTCATCACCGGCGCCTCGCGCGGCATTGGTCGCGAGTTGGCCCTCGGCCTGGCCCAGCGGGGCTACGACCTCCTTTTGGTAGCCCGCTCGGCCGACCAGTTGCAGGCCGTGGCCCAAGAGGCCCAGGCCCGCCACCAGCGCCAGGCCCACGTGCTGGCCCTTGACCTCACCCAGCCCGAGGCCGCCGCCGAGGTGGCTAGCTGGGCCGCCCACCAGGCGCCCGATGGCCTGGCCGTGCTCGTCAACAATGCGGGCTACGGCCTGTGGGGCCGCTTCGAGCAGCTCAACTTGGAGGAGCAGCTCAACATGCTACAGCTCAACCTCAACCTGCCCGTGCAGCTTACCTATGCGCTGCTGCCACTGCTGCGCCGGGCCACGCGCGGCTACGTGCTCAATGTGGCCAGCACCGCGGCCTACCAGGCCGTACCCTCGCTCACGTTGTACGCGGCCAGCAAGGCATTTTTGCTCAGCTTCAGCCGGGGTCTGCGCTACGAGCTCAAGGGCAGTGGCGTGTCCGTCACCTGCCTCAGCCCAGGGGCCACCACCACCGACTTTGGCAACCGCGCCGGCATGGGCACCGAGCTGCAAGCCGTGGCCAACAAAGTATCCATGACGGCTAGCCAAGTGGCCGGGGCGGGTCTAAAAGCGCTATTCGCGGGCCGGGCCGAGTTCATTCCCGGCGTGCTCAACAAGGTATCGGCGGGCCTCACCAACGTAGTACCCAAGCCCCTAGTGGAGAAAATAGCCGCTGGCATCTACGAGAAGTACCTGTAGCTCACCTCTGACCCTAGCGATACGACTTCAGCATTCCTAGTAGCATGGGCTAGCTAGCCTGCACCTTCAGTAGCAACTAGCCTAAGCTCATCGTTACCCAGCGCTCCAGCTTTTAGGCCCCACATTCCGCAAACGTTTCCAGTGTTTTCGCTGCTAAAAGTGAGTGGCGGTGCGAAATACCGAGCAAATCAAAAAAATCTATTAAAAAGCCTAAATTTTACACGTTGGGTTTTATCATTGCAAATCAATCACTTACAATAATAAATAAGGGGTGAGTGTCTACTCACCTCATTTTAGTGAGCTAACACTTACCATGATTTAAATTTTTGTCGTAATATTGTATCACCAACCGCTAGCGAATCCCACCCCGGTAGCGGCTCATTCTTAAGTTGCCCGGCCGTCGTCCCACCCCAGCCGGTACCGTACACACTCTCCGGCCAGTCGTCGTCCCACCCCGCCTGGTTCCGCCCCACACTCTAATTGCCCAGCCGTCGTCCCACCCCAGCTGGTTGAGAATATCTGCCCCGCCCCGGCCTGGCAGAATCTGAAAGTTTTCCAACCGGCCGATTTGGTAATCCCAAATTGGCCGGTTTCTTTTTGGTAGCTAGACAGCTAGCGGTGGCTAGCCACAATAAAGCCCCTGGTCGGGGCCGCATTGCCGAGTTTATGCCCGAACTTTGTACCTCATCTGTGGTTGTTCGCTGCTGGCTTCTGCCCTACCCACCCCGCTTCGTTTATGATTACCCGCCGCCAACACATAGCCAATGTGGCGCTGCAACTATTTGGCGACAAAGGGTTTGAGAATACCTCGACCCAGCAGATTGCCAAAGCCGCCGGCGTTTCGGAGGCCCTTATTTTCAAACATTTCGGCTCCAAGGACCAGCTACTCGATTTCATTATCAAGAGTGGCTACCAGCGCATTATCGAGCACAACCGCGGCGGCTTGGCTGAGACAGACCCGCTCACGTTTATTCACAGCGTCATCGACCTGCCCTATAAGCTGGTGCTGGAAGAGCCGCATTTTTGGAAGCTGCAATACCGGCTGGCCGACCGCGAAATGGCGCAGCAACAGCACGAGCGCTTTATGCGCCCGGTGCCGACGCGCCTGCAAGTAGCGTTTGAGCAGCTGGGCTACCCCGAGCCCGACAAGGAAACCCGCCTGCTGCTGCTGCTCATCGAGGCGCTCTGGAAAATTGAGGCCAACAAAACCGATGAGCACGTGCGGGAGATGCTCGATTTTATCAAGCGCAAGTACGAAGTGCAGCGCTAGGCTTTCCGTCGGTAGCCTGGCAAGCGATTATGGGTAGTAGTTTGCGGCCGGCGGCTGACCTATGCTAGCCACTCCAAACGGCGAACTACTACCTCTATGGCGCATCTGCTGCTGATAAAATGCCCCGACGAGCGCGGGCTGGTATACCGGATTACGGGCGTGCTCTTTGGGCTAGGCCTCAATATTGTGCGCAATGGGGAATTTGTGGAGCGCGACGGCGACGTGTTTTTCATGCGTACAGAGTTTGCCGGCGAGTTTGAAGCTGAGGTGCTGCTAGCCCAGCTGCGGGCCGTGCTGCCCGCGGCGGCCGAGGTGCGCCTTACCGACAACCGCCGCAAAAACCTGGTGCTGCTGGCCACTAAGGAGCACCATTGCCTGAGTGAGCTGCTGGTGCGCCACGCCTTTGGCGAACTGAACGCCAATATCCTGGCCGTTATCAGTAACCACGAGGTGCTGGGCGAGCTAACCCGCAAGTTTGACTTGCCCTTCCACTACCTGCCGCACGAAGGCCGCAGCCGCGCCCAACACGAGACCGAAATACTAGCTCAGCTGGCGGCATATGCGCCCGATTTTGTGGTGCTGGCCAAGTATATGCGCATCTTATCATCCGATTTTGTGGCGCCCTATGCCAACCGGCTCATCAATATTCACCACTCGTTTTTGCCGGCTTTCGTGGGGGCTAGCCCCTATGCCCAGGCCTACGCGCGGGGCGTGAAAATCATCGGGGCTACCGCGCACTTCGTGAATGAGCAGCTCGACCAGGGACCGATAATCGCGCAAAGCGTCATTCCCATCGACCACACCCAAAGTGCTCGCGAAATGGCGCAGGCCGGCCGCGACGGCGAAAAAATAGTGCTGGCCCGCGCCCTCAAACTGGTGCTTGATGAGCAGGTGTTTGTGCACGGCAACAAGACGATTATTTTCGATTAACGGTCCAGCTTGAGCGGCCCAATGAAGGCCAGATGATGACTTTTGGGGGGATTTCTGCGTATTCCTAGGGTTCACCATCCGGTTTGGCCTATGCCCCGCACCTTAATTGTCTCCAATCGTCTCCCCACTAAAGTCCTGCGCCAGGAGGAAGGCCTCACGTTTCAGCCCAGCGAAGGCGGGCTAGCTACCGGCCTTGGCTCCATCTACCGCCAAGGCGATAACCTGTGGATAGGCTGGCCGGGGCTGTTTGTGCAGGATGAAGCGGAAGAAGACCACATCCGCGCCGAACTGCGCGCCGATAACATGGCGCCGGTTTTCCTGACCGAAGCCGAAATTCGCGACTTTTACGAAGGCTTCAGCAATTCTACACTCTGGCCTACCTTCCACTATTTCAGCGAGTTTGCCACTTATGAGCAATCCCACTGGGATGCGTACGTGACGGTAAACGAAAAATTCTGCGAAGCGGTGCTCGCCCAGGCCGGGCCCGAAGACACCATTTGGGTGCACGACTATCAGCTGCTGCTGCTGCCCGAGCTGCTGCGCCGGGCGCGGCCCGAGGCCAGCATTGGCTTTTTCCTGCACATCCCGTTTCCGTCGCAGGAGCTGATACGGGTGCTGCCCTGGCGCACCGAGCTACTGCGCGGAATGCTGGGCGCCGACCTTATTGGGTTTCATACCTTTGGCTACATGCGGCACTTCCTCAGCGCCGTGACGCACCTGCTGGGCTACCCCGCCCAGAATGGGCAGATTGAGACGCCCACCCGCTCGGTGCGCGTCGATGCCTTCCCGATGGGTATCGACTACCAGCGCTACGCCGAGGCCGCCGCCTCGGAGGCCGCGCAGCACCACATGGCCGAGTACCGCGAGGCGCTGCGCGACACCCGCGTGATTCTCAGCATCGACCGGCTCGACTATACTAAGGGCATTGCCCAGCGGCTGCGGGCGTTCGACTTGCTGTTGCAGCGCTACCCCGAGTGGCGCGGGCAGGTGAGCCTGATAATGCTGGTGGTGCCCTCGCGCGACCAGGTGGCGCAGTACGCCGACTTGAAAGTCGAGATTGATGAGCTGGTGGGCCGCATCAACGCGCAGTACCGCACCATCAGTTGGAATCCGATTCTGTACTTCTACCGCTCGCTGCCACTGGAGGAGTTGGCCGCGCTCTATAAGCTGGCCGAAGTGGCCCTTGTGACGCCCATGCGCGACGGCATGAACCTCGTGGCTAAGGAGTACGTGGCTAGCCGCCTCGACCAGCGCGGGGTACTCATCCTAAGTGAGCGCGCCGGTGCGGCCCGCGAGTTATCCGATGCGCTCATCATCAACCCCACCGACGTGGGGCAGCTCGTGGAGGCCATGCACGAGGCCCTGGTGATGCCGGAAGAAGACCAGATTATGCGCATGACGGCCATGCAGGCCCTCGTGAAGCGCTACAACGTTTTCTCCTGGACGCGGCTGTTCATGAACCAGCTCGCGTATACTAAAATGAAGCAGCATACCCTAGCCACCGAAAAGCTCGACGGTGCCGCCACTACGCAGTTGCTCAGCGACTTTCACGCGGCTAGCGAGCGGCTCATATTGCTCGACTACGATGGTACGCTGGTGGGCTTTCACCCCAACCCGCAGCGCGCCGCGCCCGACCAGGAACTGCGCCTGCTGTTGCGCGCCCTCACCGAGCTGCCGCACACGCGGGTGGTGCTCATTAGCGGGCGCGACCGCGGCACGCTGGACAAGTGGCTGGGTGAATTGTCCCTCGACTTCATTACCGAGCACGGTGTGTGGCTGCGCGCGGCGGGCGAGGAATGGGAGCTGTTTCAGGCCATGCAAAACGACTGGATGCGCGACCTGCGCCCGGTGTTGGAGCTGTACGTGGCCCGCACGGCCGGCTCGTTCATCGAGGAGAAGGACTACTCGCTGGTGTGGCACTACCGCCGCGCCGACGCTGACCTCGGCGAAGGGCGCGCCCGCGAGCTGCTAGCCCACTTGGCCTTCATGACGGCCAATACTGACTTGCAGGTGATGGAAGGCAATAAGGTGCTTGAAATCAAGAACTCGGGCATCAACAAAGGCACGGCTACTGCCCGCTGGCTAGCCCGCTACCCCTCCGATTTTATCCTGGCCCTCGGCGATGACCGCACCGATGAGGACACCTTTCGGGCTGTGCCGCCCGAGGCCTACACCGTGAAGGTGGGCACCGGCAGCCGCTCGTTGGCGCGCTTCAATATTGCCTCGCCCGTTGAGGTGCGGCAACTGCTACGCAAGCTGTTAAATTAAAAAACTCAGCGCACCTCAGCGGTAACTTCCAGAATAGTCCTTTGGAAAGTTACCGCTGAGGTGCGCTGAGGTAAACCGCTGAGGTGCGCTGAGTTTTTATTAGCTCACAAACTGCGGCTTGTCGAGCTTTTTGGCGATGCGGTAGGCGGCGTTTACCAAGCCCACGTGGCTGTAGGCTTGCGGGAAGTTGCCCCACTGCGAACCGGTTTTGGCATCCACATCTTCGCTCAGCAAACCCAGGTGGTTGGTGTAGGTAGTGAGTTGCTCGAACTCGGCGATGGCCTCGTCGAGGCGGCCGACGCAGGCCAGGGCCTCCACGTACCAGAAGGAACAGATGAGGAAGGTGGTTTCGGGCGTGCCGAAATCGTCGGGGTGGCGGTAGCGATAGAACAGGCCCTCGGGCGTCTTCAGCTCCTTTTCCAGCGCAACGAGGTGGTGCTTGGTACGCTCCGAGTTGGGGTCGAGGTAGCCCATCGTGATGAGCTGAATAGTGCTGGCATCGAGGTCCTGCGAGCCGATGGCGTTGGCGTAGGCGCCGCGCTCTTCGTTGAAGCACTGCTCAATGTGCGCTTCCGATATTTTCAGCAGGCGCTGCGCCTTGGCTTCCAGCTCCTTATTACCGACCGAGCGAGCGACCTGAATGGCGGCGTGGCTGCCGGCCCAGTGAAAAAGGTAGGTGTAGCAGTGCCGCTGGGCAATGTGGCGAAACTCCCAGAGGCCAGCGTCGGGCTGGTCCATGGTGGCCTCGATGAGGCGCAGCGACTCTTCCACGAGAGCTAGCGGCGTGGCCAGGTTGGGGTCGCGGAAACGGGCATCGACGTAGAGCGGCAGCAGCGCTACGAGCACCTGGCCGTACACGTCGTTTTGGATGTGCGTGTAGGCGTCGTTGCCGATACGCACCGGCTGGTTGCCGAGGTAGCCGGCTAGGGGTAGCTCAGTTTCGGTAAGCTCGGTTTGCCCACCGATGCCGTAGAGCGGCTGAAACTTGTCCTTTATTTTGCCCGTGATGTTGGCAATGAAGTGAAAATACCGCTCCAGCTCTTCGGAGTGGCCGATGTTGTTGAAGGCCGTGAGGATGTAGAACGTGTCGCGCATCCAGCAGAAGCGGTAGTCCCAGTTGCGGGTGCTGCCGGGCGCCTCGGGCAGGCTGGTGGTACTGGCCGCAATGATGGCGCCGGTGTCCTCGTACTGGTGAATCTTGAGGGCCAGCGCCGAGCGGATAACCTGCGCCTGGTGAAAATTGCCGATGCTGGTGCTCTTCACCCAGCCGCGCCAGTAGGCTAGCGTGTTGGTGAGAAAGCGCTCGGCGGTGCTCTCCAGCGCGGCCTCCAGCGGCGCGCCGTAGGTGAGCACGAGGTACTTGGTCTCGTTCAGCACGAAATCTTCCTCATCGAGCACGTAGGTGAGCGGAATGTTGGTAGTGAGGCGAATTTCCTCCTCCATGCCCAAGAACGCGATGTGGTTGGAGCTGCGGCGGCGCGTGAGCTCGCGCTCGCCGTACTCGGCCACCGGGCGGCAGGCCACCCGCACACGCGGCGTGCCGGCTAGGGGTTCAATCTTGCGAATGAACATCAGTGGCTTGTAGTAGCGCTCGTATTGCAGAAAGCGCGGAGCAAAGTCGGTGACGCGGTAGCTGCCGTCGGGCGTGGTAATCTCGGTGCACAGCACATTGGTATTGGGCACGTAGTACTGGTGTGAGCTGAACTCGGGGCTAGCCGGACGCACGCTGTACTCGCCGCCCTTCTGCTCGTCGAGCAGGGGGCCAAATACGAAGCTGCTATCGAAGCGCGGCCAGCAGAGCCAGCGCACGGCCGTGTCGGTGCCAATGAGGGCCAGGAAGGCGCAGTTGCCGACCACGCCCATGTCATAGGTGTGTTTAGTCATGAGGAACACCGGCCGCGAGCCGGGTTGGTACGGCTAGGTGTACCCCATTCGGGCGGCCGGGGTTGCTGGCAGTAGGGGCCGGGCTGCCTAAAAAAACGGCTGCCGTTACGTGCGTAACGGCAGCCGGGCAATCAGCGCGCCAACGAATGCCAGGCCTTACTGCGGCACATCGACCTGCACTTTGGCTTGCTCGTCGGGGGTAGGCTGGTGCTTTTCGCCGGTGGTGCGGGCCTTTAAGTAAGCAAAGGCGCGCACTAGCGCATTGCCGGGCGTGTCCCAGTATTCCCCGCTCTCAATGTCTACCCGAATGAGGGTTAGGTTGGGGTCATCGGTGCCTTTGGGGAAGAAGCCCCGGAAGTCCTCGCGCCATAATTCCTTGATTTTCTCTTTGTCATCGACCACTGCGCCCAAGCCAGCAATAGTCACATACACGGCATTGTCGATATCGGCGTAGCCCAGGCCAACTTGCTCGTTGGCTTGAATTTCAGTGATTTTCTGAGCGTCTTTCTCCGAGAAGAACCACAAGGCGCCTTCGTTGCCGGGTGCGCAGGTGTACATGGGGCGGCCGTGCAGGCGGCCGTTCGCATCGAGGGTAGTAAGGGTGGCGTATTTCACATCCTTGATTTTTTCAAGGAGCTTGATAATGTCTTGGGTAACCGCAACTTGCTCGGCCATGATGGATACGAAATGAGGGGTGAAAACTGCCTGGCTATACGGGCAAGCTAGCCCCACGCGTTGCGCATATTCGCGCTGGATACTACTATCTTATACCAACTTAGTAGTAAGCCAGGCTATATAAATCAGCTATTTTGCTGGCAGTGTGACGCTTGCCGAGCTAACTCAAACAGCAATTTGGTGCATCATCACTTTGCGCTTCGGTCTGCACAATGGCGGGCGAAGCACTGTGCCAGGCACTAAGCTGGTCGATGATGGGCAGCAGGGCCAGCCCATAGTCGGTGAGCGAGTACTCGACGCGGGGCGGCAGCTCGGCAAAAGCTTCGCGGCGCACAATGCCGTCTTCCTCCAACTCCCGCAATTGCTCGGTGAGCACCTTGCGCGAGATGAGCGACAGGCGCTGCGCCAGCTGCCCAAAGCGGCGGCGCTGGGTGAGATACGAGATAATGATGAGCTTCCATTTGCCGCCCAGCACGCCCATCGTGCGGGTTACGGTGCAGGAGGAAGAGCAAAAAGCGGCGTCGCGCATGGTGGTTAGAAGCAAGTGAAGTGGCCCTAAAACGACTCGAAATAGCCGTTAGTTACGAGTAAGTAACCAGTTTGAAAGGGAAAATGATTGGCTTTAGTAACCATAAGTAACTAATACTAGTTCCTTGCCGAAACCAATCCCCAACAACCCAATTTCAACATGGCAACTTCTCAGAAACTCGCCGGTAAAATTGCCCTCGTAACGGGCGGCAACTCGGGCATCGGCCTGGCTACGGCCCAGCGCTTCATCGCCGAAGGCGCGTTTGTATTTATCACCGGCCGGCGCCAGGCCGAGCTTGATGCAGCTGTGCAAGCGCTTGGCAGCCAGGCGTTCGGCATTCAGGGCGACGTGAGCAACCTGGCTGACCTCGACCGGGCCATTGCCACTATCAAGGCGCAAAAAGGCCACCTCGACGTGCTGTTTGCCAACGCGGGCATCGCCGAGTTTGCGCCCATCGAAGCCGTAACGGAAGCCCACTACGACAAGCAATTCGACATCAACGTGAAGGGCCTTTTCTTCACGGTGCAGAAGGCCCTGCCCCTGCTGTCCGATGGTGCGGCCATCGTGCTGATGGCCTCCATCGTGGGCTCGAAAGGCTCGGAGGGCAGCAGCGTGTACAGCGCCACCAAGGCGGCCATTCGCTCGCTGGCCCGTACCCTCACCAGCGACCTCAAGACGCGCCGCATTCGGGTGAACGCCGTGAGCCCCGGCCCCATCGAAACGCCGGGCCTCGACGGAGTGGCTAGCTTATCGGGGCAGGCTGAGCAGTTTAAGGCGCACATGGTGAGCGTTGTGCCCATGGGCCGCCTGGGCGAGGCCGACGAAATTGCCAAAGCCGTGGTATTCCTGGTTTCAGACGACAGCAGCTACATCACTGGCGCCGAGCTGTTTGTGGACGGCGGCATGGCCCAGGTATAGTCGCTAGCTAAGTTTCTTCATACTAGTCGTTTACAGACGCATGCAACCATAGCTAAAACGGTTGGGAGCACCTGCTCCCAACCGTTTTTTGTGCACCCTAGCGGCGGCCTTCCCGTATTTGGGGCAGTATGCCCGCACCCATCGCCACCGCCCGCCCCAATCTTACCCAAGGCCCCATTCTGAAAGCGCTGCTCACGCTGGCGCTGCCCATCGTGTTTGGCAATTTGCTCCAGACCGGCTACCAGCTCGTCGATGCCTACTGGGTGGGCCGGCTGGGGGCCAATGCCGTAGCCGCGGTGGCCGTGTGCTTTCCCATCAATTTCTTGCTGGTGGCGCTGGGCTCGGGCTTCTCGGTGGCCGGCTCGGTGCTGGTGGCCCAGAACTTCGGGGCGCGTAATTTAAAGATGGTCAACCACATTGCGGCGCAGTCGCTGGTGCTCGAAACCGGGCTAGCCCTCGTACTCACGGTGGGAGCCTACGCGGCGTCGCCGCTCATTCTGCACCTGTTTGGGGTGGGCAACGACATCTTCGAGCTGGCTAATTCCTTTCAGCGGGTGCTGATGCTGGGGCTGGTATTCAACTTCGGCTTCCTCATGTTTCAGGCCCTGATGCGGGGCGTGGGCGAGGTGCGGATTCCGCTCTACATCAACATCGGGACCCTAGCGCTCAACTTCGTGCTCGACCCACTTTTCATTGATGGCTGGGGGCCGATTCCGGCCTACGGCGTAGCGGGCGCGGCCCTGGCCACGCTCATTACGCAGGTGCTGAGCTTCGCCATTGGCATGGTCGTGCTGTTGCGCGGCAAGTCGGGCATTCAGCTCAGCTTTAAGGGCTTTCGGCCCGACTTCCCGCTCATGAGCCGCTCGGTGAAGCTGGGCTTGCCCTCGTCGGTCGACCTCTCGGCGCGCGCCCTGGGCTTGTCGATGATGACAGGGCTAGCCACGGCTTTTGGCACGACTATTCTGGCTACCTATGGCATCGGGTCGCGCATTCTGGCGCTGGGCATTATTCCGGCGCTGGGTATTTCGCTGGCCTGCTCCACGCTGGTGGCGCAGAATATCGGGGCCAAAAACCTGCCCCGCGCCCGCCAAACGGCCAACTACGCCATCGTTATCAGCTTCGTAGGCTTGTTGCTGCTGGGGCTAGCCGGCTGGCTGGCCGCCGAGCCGCTGGTGCGCTTCTTCTTGAAGGGCGATGAGGCCGTGACCCACGATGCGGTGGAGTTTGTGCGCATCGCGGTGTTTAGCCTATGCTTCACGGGCGTGCAGCAGTGCATTTCGGGCGCGTTGCGCGGGGCCGGCAACACCCTGGGCGCCATGACATTGACCATTATCGGGGTGTGGGGCTTCCAGTTTCCGGTGGCCTGGTACCTGTCGCGGCACACGGCGCTGGGCTTTCATGGCCTGTGGTGGTCGTTTGTGATTGCCAACGTGCTCTCGGCCCTGCTGGCCGGCGCGTGGTACCTGCACGGCCAGTGGCTGAATAAGGACCTGGCCGCTGCGCCAGCAGGCACGGTGGCAGCTGCAACGCCCGCGGCCGAGCCAGCGTAGGTTGGCTACCAGCCCACTGCGCTAGGGCCGCGCCAGCCTGCTTACTTGGAGCTTGGAACGATGGCTAGCATTGCCCCCGTGCTATTCGGGTACCACGCTGGCCGCGGCCGACATTTCGGTGGCCCGGCGCGCTATAAAACCGGCCACCCAGTAGGCAAACCAGGCAAAGAAAGGCGCCGCCGCCACATCATAGGTATAATGCACACGCTGCACCAGCACCAGCAACCCTACCAGTAGGGTGGCTAGCGCCAGCCCACGCTGCCACCGGCCCCGCGTGGCAATAGCCAGCAGCGCAACCGTAGCCGTATGGCCCGAAAAAAACAGGTCTTTGGTAATAGCCGTGCCGGTGTGAAAGGCCGTGGCCGTAAACGGGTCGGGCATCGGCAGCATATCGAGCGGCGGGGCCAGGGGCAGCAGCCAAATGGTGGCCATGCGCAGCACCAACAACAGCAGCAGCGCCCACATGCCCCGCAAAAACAGCAGCGGCTGGCGCGTAAGCCAGCCCACGCCCACCACCACGCTCCCGTACATGAGCACAAATACGGCCGTGGCCACGTCGTGGCGCGGCAGCAGCTGCAGCAGCGGGTCGGCCAGCACGGGGCCACTGCGCTGCTCAATGGCTTGGAAGAAGCCCGGCGTGAGCGGCACCAATACCCCGAACATCAGCGTCAGCAACACCAGCCAGCCCCAGCGAAAGGCTGGCCGTGCCCAGGCCTGCACCCAGGCGGCTACGCCGGCTGGCGCAGCCAGCACCGCGCCAGGGGCAGGGTTGGAACGGGTCGAAGCAGCGGGAGAAGACAAAACATGCATGGCGCGAGATAGAGAAAATCGAGGCTTCGCTAAGCGGGCAAAATTACGCCCGCTAGGTGGATAGTCGGTAACCTGGCCTTAACACACTCCCTGTCGGGGCGCGTTCCTACCCAGGCGCGTGCCGCGCTAGGGTGGCTAGTTCGACCGGGGCAGTACCTTGGGGGCCATGAAAAACGCTACTCCTCTTTTGCTTACCGCGCTAGGCCTGGGCCTGGCGACCTCGGCCCAGGCCCAAAACGCGGCCCTTGCCGCCCGCATCACAACCCTAGCCGCCGCCGAGCAGGCCAAGGTCGTGACCTGGCGCCGCGACCTGCACGAGCACCCCGAGCTCGGCAACGAAGAAAACCGCACTGCCCAGCTCATTGCTGCTCAGCTCAAAAGCCTGGGGCTGGAAGTACAGACCGGCGTGGGCCGCACCGGCGTAGTGGGCATTTTGCGCGGGGGCAAGCCCGGCCGCGTGGTGGCCCTGCGCGCCGACATGGATGGCCTGCCCATCACCGAAGCCACCGGGCTAGCCTTCGCCAGCACCGTGAAGAGCACCTACCTGGGCCAGCCCGTGGGCGTGATGCACGCCTGCGGCCACGACACCCACGTGGCCATGCTGCTCGGGGCGGCCGAGGTCCTGAGCCAGGTGAAGAAGGACCTGCCCGGCACCGTCAAATTCATTTTTCAGCCGGCCGAGGAAGGCTCGCTGCCCGGCACGGTGGGCGGCGCCAAGCTGATGGTGCAGGAAGGCGTGCTCGAAAACCCCAAGGTCGATGCCATTTTTGGCCTGCACATCTGGGCCACAGCGCCGGTGGGGCAATTACAGTACCGCCCCGGCGGCCAGATGGCCAGCTCCGACCGCTTCACGGTGAAGGTGCTGGGCAAGGGCAGCCACGGCGCCAAGCCCTGGAGCAGCGTGGACCCGGTGGTGACGGCCGCCGAAATCATCACGGCCCTGCAAACTATCGTGAGCCGCCAGATTGACCTCACCCAGGATGCCGCCGTGGTGACGGTGGGCACCGTGCAGGCCGGCGTGCGCTACAATATTATTCCGCCCGATGCCACCATCAGCGGCACCATCCGGGCGTTCAGCCCCAAAACGCAGGAGCAAATCTGGGCCGCCATCAAGCGCACGGCCAATGGCATTGCCGCGGCCAACGGTGCTACCGCCGAGGTGGGCATCGAGCCCTACGTGCCCGTTACCTACAACGACCCGGCCCTCACGGCCCGCATGCTGCCCACCATGCAGCGCACCGCCGGTACGGCCAACGTAGTCGAAATCAAGGCGGTGACTGGCGCCGAGGACTTTGCCTGCTTCCAGGAGAAGATACCCGGCCTGTTCGTGTTTTTGGGGGGCATGACGCCCGGCACCGACCCTAGCACCGTGGCCGACCACCACACCGCCGGCTTCAAAGTAGATGAAAGCGCTTTTCCGCTAGGGGTCAAAACGCTCGCCACCCTAGCCGCCGACTACCTCACGGGGAAAGCAAAGTAGCAAACCCAAAACGACAGCAGTCGGCCCGCAACATTACCTATTTGGTAGCATTGCGGGCCGGCTGCTGTCGTTATTTACGCATTCCCTAATCGTTGCGCACTAGCGGCTTCTTTTGACCCTTGGCGAGCGAGAACTCAACTTTGAAAGTGAGGGTAGCAAAGTCATCGAGCTTATCGGGATTGCCGCGCTGGCTGATGTCGTCGAGCATATCGGTGCTCGTGAAGTAGTAAAGACCTTCCACCGTGAAGGCCAGGCGCTTGCTGGCGCGCAGCGTGACGCCGCCGCCCACCGGCAGCACGGCGGCCAGGCCAGGGTATTTGTTGCGCCCCTCGGGCACGAGCGGCACGTTTAGCAGGGCCGCGGCGGGGTCGTAGACCATAGCGCCCACGCCGGCTTCCACGTACACGAGCACCGGCACCTCGCGGTGCTCGGGGCCAATGTATAGGCTTTTATCGGCAAAAAGATTGTATTGCAGGCGACCTGTGAGCAGGCCGTTATCGCTGCTGAAGCTGTAGCCCCGGACCGGAAAATCGTCGGTGGCCTTCAGGTGCAGGTAACTCAGGTCGGTGGCGAAGGTGAGGTGCGGGCTCAGCGTTTTAGTAAGACCTGCATTCACGCCCACGCGCAGGGTGTTGTTGCTTATTTTACCGGTGATATCACCGTTGTAGTAAGCCAGGTTGGCCCCCAGGGTAAGGCGCAGCGGCAAGCGGTGGTAGGGCTGCCCGCTGGGCGTGAGAAAGCGGCGCGGCGCGTGGTAGCCCGGCGGGCCCGCAATAGCCGTGAGACTGCTGCCCAACAGGGCCACGAGAAGAGGAAAGCGCATTAGCAAAAGAGAGAAGGTGCGGTGGCGGAAAGCATAGATAAGTAAATGGGCAGGAAGCCCCATACGGCGGATGCGGGCCCGCCGTTGGCTTGGCCGGGCGAGGCCGGGCAGCGGGGCAGTATCTTGCAGCCTTAATACTTGGCTTGCCTGCATGATACTGACTTTTTCCCTGCCCTACCGCACCACCTACGGCCAGCGCCTGGTGGTATGCGGCTCCTTACCCGCCCTGGGTCACTGGAACTTGGCCCAGGCCTTGCCCCTGACCTACGACGAAGCTACTACGCGCTGGAGCGCGGCAGTAGAAGTACCCGCTGCTACGGCCGAGGTTTCTTATAAATACGTGCTGCTGTTTGAGGGTGGCGGCGTGGTGTGGGAGTGGGGCGATAACCGCCAGCTAGCCCTACCTAGCCCGGCCCCGGCCAGCCTAGCCGTGCGCGATTTCTGGCGGGCGCCCGCCGAGCCCGAAAACGAGCTGTTCACGGCTGCTTTTACCAAGGCGCTCTTTCGCCGCCCCGGCCACCAGCCGGGCAGTGGCACGGCTAGCCCCGCCCCCGCTAAGAAGGGTGCTGCCAAAGGCAAAAAGGCCGCGCCTGCCGCGGCCCCGGTTGCCGCCGCTACGGTGCGCTTCCAGCTCGAAGCACCGCGCGTGGACCCGCACCACCAGGTGTGCGTGCTGGGCTCGGACCCGGCCCTCGGCAACTGGGACAATACCAACCCGCTCATCCTCTCCGATACTACTTACCCCGCCTGGCGAGCCGAGCTGGCCCTGCAAAGCCCCGACCAGGAGCTACGCTACAAATACGGCTTTTGGGATGCCCAGCGGCACACCGTGGTGCAGCTCGAAACCGGCGACGACCGCGTGCTACCCGCCGGGGCTAGCCAGCCCGGCACCCTCACCGTGCTCGACGATGAGGGCTTCCGCTACGCAGCCCAGCCCTGGCGCGGGGCCGGCGTGGCCATGCCGGTGTTCTCGCTGCGCAGCGAAAACGGCCTCGGGGTGGGCGAGTTCAGCGACCTCAAGCTGCTCATCGACTGGGCCGAAAAAACGGGGCTCAACATGGTGCAGATTCTGCCCATCAACGACACCACGGCCACCCACACCTGGGTCGACTCGTATCCCTACGCCGCCATTTCGGTGTTTGCGCTGCACCCGCAGTACCTGCACCTCGAAGGCATTGCCGAGCTCAAAAACAAGGCCGCCCGCGCCGAGCTGGCTAGCCTCAAGGAAGCGCTGAACGCCAAGGACTTCGTGGACTACGAGGCCGTGATGAACGGCAAGTGGAAGTTTCTCAAGCTCTTGTATCAGCAGGAGAAGGCGAAGTTCTTGGCCGACCCCGAGTTTCACCAGTTCAAGGCCGAGCAGGCGAGCTGGCTCATTCCGTACGCCGCTTTCTCGGCGCTGCGCGAGCGCTTTGGCACCGCTGATTTTGGCCAGTGGCCGCGCGAGTTTCACGCCCCGGTGGGGCTAGCTCAGCTTACGGACGAGCACGGCCCCGACTTCGATGAGTTTGGCCTGCACTTCTTCACGCAGTTTCACCTCGATAAGCAACTGCGCGCCGCCGTGGACTACGGCCGCCGCCGTGGCGTGGTGCTCAAGGGCGACTTGCCCATCGGCATCTACCGCCACTCGGTCGATGCCTGGACCCAGCCCGAGCTCTACCACATGGACCAGCAGGCCGGCGCGCCGCCGGACGATTTCTCGACCAGCGGCCAGAACTGGCGCTTCCCGACCTATAACTGGGCGCGCATGGCCCAGGACAACTACAAGTGGTGGCGCGAGCGCCTCGGGCACCTGGCCCGCTACTTCGACGCGCTGCGCATCGACCATATTCTGGGCTTTTTCCGCATCTGGGAAATGCCCGAGAACTCGGTTGAGGGCCTGCTCGGGCACTTTGCCCCCGCTCTGCCCTTGCACCGCGACGAGATTCAGCGCCGGCTAGGGTGGTTCGACTACGGCCGCCTCTGCGAGCCCTACATCCGCTGGCATTTGCTGGAGCGCACCTTCGGCGGCGAGGCCCAGGCCGTGTTCGACGAGTTTATGACCGCCGACCAGTACGGCGCCATCCAGCTAAAGCCCCAGGTGAGCAGCCAGCGCCTCATCGAAACCTATGTGGATGAGCAGCTTGCGGCTAGCCCCGCGCGCGCCGAGTTTTTGCTGCGCGTGCGGCCGGGTTTGTATCATTTCGTGAATGAGGTGCTGTTTTTGCCCGCCGGCAACGACTTCTACCACCCCCGCATTACTCTGAACAAGACCGCCAGCTTCGCCGAGCTGGCCGACGAAGAGAGCCGCCGTCGGCTCTACGACGACATTTACGTCGACTATTTCTTCCGCCGCCACGAGGAGTTCTGGCGCGAGCAGGGGCTAGTGAAGCTACCCGCCGTGCGCTACGCCACCAACATGCTTATCTGCGGTGAAGACCTGGGCATGGTGCCCGCCTCGGTGCCCGGCGTGATGCACCAGCTCGGCATTCTGGGCCTCAACATTCAGCGGATGCCCAGCAACCCCGCTACCGAGTTTGGCCACCCCAACGATGCGCCCTACCTGTCGGTAGTAACGACCGGCAGCCACGACATGAGCACCCTGCGCGGCTGGTGGGAAGAGGACCGCGTGCGCACCCAGCGCTACTACGAAACCACGCTGGGCCACTGGCGCCAGTTGGCCCCCTACTACTGCGAGCCCTGGGTGGTGCGCGAGGTGCTAGCCCAACACCTGCACTCGCCGGCCATGTGGGCCGTGTTCCCGCTCCAGGACTTCCTGGGCATAGATACCAACCTGCGCCGCGCCAACCCGCACGACGAGCAAATCAACGTACCCAGCAACCCCCAGCACTTCTGGAAATACCGCCTGCACCTTACCCTCGAAGAGCTCAACGAGGCCATCGGCTTCAACGAGCCCGTGCGGGCGCTGGTAGAGGCTAGCGGGCGCGGCCCGGCCTACTAGGTACGGCAAGCAGCCCGGCATACCTCCAGCAAAAAGGCCGCTCATATTTGGGCGGCCTTTTTGTATTTATCCGGGTCGAGGTCTGGTCAATTTTCGAGCAGCATTTGCTTGAGATACGCCTTCATTTTGGGCGTGGCCTCAAGCTCGCGGAACTGCCGCAGTTGCCCCGGCGACATAAGATGCCCGGCTACGCGCTGCAGTTCTGCGCGCTCGGTGGGTATCAACTCGGCTACTTCGGCGGCCGAATGGTTGGCGGCCTGCACGGCCATAAACTCGATTTCCTGCTCCAGATAGGCGCGCAGGCCGGTGCGTTGTGCCTCGGTAAGGTCAAGGTGAGCAGCACACGCCTGCACGAAAGGCTCGGCGCTAGTTGGCGGACCAATCAGCATGTCGGCCCCGTGGGCCGGGCCCGCAAAACTAATCAGGAAGCAACTAGCGGCAGCAGCCGCTAGCCGCACAACAGGAAATGTGGTCATAGCTGAGGCGTTGGAATACTTTTTTTCAAATAACAGCACTTTCTTTAATAAGTAACAAATATTAGAAAAATAATTACTTTTTTTCGATTAAGCAGCTCCGCTAAGAGGCTGAGAGTGAATAGCTACCTTGCTAAAAAGAGTCGTCGGGCTAAAATGGCTTCGTCAAGAGGAAGACATGTACTGCAACCTCAGAATAGCACGGAAAGGCAGTAGACACTACCTAATCTGGCCAGTATCCTTAGCCAACAGATTGGCACTGAGCCGAAGTTCTTGTTTCCTTGGCTCTTGACCTTAGCTGCACTAGCAGCCTCTCGCATCACGCTATCGATACTGCTGGCACACCAGCGCATATCGCCCCGAACCTCAACGTCTGATTACTACAAGGTAGCTCAGAACCTGGCCGTAAGCGTGTCCGGTATCAACGCGGATTACGACCACCATCAGCGGCACGACTAGCACACTGATGGGCATCGTGCAAGACGTTTGGTTGCTACTATTCCGCAGGCAGAAGCGGCTAGTTATTTCCGCACGACTGACAGCTATGGCGACGGCACGATTGGTAACAGGGACAGCGGCAATCTACCCAGCGAGTACCCACGAATAGGTGGCAGAAAGCGAGGCCGCAGCCAGCGCAGTGGCTACGGCGGGTTAATCGCCATTATAGCACTGGCACAAGTGCTGTATTCAAAATCGCTTCGGCGCCGGTGGGCCTAGGCAGAGTGACTAGCACTGATACTACGGATGCTTCCGACGGCAGAATTTTTACTGCCGGCACAGTAGCCCTCCTCACTCCATGTCCCTGCTCTGAACGAACCAGCCGCTTATGCTCGCAACCGGCATCCTACCCTAACGCAATACCCTCTACTAACCTAGCGCACCTCACCAAAGGATTAATATTTGAAATAGTAATAATGCAAAAAATACCTCCTCCTAGTAGGGAGCCTTCCTGCGTTATACTTGCCCTTATCTTACGAGGAGAAGCAGATAGTTAGTGCAAGTAGTGTTTTTTAAGCGGGGTCTTTATTTTATCTAATCAGCTGTTTATCAACAAATAGAAAATTCAACTCAGAAGATTAAAAATAAAAAAGCAGAACGGATAAGAAAAAAAATAAAAACAATCAAACTTTTTATTAAAAGCTTTAAAGTCCAACTATGCGTGCCGTTTCGTAGGCAAAAATACAAGTAGCTTATCAGGACCTTTTACTCAGCGAGGAAATCAATCAATTCAGCGAAATAACCTCCTCTGACGCGTCGAGCATTTTAGTTTTGTTACTTCCAAAGTAGTAGCCAATTCTCTAAACATCTTCTATTCGCAAGATTCAGCTACCCTATTTGCCAAGCTCTCCACTCGGCTTTCCACTGCCTATTCAACCATTTATTTTCCCTGCGTTTACCCCCGCATCTTTATGAAACCAACCTTACGACTACTTAGCCTGCTCCTAGCTGGTGCGGCCTTCGGGCCACCCCGCCTAGCCCAAGCCCAAACACCCTCGCTGGAGTTTGCCACCGGAGCAGGCAACCCTACCACTACTGGCCCTTCGATAGCTAACCAAGTTATCACGTTTCAGAATAATACGGATAACCCCGGCGGCAACACTTTTGCACCGTTTTCGCCAACTACTACCGTAACTTTTTCCATTAGCAATCAAGCCTATACGCAAGCTACTGCGCAGCTCAGCACGGGTACGGGGATGGCGTTTGGCGCTCGTGCCAATTCGGGAGGCTCAGCAGTAACAGCTAGCGCACTGTTTGAGAACGTTAATGCTATCGGCAGTTCTACCAATGCCAACTATACTTCGGTCAATGGAGTAAGTGGAGGCATCGATGTCGCTAGCAATCAGGCTGTTGAAATCTTCACTTCTGTTCAGCCTTTGCCAGCTACTGCCCCAGCCAATGCTCGGTATTCTTATGCTGACCTTACTGTTACTTTTAGCCAAGCAACGGTCAATCCAGTCCTTCACCTTACTGGGCTGGGAGGAAGCTACGGTACCGTTGGCTTCACGGCAGAGCTCGACCTGATTTCTACCGGTGTTACGCTGTCTAAGCTAAGCGGTTCGAACGAACTGAGTATTACGGGCACTCAGATACTGAACAGCGCAGCTAACCCTGCTGCGACAACTGGTTCTGGAGGAGCTAGCGGCTCAGTGTTGGTTACTACTCCCAGCACGGGTGTTACCTCTATTGTATTCAGAGTTTATCTGCGTCCTAGCACAGCTGGGGGAGCTATACATCCTACCAACGGCACCCAGCATATAGGAGAATCCTGGATGATTAGCGCTTCTGCTCTAGCATCAGCTGACGTAGCAACTTCTATTTCTGGCCCCACTACCTCGGTAGCCGGGCAAACAGTTACCTACGTTGCCACTACCTTCAACAACGGCACCTACCCGGCCAGCAACAACACCGTTACCGTGACGCTTCCCAGCAAGCCGGCGGCTAACACGGTTACCATCCCCAGCACCGCCACCTACGATGCCAGCACGGGCGTCGTGACTTTTGCCGCTGCCGACCTGGCAACCGGTGCCACGGCTACCAACTCAGTAAGCTTTGTAACGCAGGCCACCCCTACTTCGGTATCCGGCGTAGCCGCCAGCACCAGTGCCACCGCTGACCTTAGCGCAGCTAACAACAACGGCACGGCGGCCAACGCCACCGTGACGACCACGGTAGCGCCCACCGGCGCGGCTGGCACCGCCGCTAACTGCGCCACGGCGGGCAAAGACGGCGCCGCTAGCCTCAACGCGAACCCCAACGCCTATTACCCCAGCACGGCGGCCCAGACCCTAACGGGCGGCACCAGCACCACCATCGCGGTGGGTGCGGCGCGCGGCGCCGCTACCAGCATTGCCCCCGGCGACCTTCTCCTCATCGTGCAGATGCAGGGCGCAAACATCAACACCACGGACGACGCCAGCTACGGCGACGGCGTGGCCGGTGGCTTGGCCAACGGCACCAGCGTAACGACCAACTTCACGGCCGGCACCTACGAGTACGTGACCGTGGCCGCCAACAGCGCTACGGTAACGGCCGGCAGCGGCGGCACCATTACCCTGGCCACCGCATTGCGCAACAGTTATGCGAATGCCGTAGCCACTACGACCACGGGCCAGCGCACCTTCCAGGTTATCCGCGTGCCGCAGTACACCAACCTGACGCTGACGGGCAACCTCGTACCGGCTCCCTGGAACGGCAGCACGGGCGGCATCGTGGCCCTCGACGTAGACGGCCGGCTCAACCTGAACAACTTCACAATTGACGCCTCGGGCATGGGCTTCCGCGGCGGCGCTGGCCGGCAGCTGACCGGCGACGGCTCGGTATCGAACACCACCTACCGCAGCTCGGCTAGCCTGAACACCGGCGGCACCAAGGGCGAAGGCATTGCCGGCACCCCCCGCTACGTGAATGACCCGACCTACTCGACCACGGCCCTGCTCGATACCCGTGCCACTGTAGCCAACTACCCCACGCTGCTCCCGGCCGGGCTCAACGATGGCTACCCTAGCGGCGACAATGGCCGCGGCGCCCCCGGCAACGCCGGCGGCGGCGGCACCGATGCCAACTCGGCCGACAACGGCCAGAACACCGGCGGTGGGGGCGGGGCCAACGGTGGCCGCGGTGGCCGCGGTGGCAACTCCTGGAGCACTAACCAGCCCGTGGGCGGCGAGCCCGGCGCGGCGTTCCCAGCGGCTAGCAGCAGCCGCCTGGTACTGGGCGGCGGCGGCGGCGCTGGCTCGACCAACAATGGCACCGGCACGCCCGGCGCTGGCTTTGCCAGCAGCGGCGCGGCCGGCGGCGGCGCGGTACTAGTGCGCACCGGCACCCTCACGGGCACCGGCAGCATCTTGGCCAATGGCGCCAGCTCTAACCCCATTGCCGCCAACATCGTTGGCAACGACGGCAGCGGCGGCGGTGGCTCGGGTGGCTCTATCCTCGTGACGGTTACGAACAGCCAAACGGCTACGCTGACCCTGACTGCCAATGGCGGTGCGGGCGGCAGCAACGACGGCAAGGGCACCAATGCCACTGCCGAAAACCACGGCCCCGGCGGCGGCGGCGGCGGCGGCGTCATCTTCACTAACAGTGTAGTAGCTGCTACGGCTACGGCCAACGGCGCTGCCAGCGGCATTACGCAGCCCAGCGGCACTGCCTTCGGCGCCGAAGCCGGCACCATCGGGGTAGGCAATGCAGCCATCAGCAACACGATTGCCAACAGCACGGCCGGCGCCAACTGCATCGCCGACGTAGCCACGACCATTACCGGCCCAGCCAGCGCCAATGCTGGCTCCACGGTATCGCTGAGTGTAGTGTTCAGTAACATAGGCGCCGTAACGGCGGCCGGTGTTACTCGCACAGTAACTCTACCTGCTGGGGTGCTGAACCTCGTAGCTACGGGTGGCACTATCACGGGCAGCGTGCTAAGTGGCTATACTATTACGTATCCCGCTACTTCACTAGCTTCGGCTGCTACGAACACTTATGCCATTACGTATACGGCGCCCGCTAGCGGCACGGTAATGGCCAACTCGGCCATCACGACTATGACGGGCCAAGGTGGCCTGACGGCCAACGACAACTCGTCGGCTCCGACCATCATCGGCTTGGTAGCCGACGTGACCACGGCCCTGACCGGCCCACAAACAGTGAGCCCCGGCCAGCCCACGGGCACCTACACAGCTACCTTCACCAACGAAGGTCCTAGCACGGCTTCGACCGTGGCGCGCACCGTAACGCTGCCCACGGGCGCTACCAACATCATCGTAAACGGTGCAACGTATACTCCCCTCGCTACTGCGCCTAATACGATTGACTTTGGCTCGGCTGCTACCCTAGCCAGCGGTGCCACCAACGCGTTCACGTTCAGCTTCACCCCAGCCACTACGGCTACGGGCACGGTGGCTGTTATCAGCAACATAACGACCAGCACTTCGCAGGATGGAACCGCGCAGGGCAAAGGCTCGGCCCCCGATGCCTCAACCATCAACGCTACGGTAGTGCCGATAGCCAACGTGGCTACGACCATCACGGCCTCGCCGGCTACGCTGGCAGCAGGCACGCTCGCTACCTCTGGCAGCAGCCGATTCAATGTAACGTTCAGCAACAGCGGCCCCAGCCCGGCAGCGGGCGTAGTTGCCTCGGTGCAGCTGCCAACTGGCCTCACCAACGTGAGCGCTACGAACAACCCTAACGGGGTATACTCGCCCACCACGGGCGTGCTGACCTTCCCCAACATTACTGCCCTCACCACGAATGGCAGCAACTCGTCGATTATTACCTTCGACGTGCCGGCTACTGGCCCGGTGGTAGCTAGCTCGACCATTTCGACTACGACCAACGAGGCAGGCCAGACGGCTAACAACAAGGATTCGGCTACGCTAAACGTGACCCCGGCCTTCGACCTGACCACGACCATCACCGGCCCGACCGCGGCCGTAACCGGCGACCTGGTGACCCTAGCCGTGACCACGACCAACAACGGCCCTAGCGCGGCAACCAATGCCGTGCAGAAGGTGCAGTTGGCCACCGGCCTCACCAACGTATACGTAAGCAACGGCGGTGTATATAACTCGACGACCACGGTGCAGAACATCGTATCCAACGGCGTGACCTACTCGGTGCAGCCTGGTGAAGTTGTTTTCCCCACTGTGGCTAGCCTGCCCAGCGGCCAAACGGTAGCCAACTCGATTAGCTTCGCACAGCCAAGTACCGCCCTCTCCCCAGTAGCAACGGTAACGCCCAATACGGCCTCGAACGCCACTACTACCGGCGACACCAACACGAACAACAACACGGCCTACCTCAACGGGAACACGAGCAGCACACCTCTGACCATCCTGAACCCGCAGCAGGGTACGGCCAACGCCTACACGACCATCACGACCTCGGCAGCCTCCACGACCGTGGGTAGCCCAGTGACGCTGACGGTGACGACCGGCAACCGCGGCCCCCGCCCGGCCACGGGCGTGACCCAGATTGTGCAGCTCGTACCGGGCTTCACCATCGGCACCCTGCAGGTGAATGGCATTACGGGTACGACGACCGCCGGTAGCAACGTTATCACCTTCGGCACTAACGGCCCGACTTACAACACCCTCACCGGTATTGTGACTTTCCCGACCCTGACCGATGGCACGACTGGCACGAATGCCATTACCAGCAACGGCAGCACCAGCGGCACCAGCGTGACGAATACCATCACCCTGACGCCCTCGGCGGCTACTGCTACCACCGTGGCTACCACCGGCACCGACGGCCAGCTGCTGGCCATGGCCGCCGTACGCACCACCAACACTGACCCTGTGCCGGCCGACAACGTTTCGTCGGTGGCCATCACCTTGGTACAGTCTACTGACCTCGTTACGACCCTAGCCGGCCCGACTTCGGCCGTGCCCGGCCAGAGCGTGACCTATACGGCTAGCTTCATCAACAACGGCCCAATGACGGCTACCAGCGTGACCGAATCGGTACAGCTGCCGGCTGGCCTCGGCCCCAACGGCGTCACCATCACCGATGGGACTAACAACCCGGTAAGCGGCGCAACTTATAGCTCGACCACCGGCTTGGTTACCTTCCCCAACCTGGCTACCAATGTTAGCGGCGCAACCCAAGTTTTCAAGCTGACCTTCGCGGCCCCGGCCCAAAGCTTTGCCCCTAGCAGCAGCGTGAATTCGAGCACTCCCGATGCAGTAGGCGCCAACAACACGGCTAGCGTGGCTACCGCCGTGCCGGCTTCGGCCGACCTGGCAACTACGGTGGCCGGCCCGGCTACTGCCGTGGTAGGCAACAGCGTGACCTACACCGTGAACACGACCAACAATGGCCCGGCCGCGGCAACTTTGGCCGTGACTACCCTGCAGCTGGCTAGCGGCTTCTCGCCCTCGACCCTGCAAGTGAACGGCGTAACCGGCACGGTGGGCAGTGGCAACACTATCAACTACAACCTCGGCATGGCCGGCACGGCGACCTACAACACGTCGAGCGGCCTCGTTACCTTCCCGAGCTTGGCTTACCTGCCCGTGGGCGCGACTTCGTCGAACTACGTATCGTTTGTGATGCCCAACGCCACGGGTGGCCAGACTACCGGGGTGGCCTCGGCCTCGGCTGCTGGCACCGACCTGGTACCGACCAACAATTCGGCTAGCGTAGCCACCAGCATTGCGCCGGCTACCACCACCTCGGCCGACCTTACCGCTACCGTTAGCATCAAGACGCCGACCAACCCAACTTCGGTGGCCCCGGGCGCCGCAGTTACTTACACGGCTACTTATGGCAACATCGGCACCGACGCCGGTGTGAACGTAACGCCGACCCTGCAGCTGGCACCCGGCCTGACCACGACCACCCTGCCCCTGATTGCGGGTTCGGCGGGCACGGTTGTTGCCAACAGCAACCTCATCTCGTACAGCAGCGGCGCTATCACCTACAACACCCAGACTGGGGTGGTGACCTTCCCGACCATTGCTAGCCAGGTTACTGGCACGACGGGTAACGTGAGCTACGACGTGCAAGTGGTAGCGCCAAGCAATGGCCCCCTGGTAGCCACGGCCGTTACTGCCTCGAACACGAGCGAGCCTGCCACTACGGCCGCCTTACTCAACAACTTCAGCAGCGTGAGCTTGCCCGTCACGCCCTCTTTCAACGAGGTGACGAGCATCAACGGTCCGGCCTCAGCCCTGGCTGGCACCAGCCTGACCTACACCGTGACCGCGACCAACAACGGCCCTTCGGCTACGAGCAACGTTACGACTCAGACCGTAACGGTACCCAGTGGCCAGACGCCCACCAACATCACGAACAGTGGCTCGTACTCGAGCACTGCTAATACTATCACCTGGACCATCCTGGCCGGCCAGGCCCCCGGGGCCGCTGGTGCGGTAGCCAATAGCTTCACCATCGTGCAGCCCACTGCCGGCGTCAGCCTGAAGGCTAGCGTGCAGGTAACCGGCGAGAGCAATACGGACGACAACACGGCTACCATTCCGACCACGGTTACCAACCGTCCGCCGCTGGCCTTCGCCGTGGTGAACGCGCTGCAAAACCCGCAGTCGAACGAGGCGGGCGGCCTAGCCAACGGCCTACTCATCTCGCCGCTGAGCGCTTCGGACCCCGAAAACAGCTTCGCCACGCAGAAGTACACGGTAGTGACTATTCCCGATGACACTGCGCAGGGCACGCTCTACTTCAACGACGGCACGGCTACCGGCACCTACTCGGCCGTAACCGCTGGCAAGACGCTGACCGATGCCCAGGCCAAAACCCTGCGCTTCAAAGCCGCCACTAGCTTCGTGGGCAACGCCTCGTTCACGTACTCGACCACTGACGCCGCCAACAACGTATCGCCGGTAGTGAACTACACCATCCCGGTAGAGTCGGATGTGGATGCCATTACCTACGTGCTGACTCCAGGCAAGGGTGGCAACAGCAACCCTTACGTTACCGGCGATATTATTGCCTTCACCACCGATGCCAACGGGGCCGTTTACAACCCGACTGCTATCTCGGTATACCAGCCCAACGGTGTACTGCAATCGGGGGCTAGCAACGGTATTGTCAGCGCCAGCGAAGTAATCCGCGCCGGTGTTCCCTCGCTGTCTTCTGTCGGCCTCTCGGTTGATAACACTGGGCGCATCGTAGTGTCGAACCCCGGCACCCCGGCTAACCCCAACCTGAAGCCGGGCACCTACTCGGCGCAGATAACGACGACTGACGGCAACGGTGGGGTTACCACCCAAATCGTAAACTTCACTATCTCCAACAACCCGCTGCCGGTAGTACTGACTGCTTTCACGGCCACGGCCGTGCAGAACCGCGACGCCCAGCTTACCTGGACTACGGCCTCGGAAATCAACAGCGATTACTTCGACATCGAGCGCAGCTTCGATGGCGTTAGCTTCGCTAAAGTAGGCCAGGTGGCCGCCCAGGGTACTACGGCCCTGGCTAGCAACTATGCCTTCACCGATGCTGGGGTGGCTAGCCGCGCATCGGGTGCGGTATACTACCGCCTCAAGCAGGTTGACCGCGATGCCACGGCTACTTATTCGCCCGTGCGCACCGTGAGCTTCTCCAAGGTTAGCGCCATTGCCCTGAGCCTGTACCCCAACCCAGCCCAGTACGCCACCGGCCTCGACCTGAGCCAGCTGCCCACCGCGGCTAGCTACCAGGTAGTGCTGCTCGACGCTACGGGCCGCCAGGTACGCTCGGCCACCATGGCCGGCGGCCAAGTGCAGCCCCTGAACCTGATGGAGCTCGCCACCGGCACCTACCACGTGCTCGTGACCGGCAAGCTGGCCGATGGCTCGGCCCTGCGCCAGACCCTGCGCCTCACCAAGGACTAGGCCCTTGGCTACACTTACCAAAAAACCTCCCTGCTGCTGGCAGGGAGGTTTTTTTTATGCCTGGCCCTGGCTAGGGTCACTGCCCGGCGCGCACCCGTTCTTTGTACTTTAGTCTTCTCCCCTATGTCTGATTCAACTTCTTCTGGTCTTACCCACATCGGCCCCAGCGGCCTGCCCGCCATGGTCAATGTGGGCGGCAAGGCCATCACGGCCCGGCTGGCCCGCGCCCGCGCCCGGGTAGTGCTCGGGGCCGAAATCATCAAGCTGGTGCAGGCCGGCGACCTACCCACCCGCAAGGGCCCAGTGTTCCAAACGGCCATTATCGCCGGCGTAATGGCGGCCAAAAAAACGGCCGACCTCATTCCGCTCTGCCACCCGCTGGGCCTCGACGACTGCCAGCTCACCATTGAAGTTGTGTCGCCCGAGGCCATCCTCATCGAATGCACGGCCCGCGTCACGGGCAAAACCGGCATCGAGATGGAAGCCCTCACCGGCGCCTCGGTGGCCGCCCTCACCGTGTATGATATGTGCAAAGCCATGTCGCACAACATTATTATCGAACAGGTGCGGCTGGTCGAAAAGACGGGCGGCAAGTCCGACTTTCACCACGAGGGCTAGCCCACCGTTCTGGCCAAAAGGCTAGTAAACAGAAGCGCCCCCCACGACCAAAGTTAGCGGCGCGTTGGTTAGGGGTGG
>JBPBQJ010000169.1:0-54696 GCA_050954765.1 Janthinobacterium lividum | reverse complement strand
GCTCATCGAGATGGAGCCGCCGTCGGGCTTGTACTCGCCCACGAGCAGGCGCAGCAAGGTCGATTTGCCGGTGCCGTTGAGGCCCACCAGGCCAATTTTATCCTTGGGCTTGATGTGCAGGCTAGCACCGTCGTAGAGGGTGCGCGAGCCGAAATGGAAGTCGAGGTCGGAAATGGAAATCATGGCGGGGCCGGCGAGGGCCACTAAAGGCGAATGAGGCGTAGTGCGGGGCGGCGGGGCTAACCCAACGGCCGGCCTACACTAGCGGCAGGGCAAAGGTACGGCCTGGCCAGGGCTATCCGCATGGGTTTGGCGCGGGCTGGCCGCGACAGCCACCGGAATAAGACCCGGAAACGACCCGGAAAATTTCGGCCGTAACGTGCCCGAAACCTACTGGACACGTGACAATAACCTGCCGGCCCGACCTTTGACTTTTCAGCTACTACTTGCCCGCATGAAGCTTTTTCTGGCCGCTACGGCCCTGGCCCTGCTGCCGCTAGCCCCCGCCGCGCAGGCCCAGCGCCCCACCACCAACCTGCCCGCCGAGAAAATCCTGCTGCCCAACGGCTGGAGCCTCACGCCGGCCGGCCGGCCGCTACCCCTTGGCGACCTGCCGCTGAACATGCAGCTGGCGCCGGGCGGCAAGTTGCTGGCCGTCACCAATAACGGTCAGGGCCAACAGACTATCCAGCTCATCGACCCCGGCAC
Organism: Janthinobacterium lividum; assembly: GCA_050954765.1. Classification (GTDB taxonomy): domain Bacteria; phylum Bacteroidota; class Bacteroidia; order Cytophagales; family Hymenobacteraceae; genus Hymenobacter. Next base: position 53,988 of record JBPBQJ010000169.1, on the reverse strand, counting down.
CGAGCAGCTGCTCGATGAGCGGCCCATCGGCAAGGCGTGGTACGGGCTAGCCTTCAACCAGCAGGGCGACCGGCTCTACGCCTCGGGCGGCAACGACAACATTATTCTGAGTTACCCCATGGCGGGCCGCAAGCTGGGTGCGCCCGACACGCTGCGCCTCGGCCCGGCCTGGCCCAAGGCCAAAATCAGCCCCACTGGCATTGCCGTAGATGGGGCCGGGCAGCGTCTCTACACCGTCACGAAGGAAGACAACGCGCTGTACGTGGTGGACCTGAAGACCAGGCGCACGCTCAGCCGCGTAGCGCTGGGGCACGAAGCCTACGGCTGCCTGCTCTCGGCCGATGGCAAAACGGTGTACATCACGCTGTGGGGCGGCGATAAGCTGCTGGCCTACGACCGCGCCACCGGCCGCGTGCGCGGCGAGCTAGCCACTGGTAGCCATCCCAACGAGCTGATTCAAAGCAAGAACGGCCGCTACCTGTTCGTGGCCAATGCCAACGACAACTCGGTGTCGGTGGTGGATGCCAAGACGTGGAAGGTGCTCGAAACCATCTCGACCTCGCTCCACCCCACGCGCCTCACTGGCTCGACGACCAACGGGCTAGCCCTCTCGGCCGACGAAAAGACGCTCTACATCGCCAACGCCGATAACAACTGCCTGGCCGTGTTCGACGTGCGCCAGCCGGGGCACAGCGCCAGCCAGGGCTTTATCCCGACGGGCTGGTACCCCACCTGCGTGCGCGTGCGGGGTAGCAAGCTGCTGGTAGCCAGCGGCAAGGGCCTCACTAGCCTGGCCAACCCTAGCGGGCCGCAGCCCTTGCGCAAGAACGACGACAGTGGCTACCAGTCGGGCGGCGCGCACCGCGAGTTTCAGTACATCGGCAGCCTGTTTAAGGGCACGCTGCTCTTCATTCCGACGCCCGACGCGGCCCGGCTCAAAACCTACACCCGGCAGGTGTACGCCAACACGCCCTTCAACAAGGACAGCGAAAAGCTGGCGCTGGGCGCGGCTGGCAACCCGGTGCCGCGCCGCGTGGGCGAGAAGTCGCCCATCAAGCACGTCTTCTACATCATCAAGGAAAACCGCACCTACGACCAGATTCTGGGCGATGTGCGCGAGGGCGAGGGCGACACGGCGCTGTGCATCTTCGGGCAGAAGGTGACCCCCAACCACCACGCGCTGGCCCGCGAGTTTGTGCTGCTCGACAACTTTTACGTGAACGCCGAGGTGAGCGCCGACGGCCACAACTGGAGCACCGCCGCCTACGCCACCGACTACGTGGAGAAGTCGTGGCCCATCAGCTACGGCGGGCGCGGCGGCAGCTACGACTTTGAGGGCACCCGCAAAATCGCCTACCCACGCGACGGCTTTATCTGGGATTACTGCCAGCGCGCCGGCCTTAGCTACCGCACCTACGGCGAGTTTGCCGACTATGCCAAAACGTCGCTCAAGTCGCTGCGGGGGCACGCCTGCCCGCGGTCGCCGGGCTTCAACATGGACATTACCGACGTGACGCGCGAGTGGGCCTGGGCCCAGGACTTCGACTCGCTGCTAGCCCTCAATGCCGTGCCGCAGTTCAGCACCATTCGCCTCAGCAACGACCACACCAGTGGCCAGCGCCTGGGTAAGGTGAGCCCCCTGGCCGCCGTAGCCGACAATGACCTGGCGCTGGGCCGCCTCGTCGAGCACATCGCGGCTAGCTCCATCTGGGGCGAATCGGTGATTTTCGTGCTCGAAGACGACGCCCAGAACGGCTCCGACCACATCGACGCCCACCGCTCGCCGGCCTTCGTCATCGGCCCGCACGTGAAGCGCGGCTACGTCGACCACACGCTCTACACCACCGCCGGCGTGATGCGCACCATGGAATTGCTGCTCGGCCTGCCACCCATGAGTCAGTACGATGCCGCCGCTAGGCCGCTGTTCGGCGTGTTTCAGGCCCAGCCCACCCTGGCGAAGTACCAGGCCAAAGCCAACCAGATTCCGCTTGATACCCGCAACACCGCCTGGAACCACAGCGCCGAGCGCTCGGCCAAATTCGACTTTGCCCACGAAGACGCGGTGCCCGACCTCGACCTCAACGAAGTGGTGTGGAAGGCCGTGAAGGGCGAGCAATCGACCATGCCCGCGCCCCGCCGCGGCGCCTTTTTGCAGCTCACGCCCAAGCGCGAGGATGACGACGATTAAGAGCGTGTTTTAATCTTGCGAAAAGAGTATTTAGAGCGTCATGCTCATCTGGCGTCCGCTTGAAATTTCCAGACACGCTTTAAGCTGAGGCTTACGCTACCTCCACCTCCAGCACCAGCAGCAGCGCGTCGTTGCTGAGGGCTTCGATTTCGACGGGTGCGGGGGCGTCCCAGAGGGCTAGCCCGTCGTTTTCGTGCAGCAGGCGGCCCTCGGCCTCGAAGGCGCCGGCCAGCACGAAGGCGAAAAAAAGCTGGCCAGCCGGCACTGCGTGCGCCACTTCGTGGCGGCCTGCAAAGCGGCCCAGGCGCACGGCAAACGGCTGGCTAGCCCCGGCTGGCAGCAGCAGGGTTAGCCGGTTGGCAATGGCCTCGGCCGTAAACTCAGCTGCGGGGCCACCTACTGGCTGGCTAGCCTCATCGGCGCGCAGCCACACGTGCACGAAGCGGATTACGTCGCCCGGAAAAGGATTTTGCAGGTGCAGTACACTGCCCGCGGGCAAGGTCAGCACCCGAATTTGCTCGGTTTCGACTGCTACTAATTCGCCGCCAGGCCGCTGCACCTCGATTACGCCCGTGATGGGCAGCAGCACCACGTGCGCGGCCTCGGCCACGGGCAGGGCCAGGGTAGCGCCGCCGGCCAGCAGCTCCTCGTTCAGGGCCAGCAGACGGCCCAGCGGCTGCTTGTGCGCGTGCTGAAACGTGCCGAAGCTGAACGTGCAGTAGCGCCGAAACGCGCTGGTTTCGACCAGGCCGCGCTGGTCAGCCAGGAAGATTTTACCGGGCGTCGTCGGGGCGGGCATTGGTGGCTAGGGACTGAACGGAGTGGATGGCCAAGTAGGGCTGGAGCTGAAACGTGTGCACCGCCGCCGAGGCCGCGCCGGCCACTTCGGGTGCGGCAATGAGGTAGGCGCCCACCGTGTCGAGCCACACCAGCGGCTGGCTGAAGAAATTGACGGCCACCTGGTGCTTGCTAGGGTCCAGCAGGTCGGAGTTGATAATTTCAAACTGAAACTGGTCGAACTTCAAAAACCGCCGGCCCAGGTTGTCGAGCACATCGGGCACCACGCCGCCCAGCTGCTGCAAGTAGCCGATAATGGCCCCGCTGGCTAGCCCGTGCAGGCGCTCGGCGCCCGGCACGTAGTGCAGCAACTCGCCGAAAGTGCGGTACTTCCGTTCCTGATTGAAATACTGCGCCTGCAACCGCAGCTCGCGGTAGCTGTCGTCGAGCACCAGCTTATCCCAGGGCCGGGTGGCGCTGGCGTCGATAATTTTGCGGTAGCAGAGCGTGATGCGGCGGGCAGACACTTCGTTTTAGTTAGGAGTTAAAAGTTATGAGTCTGCATAAGGAGGTGAGGCAGCTGGAGCCAACTCCTAACTTCTAACTCACGACTCATACCTCAACTACACGGCAATATTCATGGTCAGTACGAAGCCATCGGTGAGGTTGCCGGTGACGGTGGCGATTTCGATGCCCGCCGCATCGTCGCTGAATACGTTGTCGCTCTTGTTGTAGGTGTAGCCGCTCAGGCCCTTGGCGTAGCCATTGACGAGGGCCACCGCCGTGCCGCTGCCCTCGGGGAAGGCAATCTGGGTCACTTTGAGGGAGGTGCCGCTGGCGTTGTACACGTGCACGTGGATGTGGGTAGCGCGGCCCGAATACCAGCCCGGAAAGATGCTCGTGAACGTGACCAGGCCGGCCGCAGAGGTAGTTTGGCGACCGCGCAAAAAGTGCACGCTCGTGTAGTTGGTGCTCTGCATGCCCGAGCCGCCGTACTCCGAATAGTTGCCCTCGGCATCGCAGTGCCAGATATCGACCAGCGCGCCGGCCAGGGCCGCGCAGCTGGCGCTGCTGCTCGTGACAGTGATTTTGGCCGTCAGCTTGTAGCCCGTTTTGCCATCGGTGATGTCGGCGCGCACGTACGACGACGGCGTGTGCGTCGGGAAAGGTCCTTCGGTTTCGGTGGGGGCCACCGTGCAGTTGGCGCTGCTTGAGCCGCCGGTGGCAGTCGTGGTGGTGCCGGTGGTGGTAGAAGTGTTGGGCGTGGCCTCGTCTTTGCCACAGGCGGCGAGCAGGGCGGGGGCCGAAACAGCGCCCGCTAACAGGCTTTTCAAGAAATACTTGCGTTCCATGGACTGAGGCAGGGAAGATGGAGGAGGAATGAATAACTGCCTCAAATCTCCTAGTGCCGACCCCTTACTTTACTTTGCAATCGCCTAGCCAACCGCTTCACTCGACGGATGGCGCCGTGCAGCCACCGGGCCGGGCCGCTGCGCGCCTGCGGCGCCGGGCTAGCCGGCTGGCCCGGCAGTGCGCCCGCCGCCGGCCGGCTAGGGGCATCGGCGGCAGAAGGTAGCGCCGTGGCATCGCCCGCTTGCCCGTACTTGCTGGCCAGCTTCTTGGGAATGCCCACGCTGTGCAAAAAGCCCACGATAAGGCCCTGCCGCCAGGCCGTGAACACCGAAAACTCCAGCTCGCGGGGCGTGGCAATGTCGCCCACCACAAAGCGGCCGCCGGGCCGGGGGTTCTGGTCGCGCACCACCACATTGACGAGCCCGCTCTTGAGGCGGCCGAAAAACGTCTTTTTCACCTCGCCCTCCTGGTAGCCCAAAAAGTTGAGCCGCAGTCCGGTATAGCGCGCCCGCACCGTGCCACTGATGCGCTGACGGTCAATGTACTCGTCAAAAGCTATGCCTTGCGCCCGGCCGCTCTTGAAAGTAATCAGGCGGGTCGGCGTCATAATCGAGTTGAGAATGCTGAACGGTGCCGGCCCGAAGCTACCGCGCAGGTGCTGGCGCCCGCGCGGGTCGAGCAGCGAGGTGGTGAGGCGCACCTCGGCCCGGCAGGTATTCTGCAAGTAGCCGGTGGCCGTGCCCGTGAGCGGGTGCGCCAGGCTCATGCGGCCAGGGTCGTTGCTCACGTTGCGCAGCGTAATGTTGAGCCGGTTGATGCTGAAAGTGCCCACCAGCGGCGTGCGGGCGCTGCGCGAGCGGGCCTCGATGGTGCCGTTGCGCACGTCGAGCCGGCGCACGTCGAGGTGGGCCCGCAGCCGGCGCACGGCCTCAGGCGTGAGGTAGGAGGGGGTGTGGTTGATGGGCCCGCGGCCGTCGCTGCGGGCTAGCAGGTAAGGCTGCTCGAGGATGACCCGCTCTATCAGCAGGTGGCTATTGGCTGAAAGCTGCTTGAAATTGAAGCCCTGGGCCCGCACCTCGGCCATGCGCACCGTGAGCTGGGTGGTCTGGTAGCCGCTGCGCAGGTTCAGCTGGGCCGGGCTGAGGGTAGGGCGCAGGGCTAGCGTGGTAAAGCGCAGCGCCTGGTCGTCGGTATTCAAAAAAGCGTGCTCGATGCTAGCCGGGTACAGCGGCGCCAGGAAAGTGCCCGTGAGCCGCCCGGTGTGACCCGTCCAGCCCAGGGCGTACAGTATCCGCCGCGAAGTTGGCTGCTCCGAAAGTGAGTCGATGCGCAGGCTGCGGGCGGTGCCGAACACGTGGCGCACGGCCGGCGCCTCGCGCACGCCCACCATGGCCAGGTAGCCATCGTCAACGGTCAGCTGCCGCACATCGGCCCGCCGAAACACGGGCTGCAAGAGCTTCCACAGCGGCGGCGGCGCTTTGGCCGGCGGCTGAAATGTGAGGCGCGGCTGGCTGAGCAGTGCCGAGTCGGCGCGCAGGCGGTGCTGGTGCTGCCAGGTAGCAGCCCGCAGGCCCGCCACCCGCACCCGGGGCATGGTAAAAAACACGCGCACGGCCCCCGGCTTGCCCTGGCCGGGCGCGGGCGGCGTGATGCGCAGCGAATCGAGCCCCAGCCGCTGCCGGGCGCTCGAAAAATCGACCAGCCCAGCCGCAATGGTGTGTCCGCCCAGCCGCCCCACCGGCCCGCGCAACAGCGCCTGCCAGCTGGCCGCAAAGGCTAGCCGCTGGGTATCGGCCGCGCCGGCCTGAGTGAACAGCACGTCGCGGGCGCTCACGGTGCCATCGGCCAGCTCGCCTACTGGCTGCTTGGCCGGCCCGAAGGTGCCGCCCGCGTGGCGCAGGGCCAGGTAGCCCAGGCGCAGCGGCCGCGCCTGGTACAGCGGCGGGCTGGGGTGGGGGGCGGGCCGCTTGGCCAGTGCAGCCACATCTAAGCGCAGCGAGTCGAGGGTGAGGCTGTCGATGGGCACGGTGCGGCCGCGCAGCAGGGCCAGCAGGCCCACGCCGCTCAGGTCGAGGCTAGCCAGCCGGGCCGTGAGGCGGGGCAGCGTGTCGGCCAGGGTGGGGGTAGCGGGCCGCAGGCTGAGGCCGCCCAGGTGCAGGCTGCGGGCCAGTAGCCGGGTGCGCAGGCTAGTCACCGCCAGGGTGTACTGGCCGTGGGTTTGGGTCGTTACCTGCTGTTCGAGCTTGCCGCGCAGCCAGGGGTCGAGGCCCCATTTCAGCCAGGCCAGGGCGGCCAGCAGCAGCACAGCTAAACTGAGCAGTAGCCAGCGCCCCCAGTGAGCGGGCCGGGCAGTAGCAGCGGGAGTAGGGGAGTCGGACACGGCAGCAAGCTGAAGCTCACTTAACGGAAAAGCCCCTGGCTAGGGTTGTGGCGGCCCCAACCCTGCCCCCCGGCGGCCGTACAGCAGCCAGCTTCATTTTACGCACGTGCTTTAGGTTATGCCGTCTTCTTTCATTTTTTCACGAGCGGGCGTTGGGTTGTTGGCTGGGGTGCTGGCGCTGGCCACGGGGTGCAAAAAAGATAGTGATATGGGCGTGAGCACCGTTGCTGCGCTGCCCCGCACCGTCAGCTTTGTGCAATCGGGTCTTTACCCCGAGGGCACGCAGTACGATAGCCAGAGCGGCCGCTTTTTGGTGAGCTCCGAAACGGCGGGTAAGATTGGGCAGGTAACGGCCGATAGCATCGACGAGTCCAGCACGTATACCTATTCCACTTTCGCCGACAACGACCAGTTGATTTCCACGGTCGGCCTCAACCTCGATGCCTCGCGTAACCGCCTGCTGGCGGCCGTGTCCGACCCCGGCTATAACACCACCCGCACCAGCAGCGCCACCTTGCGGAAGCTGGCCGCCGTGGCCATCTTCAACCGCAGCACGGGCACGCTCAATCAATTTATCAACCTGAGTAACCTGGCCGACGCGACCAAGCCGCACTTTGCCAACGACATCGCCATCGACGCGCAGGGCAATGCCTACGTGACCGACAGCTTCGCGCCCATCATCTACAAGATAACCTTCGACGCCCTGGGCCAGGGCACGCCCTCGGTGTGGCTCACCAACAGCGCCCTGAGCGCGCCGGCGGGGGCGTTTGGCCTCAATGGCATCGTGTACCACCCTAGCGGCTACTTGCTGGTGGCGAAGTCGGACGAGGGCAAGCTGCTCAAAATTCCGCTTACTACTGTTGCTGGTACTACTACCACCACGCCCGGTACCATCACTACCGTGGCGCTGCCCACCGGCCTCAACCTGCTGGGCGCCGATGGCCTGCAGCTGGTCGATAACACGACCCTGTACGCGGCGTGCAACGCCCAGGGCAAGGTTTATCGCCTGACCACGGCCTCCGATTTTACCGCCGTCAGCACCACCGGCACCACTGGCACCTTCGATACCAACGTGGGCGGCGTGTCGCCTTACCCAACCACGCTGGCCCAGCGCATCGTTAGCGGGCCCGGCACTATTACTTCGGTCAGGGCTAGCTACGTGCTGTACTCGTATCTCAACGTGCGGCAAGCCGGCCCCACGCCCGTAATAGCGACTTTTACGCTCAAGCGGGTTGTGTTCAAGTAGGATGAGCGCGGGCGCGAAACTGTCCCGCCGCGCCCAACAACCTGTCCGGCCCAGTAGCTTTGGGGCCGAGAGCGTGGGCTAGCGCCGCGCTTTGCCTTTTCCGCCTTGTTTTTCGCCCCATGCTCGCCATTACCTCGCTGTTGCCCTCGCCGGCTTCCGACCACATCAATGCCCTCATTAAAAGTCTGGAAAAGGAATTTGGCCTGACCGACGTGCAGGCCACGCCCGAGCCGCACCTCACCTACCAGATAGTGGAGCCCGCCGACCTGGAAGCGCTCAAGCAGGGCCTGCACGAGATAGCCCGCACCACCAAGTCGTTTGTGGCGCACACCACCGGGCTAGGCATGTTTCCGGGCGATAACCCCGTGATTCACATTCCGGTGCTGCGCTCCGACACCCTCAACCAGCTGCACCACCAGATACTGGAGCTGGCCGCCCCGCTCTGCTCGCGCACCGACAAGTTCAGCGCCCCCGACCTGTGGTTGCCCCACGTGTCGCTAGCCCTGCACGATACCACGCCCGAGCTGCTAGGCCCCGTTCTCCAATTCCTCAACAACCAGACCTTCAACCTGGAGCTCGAAATCAGCAACCTCGCCATCCTGCGCCCCGAGGGCGACATGTTTGTGCGCGAAGTAGTATTCGAGTTTGGGCAGTAATACTAGTAAACAGGTTTTTGTTAAAAACGTCCTTCCTGTTCTCTAGCGGTTCAGAATCGTCTTGTTCCGATTCAGCTTGAGGTCTTGCAGCAGGCTGCTTTTGGCGGCGATGGTGAAGTTGTAGCCCCGGTAGGGGCCTACGGGTATCCAAAGGCCCGAAATCTGCCAGCAGTGCAGGTCGCGGTAGAAATTGACGGTGGGGTACACGAAAGTGTTGTTCACCAAATCGTAGTTGAGGCTGGTGCTCAGGCGCAGATTGGGCGTAAGCTTGACCGAGCCGCTGGCCGTGATGGAGTTGCCCGACAAGATGGGCACGAAGCCATACAACGTGGGCCGAATGGGTGCCCCGGCCGTAGTGTACGAGGCCGTGTACTGCACCGTGGCCTCCCACGGAATATCGAAGTCGATGTAGTCGGCATATACCTGCTGCTGCAATGGCGAGCCCAGCACCGGGTCGTTGCTGGGGGCCACGGCGCGCGGAATGTTGGCCTTGCTCCGGGGCCGGGCGGCGGGGTTGAATTGGTAACCCAGGCTGAGGTTGGCGTTCAGCAGGCGGGCCAGCTTAATAGTCTTCTGCTCGAACAGGTAGCGATTGATGAGTCGGCCCGTCGAGTCGCGCTGGTAGAACGAGAAGGCGCTGCTCAGCACCACGTTCAGCTTTTTGGCCACCTGCACGCGGTAGCCCAGGTTGAGGCTGGAGAGCTTGAGCGAATCGGCGGCGAAGTTGTAGGCCACGGCCAGGTCGATGCCGTCGGCCAGGCTCACTTTTTTGTAGGGGTCGGTGCCGGTGGTGTCGCGGTTGTTGCGCACCTTCATCTCAATCTGGTTTTGCACCGTGAAAGCCAGCTGGCTCACCTTGGCGCTGCTCGGCACGCCGTACACGCCCTGGTAGCGCGAAAACTGGCGCGGGTCGAGAATCCGATTGCTGTAAGCCGATTGCAGCGAGGTGAAATTCTGGTCGCTGCCGCCCACAAACACCTCGTTGGGGTTTTTAGATAGGTCGGGCGAAAAGGCGTAGCTGAGGCTAGGGGCCACTTTGTGGCGAATGGCCTTCACGTAGTGGTCGCCCTTGAACACGACCGTGCCGTAAAAATTGGTGCTGGCCGAGATGTTGGCCGAGTACGAATAGGCCCGCTCGAAGCTCGGCGAAATGGTATCGACCTTCACGGCCCGCACGCGGGGCAGGTAGCTGTAGTTCAGGCGCTGCAAGTACCAGGTTTCGCCGTAGTTAACGGAGGGCTGCACCTGCACGTGGCGGTTTAGCAAAGCGAAGCCCGGCACGGTAATTTGAAACTGGTGCTGCAGGCCGTTCTGGGCATTGCGCAGCAGCTTGCCCGCGTTGGCCAGGCTCACCGGAATGTTGTAGGCCGTGGTGCTGCCCCCGAGTAAGGGCACATCGGCCGCCAGCGAGCGGGCCGGCACCAGGCTGCTGATGCGGTTTTGGGCCACCAGGTTGTAGCTCACGGCAAACTGCTCGTACCACGAGCCCTTGGTTTGCTTCGTAAACAACAAGTACGGGTACTGCCGCGCCAGGCCCAGGTTAAAGTTAGGTAGCGTGAAGTCCATCACGCCCGTTTGCACGTTCTGGCTCTGCGAGAGCTGAATGGCGTAGTTAATCGGCAGCCGGCGCGAGGTCTTGCTGTAGCTGATGGTCGAGTTGAAGGTAGCCGACAGCAGCTGCCGGGCATTGAGCGTGTTCACGCGGTTATACGACGAGCTACCCGCCTGCACGCTGGCCGAAAACACGCCGCCGCCCGGCAGCGGGGTGGGCGAGTGGCTCCAGCTTATCCAAAAGGTATTCACCGAGTTGGAATACAGATAGTCTGAGTTGGCCGTGGTCGTGGTGGTCAGGATGGGCGACACCGGCGCGTTGGCGTAGGTGAAGCGGAAGCTGCCCTGGTACTTGTAACGCTTGCGGTAGGTAAGCTCGGTGGCGATACCATAGCCGCCCAGCCGGTCGGCGTTGCCGGCGTAGAGGTCGCCGGTCACGCGCAGGCCGATGTAGTCGTTGGGTGCCCAGTAGTAGCCGCCGTTGGTGAGCGAGTAGCCCCGCTGCTGGCCCTGCCCCACGGTTGGAATAATGAAGCCCGACCCGCGCCCCGCGTGCGGCGTGGGGAAGTAGCCAAACGGCAGCCCGATGGGCAGCGGCACGTCGGCAATCACCATGTGAAACGGCCCGGTAATGACCTTTTGGCCCGGTATCACCTTCATCTTGCCCGCCTCGATGTAGAAGTGCGGGTGCTCCAGGTTGCAGGTGGTGTAGCGACCGTGCAGGCCGTAGAAGTCGTTGTCGGGCAGCTTCTTCACCACCTCGGCGTGGATGTAGCCCTCGCCCTGCTGGGTCACGACCTCGGCAATTTTACCCTTCTTAGTTTTGAAGTTGTAGTTGATATTGCCCGCCGAATACGTGCCCGCATCATCCTTGAACAGCGGCTGGTCCACCATCTTATGCCGCACCGTGTCGCGGCGGCCCACGGCCTGCACCGTGTTGGTGCCGTAGTTGAGCTGGATGAGCGCGGCCTTCAGGCTCATCTTGCCATAGTCTACGGTGGCCTTGTTGTAGAGCTTGGCAATCTTGGTCGTCACGTCGAACTGAATGGAGTCCTTGGCGGCGTACTTCACGGTGGTTTCGACCTGGCTGCGGCGCTTGAGAATCACCACGTTGAGCGAGTCGCGCGTGCGCCGACTGGTGTCGGCCAGCAGGCCGGTGCTGTCGGGGGTGAGGCTAGGGGCCGGCCGGCGCGACACGCTGGGCACGGCGGGCTGGCCGATGTTTTTTTCGCCCGGCGGGGGCGGGCTTTGGGGCGCGTTGCGGTCGTAGTTGAGGTTGCGCACCGGCTGGGTGGGCACCGAGCCCGCGCGGCGCGGGTTGGTGCTGGTCGAGTCGGGGGTGGTTTGCGCGTGGGCGGCTAGCCCGCCGCCCAGCAGCCAGCAGCACAGGCCCACGAGGCTAGCCAGTACCCGGCGCCGGCGGCCAAAAGCACCCGAAAAGAGAACGTTAGAGAAAAGCAAATTTAATAAAGCCACTGGGCGAATTACTTTTGAGGCTTCCTACAAAGATAGGAGGCCAATACCCCACGCTAGGGTTGCCAGCCGCCTGGTTTTTTCCCCAACGACGCCCGTGCGGATTATTGCGCTTACCTGTCTTCTGCTGAGTGCATCGTGCCCGGTACTAAATGCCCAGGATACGCTGGTCACCTCCCGGCCCCAGCGCACCCTAGCCGCCGACTCGGTGGCCGCCGCGCCACCCGCCGAAGATACCCGCTACCGCCTGCGCACCGTGGTGCTCGACGCCGGCCACGGCGGCAAAGACATTGGCTGCAACGGCGCCGATGCCCACGAGGCCGACGTGGCCCTCGCCATCATCAAGGACCTGGGGCGGCAAATTGAGGACAATATGCCCAATGTGCGGGTCATCTACACGCGCAAGACCAACGTGTTTATCGAGCTCGACGAGCGCGCGGCCATTGCCAACCGCAACCACGCCGACCTTTTCATTTCGGTGCACTGCAATGCCGGCCCCAAGGGCTCGCGCGGCACCGAAGTCTGGACGATGGGCCTGCACAAAACCGACGCCAACCTGGGCGTGGCCCAGCGCGAAAACTCGGTTATTCTGCAAGAAAAAAACTACAAGCAGCGCTACGACGGCTTCGACCCGCGCTCGCCGCAGTCGCACATCTTATTTTCACTTTTCCAGAGCGCCTACATCACCAACTCGCTGCGGCTAGCCCAGTGCATCGACAAGCAGTTTCGCACCAGCGTGGGCCGCAGCTCGCGCGGGGTAAAGCAGGCGGGCTTTTTGGTGCTCTGGAAGTCCACAATGCCCTCCGTATTGGTTGAGGCGGGCTTTTTGACCGACCGTAGCGAAGAAAATTACCTCGGTAACAAGGCCGGCCAGCAGGCCATTGCGGGCGGTATCTACCGGGCTTTTCGCGAGTATAAGCGCGACCTGGAGGGCACGCCCGCCGAGTAAGCCACGGCAGCGGTTAGGGCCCAGCCTAACATCCGACCCGGGTTTGCCGTTAAGGGCAGCAGACGGGCCTGCCGACGCAACCATTCGGGGCCATCATCCCTCTACCAGTTGGCCTATTATCAGCCCTAAATCTACCCTCCTGTGTCTAAAGAAATAAAAGTGGGCCTGTTGGCCGTAGTGGCCTTGATAGCCCTAGCCGTAGGGTTTAACTTTCTGCGTGGCAGCAACTTGCTGTCGAGTGACCGCACCTACTACGCCATCTACCCCAAGGTAGACGGACTGAACGTGGGTGCCCCGGTTATCCTAAATGGTATCAAAGTGGGCCAGGTAAAAAACCTGGAATTGCAGCCCGAGAGTAACAATGCTATCCGCGCCTCGCTGGAGTTGGAAAAAGGCATTCAGCTTGGCGACTCCACAAAAGCTGGCCTCAGCGGCTCGTTGCTCGGCTCCAAGACGATTACGCTGCTGCTGGGTAAGAACAGCAAGGAGTTTAGCGGCGGCGAAACGCTGAAAACCACTACGGCTGTTAGCATTACCGATATTGTGCAGGCCCGCGCCACGGTGCTGCTCGATACCGTGAATTCGACGCTCTCGCACATCAATGGCTTCCTTAATAAAGATGCCCAAACCAATATTCAGGGTACGCTGGTGGGCGCTCGCCAGAGTACCGAGGCGCTGCAGCGTCTCATTGCGGCCAACCAGGCTAACATCAACCAGATTACCCGCAACTTTGCGCAAATGAGCGTGGCGCTCAACAAAACGACCTCTAAGCTTGACCGCATCGCCAGCAATTTTGGCCAGCTGTCCGACTCCCTCAAGAGCGCCCCCGTGGGCCCTGCCCTGCGCAACCTGAATACAACCCTGGTAGAAGCTCAGACTTCATTGAAAGGCGTGAGCACCGCGCTGAATGATAAAACCGGCTCGCTTGGCAAGCTCATCAACGATACGCTGCTCTATAACAACCTTAATGCTACGGCTGCCAGCTCCAACGCGCTGATTTCGGACATGAAGGCTAACCCCAAGCGCTACGTGCACTTCTCGGTATTTGGCGGCGGCAAAGACAAAACCAAGAAGGAAACTACCAAAAACCCCGATGGCTCGGTAACTACCGAAACCAAAAAGGTGACCACTGTTCCGGCCATGACTCACTAAGTAGCCCCGCTGCCACCTAGTATCTTTGAAACCCGCCCCGCACAGGGCGGGTTTTTTTATAGCGCGGGCTTTCAGTCCGCAGCTATCCCCAACCGACTACCTACACCCTTCGCGGATTGAAAGTCCGCGCTACATTCCATCCCACCCATGAACGTCGAGTTCAACCGCAACGAAGACCACCTCAAGCAACTCACCTACCAGCTGCGTAAAAAGCTGGACAAAGTAGCCCTCGGCGGTGGCGAAAAGCGCATCGCCGCCCACAAGGCCAAAGGCAAGCTCACCGCCCGCGAGCGCATCAACTACCTACTCGATAAAGGCGCGGCTCAGGTTGAAATCGGCGCCTTTGCCGGCGAGGGCCTGTACCAGGAGGAGGGTGGCTGCCCCGGCGGCGGTGTCGTGGTGGTGCTAGGCTACGTGCAGGGCCGCCAGTGCGTGGTCGTCGCCAACGACGCCACCGTGAAGGCCGGCGCGTGGTTTCCCATTACGGCCAAAAAAAACCTGCGGGCCCAGGAAATCAGTATTGAAAACAAGCTACCCATCATCTATCTCGTCGATTCGGCGGGCGTGTACCTGCCCATGCAGGACGAGATTTTCCCCGATAAGGAGCACTTCGGCCGCATTTTTCGCAACAATGCGGTGATGTCAAGCATGGGCATCGTGCAGATTTCGGCCATTATGGGGCCCTGCGTGGCGGGCGGCGCCTACCTGCCCATCATGAGCGACGAGGCCATGATAGTGAGCGGCACCGGCTCGGTGTTCCTGGCCGGTTCGTACCTGGTAAAGTCGGCCATCGGCGAAACCATCGACAACGAGGCGCTCGGTGGCGCGGCCATGCACTCCGAGGTTTCGGGCGTCACGGACTACAAGTTCGACACCGACGAGGAGGCGCTCGACCACATCCGCAACATCTTCGACAAGCTGGGCGCGCAACCTTCGGCCGGCTTCAGCCGTGCCGCGCCCGCCGCGCCTAAGTTGAACCCTAGCGAGCTCTACGGCCAACTGCCCAGCGACCGCGCCAAGCCCTACGACATGATGGAAATCATCAATCGCCTGGTCGATAATTCGGAGTTTGAGCCCTACAAGGACCTCTATGGCCAGACACTCATTTGCGGGCTAGCCCGCATCGACGGCTGGGCCGTGGGCATTGTGGCCAACCAGCGCAAAATCGTGAAGAGCAAGAAAACCGGTATGCAGATGGGCGGCGTCATCTACTCCGACTCGGCCGACAAGGCGGCCCGCTTCATCATGAACTGCAACCAGAAGCGCATTCCGCTCGTGTTTCTGCACGATGTGTCGGGCTTCATGGTAGGCTCGGCCAGCGAGCAGGGCGGCATCATCAAGGACGGCGCCAAAATGGTGAATGCCATGGCCAACTCGGTGGTACCCAAGTTTACGGTCGTCATCGGCAACAGCTACGGCGCCGGCAACTACGCCATGTGCGGCAAGGCCTACGACCCGCGCCTCATCGTGGCCTGGCCCAGCGCCCAGCTCGCCGTAATGAGCGGTGCCGCCGCCGCCAATACGCTCCTGCAAATTCAGGTGGCTAGCCTCAAAGCCAAAGGCGAAGTCATCACCCCCGAAGCCGAAAAGGAGCTGCTCGACCGCATCAAGGCCCGTTACGAGGAGCAACTGTCGCCCTACTACGCCGCCGCGAGGTTGTGGGTCGATGCCGTGATTGACCCTGCCGAAACGCGCAAAGTGATTTCGGAAGGCATTGCCGCCGCGAACCATGCGCCGATTGAGAAGGCGTATAACGTGGGCGTTATTCAGGTGTGAGAAATGAATAAAACGCAAGAGAAGGTCCGAAATTTCTTGTTAGCAATGCCTGTTAACTAGTACAAGAAATTTGCACAAGATGAGCGATTTGCCATTGAGCAGGAGGTTATAGAAGAAATAATTAGTATAATTTCTTCAAAGCAAAGTCTAGGCACCACGGACTTTCAATCTGTCGCTGACATCGTGAACCGTCTTACTGGTCAAGCACATTATGATGGGGCGGTTTGGTATGACTTTAAGGGGCGATTAACTGCCTTTTTTTGCGCGTTCAGATACGAGTCGACCTGGAGTGCTACAGGTGAGTTCATGTTCTGGAAGGCTGACGTCAGTTTCTGGAGTAGGTTAATAGGGAAATAAAGGCCTTCAAATGATGCCTTGACTCATTATATTTAACTGTCGCGAGTCTAGCGCAGCGTAACGCATGCCGACTATAATGTGGAGATTGCAGCTCCACTGCCGCATTAGCGGCAAGGTAGCATCGCACTAGCCAGATGAGTATAGCTAGCCCGTCCTATGGGAGGCACAGCCTCCC
Source organism: Janthinobacterium lividum (assembly GCA_050954765.1). Classification (GTDB taxonomy): domain Bacteria; phylum Bacteroidota; class Bacteroidia; order Cytophagales; family Hymenobacteraceae; genus Hymenobacter. Next base: position 37,955 of record JBPBQJ010000169.1, on the reverse strand, counting down.
CCATAAAAAACACGAGTTACGTTGCGCTAAACTCGCACCAGTATACAAGCAGTACTAGCCCGCTTCCTCCAACCCCTTTTCTACCCAGCCTTTACCGCACTCTTCTAACTCCTGGGCCGTCCAGAGCTGGGGGTAGAAGATGCGGCGCTAAAACCGGGGCGGCCGTAGTACCGCAGGGCTACGAGGTGGAGCCCGAACAGCTGTGCCAGGCGCACTGGTATGCTACTGCCTGATTAATAATAAGATATGATACTGGCTGAGCTTAACCGCCGTTTGCTGAAACCTGGTCAAATGTCAACTGAGAAAGCCCTATTAACAAGGGGTATTGGGAGTTGAAAATGATGGCAATGGTGGCCACCAAAGTAGTAGCCACCACCACACGCCCCCGGCAAAAACGGGCCGCTCACTGGCTGATTAAAACTTTCTGATGCTCACCAACGGAGGCTTTTGTAGCTAGCGTGCGTAGTTTTGCCGCTCGTTGGATTTCCTGTGAAGGCTTTTTTCTCTTACCTGCTCATTTCGCTCGTGCTGCTGCAAACGTTCAGCCGCGAAGTGTTGGTAGTGGATTTTACCCTCCACCGGGCCACGATTACGGCGCGTTTCTGCGTGAATAAGGCCCGGCCTCTGTTGCACTGCGACGGCCAGTGCTACTTCGCCAAGCAGCTTAAAAAGCAGGAAGAGCGGGAAAGCAAATCGGCCGGCCCGCTTAAGGAGCGGCTGGAGATGCTGCTCGTAGCTTTTCGGGGCCTGGTGCCCGCGGCGCCCATTCGCTGGGCTAGCGCACCCGTGAGCTACGGCCCGCACCGGGTGGCGTGGGTGCCCGCCAGCGCCGCTAAGGGCGTTTTTCATCCGCCGCAGGCGTAGAGTTGCCTAACCTTTGGGGGAATTGTCAGCGGCTACCCGCTGGGGTAGCCTTTCGCTGTATGGCGCGCTCATGGCGTAGTCGGTTGGTGCGCATACCCACGTTAATAACTTCTTACCGCGGGTGCTGGATGCAGCCCGGCCCGCTTGCGCATGAAACCTGTTTTGGGGGTATCTGATGGCCGGGCTGGCCACTGGCAGTCACTCGTCGCCTGCCCCCAGTGAAACTACTCGCGCGGCTAGGGCCGCCGCGCCACCTGTCAGTACCCGGGCGGCCGGGCGGCGCAGCTTCCCGCCAACCGCCTGGTCGTGCTAGTGTACCCCGGCTTGGCGCTGCTCGATTTTTGAGGTCGGCCGAGGTATTCAGTGACGTGCCGGGTTGCAGGGTTACCTAGTGTCGACCGGCAACAAGGCCCTGGCTACGAAGGGCGGCACGCTGCATCTGGCGGCTGACTACACCTTGGTCACGGCCCCGCCGCCCGACATCCTGGTGGTGCCGGACGGGCCGCTGGAAGCGGTGGCCGCCGTGTACCGCAACCCCGCCGCGCTGGCCTGGATGAAGAAGACCGGCCCCAGCTCACCATGCCGGTGTGCACGGGCGCCTTCATCCTGAGCCGGGCGGGGCTGACCTGCCACAAGCGCCTCACCAGTCACCCGGGCGCTGTGGACTCGCTCCAGCGCTTCGGCCCGCCGGCTATGGTGTTGACCATTGACCACGGCTGGCGTGTCGGCGGGGCGCTGCGGGTGGTGAAGCTGCGCTGCGCGGCCCCGACGAGGCGGTAATGGGGACGCGCAGCATGCAGATATGTTAAGCGGCAGCCGAGGCAGGGCGTGGTGCGGGGCCAGTCGGGCATCTGGCCGCCAGCCCCCTAGCCGCCAACGTGGCCCGCGACCCCGTGTGCCACGTTGGCCCGCCGACGCCCGACTACTAGGGCATGGGCATGAGCTACCGCTGCTGCTCGGCCGAGTACCGGGAGAATTTCCAGCGCCACCCGGCGCAGTTCGCCAAGCAGTAAGGCGGTCCCAGTGACGCCCGGCAATTTCTTGTCAGTATCAAATTTTATGGCTTTAACTAATGGACATGCCTAAACAGTTCTTATTATTTCTACTGCTTTTTGCCACCGCGCACAGCGGCTATGCCCAGCGCCCGCCCGGCCTGGCCCCGGCCCAAACCCAAGCGCCAACCGGCTCGGTGCGGGGCCACATTCAAACCAGTGCAGGCGCCAACCTGCTGGGCATCAGCGTAGGGCTGGAAGGCACCGGCCTGGGTACCCCCACTGACGAGCAAGGCAACTTTGCTATCAAAAAAGTGCCGGCCGGCACCTACACGCTTGTGGCTACGGGGCTGGGCTACCAGGCCAGCAAGCAGGCCGTGACCGTGGCCGTCGGCCGCGCCACTACCCTAAATTTGCAGCTGACTGAGAACCAGCAGGAGCTGACCGAGGTGACCGTGACGGCCCCCGGCGCCAACCCGCGCCGCTACGCCGAGCCCGTGTCGGAGCTCGGCACGCGCACCAGCGCCCGGCTACTCGACGTGCCCCAGGCCATCCAGGCCGTGCCCCAGCAGGTGCTGCGCGACCAGCAGGCCCAAACCCTCACGGAGGCCCTGCGCAACGTGGCCGGCGTCACGACCTACTCCGGCCTTATGGACTACGTGCTGCGCGGCTTTCGCACTAACTTTATCAACGGGGCAAACTTCACTACCAACGGCGTGCGGGGCGCGTTCTACGACCTCTCGCAGGTGCCGCTGCTCTACAACGTCGAGCGCATCGAGGTGGTGAAGGGACCGGCCTCGGTGCTGTTCAGCGCCGGCGCACCGGGCGGCATCATCAACACCGTGACCAAGCAGCCGCTGGCCCACGCCGAGTATGCGGCTAGCCTCACCTACGGGAGTTTTAACCAGCGCCGGGCCACGGCCGATGCCACCGGGCCCCTGGCAGCGGGCGGGCGGCTGCGCTACCGGGCCATCGTGGGCTACGAAAAAGCCAACAGTTTCCGCGACTACCAGCGCAGCGAAAACGTGTACCTGGCTCCCTCGCTGAGCTACGTGGGCGCGCGCGCCCAGGTCACGGCCGAAGTCAACTACCAGGCTGAGAATGCCACCATCGGCTACGACCGGGGCCTGGTGGCCACCACCCGCCCCGACGGCTCCTACAACTTCGACGCCGTGCCCCTGAGCTGGTCGCGCAACGACCCGAGCGACCACACCAACCGGCAAAGCTTCTCGGCCCAGCTCGACTACCGGCAGCAGTTGGGGCCGCGCACCAGCCTGCGCGCGCTGCTGCGCTATTCGCAGTATCACTTTCGCAACTACCAGTACGACAGCTATGGCCCACCGGTGGGCGACTCGCTCACCGACCGCCTCTACGAGGTATACCCGATTGATTTTTATTCGCTTAACTCAAACACCTTTCTGACCACGCAGCGGCAAACCGGTGCGGTGCACCACACGCTGGTGTCGGGCTTCGACGTGGGCGTGTATCGCAACCCCTACGTGTTCAACATCTACGCAGCCCCGTCCATCAGCCTCTACAACCCCGACCGCAGCTTCGATAACCCGGCCACTTTCCCGCTGACCTACCAGATAAGCGTGCGCGACCGCAACGTGGTGCTGGGCGCCTACCTGCAAGACCAATTGGCCCTGGGCGAGCACTGGAAAGCCCTGCTGGCGCTGCGCTTCGATAATTACAAGTATGTCGTAGACTTCGACCAGCGCGTGCCCGCCGCGGTCGAGCAGCGCATCACCCAAAATGCCGCCCTGCTGCCCCGCGTGGGGCTGGTGTACCAGCCCACGGCCACGACTGCGCTCTACGCCAGCTTCACGGAGTCGTTTAACCCCAACGCCGACAACTACACGCTTGGCATTCAGGGCGGGCCGTTCCGGCCCGAAAAGGGTGTGCAGTACGAGGTGGGGGCCAAAAAGGAGTGGGCTGGCGGCCGGGTGGTTTCGACGCTGGCCGCCTACCAGATTACCAAAACCAACGTGCTCGTGCCCGACCCCACCGACCCGCTGGGCCTGCGCCAGAACAGCCGGGGCGAGGCCCGCAGCCGGGGCGTGGAGCTCACGCTGCAAGGCCAGCTCACGGCCGACCTCTCGGCTGTGGCCAACTACGCCTATAACCAGGCCATTATTACGAAAGACAACAACCCCGACAACATCGGCAACGGCCTGCCCAACGCCCCGCGCCACGTGGGCAATGCCTGGCTCAAGTACACGGCTAGCCGGGGCCCGCTACGCGGCCTGGGCCTGGGCGGGGGCGGCAATTTCGCCGGCCGCAAGGTTATCGAGGGTCCGCAGGATTTGCGCCTGCCCGGCTACGTGAGCTACGAGGCCGCCCTGAGCTACACCTGCGGCGGGGCCACGCTGGCCCTGAACGCCTACAATCTGGCCAACACCCGCAACTTCTCGGGCGGCTACTCGCAAGGCGTGCTCTACGTGCAGCCCCCGCGCAGCTTCCGCCTCCAACTTAGCTACCGCTTTAGCGCGCAGCCGGCTCCCTAGGGGGCGTTGGCGCGGCTGGGCGCGGGCCCGGCAACTGGCCTGGGCCAGCTTTTCTTCTACTTTTTACTAATTACCCAGGGCCGCTGGTGCGCTGGTTTGGCCTGGTTACTTGTCATGAAAACTGTTGTTACGCTTCTTTGCTGCCTGCTGACTTCGTTTGCGTTTGCCCAAACCACCGTGCGCGGCGTCGTGCGCGAAACCACCGGCCCCCGGGCGGGCGCGCCGCTCGGCGGGGCCACCGTGAGCAGCCCGCAAGCTAGCCAGGTGGCCACCACCGACAGCGCCGGCCGCTTTGAGCTGCGCGGGCGGGCGGTCATCACCACGCTCACAGTCAACCACCTGGGCTACCTGCCGCAACGGGTGCAGGTAAGCGGTGGCGAGCTGCTCACCATCGGGCTCACCGCCGACGGGGCCACCGCGCTGGGCGAGGCCGTGGTAACCTCGAAGTACTACCGTCAATACGCCACCCAAACTGTGTCGAGTGCCCTGCGGCTGCAAACACCGCTGCTTCAGCTCTCGCAGCACGTGCAGGTCATCACGCCGGAAGTGATTGCTGACCAGGGCAGCTTCAACACCACCGAGAGCGTGAGCCGCAACGTGAGCGGGGTGGTGCGCAACGAGATTTCCAACAACCTCGGGGCCTTCTTCTTCATGCGCGGCGGCCAGGTGGCCCCGCTGCGCAATGGCGTGGACCTAACGCCCTACTACCGCGGCCCCGTGCCCGACGATGCGGCCCTTATCGACCGCATTGAGTTTATTAAGGGGCCTTCGCTGTTTATGAACAACATCGGCGACCCGGCCGGCTCGTTCAACATCGTAACCAAGCAGCCCACCGGCACGCCGCGCTACACGGCCACGGCCATGCTGGGTAGCTACGATTTCTACCGCCTCGCCGCCGACCTCGACGGCAAGCTCGACAAGACCGGCAAGCTGCTCTACCGCTTCAACGCGATGGGGATGAGCACCAATTCTTTCGTGCCCGGCGACTACAACAAGCGTTTCTTAGTGTCGCCGGTGCTCCGGTACCAGCTCAGCGCTCGCACCGCCCTCACGGCCGAGTACACGTTTCAGGCCTTCACCTACGGCCTCTACAGCCCCATCGTGATGACGCCGGGCGGCTTCGGCTCGCTGCCGCGCGACTTCACCATCAGCGAGGAGAGCGTAGGGCCGATTCGGGCGCGCAACCAGTCGGGCTTTCTCACCTTCACGCACCAGTTCAGCCCCGGCTGGCAGCTCACGGTTAGGGGGGCGTTTTTGCTCGAAAATAGTGCGGGCCGCTACCTCTGGGTGACGGGCGTGAACGCGGCCAATCCCAACGTGCTGCTGCGCAACCCCAAGTATGACCTCGACCGCACGCAGGTCACGTCGCAGCAAGCCTTTGTGAACGGTAAATTCACCACCGGCCCGCTCGCGCACCAGCTGCTGGCCGGGGTTGATGTCAACCAGAAGAAGTTTCTGGCCATTGATTACCTGACCTATAACACCACGACCACGGCCGGCGGTGCGCCCCAGCCCGTGTACTACCCGCTCGATGTGACCAACCCCGCGCACGGAGCCGCCATCCCCGGCTACACCTCGCCCAATGGCCTGGCCGGCCGCAACACCGAGCAGACCATTACCTACTACTCGGGGTATGTGCTCGATGAGCTGGCCCTGCTAGCCAACAAGTTGCGCCTCACGCCCGGCCTGCGCTACACCGCCGTGCAAAGCGACAACCAGGTGCTGGGCGCCGCCAGCAGCAGCCGCGACCAGGTTGTGACGCCGCGACTGGGCCTGAGCTACAGCCTGTTGCCCAGCCTCTCGCTGTATGGCCTCTACGACCGCACGCTGGCCCCGCAGGGCGGCATCACGCGCAGCGGCGAGCCCCTGGTGCCACTGCGCGGCAGCAACCGCGAGGTGGGCGTGAAGAAAACCTGGCTCGACGGCCGCTGGACCTCGGCCTTGGCCTTATACTACACCACGCGCTCCAGCATCGCCGCCGTCGACCCCGCCAACAGCCTCTACCGCATTCAGGTGGGCGAAAACCACGCGCAAGGGCTGGAACTCGACGTGGTGGGCCAGCTGGTGCGCGGCCTCAACGTGGTGGTGAACTACGCCTACACCGACGCCAAAATTGACCACGACACCAACCCGCTGCTGGTGGGCGCCCGCCCGCCGCTCTATGTCAAGCACGTGCAAAATACCTGGCTCAACTACGAGCTGCCCGCCCGGCTGGCACGGGGCCTGAGCTTCTCACTAGGCTACCAGTACCAGGCCGGCCGCGGTGGGCGCTACGCTGTGGCCGTGCCCTACGCCATCCCCGACTACTTCCGCCTCGATGGGGGGGTAGGGTGGCAGTCGCCGCACGTGAAGGTGAATTTGGTAGTTAATAATCTTCTGGACCACAACCTTATCGCCACGCCCTGGCTGCGCAACGGGCTCTACTACTGGGTGCCGCAAGCAGGCACGAATGGCCGGCTGGCGGTGAGCTATACCCTTTAAGCACCTCGCTGGGCCCGCCGGCCTCAGCTTCGACTAGCTAACCGCATTCGTTGGCCAGAAACTCCCATTTTACGAACTATGAGTACGTTAAAAAACACCTGGCTACGCCGGCTTTTCCGGCTGCACAGCTGGCTGGGGCTGCTCACGGGCGTGCCGCTGCTGCTGCTGGGCCTGAGCGGCTCGACCCTGGTTTTCAAGCCTGAGCTTGACCGGTGGCTGGCCCCTGGGGTGGCGCCGCCGCCGCTGGGCCGCGCGCCCGTGCCGCTCGATTCGCTCTACCGGCTGGTGGGCCGGCGCTACCCGGCCCTCAAAAAAATGGCCATCGTGGGGTTTCCGCAGCGGCCCGGCGAGAGCTACGAGTTTCGCCTGTATGGCAACGACGGCAACCCGAATACCTACGACCTTGCCAGCGTGTGGCTGGACCCGTACTCGGGCCGCATTCTGCAAGAGGGAGCCAACACCGGGCTGGCGGGCGGCTTCCTTAACTGGCTGTTGCAGTTTCACTTCTGCTTTCAGCTCGGCATGGGCGGCATTGTGGGCACGGCCCTGCTAGGCCTCACCATGCTGGCCTCGGTGCTGACGGGGGCGGTAGTTTACCGCAAGCAGCTGGGCAAGGTGCTGACGCTGCGGGCCCCCTTCCGCTGCCATAACTGGCGGGTGCTGGCCTCCGACGCCCACCGCTACGTGGGCACCTGGAGCCTGCTGCTCAACGCCCTGATTTGCTTCACCGGCTTCTGGATGAACCTCTTTGGCTTTGACCCCGCCGCCTGGCGGGCCCAAACCCAGCCGGCCCCGCCCAACCACCTGATGACCCGCCCGGTCGATGAGCTACTGGCCACGGCCCGCGCCGCCTACCCGGCGCTGGTGCCCACCCGCATCCGCCTGCCTACCCAAGCGGGCTCAGCCCTATTTCAGGTAGATGGCGTGGTGCCGGGCCACGTTTTACCCTGGGGGCCGGGCGCGTCGGTAGAAGTGGACCCGACCACCGGCCGGGTACGGGCCGTGCGCCGGGCCTGGGAAGCCCCCTGGCCCGCGCAGTGGGAGGCCCTGGCAGGGCCGCTGCACTTCGGCACGGTGGGCGGCTGGCCGCTGCGGGTAGTCTACGCGGGGGTGGGTCTCGCGCCCGGCTGGTTGGCGCTCACGGGGTTTGTTCTGTGGTACCGGCGCCGGCCGCGGGCTCGCTAGGCCGAGCCGGTAAAAGCAATAAGGCCAGCCGCACTAGCGGCAAGGCAGTATTGCGCTAGCCAGACGAGTATGACTAGCCTATCCTACGGGAGGCATAGCCTCCCGCATAAAAAGTACACGAGTTAGGCTTCGCTAAACTCGCACCAATGCCGCTAAAAAATAAAGTAGCTAATAGGAACGGCCGAGTCAAAACTGCTAGGTTATCGCACCCTGCCGCAACCTTTCAGTTTGTTCGATGCTACGAACGCACTTCCTCCAGCACCTTCTCCACCCAGCCCTTGCCCCATTCTTCCAGCTCCTGGGCCGTCCAGAGTTGCGGATAGAAGATGCGGCGCTGAAACTTGGGGGGCAGGTAGTTGCGCCAGTTGGTGCCGCCGGTGGCAGGCACGTCGGTAGGGTCGCGCTGCAGGTAGCGCACCGCCGACTTGTAGTGCATGAGTGGCCAGTTCACGTTCACGTTCACGTCGAGCTGCTTGAGGGCGCGCACCAGGCGCGGGTGGCGGCGGTCGGCCTCGGGCAGGCGCTGCACCACGGCCCAGGCGTTGCGGTGCGCGTAGTGGCGGGCGTGAGCCACCAGCTCGGGCGTGTATTTGCGCTCAAACTCGACCAGCGTCAGGGCTTTGGCGCCGGTTTCTTCTACGGTGGCGCCGGCCTGCCAGTAGATGCAGCCCATAAACTCCTCGTGGGTAGGCGCGTCGCCGAGCAGGCGGCGCTTTTCTTCGGGCACCAGGTTTTCGAGGGCCGTGCTGGCTAGCTCAATAAAGCGGTACTGCACGCTCTGGAAGCCCGAGGCGGGCATCAGGCTCATGCGAAACTGCAGAAACTGTGCCTTCTCCATGCCATCCACCATCACGTCGAACGAGTCGATAAGATTCTCAAAGTAGCGGTTTACGCGGCCTAGGCGCAGCACTACTTCGCTCAGGGTCGGCTCGGCTAGCTCGCCCAGCTGCTCGTATTCGTGCAGGCAGAGTTTGAAGTATAGCTCCGTAATCTGGTGGTAGATGATGAAGATTTTCTCGTCCGGAAACTTCGTGAGCGGACGCTGCAAGCTCAGCAGGGTGTCGAGGGCAATGTAGTCCCAATAGTTCACGTAGTCAGCGTGGTACAGGCCTTCGAGGTAGGCGGCCAGCTCCTGGCCAGCGGGGGCGTAGCGCGCCTGCAGGCGGCGCAGCTGGGCCAGCACGGCGGGCGAAAACTCGGCCTCGATGGAGGCAGCAGTAATGGGCGAAGGAGCCATCGGCAGGGGAGAGGTAAGAAACACAAATATCGGCAGGGCTAGCCGGGCGCGGGCCAATGGCCGCTAGCGCGCTACTTTTGGGCGTTGAGAGGTGTGAAAAATGAACTGGATAGCAGGGCCGGTTACTGGTCCGTCTTGCCAATTCACAATTCATAACTCATAATTCATAAATCCTATCCAAGTGGCCGAAAAATCTAGTATTTTCGATATGATAGGGCCCGTGATGATAGGGCCCAGCTCGTCGCACACGGCGGGCGTGGTGCGCATTGCGCGGGCGGCCATCCGCATTTTGGGCGCGCTGCCTACCGAGGCGGTCATCACGTTCTACAACTCGTTTGCCCGCACCTACGAGGGCCACGGCTCCGACCGCGCCATCGTGGCCGGGCTGCTGGGCTACGGCACCGACGATACGCGCATTCGCACGGCCTTCGACCACGCGGCCGAGGCGGGGCTAGCCTACACGTTTCAGAGCGTGGGCAATGCCTCTACGCTGCACCCCAACACGATAAAGCTCAACCTAACCGGCCCCGATGGCCACCGGGTAGAAGTTATTGGCCAGAGCCGGGGCGGCGGCGTCATTCGCATTGTGGAGGTCGATGGCTTTGGCTGCGACTTTTCGGGCGCGTTGCACACGCTCATTGTCGATGCCCATGATGTGCCGGGCTCCATTGCCTTTATCGCCTCCGTCATTGCCCACGACGATTGCAATATTGCCACCATGTTTGTGTCGCGCAAGGGTAAAAACGAGGCGGCTAGGCAGTTTATTGAGATGGATAGTCCCATTAATGAGCTGACCCTGGCCTACTTGCGTCATCTCAAGTGGGTGCAGCGCATCACCTACATTCCGACCCTGGAGTAAGCCTGCCTACTTTCGCCCAGCCAACTAGTGAAAATGTGGTGAAGGCCCGTAATGCCCGGCACGGCCAGTCGATTACTGCGCCGCCGCCAACGCACTACGACTCGCCCCAAAATATTGGTTGGCCCACCACGTTTCCGCTAGTCGCCAGCCTCCGTTGCGTGAATACGCCCAGCTCTTATTCCTTCCTATGACTGCACTAAGTACCCGCCTGCTACGGGCCTCGCTGGGCCTCGCTGGCCTGATGGCGGCTAGCCCGCTCGCCGCCCAAACTAGCCAGCCCGCGCGCCCGGCCTCGGCGCCGGCCGCCACACTGGCTAGCCCCGCCGCCGCGGCCACCGGCCCCTGGACCCTGCAGCGCGCCGTCGACTATGCCCTGGAGCACAACCTAGGCGTGCGCCTCAACCAGCTCACGGCCCAGAGCAACGCGCAGGTGCTGCGCCAGAGCAAGGCTGCGCTGCTGCCCACCGTCAACCTCAACGCTACCCAGGGCTGGAACTACGGCACGTACGTAAACCCGGTTACCTCGCAGTTTCAAAATCAGACTACGCGCTCCAACAACTTTGTGGGGCAGGCGCAACTGATTATTTTTCAAGGCTTTCAGCTACGTAACACCATCCGGCGCAACGAGCTGGACCTGCTGGCTAGCCAGGCCGACATCGACCAGGCCCGCAACGACCTGAGTTTGAATGTGGCTTCGCAGTTCCTGCAGCTGGTGCTGGCCCAGGAACTGGTGCGTGCCAACCAGACGCGCGTGGCCAGCGACCAGGCGCAGATTGACCGTTCTAAAATTCTGCTCAAAGCCGGCAGCATCCCAGAGAGCACGCTGCTGGATAGTCAGTCGCAACTGGCTACCGATGAGCTGAACGTGGTGACGGCCCAGAACCAGGCCGACCTGGCCCGGCTAGCCCTGCTGCAACTGCTCAACATTGACCCGGCCACGGCGCAGGGCTTTGCCATTGAGGTGCCCCCGCTGCCCGACCCCGACGAGGAAGCGCCCTACGTGCTCGACCTCAACCAGGTGTATGCCACGGCCCTCACGAACCAGCCCCAGATTCGGGCCGCCGACCTGCGCGTGCAAAGCGCCCGGCGCAGCATCGACCTGGCGCGCGGGGCCTACTACCCCCGCTTTGCGCTGACGGGCTCGCTCTCCACCGTGTTTTCGTCGTCGCAGGTATCGCGCAAGCTCACCGGCGACTCTACCTCGGTCTACCTGCCGGTGTTGCAGCCGGTGGGCACGGGCTTTGGGCCGACGCAGTACGCCGCCTTTGCCGGCCGACAGGCCAACTACGAAACGCTGCCCCCGCAATTCTTCGACCAGCTGGGTAGCAACTACGGCAAGGCCATCCAGTTTGCCCTACAGATTCCGGTACTCAACGGCCTGCAGGTGCGCACCAACGTGCAGCGTACCATCATCAACGAGCAATCGCAGAGTGTGCGCGCCGAGCAGGCCCGCCTCACGCTGCGCCAGAGCATCGAGCAGGCCTACGCCGATGCCCGCGCCGCCCAGCTGCAGTACGCCGCTTCTACGCGCCAGGTGGCGGCCCTCACGCTCACGCAGCGCAACTCCGAGATTCGCTTCAACAACGGCTTGCTCAACGGCACGGAGTTTAATATTGCTAAAAATAACCTCAACTACGCCGTTTCCAGTCAGTTGCAGGCCAAATACACCTTCATTTTCCGGCGCAAAGTGCTAGATTTTTACCAGGGCAAGCCGCTGACGCTGTAAGTTATTTCAACAACACCCGTCATGCTCATCTGGCGTCCGCTTGCTGAAGCATCTTGCTCATGCTGCTAGGACCACTAATTCTAACGGTGCAAGATGCTTCGGCAAGCAGACGCCAGCTGAGCATGACAGACTACTCTTTCACATGAAGAATAATCGACTCATTATCATTCTGGCCGTCTTGGTAGTAGTGCTCATCGGAGGCTACTCAGTGGCGAAGAAAAAAGGCTGGCTAGGCAAGCCCATGGGCACCGAGATTACGGCCGCCACGGCGGGGCCGGCCACCATTGTCGAGAAAGTGAGCGCCTCGGGTAAAGTGCAGCCCGAAACGGAAGTGAAAATCTCGCCCGACGTGTCGGGTGAAATCATCGAATTGTATGTGCACGAGGGCGACTCGGTGAAGAAAGGCCAGCTGCTGCTGCGCATTCGGCCCGACAACTACCTAGCCATGGTGAGCCAGCAAAGCGCCGCCGTGGGCACCCAGCGCGCCAACGTGGGCCAAGCTGAAGCGCAGCTGCAACAGCAAACCGCCAACGCCAAGCAAACCGAACTCACCTACCGCCGCCAGGCCTCGCTGTACAAGCAAAAGGTGATTTCGCAGTCGGACTACGAGGCTGCCCAGGCTGCCTATAATGCCTCGCAGGAGCAGCTAAAGGCCATCCGGGCGCAGATTACGGCCGCCCAAAGCACCGTGCGCTCGGCCCAGGCTGGCTTGCAGGAAGCCCAGAAAAACCTCAACAAAACCACCATTTACGCGCCGGTGAGCGGCACGGTCAGCAAGCTGAACGTCAAGAAAGGTGAGCGCGTAGTAGGTACCACCCAAATGGCGGGCACCGAAATAATGCGCATTGCCAACCTCAACAACATGGAGGTGCGGGTGAGCGTGAACGAAAACGACATTATTCGGGTGCAGCTCGGCGACTCGGCCGAGGTGGAAGTGGACTCCTACACCACGCAGAACGAGAAGTTTAAGGGCATCGTCACGGCCATTGCCAACACGGCCAAGGACGCCCTCACCGCCGAAGCCGTAACCGAGTTTGAAGTGCGCGTGCGCCTGCTGCCCGAAAGCTACCGCCACCTCATCAAAATGGGGCCCAATGGCCACAGCACCGTACCGTTCCGCCCCGGCATGACGGCCTCGGTCGACATCATCGCCGACCGCAAGAGCGGCGTACTGAGCGTGCCGCTGGCCGCCGTAACCACCCGCTCCGACTCGGCCGCCAGCAAGTCGGAAGCTACTACCGGACGAAGCGGCCCTGGCGGCCGGGCCACTGGCTCGGCTCAAGTAGTTGAGGCTAACAAGTCGGCACTGAAAACATCTATTCAGGAGGTAGTATTCATTGTCAAAGACGGCAAAGCCGTGTTGACCCCAGTGAAAACCGGGGTGAGCGACTTCCAGAACATCGAGATTGTGAGCGGCATTCCGGCCGGCGCGCAGGTGGCTAGCGGTCCGTTCCGCGCCGTATCGAAGACGCTGAAGGACGGCGCCAACGTGGTGGTGAAAGATGCGGCTAGCCTTAGCAAGGAGGCGCTGGCTGACAACGGCGGTAAGTAGCGCATAGCTTGCCATCGTAGTTTTTCGTAAGAGCGGGCCAACGTGCGTTGGCTCGCTCTTTTTTTGCTTTTCCTATGGTGTTTTCTACTCGTTTTTGGTTAGTAGCTCGAATACAGGTTTTGGTGATAGGCTTGGGTTTAACCAATGGGTTGGCCCAAGCCCAAACGCTACCACAGCCTGCCGACACTGCCCTGCACAAGTACCAAACGCCGCCCGGCACTCCGCGCCGGCTCTGGTACCAAGGCAAGCTGGTGCGGGCTAGCGTGGTGCCAGCGGTGCTCATCGGCTACGGCATCAGCGTGTACGACGACCACGGGTTTTACTCCTCACGGCAGGCGCAGGCCGACTTGCAGCGCAACTTTCCCAACTTTCGCAGTCACCTCGATGACTACGGGCAATTTCTGCCTTACCTCGAGCTAGGGGCCGTGCTGGCTTTTGGCGTCGAGGGCCGCAACGACCGCGTGAACCTGGCGCTCATCCTGGTCAAGTCGGAGGTGCTGATGCTGGGGCTGGTCGAAGTCACCAAGCGGGCCACCCACCACCTGCGGCCCGATGGCTCCGACTACCGCTCGTTTCCGTCGGGCCACACGGCGCAGGCGTTTCTGGCCGCTAGCATCGTGCACACCGAGCTGCGCGACAAAAGCCAGTGGTACGGCGTGGGCGCCTACGCCGTGGCTACCACCGTGGGTGCCTTCCGGATGCTGAACAACAAGCACTGGGAATCGGACGTGTTTGCGGGCGCGGGTGTGGGTATTCTGTCGGCCCACTTGGCTTACCTCTCGCACCGCCACCACTGGGGCCGCCACCCCACCGACCGGCCCGGCGTGGGGCTAGCCCCACCTCAGCCAGCAAAGGCCGAGTGGCAAATTAGCCCCACCATGCTGTCCGGCAACACGCCGGGGCTGCTGGTAAGCTGGCGTGCCCGTTGAAAAATGCAGTTCGGCCGCTTCGGCTGGCTAGCCTAGCCAGCGCTGAGTAGCTAGGGTTGCGGCCGGCGTATGAGGTACTGAGTGAAGGCGGTACCGCCCGGCGAAGAAGCGCTTACGGCCACATATTCCCAGCCGTGGCTGCACAAGTAGGTGAGGGCCGCTACGCCGGAGTCTATTCTTCTGACCTCTTGGTTTAAAGCCTCTAGCTCAGAGTTTACAACGGCCGGTTTGGCGTGTTGGCCGTATTCCAGCGAAGCATCACGTCCGGCTGAGCCCCACGAAAGCAGGTTGCAATACTGGTGGCGCACGGCTTGGCTACTGGCGCTCGGCGTAGTTTGGGCGATGGCTGGGGCCGTTGCAGCCGAAAATAACAGCGCGAGAAGAAGAGACTTGAGCATGAAGCAATAGGGCTAGCGGAGCCCAAAGTTATCAGCGAGCCCGCCTCTCGAAAGCTACCTCGCCTAGGTTAGCAGCCACGGGAGTAGGTAGCGCCCCCCGGTAGTGCTGATACTCAGAATATTGCTAGGCCTAGCCAAACACCTTTACCTGCTCGCCCTTGCGCTTGGTTCGCACGTGGTTGCGGATAATCTGCTGCACGTCTTTATTATCGGCGTAGGGTTTTACGGCCTGCCGGAAGTCGGCTAGCTTGCGCGCCGTAAAGGTTTCATCCACGTAGCCGAAGCCTACGTAGCGGCCATTTTCAATCACAACCAAAGACTTCTCATCGGCGCGCCGCCCCACCCCGATGACCACGAACGACTCGTGCTCATACGTGATGCTGTCGATGGCCTCGTCCACGCGCAGGTTGTAGGTTTCAGGAGCTTCCTGGCCCACGCAGGCGCCCTGGCAGCGGTGCACCTGGTAGTCGAAGCACGCGCCGGGCGTCTTGTACAGCCCGCACAGCTTTTGGCAGAGGTTGTACTTTGCAACCTTATGATAAAGAAAGCCTTGCGCCTTATACTGGTTGCCGAGCGCGATGATAGGTATCTCCGAGTTGCGGGCGTCGGCGCGGCCGTAGTACAGGCATTTGTAGCCATTTTCGTCGGTTTTGAGGTAGATGCCCGCCGGAAATACCGAGCGCCGCTGCGCTCGGTTATAGGCCGGCTTGAGCTGCTTGATGAGGTGCGACTCGTAGAGCAGCGCCACCAGCTCCGAGCCCGTCAGTTCCCAGGTGATATCGGCAATGGAATTCTTGAAATCCAGGCTCTTGCGCGATTTTACATCCACCGCAAAGTGCTGCTGAATGCGCTTGTAGATATTGATGCTCTTGCCCACGTAAATAACCTCGCCGGCCTCGTTGTGGAAGTAGTACACGCCCGTTTCCTGGGGCAGCGCGGCCACTTTTTCGGGCGTGATGAGCGGGGGCAACAGCGCAGTTTTAATGGCCTGCGCCATGGCAGCTACGCGGCGCGGGCTAGGCTTCTTCTCCGGGGCAGCGGCGCTGCGGCCGGCGGGCGCCAGGGCATCTACCCTAGCCAGGGCGTCGGCGTCGCTAGCCTCCTGAGCATCGCTGGCCTGGGTTATCTTCAGCAGGCGGTCGAAGAGGATGGCCGTGGCCTCGGCGTCGCCGGCGGCACGGTGCCGGCCTTCGAGCGGAATACCGATGTTCTGGCACAGCTTGCCCAGGCTGTAGCTCGGCTGCCCCGGGATGAGCGAGCGCGACAGGCGCACGGTGCACAGCGTTTTGCGCGAGTAATTGTAGCCTAGGTCGGCAAATTCTTTCTTCAAAAAAGAATAGTCAAACCGCACATTGTGCGCTACAAACACGCAGCCTTCGGTCATTTCCACCACCTTGCGGGCCACCTCGTGGAAGCGCGGCGCATCGGACACCATGTCGTTGGTGATGCCCGTGAGCTGCGTAATAAAGGGCGGAATGGCCCGGCCGGGATTCACCAGCGTGGTGTAGGAATCAACCACCCGCTGGCCATCGTGCACGAAGATGGCGAGCTCCGTGATGCGGTCGTTGGCCGGTTGGCCGCCGGTGGTTTCAAGGTCAATGATGGCGTACAAAAGCGCAGGAATAGGAGGGCGAGCAATACTAACAAAGTTAGGGCCGCGGTTAGTTGCGGCCGGCACGCAAAAAAGGCCCACCGGATTGCTCCGGCGGGCCTTTTCCAAATGATTAGTGACTAATAGATACTAACTGATACTAACACATGGTTAACAACACCTTGCTTATTCATTAGCCACTAACTTGTTTGTCACTAATCACTAAAACTACTTGCTTTTGTTCATTGCCAGCCAGTTTTTGGCTTGCAGAATGGCGTCGTGCTGCTGCTGGAACACCGTTTTGGCACCGGCCGGTACGTCGTTCGACGAAAGCACGGTTTCGTAGGCTTTCAGGGCCGTAGCCTCGCCGGTTTCGGCGGCTTCGAGCACGGCCGAGTCATCGGCGCCCGTGATGGCTGACTTGATGTTAATCCAACCGCGGTGTACGGCGGCGGCCGCGTCGGTGGCTAGGCTTTCAATGGTGTTGTCCTCTTTGGCCTCAATGCCATACTGCTTGGCATAGCCTTCGAGGTCCGATACAAAATGAGCGCGCTGCTGCGAAAACTCGCTCAGCTTCGATTTGAGGTCTACACTTTTCACTTCTTCGGCGGCTTCCTGGTAGCCTTTCACAGAGGTGCGGTTCAGGTTGAGGAGGTCGGTGAGGGCGCGGGCGATGGTTTCGTTAGCCATGGTTTCTAAAGCTTATCGTATTGTGGAAAAAGAAGGGCCGCACGGCTGGCGGCAACTGCTGGCTATACGAGCCAAGGCCAGCCTGGGGTTGCGTATAATATTCTGGCTGGCTACCGGGCTAGGGACTTAGCGCCCGCCCGGCATCGGTGGCAGCTGGGGTTCGGAGGCTAGCGGCGGCCGCTTGCCACGTACTTGGTCCCAGAACTTAGTTAGGAAGCCTCGGTCGTCGCTAGGGTCCTTTCTAGTGGTTTCGCCGTCGCTCACATCGCCCATCAGGAAACCCCAGGGCTCGGTCGACTTGTTGGCATCGAGCACTACCTTGATTACGGCCGACAGCGGCACACTCAAAATCATGCCCGGCGTGCCCCACAGTTGCGCCCCCAAAATAAGGGCAATGATGGCCGTAAGTGGGTTGAGACTCACCTTGGAAGCCGTGATGAGCGGGGCCAGAATGTTATCCGAAATAAACTGCACCACCATGAACACCCCAATAACCAGCAGCCCATGCGTGAGCGAGCCGGTATCGACGTAGGTGAGCAGCGCCGGAATGATGGAGCCCACGATGATGCCGATGTACGGAATAACGGCCAGCACCGAAGCGAAAATGGCGAAGAAGATGGCGTATTTCACCCCGAGCGCCAGCAGTCCAATGGCGTTCAAAACCGACACCACGGCGATAACCGTGAGCAATCCCGACATGTAGCCCTGCACCACGTGCTGAATATTATCGACGGTGTGTAGCACTACCGTGCGCTTGTCGGGCTCCACAAACCGGAACATAAACTGCCGCAGGTGGTCGCGGTAGTAAAGAAAGCAAAAGATGTAAATAGGCACCAGCGTAATGGTGCTGAGCACGCCCAGCGTGGTATTAAGCGTGGAGCCCAGGTATTTGCTCGACTGCTTTTGCAGGGCAGAGAGCGACGAATCAATGACTTGGTCGTGGCTCATGGGCTGGAAGTGAAACCGTTTGCTCAGCACCTGCTGCTGCTGGTCGAACAGTATTACCAGCTTGCTTTGAATGAGCGGTAGCTCGCTCCGTAGGCTGATTATTTGCGAGCCGAAAAACGTGAATAGCCCGGCAATAAACAGTACGACTACCAAAATGGCCGTAGCAATGGCCAGCATCCGGGGCCACTTCCACTTCTCGAGCTGCGTAACGAGCGGCATAAGCAGCAGCGACAGCAGGATGGCATAAACCAGCGGCAGCAGCAGGTCGTCGAGCTTGTGCAGTACGAATACCAGCAGCGACAGCCCGACCAGCATAAAGGTGTAGTGCACCACCGGCGACTGCTTTACCTGGGCTGGCGCGTGGTTGGCCGCCGCCGAGGGCACGTTGCGCGGGGCATTGAATTGATTGGCAGGAGGTAACATTGCTAGGATAAGCTGAATAGCTAAAGGTTGAAAGCGTGGAGGTTGGGGCGCTTACGAAAACCGGGCGGGCTCGTTGGGCAGGGCTAGCCGAACTGTGGGCCTCAAGACATTGTTAGCTAACCAAATTGGCTAGAAAAACTAAGCTTGCTGGCTAGCCGCGTAGTGGCAAGCCGCGATTTCTGGCGTTATTTTACCTGGCCATTGCGCCTACTACGGATTATTACTCATGAGTGCTACCCTGCCCGCTGCCCCCCCCGCCCACAACTATAACGAAGACAGTATCCGCTCGCTCGACTGGCGCGAGCACATCCGGCTGCGGCCGGGCATGTACATCGGCAAGCTCGGCGACGGCTCGGCCTACGACGACGGTATCTACGTGCTGGTGAAGGAGGTAATTGATAACTGCATCGACGAGCACGTGATGGGCTACGGCCGCACCATCGAGATTAAAATCTCGGAAAGCCGGGTGCAGGTGCGCGACTACGGCCGCGGCATTCCGCTAGGCAAGGTGGTCGATGTGGTGAGCAAAATCAACACCGGCGGCAAGTACGACAGTAAGGTGTTTCAGAAATCGGTGGGCCTCAACGGCGTAGGTACTAAGGCCGTGAACGCGCTCAGCAGCAACTTTGTGGTGCAGAGCGTGCGCGAGGGCCAGCTGAAAGCCGCCGAGTTTTCGCAGGGTCAGCTGCTGAACGACCCGGCGCCCATCAAGACGAGCCAGCGCAACGGCACGCTCATCACCTTCCAGCCCGACGACACGATTTTCAAGAACTACCGCTTCATCCCGGAGTTTCTCGAAAACCAGATTCGCTACTACTGCTACCTCAACGCGGGCCTCACCATTTATTACAACGGGCAAAAGTTCGTGTCCGACCACGGCCTGCTCGATTTGCTGCGCGATAAAACCGACGCCGAAACCCGCCGCTACGACATCATTCACCTCAAAGGCGAGGACATCGAGCTAGCCCTGACCCACGGCAACGACTACGGCGAGGAGTACTATTCCTTCGTGAACGGCCAGTACACCACCCAGGGCGGCACCCACCTAGCGGCCTTACGTGAGGCCGTGGTGAAAACGGTGCGCGAGCACTACAAAAAGGACTACGACGCGGCCGATATCCGGGCCAGCATTATTGGCGCAATTTCGATACGGGTGCAGGAGCCGGTGTTTGAGAGCCAGACCAAAACCAAGCTGGGCAGCATCAACATGGAGCCCGAGGGCGACAATGCGCGCACTGTGCGGGGCTTCATCGTAGACTTTGTAAAGGAGCATCTCGACAACTACCTGCACAAGAACCCCCTAGCGGCCGAGGCGCTGCGCAAGCGTATCGAGCAGAGCGAGCGCGAGCGCAAGGACATGGCCGGCGTGAAGAAGCTAGCCAACCAGCGCGCCAAAAAGGCTAACCTGCACAACCGCAAGCTGCGCGACTGCCGCTTTCACCTGGGCGAAAACGCGAAAGACGGCGCCGAGAAGGAGCCGCTCACCACGCTCTTCATCACCGAGGGCGACTCGGCCAGCGGCAGCATTACCAAGAGCCGCAATGTGGAACTGGAAGCCGTGTTCAGCCTGCGCGGTAAGCCGCTCAACTGCTTTGGCCTCAAGAAGAAAATTGTGTACGAAAACGAGGAATTCAACCTCTTGCAGCATGCCCTTAACATCGAAGAAGGGCTGGAAGGCCTGCGCTACAACCGCGTGGTCGTGGCCACCGATGCCGACGTGGACGGCATGCACATCCGGCTGCTGCTGCTCACGTTCTTCCTTCAGTTTTTCCCCGACCTCGTGCGCAATGGCCACGTCTACATCCTCGAAACGCCGCTCTTCCGGGTGCGCAACAAGAAAGAAACCATCTACTGCTATAATGAGAGCGAAAAGCAGGACGCCATGCGCAAGCTCGGCCGCAACCCCGAGGTGACACGCTTCAAAGGACTAGGCGAGATTTCGCCCGACGAGTTCGGCAAGTTCATTGGCGAAAACATCAAGCTGGAGCCCGTGATTCTGCAATCGGACCGCAGCATTCAGCAGGTGCTGGCCTACTACATGGGCAAGAATACGCCCGCCCGCCAGGAGTTCATCATCGACAACCTGCGCCTCGAAAAGGACCTGGTGACGAGCGACGTGCTGCCGGTGGCCGAAATCGCGCTGGCTTAGCCCGCTGGCTAGCCTCCCCATAACTGCCCTCGCCCGCTCGCCGGGCGGGGGCTTTTTGCTTCACGGCCGAGGTTTTGCCAGCTGGTTTAGTTTCTGACAATTAGCCGATGGCTAATAATATTGGGAACTTTCTGCTAGGGGGTAGCCTTGCTAAAATGGTGCTTTGCGCCAATTTTTACGGTACTTTTGACGGCAGCTTGCCGATTTTACGTTTCTTCCTGTGGCTATTTCTGATTCTTCTGCTCTCGATGCTTCTCACCCTGACTACTTGCAGCCGGGCGACTCGCTGGATTTTGACTTGAGCGGCGCGGCCCAACCCGACCTGGACGCCGCCGACG
Source organism: Janthinobacterium lividum (assembly GCA_050954765.1). Taxonomy (GTDB): domain Bacteria; phylum Bacteroidota; class Bacteroidia; order Cytophagales; family Hymenobacteraceae; genus Hymenobacter. The sequence continues at coordinate 17,086 of JBPBQJ010000169.1, read as the reverse complement.
AGGCCCTAGCCCACGACGCCACGCTGCAGGTTGCGGAAACGCTGTTTAGTGATAGCAAAGCGGCTGATGATGAGGAATTTACGGAAGGAGAGGCCGAGCCCGACTCGCCGCAGGAGGCTAGCGAAGAGGCCGAGGAAGATACCAAATTTGCCCCCGGCGAGGTCATTCATGACCTCAACAACGTGCGCGGCATGTACCAGAACTGGTTTCTGGACTACGCCAGCTACGTGATTCTGGAGCGCGCCGTGCCGGCCGTCGAAGACGGCCTGAAGCCCGTGCAGCGGCGCATTCTGCACGCCATGAACGAGATGGATGATGGCCGCTTCAACAAGGTGGCTAACGTCATTGGCCAAACCATGCAGTACCACCCGCACGGCGATGCCAGCATCGGCGACGCGATGGTGAACCTGGGCCAGAAAGACCTGCTCATCGAAACCCAGGGCAACTGGGGCGACGTGCGCACCGGCGACTCGGCCGCCGCGCCGCGCTACATCGAGGCGCGCCTCAGCAAGTTTGCCCTCGAAGTCGTGTTCAACCCCGACATCACGGAGTGGCAGATGAGCTACGACGGCCGCAAGCGCGAGCCCACCACGCTGCCCGTCAAGTTTCCGCTGCTGCTGGCGCAGGGCGTGGAAGGCATCGCTGTGGGCCTGAGTACCAAGATTATGCCGCACAACTTTCGCGAGCTGTGCCAGGCAAGCATCGACGTGCTGCGCAAGCGCGAGTTCCGGCTGTACCCCGATTTTCCGACCGGCGGCCTGGCCGACATCAGCAACTACCAGAACGGGCAGCGCGGCGGGCGCATTCGGCTGCGGGCCACGATTGAGAAGGTTGACAAGACGCTGCTCATCATCCGCGATATCCCGTACGGTACCACCACCACGGCGCTGATGGAGAGCATCGTGAAGGCCAGCGAGGCCAATAAAATCAAGATTAAGAAGGTGGTGGACAACACCGCCGCCGAGGTCGAAATCCAGGTGCAGCTGCCGCCCGGCATCAGCCCCGACCTCACGATTGACGCGCTCTACGCCTTTACCGATTGCGAAATCTCGATTTCGCCCAATACCTGCGTCATCATCGACGACAAGCCGCGCTTCGTGGGCGTGGAGGACATGTTGCGCCTGAGCACCGGCAAAACCGTGCGCCTGCTAGAGCGCGAGCTGGAAATCAGGCAGCAGGAGCTGGAGGAAAAGTGGCATTCGGCTTCGCTGGAGAAGATTTTCATCGAGAACCGCATTTACCGCAAAATTGAGGAGTGCGAAACCTGGGAGCAGATTCTCGAAACCATCGACGCCGGCCTCAAGAAGTTTGTGCGCGTGGAAGGCGAGAAAATGAAGGCCAGCGACACGCGCCTCGTCATTCGGCGCCCGGTGAGCGAGGACGACCTCACGCGCCTGACTGAAATTCGCATCAAGCGCATCTCGAAATTCGACGGGTTCAAGGCCGAGGAATACATTCAGAAGCTCGATGCCGAGCTAGCCGAGGTAGCCGACCACCTGGCCAACCTCACGCGCTACGCCGTGGCTTACTTCGAGAACCTGCTGAAGAAATACGGGGCTAGCCGCGAGCGCAAGACCCAGCTGCGCACCTTCGACGTGGTGACGGCCCAGAAGGTGGCCGTGGCCAACCAGAAGCTCTACGTAAACCGCCAGGACGGCTTCATCGGCCACGGCCTGAAGAAAGACGAAAAGGCCGAGTTTGTGTGCGACTGCTCGGACCTCGACGACATCATCGCCATCAAGCGCGACGGCACGTTTGTGGTAACCAAAATCGCGGAGAAGACCTTCGTGGGCAAGGACATTCTGCACGTGGGCGTCTACAACAAGAACGACGACCGGTTGGTCTACAACATGGTGTACGTGGACGGGGCCAGCGGCATCAGCTTCGCCAAGCGCTTCCTGGTGTCGGGTATCACGCGCGACAAAGTGTACGACCTCACCAAGGGCACCAAGGGTACTAAAACCCTGTACCTCACGGCTAACCCCAATTCGGAAAGCGAAACGGTGACGATTCAGCTTTCGGACAAGGCGCCGGCTAGGGTCAAGCAATTTGAGTTTGACTTTGCCGAGCTGGCCATCAAGGGCAAGGGCTCGATGGGTAATATTGTCACCAAGCAGCCGATTAAGAAGATAACCCAGAAGTCGGTGGGCGACAGCACCTTGGGTGGCCGCGAAGTGTTCTTTGATAGCGTAGTGGGTCGCCTCAACCACGCCGGGCACGGCCGCTACCTCGGCGCCTTCGATACCGAGCACGTGGTGCTGGTGATTTACAAGGATGGCACGTACGAGCTGAAGGCCCCGAGCCCGACGCTGCATTTCGATGTGCCCAACATCCTCATTTTGCGCAAGCTGGAGCCGGATACGGTGGTGAGCACCGCGTACGTGGATGGCGAAACCAAGCTGCACTACATCAAGCGCTTCCACATCGAAACCACGACGATGGACAAGCCCTTTACCTTCATCTCCGAAAGCAAAGGCTCGAAGCTGCTGGCCGTGAGCACCTTCGCCGAGCCGGAAGTGGAAGTGAAGCTGCAACGCGATAAAAAGGCCGATAAGGAAACTGAGAAAATCCGTCTCGACCAATTTATTGAGGTGAAGGGCTGGAAGGCGATGGGCAACAAGCTCAATTACTTTAAAATCCACGCGCTGGCCCTGCTCACCGACGAAGGCCCTGAGCCCGTGCGCCGCGAAGCTAAGAAGCGCGGCGCCGCCAAGCCCGAAGGCGAAACCGAGGCTAGCCCCGAGGCGGCCGAGGCCGCACCCCCGGCCAACGTAGAGATAACGGACGAAGAAGTGGCGCAGTCGCAGGCGCTGCTGCGGCGGCCTAAGGCCCAGCTAGGCTTGTTTTAGGCCAATGACGTAAGGCGCAGGGTATGAGAATAGTTAGCTTGGCTTTTTTGGCAGTGGCACTCAGCCTGGGCGGCGGGGGCGGGCCGCTCGTGGCGCAAGCTCAGAAAACAACTACTTCCCAGCCCTCGCTGCCTGCCATACCCGAGGCGGCCGAGCTGGCGACGAAGCCCAAAAAATTGACCAAGGCCGCGCAAGCCCCCGACTCGGTGGCTTTGCGCCAGCACCTGCGCCAGGCCGCTAGCCTGCAAGCCAAGTACAAAGACTCGGAGGCGCTGGCCGAGTACCAGGCGGTGCTCAAACTCAACGGCCAGCACTACGAAAGCCTATGGCGCGCCGCCGTGCTGAGCGTGAGCATCGGCACGCGCTACTCGGATGAAACCCGCAAAAAGGCGTATTTTGACGCGGCCCACCAGTACGCCGACCGCGCGCTGGCGCTGCAGCCCGAGGGCGGCGAAAGCAACTACGCCATGGCGCTGGCCCTCTTCAGCGAGGCGGGGCTGACGAGCGCCCGCGACCGGCTGCGGCTGTTTAAGCAGCTGCGCTCGCACGTGTTTCTGGCCGCCGAGCGCCGGCCCGATTTGCCCGAAGCGTGGCAGTTGCTGGGCCGGTGGTACTACCGCGTGGCGCACTACAACGTGCTCGAAAAGACGTTTTCGCGCATCTTCCTGGGTGGTTATCCGCAGGGTGCGACGTCTAAAAAGGCGCTGGATGCGCTGGAAAAGGCCCGTGAGCTCGACCCCGGCCGCATTCAGTATTGCTACGACCTGGCGCGCATGTATAAGTACCAGGGCCGCCGCCGCCGCGCCATTGCCGTGCTGCAAGAGGCCATTAAGCTGCCCACCTACACGAGCGAAGACCTCACCATGAACCGCTTGTGTCAGCAGCTATTGCCGCCGCTGCTGCGTGGCGCCGCGCGCCGCGACCGCCTGCACGCTCGCTGGTACGAGCACCTGCCGGCTAGCCCCGCCACCAGCACGACCGGGCAATAAGCACAACGGCCCGGCTACCAAAGTAGTCGGGCCGTTGTATCAAAAATTAGCTGGCTAGCCTGCTTACGCGTTAGCCTGACTCGCATTCGCCAGCTGGCCGGGGTCGTACTGCGGACCCTCGTAGCTGCTCGAATCTTCTTCCTTCGTGGGCGGCTCGGGCGCGTGGTTCGAGGCTATCAGCGGCTTGACCTCGGTGCCGTATATGTGGGCCATACTGCTGATAACACTGGTGTCGTTCACCTGCAAGTCCTTGAGCACGCCGTCGGCGATATCATACACGAGGCCGTGCAGGCGGGGCGGGTTGTCGCCGCGCATGGCGTTCTGAATGATATTGGTTTTGGCTAGGTTCTGCACCTGCTCCGTCACGTTGAGCTCCACGAGGCGGCGCATGCGCTGCTTTTCGTCGGTGATGCGCAGCAACTCGGTTTCGTGCAGGCGCACCACATCGCGAATATTTACTAGCCAGTTGTCAATCAGGCCATACTGCTTGTTGGCTGCCGCCGCGGCCACGCCGCCGCAGCCGTAGTGGCCTACTACCAGAATGTCCTGCACGCCCAGCACTTCTACGGCGTATTGCAGCACGCTCAGTAGGTTCATATCGGCGTGCACTACCATGTTAGCGATGTTGCGGTGCACAAACATTTCGCCCGGGCCCGTGCCCGTGATGCCCGAGGCTGGCACCCGCGAGTCGGAGCAGCCAATGAACAGGTAGCGCGGCTTTTGGCCATCGGCCAGGCGCTTGAAAAACTCGGGGTCTTCGGCGTTTTTGTTAGCCACCCACTTGCGGTTGTTAGCCAGAATGTCTTGGATGCCAGTAGAGGCCGATTTCTCGGATGAGAGCGAAGAAGCCATAAATAGGGAAGAAGCGGAAAGCTAAAAAGTGAAACAAGTAAAGTGAAACCAGGCCTAAGGCCTAGTGGCCAGCCAAGGCTACTGACCGGATGCCGCGTAGCTCCAGGGCAATGCCGCGGGCGGGTGCCGCCTGCCGGAAAGCCTCAATGGCCTCTAATACGTCTTGGTCAATGACATCGGAGCGGGTGCCGTCGAGTATTACGCGGCTGCCGCCGGGCAGTTGCTCGAGGGTCGTTACGATGCTGGCCTTGTTGAGAAAGGATACGTGCTCGGGCAGGCGCAGGTGCAGCAAGTCGGGCTCTTCCTCGGCCGTTTCATCGCGCCGTAGGTAAGAGCCGGCCTTGGCATTGTCTTTCAGAATGAAGAAGAAGCCTAGCACCAGCCCGATGCTCACGCCTTTGAGCAAATCGGTGAACAGCACCGCCGCGATGGTGATGATGAACGGCCCAAACTGCGCCCAACCCAGCCGCCACTGCTGGCGATAAAGCGCGGGCTTAGTCAGCTTGAAGCCCACCAGCAGCAGCACGGCCGCCAGCGCCGCCAGCGGAATCATATTCAGCACGGCCCCCAGAAACAACAGGCTAGTCAACAGCAGCATCCCGTGAATAAACGCGGCGAGCTTGGTTTGGCCGCCGGCCGCGATATTGGCCGACGAGCGCACGATAACGGCCGTGAGCGGTAGTCCGCCGAGCAGGCCGCTGAGGATGTTGCCCGCGCCCTGAGCCAACAGCTCGCGGTTGGTGGGCGTGTGGCGCTTACGCGGGTCGAGATTGTCGACGGCCTCGATGCTGAGCAGCGTTTCGAGTGAGGCCACGATGGCAATGGTGAAGGCCACGCCGTAGGTGGCCGGCTTGCGCAGCGCACTGAAGTCGGGAAACGTCATCTCACCCGTGAGCTGGGCTAGCGACGTCACCACGGGCAGCTTCACGAGGTGCTGGGGGCGCACCTGCCAGGCGGGGGCCACGTTGCGCAGCAATTGGTTGAGCGCCACGGCCGACAGCACTACCACCAGCGCCCCCGGTACGAGCCGCGCCCAGGGCTGCCGGCGCACCGGCGGACTATCCCAGAGCAGCAGCAGCACCAGCGAGGTCGCGCCAATGAGCACCGAGCCAGGGCTGACATGCTTCAGGGCCGCCCCCAGCGCCGAAAACGTGTTCAGGCCATTGAACTGCAAAAAGTCCATGTCCTCGAAGTAGTCCGTGTCAGCCCCCACAAAGTGCGGCAGTTGCTTCAAAATCAGGATAATGCCAATGGCCGCTAGCATGCCGCGGATAACGGCTGCCGGAAAATACAGGGCAATAATACCCGCCCGCGCCACGCCCAGCAGCACCTGAATGCCGCCCGCCACCACCGTGGCCGCCAGCACCGCCGGCCACGACCCCAGCGTGGCAATGGCCGAGAGCATCACCACCGTGAGGCCCGCCGCCGGCCCGCTCACGCTCACGGCCGAGCCGCTGAGTACGCTCACCACCAGCCCGCCCACAATGCCCGCCACCATACCCGCCAGCAGCGGCGCCCCCGATGCTAGCGAAATGCCCAAGCACAGCGGCAGCGCCACCAAAAACACCACCAGTCCCGCCGGCGCATCTTGCCCCAACGTGCTAAACCGGCCGGGTGGGGGCGGGGTGGCTACCCCGCCAGCAGTGGCCACTGGTGCACCGGTGCGGCTAGGGGTAGAAGTGACCTGGGGCATAGAAGTGGGCATAAGGCAGCGGCAGCAAGCCGGCTAGGGTGGGAAATTCAGCACAAGGATACGGAGACGTAGTTAAGATGAAGTTAAAGTGAAATTAAAAAGAAATTAAAGTAGGTAAAATACTAATTTTCAAAGAGTAAAAGCCTGTGTAGAGAATGGATTTTTGCCCTGTTAAAACATTGCTGTAACTGGTGTTTCTCGCCGCGGTGCGCCAAGTTTGTTGGCTAGGTCTCCGCCTGCTTCTGCGAGAAATGGCTACGCACCGCTGCCAGAGATACTCGTTAGTCCGGTGCCAGGGCCGATACCGGCCACTCCAGCCACACCTTGGTGCCGTGGCCAAGCTGGCTGTCTACGCGCACTAGGCCGCCGTGCAGGGCCATAATCTGGGCCGTGAGCGGCAGCCCAATGCCGTGCCCCGGCAGCGCCCGTACCGCCGCCGCTCGAAAAAACGGTACGAATACCTGCTCCAAATCGGCGGGGCTGAGGCCGGGGCCGTGGTCTTGCACGCGCAGGTGCAGGCGGCCGGCGCCGGCGGGGCGCAGGCTAGCCAGCACCGGCGTGGCGGCCCCGGCCGAATACTTACAGGCATTGTCGAGCACGTTGAGCATGGCGGCTAGCAGCAGGGCCTCGTTGCCCCACACGGCGGGCAGCGCCTCATCGCCCAGTTCCAGGTCCACGCGGCAAGTGGGGTGGCGGCGCAGTATCTGCTCGTGAGCGAGCAGCAGTAGCTCATCTGGGTGCACAAGGGCCATGGGCACCTGCGAAGGGTCGCCGGAAGCCCGGGCTATTTGCAGCAGGCCATTGGTGAGGCTGCTGAGCTGGCGGGCGGCGTCGAGGGTGCTTTGCAGGGTGCGGCGGTAGTCGGCCGGGGGGCGCTCGGCGGGCAGCAGGGCCACTTCGAGCTCGCCAATGAGCGCGGTGAGGGGCGTGCGCAGCTCGTGCGAGGCATCGCGCACAAACGTGCGCTGGCCCACGAAGGCCGATTCCAGCCGGTCGAGCAGGCGGTTGAAGCGCTGGGCCAGGTGGCCTAGCTCGTCGGCCGGGCCCACGGCTTGGGTCAGGCGCCGGCTCAGGTCGGTGGCCGTGATGCCGTCGACCTCGCCCACCATGCGCCGCAGCGGGCGCAGCGCCTGGTCGGCCAGCAGCCAGCCGCCCACGCTCATCACCACGGCGGCAGCTAGCAGCCCTACTATCAATACCTGGCGCAGGCTGGTGAGCTGGCGGCGGCCATCTTCATCTACCGAGGCCGCCACCACCACCAGGGGGCCTAGCCGGGCATCCTGGTACAACAGGCCCACGGTTTCGTGGTAGTGCGCCTCCGGCTCGAGCACAGCCCGGCCCAGGCGGCGCACCTCGGCCAGCCACTCGGGCGGAATGGGCTTGGCCGGCGGGCGCTGCCCCTCGCGAAATACCAGTTGGCCAGCCGCGTCGTACACGCGGCCTTCCTCGGCGGGCAGCGTGCGGTAGAGCTGGCGCAAGTACTGCCGGTACGAGGCCTGGTGGCTGGCATCGGCGCGGGCCTGGCCATCGGCGTAGGCGTGGCCCACCACCAGAGCGCGCTTAAACAGACTTTGGGTAAACTCCTCGCGCCGGGCCCGCTGCGTAACGAAGTAGATAGCTAGCGCAAACAGCACCAGCGTAATCACCAGAATGGCCCCAAATTGGGCCGCCAGCCGCAGGCGAATGGACATGGATTGGGGTGATATGGTGAAAAGGTAAGAGGGTGAAAGAGACAGGCAGTGATAGGGTAAATAAGAAGGTAAAGGGAGTAGCGATGAAGAAGTCTTTTAGGAAGCCCAATCACCTAGTATTCCGTCATGCTTCGACTACACTGCGCTCAGCATGAGGAAAGAGCTACTTGCTAAACAGCTTTGATGGCAGACAATCTATCCTCATACTATCTCCTCACTTTTCGCTTCCTCACTTCCTCACCTCACCCCGCAATGCGCAGCGCGTAGCCCATGCCCACCAGAGTGTGAATGAGCTTGGGCTCGAAGCCTTTATCCAGCTTTTTGCGCAGAAAGTTGATGTACACGTCAATCACGTTGGAGCCGGTGTCGAAGCTCAAATCCCAGACGTGCTCCAGCAGGTCGGCGCGGCTCACCACGCGGTCCTGGTGGCGCAGCAGGTATTCGAGCAGCGCAAACTCGCGGGCGGTGAGGGTGATGAGCTGGCCGGCGCGCTCCACGCGCTTGGTGGCAGGGTCGAGGCTGAGGTCGGCCAGGCGCAGCACGGCGGCCGGGGCGGGCGCCTCGGTGCGGCGGCGCACCAAGGCCCGGATGCGGGCCAGCAACTCGCTAAAAGCAAAGGGCTTAACTAAATAATCATCGGCTCCCGCGTCGAGGCCGCGGATTTTGTCGTCCGTTTCACCCAGGGCCGTAAGCATCAGAATGGGCACGCCGGGGTCGTGAGCGCGCACCTGCCGGCACACCTCCAGTCCACTGAGTCCGGGCAGCATCTGGTCCAGAATCAGGCAGTCGTACTGGGTGCTTTGGGCGCGGCGCAGGCCCAGCAGGCCATCGGCCGCCAGGTCCACGGTATAGTCTTGCTCGGTGAGACCCTGGTGCAGAAAGGCCGCTACTGAGGGCTCATCTTCGACGAGGAGAATTTTCATAACTAGTAAACAAAAAACGCGCCCGGCCGCGCCAAAATGCGGCGGCACTGATTCAAAAATTCAGTAGCCTGAGGCTAACCCACCGGCAAAAGTCGGCCCTGGCAGTGGGAGTGGGGCCAGCCCCGGCTGGGCGACCAAGCCAGCCGGGGCGGCGGGCGGCGGGGCTAGCCGCTACTTTTGCAATTCGTTTTCTGCCGCAACCTATGTCCCGTTGGCTTTTCTCTGCGTTGGCGCTGGCGCTGGCGGCCTGCCAGGGCGCGCCGGCCGAGCAGCCCGATACCCTCGTGGACCTGGCCACCGTGCGCACCGGCCCCCGCGTGCAGGCCGATGAGCTGGATGGAGCCATTCGGCAGCAGCCCAATAACACCGGCCTGCTGGCCCGCCGGGCTGGCCTGCGGCTGGCCGCTGGCCAGCCCACCGCTGCCCTGCGCGACGTAGAAGCTGCCCTGCAAGCCGACGACCAGGCCGGCGACCTCTATTTTTTGCAGGCCCGGGCGTTGCGCGCCCTCGGCCGGCTGCCCGAAGCCCTGGCCGCCGCCCGCCGCGCCGCCGCCAATGGCTTCAGCTCGCCCGAACTGCCGCTGCTGGAAGGCGAAACCCACCTGGCGGCTCACCAGTACGAGGCCGCCCTGGCTAGCCTCGACCGCACCCTGCGCCTCGACCCCGACCAGCCCGCCGCGCTCTTCTACAAGGGACTCGCCTACGCCGCCACTGCCGATACCGTGCAGGCTTTCGACTACCTGCAGGCGGCCCGCGCCCGCGACCCGCGCCAGCCCGAGATTCTGCACCAGCTAGCCTTCCTGCTCAATGCCTACCGCGTGCCCGAAGAGGCCGCCACCTACGCCGCCCAAGGCCTGCGCCTGGACTCTACATCGGGGGCGCTGCACTACGACTACGGCCGCCAACTGGAGCTGCAAGGCCGGCCCGACAGTGCCTTGCGCTACTACCGCCGCGCCCTGCTGCTCGATACCACCCAGTACCGTGCCGACTACCGGCTAGCCCTCGCCGCCAGCGCCCACGGCCAGCGGCCGGCCGCCATTATTCCGCATTTGCAGCGGGCCCTGCGCCGCAACCCGCGCCTGCCCGAAGCCCGCGTGCGGCTGGCCGAGGCTCTCGAAGCCCAGCACCGCCTACCCGAAGCCCTGCGCCAGTACCGCCTGCTAGTGGCCGAAAATCCTGCTAATCAGCACTGGACATACAAGGTCTGGAAAACCAATGACCTGGTGCAGGCTGCGCTGCCCGACAGCCTGCGCACCGCCCCGCACAGCTACTACCGCCGGCCGGCGCCCGCCCCAGTGGTGCGCCCCCGGCCCGAAGCGCCGCTGCGCCCGCTGCCCGTGCGCTAGGAGCGGGGCTGCGCCACCCTAAGCTTTTGGCCTTCTGGCTAGCCTGCCCGGCGGGGGCTGGCTAGCCAGGCGTTCTGCTATTCCACAACGCGCCCGTAACTTGCGCCTGCTTGGCGCTTCTTGCCGGCAATTGTTAGTAGTTATGCTTAACATCACCCTCCCCGACGGCTCCATCCGTCAGGTCGAAGCCGGCTCGACGGGCTACGACCTCGCCGCCAGCATCAGCGAAGGCCTCGCCCGCAATGCCTTGGCCGTGAAAGTAAACGGCGAAATCCGCGACCTGCACCGCGCCTTTACCGACGACGCCACCCTCGAAATCCTCACCTGGAACGACGCCGGCGGTAAGCAGGCCTACTGGCACTCCTCGGCCCACCTTATGGCCGAAGCCCTCGAAGCGCTGTACCCCGGCGTGAAGCTAGCCATCGGCCCGGCCATCGAAAACGGCTTCTACTACGACGTGGACCTCGGCGAAGGCCGCACTATTTCGAGCGACGACTTCCCGGCCATCGAGAAGAAGATGATTGAGCTGGCTAAGAACAAAAGCAAGTTTGAGCGCCGCGAAGTGCCCAAGGCGGAGGCCGTGGCCTACTTCACCGAAAAGCAGGACCCCTACAAGCTGGAGCTGCTCGAAAACCTGGCCGATGGCCAGATTACGTTCTACACCCAAGGCAGCTTCACTGACCTCTGCCGCGGGCCGCACATCCCCGACACGGGTACCATCAAGGCCGCCAAAATTATGAACGTGGCCGGTGCCTACTGGCGCGGCGACGAGAAGAATAAGCAGCTCACGCGCCTCTACGGCATCACCTTTCCCAAGGCCAAGGACCTCACCGAGTACCTCGAAAAGCTCGAAGAGGCCAAGCGCCGCGACCATCGCAAGCTGGGCAAAGAGCTGGAGCTATTCGCCTTCTCGGAGAAGGTAGGCGCGGGCCTGCCGCTGTGGCTACCCAAGGGCACGGTGCTGCGCGAGCGCTTAGAGCAGTTTCTGCGCAAGGCCCAGGTGAAGGCTGGCTATCAGCCGGTTGTGACGCCGCACATCGGCGCCAAGGAGCTGTACGTTACCAGTGGCCACTACGAGAAATACGGTGCTGACTCGTTCCAGCCCATCAAGACGCCCAACCCCGGCGAGGAGTTTTTCCTCAAGCCGATGAACTGCCCCCACCACTGCGAAATCTACCGCACCAAGCCCCGCAGCTACCGCGACCTGCCAGTGCGCCTGGCCGAGTTCGGCACCGTGTACCGCTACGAGCAGTCGGGCGAGCTGCACGGCCTCACTCGCGTGCGCGGCTTCACGCAGGATGATGCGCACATCTTTTGCCGCCCCGACCAGGTGAAGGAGGAGTTTCAAAAAGTAATCGACCTCGTGCTCTACGTGTTCAAAGCACTAGGCTTCAGTGATTTCACGGCTCAGATTTCGCTGCGCGACCCCGAGAATAAGACCAAGTACATCGGCACCGACGAAAACTGGGCCCTGGCCGAAGCTGCCATCCAAGAATCAACGGCCGAAAAGGGGCTAGCCACCGTTACGGAGCTGGGCGAGGCGGCCTTCTACGGCCCCAAGCTCGACTTTATGGTGCGCGACGCGCTGGGCCGCCGCTGGCAGCTCGGCACCATTCAGGTCGATTACAACCTACCCGAGCGCTTCGACCTCGAGTACGTAACGCCCGAAAACACCCGCGCCCGACCGGTGATGATTCACCGCGCCCCGTTTGGCTCGCTCGAACGCTTCGTGGCGGTGCTCATCGAGCACACGGCCGGTAATTTTCCGCTCTGGCTCTCGCCCGAGCAGTTTATCGTGCTGCCCATTTCCGACAAGTTTGCCGACTACGCCTACGAGGTAAAAGCCAAGCTGGAGGCCGCCGACCTGCGCGGCACCGTCGATGCCCGCGACGAGCGCATCGGCCGCAAAATCCGCGATGCCGAAATCGCCAAGACGCCTTACCTGCTGATTGTGGGCGAGAAAGAAGCGCAGGATGGCCTCATCAGCGTGCGCCGCCACGGCGAAGGCGACATCGGCTCGATGCCCATCGACGCCTTCGTTACGAGCGTCAACAGCCAGATTGCCGAAGCAATGGGCTAGCCTGGTACTGGATTACTGGTCAACGATTAACGGTGAGGCAGCCGATTCTACCGAGCAGCTTTTGCCGTTAATCCTTGACTAGTAACCATTAATTTTTTACGAAGGCTTTGATTTGCCAGTAAAAAGTTGGATATTTGCCCCCCGAACGATTGAGGCTCGCTTCGTCGTTCGTTGCCTTAAAATAATTCCCCGCCACACTTTAGCAGGAGGACTTTCGCCATAGCTACCCCGAATCGTCGGTACGTGCCCCGCCAGCAGGTGGAGGAGCCGTTCAAAATTAACCAGAAAATCACCGCCCGCGAAGTTCGCTTGGTAGGAGATAACGTCGAGCAGGGGGTATACCCTACCGACCAGGCCCGCAAGATGGCCCAGGACCAGAACCTGGACCTCGTGGAGATTTCGCCCACGGCCGTGCCGCCCGTGTGCCGCGTCATTGACTACTCGAAATTTAAGTACGAGCAGAAGAAAAAAACTCGCGAGCTCAAGGCCAAGCAAACCAAGGTTGTCCTCAAGGAAATCCGTTTTGGTCCTAACACCGACGACCACGACTTCGACTTCAAGCTCAAGCATGCGCAGGAGTTTTTGAAGGAAGGCGCGAAGATTAAGGCTTACGTGCACTTCGTGGGTCGTAGCATCGTCTTCAAGGAGCGCGGCGAAATCTTGTTGCTCAAGTTTGCCCAGGCCCTCGAAGAACTGGCCAAAGTAGAGCAACTACCCAAGTTGGAAGGTAAGCGCATGTTCCTTTACCTCGCCCCTAAGGCGGCCGTAGTGGCCAAGCCTGCTCCCAAGCCCGCTGCCCCTGCCGATAAAGACAAAGCGCCGAAAGCTCCCAAAGAGGCTAAGCCTGCTGAGGAGCCTGCCGCTACTGAATAGCTTCATCCCGTTTGTTGATGGCTGCCGCTGCCGGATAAGTATCTCGTTCAGCGTCAGTACCTAACAATCAATAATCAACCACAACCATGCCCAAAGTAAAAACCAAGTCGGGTGCCAAAAAGCGTTTTAAGCTGACCGGAACCGGCAAAGTAAAGCGCAAGCACGCCTTCAAGTCGCACATTCTGACCAAGAAGAGCACCAAACGTAAGCGTGCCCTCACCCACAGCGGCCTCGTTAGCTCGGCTGATATGAATCGGGTGAGCCAGATGCTTAACATCTGATAAAAGTATGACTTATGTATTGTGAGTCAGAAGTCGTTGCTTAAGTAGCACTTGCTCTAATCACATAGTCCATAGTTCATAACTCATAATTTTTAACAACCCCGGCTTCCGGCCGCATCACAAGATTCCGCTGACGCGGAGCGCCGGCTGCCAAAAACAACTTAGGTTATGCCAAGGAGTGTAAACCACGTGGCCTCGCGCCACCGCCGGAAAAAAGTAATGCGCCTTGCCAAAGGCTATTACGGCCGCCGCAAGAATGTATGGACCGTTGCGAAAAATGCCGTAGAAAAGGGCTTGCTCTATGCCTACCGCGACCGCAAGGTGAAGAAGCGCGAGTTCCGCGCGCTCTGGATTCAGCGTATCAACGCTGGTGCCCGTGAGCATGGCCTCTCGTACTCGCAGTTGATGGGCGGCCTGAAGAAGGCTGGTATCGAGCTCAACCGCAAAGTACTGGCTGACTTAGCCCTGAACCATCCCGCTGCTTTCGCAGGCATTGTTGAGAAAGCGAAGTAGTGTGGGCCGGGCTACCTAATTAGCCCTGGTCTTGCGACTGAATCTGAAAAGCGCTTGCTCCCTTCCTGGAGGCAAGCGCTTTTTGTTTTCTCGCGCCAGGCAAAGTTCAAAAGGTCGCAATTGGCTGCCTTTACAATTATTAAAACCCTAGCTGGGTCCCAAATACAAAACGCCGCTCCAACTAAGTTGAAGCGGCGCTTGCGAAGTGTAGCGGGGACGAGAGTTGAACTCGTGACCTCAGGGTTATGAATCCTGTGCTCTAACCAACTGAGCTACCCCGCCAGTTGGTGATTTGGGAGTGCAAAGGTACTGAAAAATTCTCTTCGTGCAAGCGTTGATTTAAAAATTACTTGTTTTCCTGCCCGCAGAGCCACTTTTAGTGGGGAGTGACGGGCGCCCTTACTTCTTCTGACATGGCCATGCCCGCCACTACTACCAAGCGCCGCTTCGAGCGGGAGTATTCGATAAACGCTTCGCTCAAAATACTTTTCCCTTATATCGCCTCGGCCTCAGGCCTATCGCAGTGGTTTTGCGACGATGTGCGCCTCGACCCCGACCATCGCCTCAACATGGTGTGGGACAAGCAGAGCCACTTTGCCGAGATTGCTGCCCAGCGGCCCGGCCGCAGCATTCGCTACGTGTTCTTGGATGAGCAGAAGCGCCCACTGCTCGATGCCAATTACCTTGACTTTACGCTGGAGGCATCGCGCATTACGGATGAAGTATTTTTGCGCGTCACTGACTACTCCGACCACACCGATACCCAGGAGCACCAGGAGCTTTGGGAAGGCCTAGTTAGTAAGCTGCGCGACCAGGTAGGGGGCTAGCCCTGCGCGCACTAGAAGCCCCGCCCTGGCGTTACCCCCACACGCGTGAGTAGCCTGCGTATTTAACTACCGTGAAAAAACTAGATAAGCTTATTCTCAAGGCCTTTGCCGGGCCTTTTCTGCTCACGTTTGCCGTAGTAGAGTTTATTCTGCTCACGCACACGTTGCTGAAGTACCTGGATGATATTGTGGGTAAGGACCTGGGCACGGGCGTGCTGCTACAGCTGCTGTTTTTCTTCAGTATCCTCATCGTGCCGATTTCGCTGCCGCTGGCCGTGCTCTTGTCGTCGCTGATGACCTACGGCAACCTCGGCGAGCACCACGAGCTGACGGCCATCAAGGCTTCGGGTATTGCCCTCACCCGTATTCTGCGGCCGGTGTGGCTAGTGAGTTTGGTGCTGGCCGTCACGGCGTTTTGGTTCAACGAGCGCATTGTGCCCAAAGCCAACCTAAGCGCGTATAGCTTACTCTGGGACGTGCGACAGAAGAAATTAGCACTGGATATTAAGCCGGGTGTTTTTTACAACGGCATTCCGGGCTATACCATCAAGGTAGACCGCAAGGTGGGCGAGAACCAGGATATTCTGATGGGCGTCATGATTTATGACCACACCCAGAAATCGGGTAATGCCACGGTAATGCTAGCCGATTCGGGGCGCATGTTCACGCGCTTTGGGGGCCAGTACCTGTGCTTTGAATTGTTTCGGGGGCATACCTACGTGGAGCAGCCCGATGCGCAGGGCCGCTCGGCCGCTTCCTTCATCCGGGAGGGGTTCAAGCACAACCTGATGACATTTTCGCTAGCCTCTTTCGACTTGGCTAGCACCAAAAAGGAGCTATTTCAGCAGAACCGCATGATGCTGAACATTCCGCAACTGCACCACAGCGTCGATTCCATTCAGGGTATTCTGGCGCGAGAACGCAAGGTTTTGCCGGCGCGCCTGGGGGGCTACTATACCTACCTGCGCCTCGATACCACCGGCCGGGCCCAAAACCGCAAGCTAGCTCGCTTAATCGTGCCACCCACCCGGCTAGCCCCCCTCAATGCCTCGCAGGTTGAGCAGGCCCTTAGCCGCGCCCGCAACATCAACTCGTTCATCACTTCCTCCTCACAGCACTTATATGAGGTGGCGCGCGATTCGGCCGAGTTTCGCATCGAGGTCTATCGCAAGTACACGCAGTCGATGGCCGTGCTACTCATGTTCCTGATTGGGGCGCCGCTAGGGGCTATTATCAAAAAAGGGGGGCTAGGGGTACCGATTCTGGTATCGATTCTATTCTTCATCATCTTCTACGTCTTCGACACGATGGGCTCGAAGTACGGGCGCGATTTTGTGCTGCCGGTGGGCGTAGGTATGTGGTTGTCTAACTGCGTGTTGTTTCCCTTTGGCATGTTCTTTCTGTACCAGGCCTACAACGACTCGGGCTTGCTGGAGATGGACTTCTGGCGGCGGCTGGCCCAGCGCCTGCCCAGCTTCCCGCGCCTGCGGCGGCTAGCGGCACCGATAACGGAATAGAGCTTGTATTTCTGGGCTTAAACGCGTATCTTTGCACCCGCCCCAAGGTATGGGGCAAGCATTTTCTCTTATTTTTCAATCTAAGACGGGTTCTCCCTATCTGCCGATGATACTCTCGACCGAGGCCAAGCAGGCCATCTTCGAAAAAAACAGCCTTCAGAAAGTAAATACCGATACCGGTTCGGCCGAGTCGCAAATTGCTTTGTTCACGCACCGCATTCAGCACCTCACCGAGCACCTGAAAGTGAATAAGAAAGACCACAGCACCCGCTTGGGTCTGCTGAAGCTGGTAGGTAAGCGCCGCCGCATGCTGGATTACCTGCAGCACCGCGAAATCAACCGCTACCGTGCCATTATCAAGGAGTTGGGCATCCGTAAGTAAGCCCACCTGCTGAGAGTAGGGAGCCTTCCCCCGAAGGTTCCCTACTCTTTTTTTTGCCCATTGTCTGCTTTGCTTGGACATGAGACGCCCGACATGCCCTCTGGTGGCCTAGCCAGCCAAGGCGCTGTTGAAGCGGGGTGCCCGTACAACTTCTCATGTCTCGTATCTCGTGTCTCAAGTCCAACCCTCCCCAATGCCCGCTCCCCACGCGATTACTAAAACCCTGGCGCTGCCCGACGGCCGTCAGATTTCCATTGAAACCGGCAAGCT
>JBPBQJ010000168.1:0-75740 GCA_050954765.1 Janthinobacterium lividum | reverse complement strand
CCTTCACACCGCAGTCGAGGGCGGCATTTATCACGTTTTCGGCCCCGAAAATGTTGGTTTTAATGCACTCCATCGGGTTGTACTCGGCGGCGGGCACCTGCTTGAGCGCGGCGGCGTGGATGATGATGTCCACGCCCTCGCAGGCGCGGTGCAAGCGCTCGGCATCGCGCACATCGCCGATAAAAAATCGGATGGCTGGGTACTGGCTGTGCGGAAACTCCTGGCTCATCTCGTACTGCTTCAGTTCGTCGCGCGAGAAAACGATGAGCCGCCGCACGCTAGGGTACAGCTTAAAAACAGTGCGCACAAACTGCTTACCAAACGAGCCGGTGCCACCGGTAATGAGCAAAGACTTGCCGTTGAGGTCGAGGGCCATGAAACTACTATCGAATTGAAACCACAAAAATACGCCCCGTCGCGTTGGCGCGGGCTAGGGTCGCTTTTGCCGGCTAGCCGCCCGCACCAACTCGGCCAATTGCGCTGCCTGGCCCCGCCGCGAGTAGCGCGCCACGGCTGGGCTGGCCGGCAGGTCGAGGTTGGGGCTGCGTTGCCAGCGTTGGGCTAGCCCGGTTAGGGTGTTGAGCATCAGCGCATAATCATCGTAGGGTAGGGCTAGCCCGGCGTCGGTTTCGCGCAATACCACGTCGGCATCGGAGCCGGCCGGGCCCACGCACAGCACTGGCTTGCGGGCCGCCAGGTACTCAAATACCTTGCCCGGTAGAATCCCTTTGTTCAGTGCTACGTCGGGAATGGCCATCAGCAACGCGCTGCTGCTGAGTAGATAAGCTACCGAATCGCGGTGCGGTACAAACGGAATAAACTCCGTGGCTTCGGCTAGCCCCGCCGCTGCCACCTGGGCCCGCACCCCGGCATCGACCTGCCCCACGAAGCGCAGCTGCAGCGGCACGGCTGGGTGGCGCCGGGCGCAGTCGGCCACGGCCCGCAAAAAGGTATCAATGCGGTAGCGCGCCGAGATAGTGCCGGTGTGGGTGATGCGCAGGCAGTCGGTGGGTGCCGTCGATTCTCCTTGAAAATCAGGCTCATCGTAGCCATTGGGCAGCACTACTATCTTGCCCTTGGCCAGGTCGGGCAGTTTGCGCCGGAATAGCCGCTCGGTTTCGGGTGAGGTCACGAGCACGGCGTCGGCCCGGCGTAGCACCTGGCTTTCGTAGTGCGCATCGAGCCAGGCGGCGGCGGCCGTGCGGTGCAGGTCCTTGGTATAATAAATGTCGGTCCAGGGGTCGCGCAGGTCGGCTAGCCAGTGCAGGCTGTGTTTTTTTTGCAGCGCCAGGCCAATGAGTTGGGTCGAGTGCGGCGGCGACGAAGTCAGCACCGCGTCGAATTTTTCGCCCAGCGCCAACAATTTCTCCACGGCCGCCAGCGCGTAGGAGTTCCAGCCCCGGCGCGGGTCCGGAATGAACAAGTTGCCCCGCACAAAGCGCAGGGCCTTCTGGCTCAGGCTAGGGGTGCCTTCGTTGGCAAAGCCGCCGTGGGGCACGGCGCGGCCCGTCAGCCTCTGGTACGAGCCAAACGGCTCGAGCGTGGCCGTGCGAATGACGCGCACGCTAGCCGGCACCTCGCGCAGCAGGCTCTCGTCGCGCACCGGGTAAGTGGCCTGGTCGGTATCCACGGTTATCACCGTCGGCTCGACCCCTAGCGCGGGCAGGTATTTCACCCATTTCAGGCAGCGCTGCACGCCGGCCCCGCCCGAGGGCGGCCAATAATAGGTGATAACGAGCAGGCGGAGCGGCGGAGCAGATTGGGGCACGGTAAACAGCAGCTTTAAGGTGGGCAAAGCTACACCAAGCCCTTGGCAGCCGCGGTCGTATCTTTGAAGTCCAGGATACCGCCAGCCAGGTGCCAGCCACCCAACTGCCCCTACGCCCCAAAGCTCACCGCCCCGCGTAGGCAGCCAGCTTGCGCAGCAAGCGTATCCCCGAAATCCGTTAAATCCGTTAAATCTGCGGTCTATGTTTGATAATCTCTCTTCCAAGCTTGATAAGGCCATCAAGACCCTTAAGGGCCAGGGCAGTATCTCCGAAATCAACGTGGCCGCCACCATCAAGGAAATCCGGCGGGCGCTGGTTGATGCCGACGTTAACTACAAGGTTGCCAAGGAGGTAACCGATAAAATTCGGGAAGAGGCCATGGGCCGCGACGTGCTCACGACGGTGTCGCCCGGCCAGCTCATGGTCAAAATCGTCTACGATGAGCTAACCCAGCTCATGGGCGGCGAGAAGCAGGACATCGTCATCAAGGGCGACCCGGCCGTGGTGCTGCTCTCGGGCCTGCAAGGCTCGGGCAAAACGACCTTCGCCGGCAAGCTGGCTAGCTACATTAAGAAGCAAAACCGCACGGTGCTGCTCGTGGCCTGCGATATCTACCGCCCCGCCGCTATCGACCAGCTCAAGGTGCTCGGCGAGCAAATCGGCGTAGAAGTGTACTCGGAGCCGGAAAATAAAAATCCGGTTGAGATTTCGCAGAACGCCATTGCCTTCGCCAAGAAAAACAACAAGAAGGTAGTCATCATCGACACCGCCGGCCGCCTCGCTGTGGATGAGCAGATGATGCGCGAAATCGAGGCCGTCAAGAAAGCCATCAACCCCAGCGAAACGCTGTTCGTGGTGGACTCGATGACCGGCCAGGACGCCGTGAACACCGCCAAAACCTTCAACGGCCGCCTTAACTTCGACGGCGTGGTGCTCACCAAGCTCGATGGCGACAGCCGCGGCGGCGCGGCCCTCAGCATCCGGGCGGTGGTGGAGAAGCCCATCAAGTTCATCTCGACGGGCGAGAAAATGGAGGCGCTCGACCTCTTCTACCCCGACCGCATGGCCCAGCGCATCCTGGGCATGGGCGACGTTATCTCGCTCGTGGAGCGCGCCCAGCAGCAGTTCGATGAAGACGAGGCCAAGCGCATCAACGCCAAGATTCGCAAAAACCAGTTCGACTTCAACGACTTCCTCGGCCAGCTCGAGCAAATCAAGAAGATGGGCAACCTGAAGGACCTGGTGGGTATGATACCCGGCGCCGCCAAGATGATGAAAGACGTCGAAATCGACGACGATGCCTTCAAGCCTGTCGAGTCTATCATCAAGTCGATGACCAAGCAGGAGCGCGCCCAGCCCGACCTTATCAATGGTTCGCGCCGTCGCCGCCTCGCGGCCGGCTCGGGTACCGATATTCAACAGGTTAATGCCCTCATGAAGCAATTTGAGGACATGCGCAAAATGATGCGCCAAATGAACAAGATGAGCCAGACCAAAGGCGGCATGGCCCAGATGGCCAAAATGATGGGCGGTATGAAAGGCGGCGGAATGCCCGGTATGGGTCGCCGCTAGGCCACCCGGCTAGCCTCACCCCAAAAAGAAACCCTAGCCGCACCAGCGGCTAGGGTTTCTTTTTATTTGGTAATCAGGATGCGCGGAATATCCTTTTCCCGCAAGTCAATATCGGCTGGCAACGGCTGCTTCGTAAACTCATCGAAGCAAACAGTACCCTGGCCTTTAAATTTCATCTGTGGGTCGCTGATAATAATGACGTGCGGAAACGTACCGTATTCCTTGTCGTCGCGCGTCAAGGTTTGCTGGCTACCTAAGTCATCCTTATTCAGCACGTTGGCATATACCAATTGGCCCTGCGGCGCTTGCTTGAAATAAAGCACCGACGCTTCGATGTGGCCATTGCAAGGAGCTGAGCAGCTACTAAGGAGCAGGGCTGATAAGTAAACCAGTGAATTTTTTCTCATGTGTTTACATGTGCTTAGTAGTAGTAACCAAGGAGATACAATTATTCAGTGGATTTGGCTACCAACAGCGGGCCGCCCATATTCTCCATAATACCTGGGTCGGCTAACTGACTGGTCAGAAGCGTTCATGATAAGCAATGGTACAAGTGGAATGCACAGCACCATAAAAAAGAAAAACTGTGCCCGTCGGGTTGTGCTAGGTGATAAATACAGGAGAAAAGCGATGCCTAGCAGAAGCGTTAGCCAAACTGCATAGAAGGCATTATCTTCTCCTGCATAAATAGGTATCACGTAGCTGTTTTCACCAGGTGAAGCCATTAACCCATCGTTTTCGTTTTGGTACCCAACAATTGTCGGATTATCTGTTAAAGACAACTTTAACAACCCGGAAAATAGTAGGGCGCACAGAAATATCCCCAAAGTGCTTAGCTTTTGCCAATTAGACAGTCCAAACATATTGAGGACGTATCAGAAAATTACACTACCGAGAAATCACACGACTCCAGAAACTTAGTCGTGAAATTACCGGCTTTGAAATCTTCGCTGTCCATCAGCGCCAAGTGAAACGGGATAGTCGTTTTCACGCCTTCCACTACAAATTCACTCAGGGCCCGCTTCATCTTTACGATGCACTCCTCGCGGGTTTGGGCCACGGTGATGAGCTTGGCAATCATAGAGTCGTAGTTGGGCGGAATCTGGTAGCCGGCATACACGTGCGTATCGACGCGCACGCCGTGGCCGCCGGGAATGTGCAGCGTAGTAATGCGGCCCGGCGCGGGGCGGAAGCCGTTGCGCGGGTCCTCGGCGTTGATGCGGCACTCCATGGCGTGCATCTTGGGGTAGTAGTTTTTGCCCGAAATCGGGATGCCCGCCGCTACCTTAATCTGCTCCTTAATGAGGTCATAGTTAATGATTTCCTCGGTTACCGGGTGCTCGACCTGGATGCGGGTATTCATTTCCATGAAGTAGAAATCGCGGTTGGCATCCACCAGAAACTCAATGGTGCCTACGCCTTCGTATCCAATGGCCGAAGCGCCGGCGATGGCCGCCGCGCCCATGCGCTCGCGCAGGTCATCGGTCATGAATGGGCTAGGGGCTTCTTCCACAAGCTTTTGGTGGCGGCGCTGGATGGAGCAGTCGCGCTCCGAAAGGTGGCACACGTGGCCAAACTGGTCGCCCACAATCTGCACCTCAATGTGGCGGGGCTCCACCACGTACTTCTCCAAGTACATGCCGTCGTTGCCGAAGGCAGCCTTCGACTCGGTGCGCGCATCGTCCCAGGCTTTCTGAAATTCGCCGTCGTTGTTAATGATGCGCATGCCGCGCCCACCCCCGCCGGCCGTGGCCTTGATGATGACGGGGTACTTGATTTCGTTGGCAATCTTCTTGCCCTGTTCTACTGATTCGAGCAAACCCACCGAGCCGGGTACCACCGGCACGCCGGCCTTAATCATGGTCGCCTTGGCCGTGGCCTTGTCGCCCATCTGGTTTATCATCTCGGGCGAAGCGCCGATGAATTTGATGCCGTTTTCCTGGCAGATGCGCGAAAATTCCGCGTTTTCACTCAGGAAACCGTAGCCCGGATGGATAGCGTCGGCGTTAGTAATCTCGGCCGCAGCAATGAGCGTCGGAATGTTGAGGTAGCTCTGGCTGCTGGCGGGCGGGCCAATGCACACGGCCTCGTCGGCAAAGCGCACGTGCAGGCTTTCTTTATCGGCGGTCGAGTACACGGCCACCGTTTTAATGCCCATTTCGCGGCAGGTACGAATAACGCGCAGGGCAATTTCGCCCCGGTTGGCAATCAGAATCTTATTGAACACAATTTTTCAAGTTATGAGTTATGAGTTAAAAGTTATGAGTTATGAGTTATGGCTGCCCAACCGGCAACTCATAACTCATAACTCATAATTCATAACTTAAAAAAGACTACTCGATGAGGAACAGCGGCTGGTCGTATTCAACCGGCGTGGCGTTTTCCACAAGCACCTTCACAATGCGGCCGGCTTGCTCAGCCTCAATTTCGTTGAAAAGCTTCATCGCCTCGATGATGCAGATAACCTGGCCCTTCTCTACCATGTCGCCCACTTGCACGAAAACCGGCGAGTCGGGGCCGCTGCTACGGTAAAAAGTGCCAATCATTGGCGACTTCAGCGCCATATGGCTAGCACTGCTTGCTGCTTCAGCAACCGGGGCGGCAGCGGCTGGAGCGGCGACGGCCGGAGCCGGCGCAACGGCCGCTTGCGGAGCGGGGGCAGCCGGGGCGGCCCCTACGCTCACCACCTGCTTGGTGTTGGGCTCGCGCTGCACCGAAATTTTGAACTCTTCGGTTTCAATATTTACTTTATTGAGGCCCGATTTGGCGATGAAGTCGAGCAATTCCTGGAGTTCTTTGGCTTTCATGGCAGCGTCCTTTTTGGGCGGATTTTTGGAGGATTCTTTCGACATCGGAGAATAAAATAGGGTGGACTCAGCGAGTGCGCGCGTTCAGTGGTTATAATTTTAACCTGCGCCCGCGCGGATTCGCAGTGCTCACGCTACTACTTACTTAACGCGCTCTACGTACGAGTAGTCGCTGGTTTTGATGCGAATCTTGGTGTCCGTGTCCACAAACAGCGGCACCTGAATGCGGGCCCCAGTTTCAACAGTGGCCGCCTTGAGGGTGTTGGTCGCCGTGTCGCCGCGTAGGCCGGGCTCGGTGTAGGTCACCACGAGGTCCACGGTGGTGGGTAGCTCGGCGGTGAGGGGCTGCTCGGTTTCGGCGTGCATGAGGATGGTCACGGCCTGGCCTTCCTTCATAAGGTCGGCGAAGGGTACCATCGCCTCGGGCAGGACAATCTGCTCAAACGAGTCGTTGTCCATGAAGGTGTAGCCGTAGTCGTCCTTGTACAGGTACTGGTGCGGGCGCTGCTCCACGCGGGCCGTCTCAATTTTTACGCCGGCGTTGAAGGTGTTATCCAGCACGCGGCCGGTCTTGATATTGCGCATTTTGGTGCGCACAAAGGCGGGGCCCTTACCGGGCTTTACGTGCTGAAATTCGGTGATAACGTGCAGGTCGTTGTTGTACATCAACACGAGCCCGTTGCGGAAGTCGGCGGTGGTTGCCATTTCGGTTAATTATGAATTGAGAATTATGAATCATGAATTGAAACAGTGAATTATGAGCTGCGGAGTGGCAATTCATAATTCACTGTTTCAATTCATGATTCTAAGAGTTATACGCCCATTTTACGTGGATGGCGCCCCACGTAAAGCCGCCGCCGAAGGCCGCCAAAATCAGGTTGTCGCCTTTGTGAAGCTGCTTCTCGAAGTCCCAGAGGCAGAGCGGAATGGTGGCGCTGGTGGTGTTGCCGTAGCGCTGGATGTTGAGCATCACCTTTTCGGGCCCCACGCCCATGCGGTGGGCAGTAGCGTCGATGATGCGCTTATTGGCCTGGTGGGGTACTAGCCAGGCAATGTCATCGTGGCTAAGGTGCTGGCGGGCCATCACTTGGGCGGCCACATCAGCCATGCTTTTCACGGCAAATTTAAATACCGTGGCGCCTTCCTGGTAAATGAAATGCTCCTTATTGGCAATGGTTTCAGGAGACGGCGGGCGGCGGCTGCCACCGGCTTTCTGGTGCAGGAAGGCCTCGCCGCTGCCGTCGGTGCATAGCACCTGGTCGAGCACGCCGTAGCCTTCGGTGCTGGGCTCCAGCAGCACGGCGGCCGCACCGTCACCGAAAAGAATGCAGTTGGCGCGGTCGGTGTAATCCACGATGGCCGACATTTTATCGGCGCCCACCACAATTACCTTCTTATACATGCCGCCCTGAATGAACTGCGCGCCCGTGGCTAGGGCATACAGAAAGCTTGAGCACGCCGCATTCATGTCGTAGCTGAATGCTTTGGTGATGCCGCAGCCATTCGAAATGATGTTGGCCGTGGCCGGAAACAGCATGTCGGGTGTTACAGTGGCGCAGATGAGCAGGTCGACCTCTTCAGGCCGGGTATTGGTTTTTTCCAGCAATTGCTGCACTGCCTTAATGCCCATCACAGAGCTGCCCTGGTCTTTGCCCTTCAGAATGCGGCGCTCCTTGATGCCGGTGCGCGTAGTTATCCATTCGTCGGTGGTATCGACCAGCTTTTCCAGCTCCTCGTTAGTGAGCACGTAGTCGGGCACGTAGCCTCCGACTCCGGTGATGGCGGCGGTAATCTTCATGAGCGCAAAGGTGCGTCCTAAACGCAAAAAAGCCCGGCAGTTAGCCCGGCATTTTGCCTTAGGATTTGAAAGAGTCTTTGATTTGGTCCACGATGCCGGACTGCGCCATCTGGTAGCCCTGCATCAGCATGTTACAGATGGCTAGGGGCGTGCTTACCCCGTGGCCGATAATGGCGTTGTCGTTGATGCCCAGAATGGGCGAGCCGCCGATGGTTTCGTAATTTACTTTCTCAAAAAAATCGTCGTTTAGGTTGCGGGCTACCATGATGTCGTACATCGACTCGGCCATTTTGAGCATCACGTTGCCCACGTAGCCGTCGCACACAATCACATCGGCCTTGTCGTTGAACAAGTCGCGGCCCTCGATGTTGCCGATGAAATGCACGTGCGGATTGACTTTGAATAACTGGTGCGCCGCCTGGGTGGTCACCGTGCCTTTGCCTTCTTCCTCGCCCAGGCTCATGAGGCCCACCTTGGGGCGCTCAATGCCGAGCACGTAGTGCGCGTAGAGCGACCCTAACTCGCCAAACTGTTCCAGCATTTCGGGCTTGCAGTCGGCATTCGCTCCCACGTCGACCAGAATACCGTAGCCACCGGCCAGCTTGGGCACAAAGTTGGCAATGGCCGGGCGCATCACGCCGGGTACAGTTTTCACCGTAAACATGGCACCCACGAGCATGGCCCCAGTGTTGCCGGCCGAGCAAAAGGCATCGACTTCGCCGCTGTGCAGCAGGCGGTAGCCCACGGCAATGCTGCTATCCTGTTTCTGCTGAAAGGCCTTGGTGGGATGCTCGCCCATTTCGATAACCTGGGAGGCGGGCACTATTTCGAGCAATGTGGCACTAGGGCCGTGCTCGAGCAGCAGGGGGCGGATTTCAGCTTCGGGGCCGATGAGGACAACCTGAGCTTTGCCGGCCAGGCGCTGGGCGGCCAGCACGGCACCGGCCACGGCGGCCTGGGGGGCAAAGTCGCCGCCCATAGCGTCGAGGGCAATTTTCATGAACGCGGATAAAGTAGAAAGTCAGCCATAAAAGCGCGGGGCGCGAAACCAAACCGGGCCGGACTGCCAATCTCAAAAGAGCAGTCCGGCCCGATGGTACCGCGAAATAACAACGCTTTCGGCTATTCTTCGTCCGAGCCCGTGTCGCCGGCCGCAGCCGGAGTGGCTACCGAGGCGTAATTTTTGATGGCTAGCTGGCCATTGTGGTACAAATCACCGTCTACCACGTAGGCCTTGTGGCGCAGGTGCAGCTCGCCCGTGTTGGGGCAGATGGTCACGGCCTTAGGGGTCAGCTTGTAGTGGCTGCGACGCTTGTCGCGGGTGGCGGTTGATGTCCGGCGCTTAGGATGTGCCATGGTCTTGGTAGGGGGAAATTAAGAGTTAGGAATTAGGAATGATGAATTAGCACAGGGTCCTAATTCAGATTTTTGAGGGCCGCCCACCGTGGGTCGGCTGGCTCGTCATCGTCCGGATTTTCACCTTGTGGGCGGGTCGAGAAGATGAGCTTGGTGGTAGCGTCGGGGTCATCATCGGCTTCGTTCTGGAAGCGCGGGTGCAGCTTTTTCATCGGCAGCGCCAGCCCAATGTAGTCGTACAGGTGCTGGGCAATGTCGAGCGAGAGCGTTTCGGGCGTGATTTGCAGCACGTCGTCGTCCAACTCCTTAGCCTCGTCGCTGTAGCGCACCAGCAGCGTGTTGGTCACATCCAGCGGGTGGTCGTACTCATCGAGGCTGCGGTCGCAGGTCAGGCGCACGGTGCCCTTGATGTGCGAATGAATGGTAATAACGCGCTCGGTTTTGATGAGCGTGATGTCCGCGTGCAGGTCGCCGTCGGCAATAAACTCGCCTTGGGGGTCGAACTGCTCGAAGAACGCGCGGTCGAGCTCAAACGCAAACTGGTGCGTCTTGAGCGAGAGCCGGGCGATGGGCAA
Organism: Janthinobacterium lividum; assembly: GCA_050954765.1. Lineage (GTDB taxonomy): Bacteria > Bacteroidota > Bacteroidia > Cytophagales > Hymenobacteraceae > Hymenobacter. Next base: position 65,863 of record JBPBQJ010000168.1, on the reverse strand, counting down.
TTCAAATTGCGGGTCTTTTTTCACGGTTAGCCGAATAACGGGGGGCAAAGGTACGGGTTTAAGTTGGCTTTATCAAGTCAAGCGGGGGCTAGCGGTTCAGTCTCAGCTTGTTTTTGAAACTAAACCGCGGCTGGCTAGGCCTTGCGAGGGTCGGCTGCCGCCTGCTGGCGGGCGCGCACTACGTCGCAGGCCAAGTACACAGCTGCCCGAAACGACGACGCATCGGCCACGAACTTACCGGCAATGCCGTAGGCCGTACCGTGGTCGGGGGAGGTGCGCACTACCGAGAGGCCGGCCGTGAAATTGACGCCCTGCTCGAAGGCCATGAGTTTGAACGGAATCAGGCCCTGGTCGTGGTAGAGCGACAGGGTGGCGTCGAACTGCCGGAACTGGCCGGTGCCGAAGTAGCCATCGGCCGGGTAGGGGCCGAACACGAGGTGGCCGTCGTGCTCGAACTGCCGGATGACGGGCGTCACCACGTCGGCTTCCTCACGGCCCAGCAGGCCGTTTTCGCCCGCGTGCGGGTTGAGGCCTAGTACGGCGATTTTGGGCTTAAGAATGCCAAAATCCTGCTGCAACGACTTGAGCAGAAGCTTGATTTTGGTGCGCAGCAGGTCGCTGGTGAGGCGCGCCGACACGTCCTTGAGCGGGATGTGGCCGGTGGCGGTGGCCACCCGCAGTTGCTGGTCCTCATCGACGAGGAACATCAAATTGTTGGCCGCGCCGAAGTAGCTGGCCAGAAACTCGGTGTGGCCCGGAAAGCGGAAGTCGTCGGCCTGGGTGTTTTCCTTGCTGATGGGCGCCGTCACAATGGCGTCGAGCAAGCCGGCCTTGAGGTCGCGGGCGGCGGCGAGCAGGCTTTCGCGGGCGGCCTGGCCGCTGGCGGGCGAGGGCTGGCCGGGCGTGAGGTGGAAGTCCTCGTCCCAGCAGGTCACGGCGTTGAGGCGGCCGGGGGCAATGTCGGCCGCGTCGCGCAGCTGGCGAAAGGTGAGTGGCTCCTCGTGTTTCTCAACCGGAAAATCGTCGAAAAGCGCCGTGGCCGTGCCGTACACCACGGGCGTGCACTGCTGGAGCAGGCGCTCGTCGCGCAGCGTTTTATAAATGACTTCGGGACCGATGCCGGCCAGGTCGCCTACGGAAAAACCGAGGCGGGGGAGGGTTTTGGACATTATGAGTACGCAACTAGGCTGTCATGCAGCGCGCAGCGAAACATCTCGCTCGCACCGTTGCTGACATAAGGATTTACTGCGCCACGCGAGATGCTTCGCTGCGCGCTGCATGACAACGAGTTTTAGGCCAGCTGTTTGGTCAGGAACTCATACAACAGCCGCACGCCGGTACCCGTGCCCCCCTTGCCGCGATACGAGTCGGGCGCGGTGAGATACGCAGGGCCGGCAATGTCGAGGTGCAGCCAGGGCGTGCCTTCGATAAAGCGCTCCAAAAACTTGGCGGCCGAGATGTGGCCGGCGTCGCCTTTGCCAAGGTTGGAAAGGTCGGCGATGTCTGATTTCATGTGGTCGGCGTAGTCGTCCCAGAGCGGAAACTCGACCAGGCGCTCGTGCACGCGGTGGGCGGCGGCCAGCAGTTGGGCGGTGGTGTCGGGGGCAGCGGTGCCCATCACGGCGGCGCCCTCGGTGCCGATGGCGCGCACGGCCGCGCCCGTTAGCGTGGCTAGGTCGATAACCAGCTCGGGGTGGTATTTCTTGGCGAAGCTGAGGGCATCGGCTAGCAGCAGGCGGCCTTCGGCGTCGGTGTTTTTGACTTCGACCGTGAGGCCCGAGTGCATGGTGAGCACATCGCCGGGCACGTAGGCTAGCCCGCCGGGGCGGTTGTCGGTGGCCGGCACCAGGCCGATGACGTGCAGCGGCACGTTGTTCTTGGCTAGGGCGTAGAGCACGCCGCCCACGGCTGCGCCGCCGGCCATGTCGCACTTCATCAGGTCCATGCTGTTGGGCGTGGGCTTGAGGCTGAGGCCGCCGGTGTCGAACACCACGCCCTTGCCCACCAGCACGTAGGGCTTCTCGTTTTTGGCGCCCTCGGGCTTCCACTCCAGAATGCTGAAGGTGGGCGGCTCGGGCGAGCCCAGGTTGACGGCGATGAGGCCGCCCATGCGCAGGCTCTCAATTTTGGCCAGGTCGAGGATGTCGGTGCTGTAGCCAGCCTCATCGCCAGCTTCGGCCAGGCGGTCGGCAAATTGCTGAGCGTTGAGCTTGTTGAGCGGCATATTAACGAGGTCGCGGGCGAAGGCTACGCCTTCGAGCAGGTGCTGTAGCTCGGTGGCCTGGGCCGCGGTGGCGTCCTCACCCACTAGGCTAATGGAGGCTAGCGAGGCCGCTTGGCGCGACTTCTCATCCGTTTTATAGCCCTCAAACTCGTAGGCCGTGAGGAACAGGCCCTCGGCTAGGGTGAGCGCGGCGTCAGGATTCTCGCTCAGATTCTGAATAAAAACCTCGGTGGTTTTTTCTTTTTTGAGGGCGGCGTGCAGCTGGTGGCCGGCTTTGCGCAGGGCTTCGAGCTGGAGGTCGGGGCTCGCCTTTTTTTCGAGCACCACGAAATAATGCTGGTGCGAAAAGTGATTGAGACTGACGAGCTTTTGCTCGCCGGCTAGGGCGGCTTCGACGTACTGGCGGGCCGCGGCGGGCAGGTCGGTGGTGGCGGCCTCGGGCAGCGTGGTGGTGCCGAGCGGCAGGATAAATACCTGAGAGGCCTGGGCCGGCGCGGTGGCGGTGTGGGCGAGCGTGAGCGACATAGGGGAGGGTATAGAGGCGTAACTTTGGCGTGAAGGTATTGTAAAACGGAGCGGCACTCCGTTTTAGCGTCTGGCCCGGCGCCGGCGCCCGCGGAGTGCTCCGGGCTTTGTCAACCTTCGGCTCTGCTTCACCTGGTATATGATTCTGACCAAAACCCTGCGGCTTTTGTTGCCGCTGCTCGGCTCGTCGCTGCTCGCTTCGGCCCAGCTTATGCAGCCTAAAACTGCGTTTACCCGCGCCGACTCGCTGCGCGGCGGGCAGCCGGCCGAGCGCACCTGCTATGACATTAATTACTACCACCTCGATGTGAAGCTCGACGTGGCCCAGCGCGCCATTAGCGGCACTAACCTGTTTCGCTTTACGGCCACGCGCGACTTTACCCGGCTGCAATTCGACCTGTTTGCCAACCTCTCGGTGGATAAGGTGCTGTATAAAGGCCGCCCGCTAGCCTTCCGCCGCGAGGCGAATGCAGTGTTTATCACCTTCCCCGAAACCATAAAGCAAGGCACCCGCGACGAGTTTACGGTAACCTATTCGGGGCAGCCCACGGTGGCCAAAAAGGCGCCCTGGGACGGCGGCATGGTCTTCACGCAGGACAGCAAGGGCCAGCCCTTCGTGGCCACGGCTTGCCAGGGCGTGGGCGCCAGCATCTGGTGGCCCTGCAAAGACCAGCAGGCCGACGAGGTCGATAGTATGCTCATCAGTATTGCTGTGCCCCCGGGCTTACAGGATGTGAGCAACGGCCGCCTCCGCGGCACCAAGAAGCTAGCCGGCGGCTACACCCGCTACGATTGGGCCGTGGCTAGCCCCATCAACAACTACGACGTGGCCCTGAACGTGGCCAATTACGCGCACTTCAGCGATGTGTACCAGGGCGAAAACGGCCCGCTGACGCTCGACTATTGGGTGTTGCCCGAGAGTTTGGAGAAGGCCAAAAGGCAGTTCACGGCCAATGTCAAGCCTATGCTCAAGAGTATGGAATATTGGTTTGGGCCCTACCCGTGGTACCGCGACGGCTACAAGCTGGTGGAGGCGCCGCACCTGGGTATGGAGCACCAGAGCGCCGTGGCCTACGGCAACAAATTCCAAAACGGCTACTTGGGCCGCGACCGCTCGGCCACCGGCTGGGGCGATAAGTTCGACTTCATCATCATCCACGAAAGCGGCCACGAGTGGTTCGGCAACGACATCACCACCAAGGACATTGCCGATATGTGGGTGCACGAGAGCTTTACCTGTTACTCGGAAGGCCTGTTTGTGGAGAGTATATATGGCAAGCAGGCGGGGCAGGAGTACCTGCACGGCCAGCGCCGCAACATCCAGAACGATGGCCCCATCATTGGGCCCTACGGGGTGAACAAGGAAGGCTCGGGCGATATGTATGACAAGGGCGCTAGCCTGCTCAACATGCTGCGCACGGCGCTGAATGACGACGCCAAGTGGCGCAGCATTCTGCGTGGCCTGGGTAAAACGTTCTATCACCAAACCGTGACCGGCCAGCAGGTTATCGACTACGTAAACCGCGAGTCGGGCCACGATTTCAGCAAGGTGTTTGCCCAATACTTGCAGCACGGCCCACTGCCCGTACTCGAAATGCGCCTGGAGAAAAACCAGCTGTTGGGCCGCTGGGTGGCCGCCGTGCCAGGCTTTGACTTGCCGGTGCGCCTGCGCCTGAAGGGCGGTGAGTATAAACTCGTGACGCCGACTACTAAATGGGCCGCCCTCGACCTGCCCGGCGCCACGCGTGACAACGTGGAGGTCGATACGTTTAACTACTACGGGGGCGTGCTCATGGACTAGCCCCGACCTTTGCCCTTTACTCAACTGACTACGCCCGTGGCCTATCCCGCCGTTCGCCCCAAAAAACACCTCGGCCAGCATTTTCTGGACGACCCCAATATTGCCCGCCGCATCGTGGAGAGCCTGCGCCTGCCCGCGGGCGTGCACGAGGTGCTCGAAATCGGCCCCGGCATGGGCGTGCTCACGCAGTACTTGCTGGAACATAAGGAGTACCAGACCAGCGTGGTCGAAATTGATACCGAATCGGTGGCCTACCTCACCCAGCACTACCCGGCGCTGGCCCCGCGCATTTACGCTACCGACTTTCTGCGGCAGGATTTAGACCAGATGTTCCCCGGCCAGCCGCTGGCCATTGTCGGTAACTTTCCCTACAACATCAGCACCCAGATATTTTTCCAGGTGCTCGAAAGCCGGCAGCAGGTGCGCGAGGTGGTGGGCATGCTGCAAAAAGAAGTGGCCGAGCGCCTGGCCGAGCCGCCCGGCTCCAAAACCTACGGCATCCTGAGCGTGCTTTTGCAGGCTTACTACGACATTGAATACCTGTTTACGGTGCCGGCCCACGTGTTTGTGCCACCGCCCAAGGTCGAGTCGGCCGTGGTGCGCCTGACGCGCAACGCTACCGAGCGGCTGGATTGCGATGAAAAGCTGTTTTTTCGGGTGGTGAAGCAGGCGTTTTCGACCCGCCGCAAAACGCTGCGCAATGCCCTCAAGCCGCTAGGCTTGTCGAGTGAAACAATGGCCGCTGATATTTTCGATAAGCGCGCCGAGCAATTAGGGGTGGGCGATTTTGTAATGCTGACTAACCTGGTGGCGGCTAGCCAGCAGTGAGGTCTAAGTCGTGGCTGAATAAGCTGGCGGTGGGGCGCTGGCTGCTGTTGCTACCAATGATGCTGGTGGCCACTAGCTGCTTTTGGGGCGATGAATCCGTAACCCGGCAGATAACGGGCAATTATTACCTGAATGGCGAATCTGGTGATGCTTCGTGGTATTTGCATTTTGCTGACGAAGAATGGGGCCTAGCCGATGCCTTGGTTAGTAGCAAATTTGCGGAGGTTGGCTTTAATGATAAATGCATCGTGCTGCGCGCCACCAACCCTGGCACGCAGTTCTATGTCATCCCGCTAGGCAAGGCATCGGACATGGAAAGTAAGGTTTACGTCATCCCGCTAGGTAAGGCATCGGATACCGAAAGCCGGGAGGCAGCCCGGCATAAAATTATTGGTCCTTTATCCAGCGCGGAGTTTCAAATCACCGTGCGCCGGTTAAACAACGGCGCGCTGGTGCCGTTTGACCCCGAACTAACCTCTTTCTGAGAACTGAAAAGCTGTGTCCCTCTTTCCGAGTAGTCGACGACATGTACCCTTCGCCCTTGCCCAGGCTGCGCAGCGTCGGCATTGAGGGCGACTACCAACCCAAGCTCATCGCCGCCTTAGTTGCAGGGTGGGTACTCCGCTAGCCTGCCCGCTGCCCATGACCAAGCTTATTTTGTTTGCGACTGCGTGGCTGGTGGCCGCGCCCGTTCGGCCGCCGGTGCCCGAGTTTGATGGCTGCATCACCTACGAAACCGAGTATCAGACGGTGGCGGGCGCCCCACTCTTCTACGCGGTAAAGCCTAAGAGCTGGCTGTATATACAGGGCAACAGCTTCAAAGCCTACGACCGAAAAAAGCAGCTCGAAGAGCTGTACCTCGGTGACAAAAACGAGTTGTACCGGTTTGAGAAAGGCCAGGCCGTGCTGGTGCCCGACACGGCGCGGGCCCCGGCCCGTAGCGCCCTGACCTGCCTGCTTACTACCGCCACTATTTTGGGCTATCGGTGCCAGCTGCTGCAACTAGTGCAGGGGGGAGTCTCGACTTTGGTTTTTTATTCGCCCCTGCTGCGTGTCGAGGCCGAAAGCTACCGCCACTGCCCCGCGCCGGGGTGGTACGAGCTGCTGCAAGCCACGGATGGCGCGTTACCGCTGCGCACCATCTCCGTAGATGCCCGGCACGACGTCACGGTGACGCGCGAAGCCATTGAGGTGCGCGCCCTGCCGCTGGCCGCCGCCGATTTTACGCCTACTGCCCCGGCGCGGTAGTTATTCCTATTATGAACCTCTGCCTGATAATCGACGATATGCACCCCTCACTCTTGCCCATGCTCACGAGCATCGGCGTGGAGGGCGACTACCAACCCAAGCTTACCCCGGCCGATGTGCCCGCCGCCCTCGCCGCCCGGCCCTACGTGGGCCTCATGGTGCGCAGCAAAATGCGCATCACGGCTAGCCTGCTGGCCCACGGCCCGCAGCTGCGCTACGTGGCCCGCGCCGGCGCCGGCATCGACAACATCGATGTGGAGGCCCTGGCCGCAGCCGGCGTGGTGCTCGTGAATGCGCCCGAAGGCAACCGCGATGCCGTGGGCGAATTTGCCACCGGCCAGCTGCTGGCCCTGCTGCGCCACACCGTGCGCGCCGATGCCGAGGTGCGCCGCGCCGAGTGGCACCGCGAGGCCAACCGCGGCGAGGAGCTGGGCACCAAAACCGTGGGCATCGTCGGCTACGGCCACATGGGCCGCGCCTTTGCCCGGCGCCTGCAAGGCTTCGGCTGCACCGTGCTGGCCTATGATAATGACCCTAGCGTGACCACCGACGGCCACGCCGAGCTGGTGACCCTGGCTGAGCTGCAAGCCCGGGCCGAGGTATTGAGCCTGCATTTTCCCTACTCGGCCGATAATCATCAGTTTGTGAATGAGGAGTTTCTGGCGGGCTTTGCCCATCGCCTCTACTTTGTGAACACGGCTAGGGGCGAGGTAGTGGACCAGGCCGCCCTGGTGGCCCGGCTGCAAAGCAGCGCCGTGCGCGGCGCCGTGCTCGACGTGCTCGACAACGAGAAGCTGGCCACCCTCACGCCCGCCCAGCAGGCCACCTACGACTACCTGCGCACGGCCCCGCAGGTGCTGCTCTCGCCCCACATCGGCGGCTGGACGCACCAGAGCTACCAGCGCATCAACGAGGTGCTCGTGGCCAAGATTGAGGGCTTAAACGTATCCTAGTTGCGGGCTCTTGCTAAGAGCCGCGATGTGGCTGCCCAGCAACCGGTGCTTGGCGCCGACCGGTTTTAGTGTATCTTTGCCTGACCAATGGGGGAGAACGGCTGGCCGATGTGCCAGCCGTTCTCTTTCTTTTTTACCTGACCCACCCGCTACGCGAACAGTCCTGCATTTTTTTATGGCTACTATCAATTATTACACCCCCGAGGGCCTGCAAAAGCTGAAAGACGAACTCCAGGACCTCAAAGTCCGGGGGCGCGCCAAGGCGGCCGAAGACCTGCGCGAAGCCCGCGATAAAGGTGACTTGAGCGAGAACGCCGAATACGACGCCGCCAAGGATGCCCAGGGCCTGCTCGAACTAAAAATATCGAAGCTCGAAGAAGTTCTGGGCAACGCCCGCGTTATCGACGAAACGAATATGGACTTCACTAAAGTGCTTATTATGAGCAAGGTGAAGCTGAAAAACCTGAAAAATAACATGGTTCTCAACTACGTGCTCGTGGCTGAGGAAGAAGCCAACCTGGCCGCTGGTAAAATCTCGGTGAAGTCGCCCATCGGCAAAGGCCTGCTCGGCAAATCGGCCGGCGACATGGCCGAAATCACGGTGCCCGCCGGCAAGCTCCAGTTCGAGATTCTCGAAGTAGGTCGCTAGAAAGGTAGGGTAAGCTTTAGCTTATCATTACTGGATTGAGAAAGGCAGCCCCACTAGGGTCTGCCTTTCTTTTTGCGTTCTTTGCGCACCCGGCGAGTGGTCCGGCAAGCCAAAGCTTACCCTACATCTTATGCCCTCTATTTTCTCGCGCATCGTTGCGGGCGAGCTGCCCGCCTACAAAGTCGCCGAAGACGCTGACCACCTGGCGTTTCTCGATATCACACCCCTGGTGGAAGGCCACACGCTGGTAATTCCTAAAAAGGAGATTGACTATATTTTTGATATGACGCCGCAGGCGCTGGCGGCCCTGCACGTGTTTGCCCAGCGCGTGGCCAAGGGCGTGCAGGCGGCCGTGCCCTGCAAGCGCATCGGCGTGGCCGTGATTGGGCTGGAAGTGCCGCACGCTCACATTCACCTCATCCCGATGAACAAGGTGGCGGATATGAACTTCGCCAACCCAAAAATCAAGGTGCCCGAGGCGCGCATGCAGGAACTGGCCGCCGCCATCGCGGCCCAGGTGCCGGGCGGCAGCGGCCTGCCCGCCGCCCCCGATGCCGCCGCCCGCACCGCTAGTCCCGCCCCGGCCGCCGACCCCAACGACGCTACCCTGGCCCAACTGCAAAAGCTAACGCAGGGTCTGAATTTTATCAGCGAGAGCGACGCGCCGCTCGAAGCCGTGAGCTACGCCGCTCCGGCCGGCGACCTCCCCGACAAGCAGCTGCTGGAAATGCTGGGCGAGCCCGCCGACGCCAAAGTGGAGAAGGTCGAGCTGATTCCGTTCCTCAGCAACCACACTGCCGACGGCGGCGTGACGGGCAGCGTGACCCTAGCCAACCGCTTCAAGGCCTTGCAGATGTACCTGAAGCAGGAACTCGACGGTACCCAGGTGTACCGCGTGGGCAAGGGCCCCAAGGTGCACGCCTACGCCCTGGGCCGCGACGTGGCCGGCCGCCTGGCAGGCTTCAAAACCGAGCTCACGGAGAGCTAACCCCCGATGTAGCGCGAAGCAGTGCTTCGCGCTACATCGTCCGCCAACTACTAGATAATGAGAGAAGTACTTGTATGAAATACTTAAGTTTGCTAGGGCTGGCCATTAGCGCTCTATTCACCTCCAGCGTCCAGGCCCAGGGCATCGACCCAGCCGCCCAGGCCGTGCTGCCCACCGTGCAGCCCGCTGCCCTCGAAGCCCACGTGCGCTACCTGGCCGACGACCGTCTGCGCGGCCGCCTGCCCGGCACGCCCGGCTATCAGCTGGCCGTAGACTACGTAATCGGTCAGCTCAAACAAAACGGCGTGCAGCCGGCCGGCGAAAAAGGCACTTACACCCAGGCCGTGCGCCTGCGCCGTGCCTTCGTGGAGGCGGGAGCCAGCGCGAGCTACCAGCCGGCGAGCGGCGCGGCGCAGCCGCTGGCGGTGGGGCCAGCCATCACGTTTTACCCCAACCCTGGCCAGGCCGAAACGAGCGTGGCCAACGCACCGCTGGTGTTTGCGGGCTACGGTATTTCGGCGCCCGAGCTGAAATACGATGACTACGCCGGGCTCGATGTTAAGGGCAAAGTAGTGGTCCTCACGCGGCAGGCGCCGAAGCAGTTTGCCGATAATGAGCGGCAGTATTTCGCCGACCTGCGCACGGTGCTCGAAACCGCCGCCCGCCACGGTGCGGTGGGCGTGCTGCTGACCGCCGCCCACGCCGACGCCAAGCTGCCCGAGTATCCGAAGGGCATGGTGAGCGCGCTGGCGCCCGATGGCAAAGTGGGCGTGTCGCGCAGCTACGCGCCGGGCTCGGCGCAGTTGGTGGGTAGTATCAGCCCGGCTACGTTGCAGCAGCTGTTTGCCGGGGCCAGCCGCGATACAGGGCAAGTCTTCAGCGCCTTGCGCGGGGGCAAAGCGAGCCCGCTAGCCCTGCCTGGCCGCCTGAGCGCCCGCTACCGCAGCCGCTACCAGGACGTGGACAGCTACAACGTGGTGGGCAAAATCACCGGTTCCGATGCCAGGCTAAAGGATGAGTACGTGGTGCACAGCGCCCACCTCGACCACTTGGGTGTGGGGCCGGCCATTAATGGCGACTCGATTTTCAACGGGGCGCACGACAACGCCACGGGCGTGGCTAGTGTGCTCGAAATCAGCAAGCTCTATTCGAAGCTGAAAACCAAGCCCCGGCGCTCGGTGCTGTTTGTGCTGATGACGGGCGAGGAGATGGGCCTGATTGGCTCGTCCTACTTTGCCAAGTATCCGACCGTACCGAAAAGCGCGCTGGTGGCCGATATCAACACTGATATGCCGACTATCATTGCGCCGCTGCTGGCCGTGGTGCCGCTGGGCGCCGACCATTCCTCCCTGATGCAGCCGGTGCAGGCGGCGGCCGGTTACCTCAAACTCAGCATCGAGCCCGACCCCGAGCCAGCGCAAAACCGCTTCATTCGCAGCGACCAGTACAGCTTCGTGGTGCAGGGCGTGCCGGCGCTGCACATCAAGTATGGCAACAAGACGGCCGATGGCAAAAACAACCTCAGCGAGGCCGTGCAGAAATGGCGTGCCGCGACCTACCACAAGCAGCAGGACAATTTTGAGGGCGGCACCTTCGACTGGCAGGCGGGCGCGCAATATGCGCGGCTCAACTTCCTCATTGGCTACCAAGTAGCGCAGGCTGGCCCCCGCCCGAGCTGGAATAAGGGCGACTTTTTTGGGGTGCGCTTTGGGAAATAACGTGCAACGGCTGGCGGGCTAGGGTACTCTCTTACTGTATCTTCCTCTTCCTTTTCACTTATGAAGAAATACGTATTCGTGCTAGGCCTGTTCGCGGCTGGTTGCCAAAAGGACAGCGACCTCGCGCCCGACGCCAAGGCCGACGATGAGTTTGAAATCGAAACGCAGGGCCACAACCGCGACTGTGGCATCGCGCAGGTTTACGTGAAGGATGCGGCCCGAATGGAGCAAGTGCTGGGCCGCGCGGCTTACGCGCCCATTTATATGGCCGCTCAACTCGATACGGCCCTGTGGGTGCGCCAGTCGCGCACCCTGTACGTGCGGGTGCGCAAGCCCGAGCCGCGGGAGGCGGTGTTTTGCACCGCTATGGGGCCCGGCTACGCCATGTTTGTGGTCACGAGTGCCCGGCCCAAGCCCTGAGCTAGCCAGTAGAAGCTACTCGAATGCAACGTCGGCCGCTGAGAGTGGTCTATCGAAAAGCCAAGGCGTGATGCCCTGGCTTTTCGCTTTTCAGCCTTCGACGTATGGTTCGCATCCTGCTTTTTTGCCTGGCGCTGCTGGCCGCCGGGCCGGCTCTCGCCATCAAGCCCCTGGCTACGTATTGGGCTAAACCCGACACGCTGGGCCTGAAATACCAGGACCTCACGCTCACTACCTCCGACCGCGTGCACCTGGCCGCCTGGCTAGTTGAGCCCACGGCCGGCGCGCCCGACCAGCACACCACCATCGTAGTGGCGGGCGGCGACGCGGGCAACATGGCCTCGAACATCTTTACGGCGGCCACGCTAGCGGCGGCTGGCTACCGGGTGCTGCTGTTCGACTACCGCGGCTTTGGCCACAGCGACGCCTTCGTCCTCAACCAGAATTACCTCTACTACCCCGAGTTTGCCACCGACACGCGCGCGGCCCTGGCCGAGGCCCGGCGGCGCAGCCCCGGCCAGCGGGTGGGGCTCATGGGCTTCTCGATGGGCTCGCTGGTGGGCTCGGAGGCGGCGGCTACCACCCGCTGCGACTTTTTGGTGACGGTGGCTTACCCGGCTAGCCCCCAACACGTGGTGGCTCATTACCAGCGCATCCGCCCCGAGCGCCCCATCATCTTGCCCGCCGATGCCGCCACTTATAGCCGGGTAGCCCCCCAGGTGAAATGCCCCTGGCTGTTCATCACCGGCACCGACGACCAGGCCACCACCCTGGCCGATACCCTAGCGGTGGCCCAGGCCGCCAGCCCCCGGCAGCGGCGCGAGGTGTTGCCCGTGCCCGGCGACCACCCGCAGTCGATGGGGGCGTTTGCGGAAGATGACACCGCCCCGCGCTGCCTGGAGGCGCTGCGCCGCCTGCTGGCGGGCGCGCCCGCCGCTGGCAAGGGCTAGCGCGCCCGGCCGCTGTCTACCACTTTTTGCAGCTGCACCTGGGTCGCCGCCGGCAGCGCGCTCAGAATATCGAGGCCCGTGGCCGCCTCAATCTTATCGATGGAAGTCAGGTACTGATTCCACTGCGGGCTGATGCTGTTGTCGTTGGGCGTGTCGATGGCCAGCACGCGGGCCTGGCCGGCGGCGATGCGCTGCAGGTCGTTGCTGCCCTCGGGCAGAAACACCACCACTTTCCAGATGCGGGCGGGCACGGTCACGCGGCCCTGGTCGAGGGTGCTGGCCAGGCCGTTTTTGCCGGTGCCACCGCGGCCGTAGCTGCCCATCAGCACGTAGGCTTCCTGGCCGTTTTCGACCTGGCTGCGGGTGTATTCTTCGAGGTGGGCCCAGGTTTGCTGGTTATTTTGGGAGGCCTGGGGCACCATATTGCTCATCAGGAAAGTGGCCGAGTTGTCGTCGAGGCTGGCGGTGCGGTCGCCGCTGGGGCAGTTGTGGCCCTTATCGAAGCCCGAGCCGGCGTAGCTCTTCGGCGTCACCTGGTAAAACTGCCGGGGCAGGGCCGGGTCGGGCCGAAAATCATCCTGGCGCGGGGCGGCCTTGGTAAGGTCGGGGCGCCCCACGTGCCAGCTCGTCCAGACCGGGATGCCGCGCTGAGCATTGTAGCCGGTCGTGAACTGCGGGTGGGTGAGCAGGTAGTTGGTGGTGTTGGTAGGGTCGGAAGTCGCGCCGCTGGGGTTGCCGAGCAGCAGGTTATCGTTGTCGGCGGCCGCGCCGGGCAGCTGGCGGCCGGGTGTGGTGGCGGTGGGGCTAGCCGGGGCGGTAGTTGGTTTGTTGCGGTTCTTGAAATAGTCGTCGGTAGTGGGGGCGGGGCTAGCGGCCGGGCGGGCGGGCGTCGGCGTGGCCGTTATAGCGCCAGCGGCCGTTTCGATGCTGATATCATCGAGGTTGAGGCGGTTCTTGCTGGCATCGGTTTTGCGGATTTCCAGGCGCAGCGGCTCAGTGGCCAGACCCATAAAAAGCGACGGTCGCAAGGCGGTTCCGGCGGTCGTTTGGGGCAGGCCGTTGCGCTGCCAGGTGCGGCCGTGGTCGCGGCTCACCCACAGCTCCCAGGTGCTGGGACCATCGGTGCCGTAGGCCGCCGACAGCACCGTGATTTTGCGCACCCCGACCGGCGCGTCGAACTGCATGGTGAGGCGGCCCCCGCTGCGCAGGCGGGCGGCGTGCTCGCCGTCCTTGTGGTCTTGCTCGGTGCTGCCGATGAGCGCCTCGGTAAAGAGCCAGGGGCCGGTAGTGAGGGCCGCGTCGGCGGTTTCGTAGGCGCCCTTGCTGCCGGTTTCGAAGGTTTCGGGGAAGGCACCGGCCGGGGCCTGGCGGCGGGCGGTGGGGCTAGCGGTGGTGGCTCGGGAATCGGCCGAGGGCTGCGAGCAGGCCAGCAGCGCCGGCAGCAGCAGTAGAGTGTAAAAACGCATGGGCGAAAGTAGCAGCCGCTAGGGTAAGAAAACGAGAAAGGGCCCGCAGCATTGCTGCGGGCCCTTTCCATAGCCAAAATCCAGGCCAATTGGCTGGCTTACGCCTGCCGGTCGCCCTTGGTAAACTCCAGCATCCAGCCGGGGTACTCGGGCGCGAGCTTGCTGACCTCATTCAGCTCCTTCAGCTCCTCGGGGGTGAACTGCACGTCCACGGCCGTCAGGTTGTCGTCGAGCTGCTCCATTTTCTTGGCCCCGATGATGGCGGTGCTCACCACCGGCTGGTGCAGCAGCCAGGCCAGGGCCAGCGCCGCCACGGTGCGGCCTTTGGCCTCAGCCATCGGCTTCAGCTTATCGATGATGTCGAAGGCCAGCTCCTTATTCACGGGCGGAAAGTCGAAGTTGCTGCGGCGGCCGTCGCCCTTTTCGTTTTCGCGGGTGTACTTGCCCGAGAGGAAGCCGCCGGCCAGCGGGCTCCATACCATGAGGCCTACTTTTTCGGCCAGCAGCAGGGGCACTAGCTCGCGTTCCAACTCGCGGCCGGCCAGGGTGTAGTAGGCTTGCAGCGAGGCGTACTTTTCGAGGTGCTGGTAGTGCGAAACGTCGAGGGCCTTCTGCAGCTGCCAGGCGGCTACGTTGCTGGCCCCGATGTAGCGCACCTTGCCCTGGCGCACGAGGTCGTCGAGGGCGCGCAGGGTTTCGTCCCAGGGCGTAAGCGGGTCGAAGCTGTGGGTCTGGTAGAGGTCGATGTAGTCGGTGTTCAGGCGCTTGAGGCTGGCCTCGGCCTGCGCCATAATGTGCTTACGGGTGAGGCCGGCGTCGTTGGGGCCGTCGCCCATTTTGCCGCGCACCTTGGTGGCCAGCACCAGGTCGTCGCGCTTCAAGCCGAGGTTGCGGATGGCCTGGCCGGTTATTTCTTCCGACTGGCCTTCGGTGTACACGTTGGCGGTATCGATGAAGTTGATGCCCGCTTCCACGGCGCGCTTGGTGAGGGCATCGGCCCCGGCCTGGTCGACGCCGCTGATGGCGCCGAAGCGCCCGCCGCGCGTGCCAAAGGTCATGGTGCCCAGGCACAGCTCGGATACTTTGAGGCCGGTATTGCCTAGCAGATTGTATTTCATGGAAAAGGAAAATAGTGTGGGTGGGTAAGCGTGCGGCGGGGCCGATTGTTTGCGGGCTGAACAGTAGTCAGGCACGAAAACGGTTGTCATGCTGAACGCAGTGAAGCCTCTCGTACGCACCGCTAGAGTAATCCAACGGTGTGAGCAAGATGCTTCACTGCGTTCAGCATGACGACCGTTTTGGCATAGCCAAGCACTTGGCGAGGCCAGCCCTAATACAGCTTGAACAGCGGCTTCACATTGCCCAAAATCTCCCCAAATCGCTCCGAGGCGCGCGCTTGCTGATACGTTTCGGCGGCGGCCTTGGCGCTGGCCGTTTCGTCGGCAATGACCTTGGTGGCGCGGTCAGCTTTAATCAAGCCATCCTGCTGGCCCTGGGCGATAGCCGCCCGAATGGCCGCGCTATGCTGCGCCGTAATGACGGGCAGGCGGTCGGTGAGGCTCTGGAGCTGGGCGGCGAGCTGCACGGCGGCCTCGGCCGAGTTGTTGGCGGGCGTGAGGTAGCCGTCGGGGTCGAGGATGTCGCCCTGGTTTTGAGCCCTGGTAAACGACTGGTCGAGCGAGGTAAAGCGCGTACTCAGGTTGGTAGCCACGTAGTTGCTCATGTGGCCGATGTTGCCCACGTCGAGCGAGTTGGTGGCCGGCTGGCCGGCGGGCGGCGCCGTGTAGTAGGCCGAGATATCTTCCTGGTAGGCCACGAGCTGCGTGTAGGGCCGGTAGAGCTGGCTGAGCTGGTGCTGCAACACAATCAGTTCGTTGTCGAGCGTGAGCAGCGAAGTCTGGTTATCGGCCCTAGCGGCGTCGAGGGCCGAGAAGAAATTGAGCGTCGGCCGCAGGCCATTCTCGATGATTTTGACCTGCTCGGGCGTGAAGCCGTCGCTGCTGAGGCTGCTGGCGCGCACGCTGCTCAGCAGCTCGCCCACGGCGTTGAGCATGGGCCCCACCGTGGGCAGGGCCGATACGTAGGTGCTCTGGCTAAGGTGCGCGGCCAGGTCCACGAGGCGGCGGCCCTTGCTCTTGTCCACCGCCTTGTTGGCGACGAGCGTTTTGGTGTACTCGACCAGCGAAATGCCGAGCGGGTTGCTCTCGGTGGGCGAGCTCAGGGCGGCCTGCTCATTGGCATTGCGCAGGGCCTGGGTGAGGGCGCGCAGCTGGGTGAGGCGGCTGTGGCACACCAGCAGCAGGTTGGCGGTGGCCTGCACGTTGTTCTTGGCCAGGGTAAAGCGCGTGCTCTGGCTTAGCTTCTGGCCCGCCAGGAAGTTGGTAAACTTGCCCCCCAAGTCGCTGTACATGCGCTGCTGCTGGCGGTAGGCCAGCCGCAGGCTATCCACGCGCCGCGTGAGCAGCAGCACCGTGGCCTGGGCCTGGGCGGTAGCCTCGTCGGGGCTGGGGTGGGGGGTGGCTACAGAGGTAGTTGGTGCGGCTAGGGTGGTAGTCTGGGCGCGTAAATGGTTGGGCAGTACGGCAAGGGCTAGGCCCAGACCCGCCAGCAAAGGCCGGCACACAGTAGCGGTAATCATGCAGCAGAGGTTTTTGCAGGTAGGCGAAAGTAGCGTGGCAGTGTGGCCAGCGGGTGAATTACTTCGCTCGACCAAGTTGCCACTGGCTGCCCAGCCGGCCTGCTAACAAAAAAGGCGCCACGGCGAGCGCATGCTTGCGGTAGCCGGCCCCGTACTTTGCCGCATGGCTACCAAACGCACCACCACTACGCCGCTCCCGCCGGCTGCCCCGGCCCGCCCGCCCTACATGCTCATTGAGGAAATCCGGGTGCAGGGCTACAAGTCGCTGGTGGATGCCACGCTGCACGTGCGCCCCCTCACGCTGCTGGCCGGCACCAATAGCTCGGGCAAGTCGAGCATCATGCAGCCACTGTTGCTAATCAAGCAGACGATGGAAGCGCCGTATCAGCCGGCCGGGGCGCTGGTGCTGGATGGCGCGCACGTGCAGGCGGAAACAGCGGGGGAGTTGGTGAGTAAGGCCACGATAAAGAAAAGTAATTATTTTTCTATTAAACTGGATGGGGTAAACCGATTTTTGCAATCAAATGGTAGTAATCAGTACATACCATTTATGATTGAGTTATCTTATAGGGCAGAGGCGCAGAAAATAGAGCTAAATTATCAACGTACTAATTATAATAACCTTGGCGAAATAGAAATAAGTGCTGATAAGTGGAGTGGTTCGCTAATAAATACGATAGGTCATAATGATATAGTCGGTCGTGTTATAAAATCAAATGGATTTATGGGAGTTGACTTCGTCAATTCAGCAGGCGAAACGGATGGAGGTATAAGGCATACGTTCGTGTTAGAGGATACTGTGCCAACAATAATGCATATCCCTGGTCTACGCGGATTGCCTAAACGAAATTATTTAGCTACGACTTTTCAAAATCAAATTAAAGGCACTTTCGACCTTTATGCCGCCGGTACAATTAGCCAATGGCAACAGCAGAGTGATACCGAAGCTCTAGCCCAATTAAGTAATTATCTCCAACGCCTCGGTCTTACCAATTCCGTTACCGCGAAGGTGAAAAATGCGAACGAAGTAGAGTTGAGCGTGAACCGCCTGCCCTCTACTTCCAAGACCAAGCCGCGCAAAGCCGACATGGTAAATATTGCCGACGTGGGTATCGGCGTATCGCAGGTGCTGCCGATACTGGTGGCCCTCATTGCGGCGCAGGAGGGGCAAATCGTGTACGTGGAGCAGCCCGAGCTGCACCTGCACCCCCGCGCCCAGGTAGCAATGGGCGAGATGCTGGCCGAAGCCGCCAACCGGGGCGTGCGCGTAATTGTGGAAACGCATAGTAGCCTGCTGCTGCTCACGGTGCAAACGCTGGTGGCGGAAGGAAAAATAAAGCCCACCGATGTTGGGCTGCACTGGTTCAGTCGTGATGCGAAAGGGGCTACTACGGTGCGATTCGAGCAGCCCGATGAAAATGGCGCCTACGGAGAATGGCCCGAGGATTTTGGCGATGTAGAAATTACCGCTCAGCGTAATTATCTGGATGCGGTAACGCGGCGGCAGCCTAAGCGCACGGCTAACGTATGAGCAAGAAACAGCTTCCGCAAGGGTATCAGATAGTTATTGATGCTGATATTATGCAATCAGCATCGGGAAACGAGAATGATTTATCTACTCGGTGCCGCGAAATATTAGATAATGTGCTGGAGGAAGGACATTCGTTAGTAAGAACTCCCAGTATGAAAGTCGAGTGGGATAAACACGCCTCACGATACTCCCTAAATTGGTTGCGGCTGATGCAGTCGCGCAGGCGGCTACTGGATATTGATGAAAGTGAAACAGGCCTAGCGGGGGCATTAAAAAACCTGCCGGTTTTGCCGGCCGAGCAGCGCATTATGCTCAAGGATTGCCACTTGCTGGAGGCTGCCTTAGCAGGAGAAAAACGGATTGTTTCTAAGGATGAGGCTGCGTACTTTCATTTTTACCATGCGTCGGCTAGCTTATCGCAATTGCGAAAAATAATGTGGGCCAGCCCGGTAAGAATAAAGGACAAATGTGCCGAATGGCTAGCCTCTGGTGCGAAGCCAGAAACTAAGCGAAAAATAGGCCGTCGCCCACACAGAATACATTCGGATTTTTGAGCAATGGCAGCTAAATAAGATTGAATAAATTTCCTCCCATATGAAACTCCGCTACCTGCCTCTGCTGGCGCTAGCCCTGCCGGCCTGCACCAGCAATTCCTCCCAAACGGCTGCCGGCCAAGCGGCCGCCACGCCCGCCGACGCGCGCTTCGACCGCTTCAAAAATCAGTTTATTCTGGATTTGTGGCAGCAGAACCCGGAGTACGCCTCGTCGCAGGGCTTTCACAAATACGACTCGCTGCTGGTGATACCCGATGCGGCCCAGCGCCAGCGCGAGGCCGCCTTCATCACCCAAAACCTGGGCGCGCTTGGAGGCTTCGCGCCCGACAGCCTCTCGCCCAACAACCAGATTGACCTGCGCCTGCTCACCAACGAGCTGCGCTCGGAGCGCTGGTATGCCGACACGCTCAAGAGTTGGCAGTGGAACCCAGCCAATTATAACCTGGGCGCCAGCGTGGGCGATTTGCTGAACGGCCGGCACTACAAGCTAGAGCGCCGCCTGCGCAATATCTCCGATAAAATTGCCCAGGCCGGTGCCTACTACGCCGCTGCCAAAGCCAATATTCACCAGCCCACCCGCGAGCACGCCGCGCTAGCCGTGCAGCAAAATGAGGGTGGGCTAGCCGTGTTTGGCGCCGCGCTGGCCGACTCGGTGCGCCGCTCGGGCCTGAGCGCGGTCGAAAAACAGCTGCTGACGCAGCGCGTGGCCGGGGCGCAGGCGGCCGTGCGCGGCTACCTCGATTTTTTGAAGAAAGACGTGCTCACGGGCACCCAGTTCCGGTCGTTCCGCATCGGCAAGGCGCTGTTCGACCGCAAGTTTGCGCTTGACAT
Source organism: Janthinobacterium lividum (assembly GCA_050954765.1). Classification (GTDB taxonomy): domain Bacteria; phylum Bacteroidota; class Bacteroidia; order Cytophagales; family Hymenobacteraceae; genus Hymenobacter. The sequence continues at coordinate 46,539 of JBPBQJ010000168.1, read as the reverse complement.
TCAGGCGCACTACCCGGCCGGGGAGGTATTCCGGCTAGCCCAGCAGCACCGCGCCGAGCTGCTGCACGACATGGGCCGGCGGGCGGCGCGCCTCTTTCCGAAGTACTGCGCCGGCAAGCCCATGCCCACCGATACGCTAGCCCTCATCCGCCAGGTTATCGACCAGCTGACGCTGAAGCACGCCCCGCGCGAGGGCTTCGTGGCCGCCGTGAAGCGCCAGATTCCGACGCTCACCAAATTTGTGAACGACCACGACCTGCTGACCCAGGACCCCAGCAAGCCGCTGGTGGTGCGCGAAACGCCGCTGTATATGCGCGGCAGCGGGGCCGGGGCCAGCGTGAGCGCGCCCGGGCCCTACGATAAAAAAGCCAATACCTACTACAATGTGGAGCCGCTGCCCGCCACCTGGACGGCCGCCCAGGCCGAGAGCTACCTGCGGGAGTACAACGACTATACCCTGCAGATTCTCAACATCCACGAGGCCATTCCGGGGCACTACACGCAGCTGGTGCACGCCAACATGTCGCCCTCGCTGGTGAAGAGCATCTTTGGCAACGGGGCCATGATTGAGGGCTGGGCCGTGTACTCGGAGCGCCTGATGCTGGAGGCCGGCTACGGAAATAATTCCGACGAAATCTGGCTGCTGTGGGACAAGTGGAACATGCGCTCGACCCTCAACGCGGTGGTCGACAACCTCATCCAGACTCAGAATGCCAGCGAGGCCGACGTGGTGAAGCTGCTTACTACGCAGGGTTTTCAGGAAGAAGCCGAGGCCCGCAACAAGTGGCACCGCGCCACCCTCAGCCAGGTGCAGCTTAGCTCGTATTTTACGGGCTATACCGAGATTGTCGCCCTGCGCGATGAGGTAAGAAAGCGGGATGGCTCGGCATTCAACCTCAAGGCTTTTAACGAGCAATTCCTGAGCTACGGCTCGGCCCCGGTCAAGTACATTCGGGAGCTTATGCTGCGGCGCTAGCCCAGGTTTATAGCGGCGGGGCAGCAGTGCCTGCGTTGCAGGCCGCGAATGGAGCCGCTGGCTGCTTTCCGACCGAAAGCTGGGCCATTAGCTGGGCCATGCTACTGCGCTAGGAGGTAGCTTTGTGGCCTGAACCTTTGCCTAATAGGGCCGGTTTAGCCGCTAGCCGTTTCCATCCGCTTTTATTATGACCGAAGATGCCCGTCAGCACGTCGTAGATACCGACGACGACCACCTGCGCCGCCTCATCCACGAGCACCTCAAGGTGTTTGCCAAGTTCACCTCCGAAAACTGCGCTGCCTGCCAGGCGCTGGCCCCACCTTTCGAGAAATTTGTCGATGACCCTGATAATATAGGCATCCTCTTCGTGCGCCTCAATGCCGACGAAAACCCGGTGGCCAAAAAGATGATGCAGGAAAAAGTGGCGCCCTTCTTCGTGAGCTACTGCCAGGGCCGCCTGCTCGAGTGCGATGCCCTCACCGAAGAGTCCCAGGTAGACGCTCAGCTCAAGCGCCTGCACGAGTTTGTGCCCGCCAAGTAGGCGCTAGGCCCCGCTGGCCGAAGCCGCCTTATTATTGCAGTTAGAAAGCTCGTTGGGTTGCGCGTGGCGCGGCCCAACGAGCTTTTTTACGACCTTTCTTTCACCTCACGCTGGCTGGTTTGTTCTTTTTTCTATCGAAGATTCTGCTCGTTGTTTTTTCACCCGGCGCTTGGCTCATGGCCCTGCTGGGGGCTGCGCTGCTCGCCCGGCGCACGGGTCGCTGGCGCACGCGCTGGCTGTGGGCGGCGGCCATTTTGCTGGTAGTGGGCGGCAACGATGCCGCGCTCGACGTGGTGCTACGGCGGTGGGAGCTACCGGCCGTGCCGCTCAGTGCCGTGGCCCCGGCCGATGCGGCAGTGCTGCTTACGGGCATCACTGAGGCCGACCGGCGGCCCCACGACCGGGTATATCTCAATGAAGGCGCCGACCGCTTTACCAACGCCTTGTGGCTGTACCGCGCCGGTAAGGTGCGGCGTATCATCATCTCGGGTGGACTGGCATCGTTGCGCGCCCAGCCCGGTGTGGCCCCCGAAGCCGAGCAGCTCGCCACCCTGCTCAAGCTGGCCGGCGTGCCGGCCAGCGCCATTCTGGTGGAGCCGCGCAGCCAGAATACCCGCGAAAACGCGCTTTGTACCAAAGCGCTTTTGCAGCAGCACCCCGATATTAAATCGCTGGTGCTGGTCACGTCGGCTTTTCACGAGCGGCGGGCGCTAGCCTGCTTTGCCAAGGTGGGGCTGCACCCGGCGCCATTTCCGGCCGATTTTCGCAGCCACGGATTTATGCTGACCTTCGGTTATCTGTTTGTGCCCAGTACCGACGTGCTCACCCGCTGGAGCTCGCTGCTGCACGAAATGGTGGGCTACGGTATCTATCGGGTGATAGGCTACTGCTAGAATTGGGAGTAGAGAATTGCCTGGGTGGCAATGCTGCCGCTCACGCAAAAGTCGTCTGTCATCGCGCGCGTAGCGAAGCATTTGTATCCCCATAAGCCGTTCAGGTATACTGCATAATGGCTTTGCTGCGCGCGCTGACAAACGCTTTTTGCAGCAGGATTTTACTCCACTTTTGTAGTGTCGGGCGCAGCGGGTTTGGCAATCCACACCGATTTCAGGTTGACAAACTCGCGGATGCCCACGTAGGATAGCTCGCGGCCGTAGCCCGATTTCTTAACGCCGCCAAACGGCAGTTCGGGCATCGATTTCACCATCCCGTTGATGAAGACGGCGCCGCTTTCGAGCTGGCGGGCCAGGCGCTCGGCCAGGGCTAGGTCACGCGTCCACACGGCCGCGCCCAGGCCAAACTCCGAGTCGTTGGCCAGCGCCAGGGCGTGGGCGGCATCGCGGGCGGTGAGCACGAGCGCCACCGGCCCAAATAGCTCTTCGGCGTAGGCGCGCTGACCTTTCTTCACATTGGTCAAAATCATGGGCGCAAACTCGGCCGCGCCGGCCTGGGGCTGGCCGCCGGCTAGGGCCACTTTGGCGCCCTGGGCCACTGAGTCGGCCACTTGGCGGCTGAGCTCGTCGGCCAGGTCGGGGCGGGCCAGCGGGCCGTAGTCGGTGGCCTCGTCGAGCGGGTTGCCGTAACGCAATTGTTCCAGGTGGCCCTTCAGCAGGCGCACAAACTCGGCCTGCACCGGCTTCTCAACGATAAAGCGCTTGGCGGCGATGCAGCTTTGGCCGGCGTTCAGCATGCGGGCCTGCGCGGCGGTTTTGGCGGCCAGCGCCACGTCGGCATCGGCCAGCACGATGAACGGGTCGGAGCCACCCAGCTCCAGCACGGCCTTCTTCAAATGCTGGCCCGCGGCGGTGCCCACCGCTACCCCGGCCCGCTCGGAGCCCGTGAGCGTGACGGCCGCCACGCGCGCATCGGCCAGCAGCTTGGCCACCGGCTCGTTGCCGACGAGCAGCGTGCGAAACGCGGCCGGCGGCAGGCCCGCATCGTGAAAAATCTTTTCCAGCGCCAGCGCGCACTGCGGCACGTTGGGCGCGTGTTTGAGCAGGCCCACGTTGCCGGCCATAAGGGCGGGTGCCGCAAAACGTACCACCTGCCACAGTGGAAAATTCCAGGGCATAATGGCCAATACCACCCCTAGCGGCGCGTAGCTGATGAAGCTGCGCCCGGCGTCGGTTTTTACCTCCTCATCGGCCAGGAAAGCCTCGGCGTGGGCGGCGTAGTAGTCGCAGCAGGCGGCGCACTTTTGGGCCTCGGCGCGGCCATCGCGCAGGGGTTTGCCCATCTCGATGGCCATGAGGTGGGCCAGCGCATCCTGGCGCTCGCGCAGCAGCGCGCCGGCCCGGCGCAGCACGGCCGCGCGCTCGGCAAACGTGGTGGTGCGCCACTGCGCCGCCGCGCGGTGCGCCTGGGCCAGAATGCGCTCGGTTTTCACCCATGAAAACTCAGCGAAGCGCCGCAGCGTGCGGCCGGTGTAGGGGTTGATGGAAGCAATAGCCATAAAAACAAGTGGATAGGGGCGGAGGGGAAGCAACCAAACTTAGCCAGGGCGCAGATAGCCCGGAATGCTATGCAAACCGTACAGCGGGCTAGCGGGTTGTGCTGTTCGGTTCTTCACTCGGCCGTCATATACCGCCCAAAACCCAAAACTATCCTACATTCGCCGTCGGTTACCGAACGTTTCGGCTGGCTCCGTCGGTTTTGTTTTTCTGTTTCACCCGTGTCCGACCTACCCCTTATATCCACTCCCCCGGCCGCCGAGGCGGCGCTGGTCGAACGCCTGAGGGCCCGCGACCAGTCGGCCATGACCGAGTTTTACGACCGCTATTCGGGTGCGCTCTATGGCGTCATCAATCGCATCGTTAAAGACGAGGACGAAGCGGCCGATGTGCTGCAGGAAGCGCTAGTCAAAATCTGGCATTCTATGGCGGGCTATGACAATTCCAAGGGCCGCTTGTTTACCTGGGTGGTAAACATCAGCCGAAATTTAGCGATTGATAAAATCCGCTCGCGTCAGCATCGCGTAGGTTCTCGCACCCAGGGCCTCGACGATAGCCCGGCCGCACAGCGCCAGGCCGCCCCGGACACTTTCCGCCCCGAGCACGTGGGCTTGCAGGAAATCACCCGCAAGCTTGTGCCCGAACAGCGTCAGATTATCGACCTGCTCTATTTCGGCGGTTTCACCCAAAGTGAGGCGGCCGAAGAACTCAACCTGCCGCTGGGCACCGTGAAAACGCGGGCCCGCACTGCTCTGAAAATACTAGCCAAACTTATTCGCTAATAAGCAGTTACTTCCGTGGAAGATTACCAAGAATATATCGAATCAGGCCGCCTCGAGCAATATGCGCTGGGCGAGCTAGACCCCGCCGCCCAGGCCGAGGTCGAAGACTGGGCCGCCCGCTTCCCGCAGGTGCGCCATGAACTAGACGAGCTGCTAGCCGGCCTTGGCGTGTATGCCGAAGCGCACACCCTGGCGCCCCCCGCTGGCCTGCGCGACCGGGTACTGGGCCGCGTGCTGGCCGAAATCGGCGGCGAAACAACTGCCCCGGTCGCCGCTAGCCCCCTGGCCGCGCCAGTGGCCTCGGTGCAAGCCGCGCCCACCATGCGCATATCGGCCTCCAACCCGCGCCCCGCCGAAACCTACGCTGCCGAGCCAGTGGCTAGCTCGCGTAGCGGCTGGGCCATCGCAGCTTCAGTAGCGCTGCTGCTGAGCCTGGCAGTTAATGCCCTGCTGTACAGCCGTTGGCAGCAGGCGAGCACCGACCTCGTAGCGGCTCAAAACAGCCAGGCCCGCTTCGCCCAAACCTCGCAGGTAATGGAGCGCCGCCTCACCTCAACCCAGGAGCAGCTGCACATTCTGCGCTCGCCCCAGGAGTATAAGATGGTGGCCCTGGCCGGCACGCCCACCCACACCAGCGCCCACGCCCGCGTGCTCTACAACGGGGCTAGCCACCGCGTATACCTCGATGTGCAGCAGCTACCCGCGCTGCCCGCTGGCAAGCAATACCAGCTCTGGGCCCTCGACAAAGGCAAGCCCGTTGATGCTGGCGTGCTAGCCGCTACTACCGCCGCCGGCGATAGCCTGCAGCAAATGAAGGATATCGCCAGTGCCCAAGCCTTCGCCATGACGGTGGAACCCACCGGCGGCAGCGTCGGCCCCACGCTCGCTACTATGACAGTTGTTGGTAATATTTAAGTAATTCGCTCTGCTTTCCGCTCGCGCCCGTTTGCCTTCCCGGCAGGCGGGCGCTTTTATGTAGTGCCGGGCCGATTATCAACCTTTCGGATGGGCAGCGCGTTGTACCGGCCACCAGCGTTAGCTCCTCTTTATGCACGGCACTATCTTCACTCTTCTCAAACGTTACGTTCAAACTCAATACGACCACAGCACCTGGGTGAAGCTGGTAGAGCAGGCCGGCCTCACCTCGGGCGATTTCAGCCATAAGGAAGTCTACCCCGACGAGCACATGTATGCCCTCATCGGCCGGGCCGCCGAGGCCACCGGAATTCCGGCGGGCGAGCTGCACGAAAAATTTGGCGAGTACCTCGTGCCCGATTTAATGTACATGTACCAGAAATACGTGAACCCCGATTGGCGCACCCTCGAAATGCTAGAAAACACCGAGTTTTCGCTGCACAACCAAGTGCGCCGCGAGCACCCCGAAAACTCGCCGCCGGTGCTGAAAGTAGAGCGCCTGAACAAAAGCGAAGTACTGATTACTTACGTGTCGCCGCGCCGCATGGGCGGGCTAGCAGTGGGCATCGTGCGTGGCCTAGCCGTTTATTTTGATGAGGCCGACCGCATCGAGGTAATGCCGACTACCACCGAGGATGGCGAACGGGTACAAATTCACGTGCGGCGTACTTAAAAACTAAGTAAGTAAAGAAGGGGGAATGAATTACGTCAGTAATTTATTCCCCCTTCTTTACTTAAAATAATCTTGGTTGAGTTGGCCGCCCTGGTCCGCCCGCCTGGTACTCATCGGGCTCGTCATCTTCCGGCTCATCCTGCTCATCGTCGGCTAGCTCTTCGGTATCAGGCTCAGGTTCTTCACCTTCCTCTTCATCGAGCGAGTCGAATACACGGTCGAGGGAGGCTTCGGCGTGGCGTAGCTTGTGGCGGCAGAGGCGAATTAATTCGGCCGAGCGCTCGGCGCGGGCCGTGAGGTCGTCCACGTCAACCTGGTCGGTTTCGAGGCTGCGAAGAATTGTTTCCAGCTCCTGAATGGCTTCGTTGTAAGTCACTTTTTTAAGGATGAATTTTGAGGTATAAATTGCCTAAGCTTTAGCAAAAGCTGTGATTTATTGCTGGCGTAAAAGCTGATTTTCGCGGCGCAGAATAGTTACTTCCGTTGTAAGAATTCTGGCCTCGTATTTCGCCAGTAATTTCTCGAATTTTCGCTGCGTGCTGAATTGCTGTTTCAACAACTGCTCGCGCTTGCGCTGGTGGTGGCGCACGAAGCGCCGTAGCACCGTGCGCGAGCGGTGGCGCAGGCGCTGGTCTTCGTGGCCGAGGGCGCGGCGGGCCGCCTGCGGCAGCGTGTAGCGGAAGCTTTGCAGGTGCTGGCCGAGGTGGTGCAGGTGCTGGCGCGGGGCCTGGCTAGCCTGCCGGCTGCGGTGGGCCAAGGCAGCTTGGGCGTGGCGCAGGTGCTGGCGGGCTGCCTCGCGCGAGTGGTCGGCTAGCTGCTGCAAGTGGGCGTGGTGGCGCGCCAAGTGCTGGCGGCTGCGGTCAGCCACGCGGTCGGCTAGGTCTAGTACCAGGCTTTCGAGGCGGGCTAGCCGGTCGACCAGAAAGGCGGCCACGGCGGTGGGGGTTTTGAGGGCGCGGTGGGCCACAAGGTCCACCACCGCCTCGTCGCGCTCGTGGCCGATGCCGGTGAGCACGGGCAGTGGAAACGCCGCCACGGCCGCCGCCAGCCCATACTCATCGAAGGCTAGCAAATCAGTTTTCGAGCCGCCGCCGCGTATCAGAATTACCACCTCAAACTGCCCCCGGCGCGGCCGAATGGCATCGAGCGCCGCCCGGATGCTTTCGGGGGCGCCGTCGCCCTGCATCAGGGCCGGGAAGAGCGTGAGGGCAAAGTCATACGGCGCTTCCTCGAGCTGGCGCACAAAGTCCTGGAAGCCCGCTGCAGTGGGCGAGGAGATGACGGCTAGCCGCTGCGGGCCCAGCGGCAGCGCGAGCTCCTGCTGGCGTTCGAGCAGGTCTTTTTCCTGCAATTTGCGCAGCGTGGCTAGCCGCTGGCGGGCCAGCTCGCCCACCGTGTAGCTCGGGTCGAGGGCCAGCACATCGAGCGAAAAGCCGTATTGCTCGTGAAACGTCACCTTCACGCGCAGCAGCAGGCGCAGGCCGGGGCGCAGCTCCTGGCCGGTGGCCTCGGCAAAGGCGGGGGCTAGCTGGGCGTAGCGGCTGCCCCAGAGCGTGGCCCGCGCCTGCGCCGTGAAGCCCATGGCCTCGGCCCCGGCGGGCTCGGTGAGGGTGAGGTAGCAGTGGCCGCCGGCCTGGCGCGGGCGGGTCATTTCGGCCACCTCGGCCACCACCCAGTAGCTGTCCGGGAAGCGGTGGTGCAGGGCGGTGCGCACCTGGGCCAGCAGCGCGCCCAGGCTGAGCGGCGCAGCGGGCTCGGCCGGGGGGCTGGCGGCGCGGCGATTATATAAAGGCATAGGGTAAAAACAGCCGGTTGGGGCCGGCTGAACAACAAGCGAAAGGTAAAAGTACTTTCCGGGCCCGCGATAGTGCTACAATAGCTTGCCGTTGGAGGCCGGCGCTTAACTTGCGCACCTCAACCCTGAACTGCCACCCATCCACTTTTTTCTTCATGTCTAAAATTTCTCGTTACCAGCGGGGCGCGGCCCTGGCCGTGGCCGCGCTGGGCCTGGCCGCCGCTAGCCCGGCGCTAGCCCAAACTACCGCCCAGCAGGGCACCGGCATCAACCCGGCCAACATCGACAAGACGGTGGCCCCCTGCGACGACTTCTATCGCTACGCCTCGGGCAACTGGCTGAAGAACAACCCCGTGCCGGCCGCCGAAAGCCGCTGGGGCAGCTTCAACGAGCTGGCCGACCACAACAACGCCACCCAGAAAGCCATTCTGGAGGAGCTGGCCCGCAACTCGGGCTCGGCCGCCAAGGGTACTAATGCCCAGAAAGTGGGCGACTACTACGCCGCCGCGATGGACACGGTGGCTATCGAGAAGGCGGGTCTGACTTACCTCAAGCCCTACCTCGACCGCATCGCGGCCATCAAGACGCTGCCCGAAATGCAGAAGTTTTTGGCTGACCCCAAGGCGCAGGCCGGCAACGTGTGGTTTGGCTCGTACGTGGGGCAGGATGAGAAAATCAGCACCCAGTACGCGGTGCAGTTTGGCCAGGGCGGCCTCACGCTGCCCAACCGCGACTACTACCTGAATGAGGATGCGCGCTCGAAAAACATCCGGGCCGCCTACAATACCTACCTGGTAAACACTTTCAAGCGCCTCGGCGACAGCGAAACGCAGGCCGCCGCCCACGCCGCCACCGTCATGCGCATCGAAACGCGCCTGGCCAAGGCTAGCAAGAGCCCCGTGGACCTGCGCGACCCGCAGGCCAACTACAACAAGATGACGGTGGCCCAGGCCAACCAGCAGTTTCCGAACCTGAACCTGCCGCTGATGCTGAAAGAAAGCGGCCTCGGCGCAGCCAAGGAAGTGATTGTGGGTCAGCCGGCTTTCATGAAGGAAGTGAGTACGATGCTAGCCGCCGAGCCTATTGCCGACCAGCAGCAGTACCTGCGCTTTCACCTGGTGAATAGCGTGGCCTCGGCCCTGCCCAAGGCCTACGGCGACGACGCCTTCCGCTTCTCGCAGGTGCTGAGCGGCGCCAAGGTGCAGCAGCCGCGCTGGAAGCGTATGCTGCGCTCGACGGACGGCGCGCTAGGGGAGGCTTTCGGCCAACTCTACGTGGACAAAGCCTTTTCGCCCGCTGCCAAGGCCCGCGCCAAGGAAATGATTGAGAACCTCCGCAAGGCCTACGCCGAGCGCATTATGGCTACCGACTGGATGAGCGCGGCTACCAAAAAGGAGGCCCTGGTGAAGCTCAACGCTTTCGTGGTGAAAATCGGTTACCCCGACAAATGGAAGGACTACTCCAAGCTCAACATCAACCGCCAGAGCTACTTGCAGGATGTGCTGGCCGCCCGCACCTGGGCCAACCAGGACAATATCAACAAGTTTGGTAAGCCGATTGACCGCACCGAGTGGGGCATGACGCCGCCCACCGTGAACGCCTACTACAACCCGCCGATGAACGAGATTGTGTTCCCGGCCGGCATTCTACAGCCCCCGTTCTACGACCCCAAGGCCGACGACGCGGTGAACTACGGCGGTATCGGTGCCGTAATTGGCCACGAAATGACCCACGGCTTCGACGACCAGGGCCGCCAGTACGACTCGAAAGGCAACCTGCGCGACTGGTGGACCAAGGAAGACGGCGACAAATTCAACGCTAAGGCCGCGATGGTGGGTAAGCAGTACGACGCCTTCTCGCCCCTCGATTCGGTGCACGTGAACGGTAAGCTGACAATGGGCGAAAACCTCGCCGACCTCGGTGGCCTCACCATCGCTTACCAGGCTTTCCAGAAAACGCAGCAGGCCAAGGATGGCAAGCAGATTGACGGCTTCACGCCCAACCAGCGCTTCTTCCTGGCCTGGGGCCAAATCTGGCGCACCAACATCCGCCCCGAGGCGGCTCGCCAGCAGGTGCTCACCGACCCGCACTCGCCCGGTCAGTTCCGCACCAACGGCCCGCTCATGAACATGCCCGAGTTTTACCAGGCGTTCGGCTGCAAGCCAACCGATAAAATGGAGCGCCCCACGGCCGAGCAAGCCCGCATTTGGTAGGCTAGCCCTTGAACCTGTGCAAAAGGCCGTCATGCTTAGCATGGCGGCCTTTTTTGGTTTAAGTAATGCGCTGCATGACCGGCAACCAGTTTACTTTGACTCGAGCACTCGGGCGTAGGAATTTTTTACCCCCGCGCTAGCCTTTACGGTGGCATGATGCAACTGTGAAGCAGCGGTTACATCTATTGTGGCTAAGTTCGCCTTCCTTTTTTCCTCCTAACCAATCTTTTCTATGTCCTCGATTACCTTTTCGCGGCTGGCATTGGCTACCCTGGGGCTCGGCACCCTAGCCGCTACCACCGCTTTTGGACCGCCCGCCCGGCGCACCGCGCCCCCGGCGCAAAAAGGCGTGGGTATCAACCTCGCCAACATCGACCAAGCGGTGGCGCCTTGCGAGGACTTCTACCACTACGCCAACGGCAACTGGCTGAAAAACAACCCGGTGCCCGCCGCCGAAACCCGCTGGGGCGCCTTTAATGAGCTGGCCGACCGCAACATCGCCGTGGAGAAGCGCATTCTGATGAAGGCTGCCGCCGACCGTACCGCCAAGCCAGGCTCGAACGCCCAGAAGGTGGGAGATTTCTACGCCGCCGCCATGGACACGGTCGGTATTGAGGCCGCCGGTCTGAAATACCTGCAGCCCAAGCTAGCCCAGATTAACAACCTCAAGAGCCTGGCTGACATCCAGAAGTACATGGCCGACCCTAAAACGCTGTCGAGCGGCTGGTATGGCTTTGGCGTGGGCCAGGATGCTAAAAACAGCACCGTGTATGCCGTGCAGATGCGCCAGGGTGGGCTAGGCCTCGGCGACCGCGACTACTATCTCAAGGATGATGGGCGCTCAAAGGCCATCCGGGCGGCCTACAAAACCTACATGGTGACTGTATTTCAGTTGCTGGGCGATGCTCCTAGCCTGGCCGCCACCAACGCCGACGCCGTAATGGCCCTCGAAACCAAGCTGGCCCAGGCCAGCCGCGACCGGGTGACCCTGCGCGACCCGCAGAAAAACTACAACAAGGTGCCGGTGGCCCAGGCCGCCCAGGAGTACCCCAACCTCAACCTGCCGCTCCGGCTGAAGGAAAATGGCCTGGGCAGCGCCCAGGATGTGCTCATCGGACAGCCCGACTTCCTGGCTGCGGTAAATACGCTGCTGGCCAGCACCCCCATTGCCGACCAGCAGCAGTACCTGCGCTGGAACCTGGTGAGCAGCACGACCTCGGCGCTGCCCAAGGCCTACGGCGATGCCAGCTTCCGCTTCTCGCAGGTGCTGAGCGGGGCCAAGCAGCAGCAGCCCCGCTGGAAGCGCTCGCTGCGCGCTACCGACGGCGCGCTGGGCGAGGCCTTCGGCCAGCTCTACGTAGACGAGGCCTTCTCGCCCGCCGCCAAGGCCAAGGCCAAGGAAATGGTCGAAAACCTGCGCAAGGCCTACGCCGAGCGCATTATGGCCACCGACTGGATGAGCGCCGAAACCAAGAAGCAGGCCCTCGAAAAACTCAACGCCTTTGCGGTGAAAATCGGCTATCCCGACAAGTGGAAGGATTACTCGAAGCTGAACATCACCCGCACTAGCGCACTGCAAAACCTGTTTGCCACCGCCGAGTGGCGCCGCGCCGACAATTTTAGCAAGTTCGGCAAGCCGATTGACCGCACGGAGTGGGGCATGACGCCGCCCACTGTGAACGCCTACTACAGCCCGAGCATGAATGAAATCGTGTTCCCGGCTGGCATTTTGCAGGCGCCCTTCTACGACCCCAAGGCCGATGATGCGGTGAACTACGGCGGCATCGGTGCCGTGATTGGCCACGAAATGACCCACGGCTTCGACGACCAGGGCCGCCAGTTTGACGCCAAGGGCAACCTGCGCGACTGGTGGACCAAGGAAGACGGCGGCAAGTTCACGGCCAAGGCCGATATGGTCGGCAAGCAGTACGACGCCTTTTCACCCCTCGACTCGGTGCACGTGAACGGCAAACTCACGATGGGCGAAAACCTGGCCGACATCGGCGGCCTCACCATCGCCTACCAGGCCTTCCAAAAGACGGCTCAGTTCAAAGGCGGCCAGAAGATTGACGGCTTCAGCCCTAGCCAGCGCTTCTTCCTGGGCTACGCCCAAATCTGGCGTGCCAACCAGCGCCCCGAGGCCCTGCGCCAGCAGATTCAGACCGACCCGCACTCGCCGGGCCAGTACCGCACCAACGGCCCCCTAGCCAACATGCCCGAGTTCTACGAGGCCTTCGGCTGCAAGGACGGCAACAAAATGGTGCGCGCCCAAGCCGACCGCTCGCGCATTTGGTAAGCCTTTTGCAGTAGTGCTAACCGACGAAAAGCCTGGCCGTACTGGTCAGGCTTTTTTTGTGGGCTAGCCTTCCGAATTATGCTCGTAGAGAAAAAATTTCTGGTCAGTCAAATCATAATAGATTGACCAAAAAGCCCAGCCTCCGTCATAAACACGCACTGGGTAGTGCAGCCAGTACAGCGGAGGATGAATTTCTTCCTTGTACTCCGTGAAAAAGTTTATGAATAAGCACGCATGGTGCGCGGCGTTATAAAACCCGTAGTACTGACGTTTATAGTTGGCTAAGTTTTTTTTAATAATCGCCGGATACTTGTCGTAGTAATCAGTGAACTCGTAGCGGTAGCTTACTTGGTATAAGTTGACTGATTGCAGCGATTGCTCGGTGGCATAAACTTGCTCCTGCGTCGGAGTGAAGCGCGGCATACCAAGCTCGTAGATGTCGCCGAGCTTATGCTCCGGAAAAGCCGCCGCCGCCGGGAACAGCGCGCAATCAGCTCCCGGCAACTGGTAGCGCGTGGCAACGGTGTCTGGGGGCGCGGCCGATGGCTGCGCCTGGGCTAGCTGCGAAAAAATAAGGCTGAGTAGCAGTTGAATACTGGCTAAGCGCATGATAACGCGTGTAGTGAGCATAGGTGCAAGCGGCAGTACTGCCCACGAAAAAGCCCGGATTCTTTGCAGAAACCGGGCTTAGCAGTCGCTACAGCCAGGAGCGTTGCGGCTCCGAATCTAATGTAGGCAAAAATTATTTATCGCTGTGGTCGGCCGCGTGGTTTTTGGCCGCGCGGCGCGAGCTTGACTTGGCGCTGGCGGCGTGGCCGCTGGCAGTTTGGGCATGGTGAGCGGCCGTTTTGTGGTCGCCCGAGTCAGTGTGTTTGGCCGCTTCGGTGTGGTGCTTGGCCGCTTCGGTGTGGTGGGCGGCAGCGGTGCGGTGGTGGTCGCTGGTATTGCCTTTTTTGGTGGTGGTAGCCAGGAGTGAAAAGGGGTGAGTGGGAATGTGGCTGTTGTATGCAGCGCTAACCTGGGCGGGTACGAAAGCGCCGTGTAAAATTTGGGTATTGCAACGAATGCGTTCTCAGTTGGCCAAGGGAGGCTAGCCGCGCCGCCGCAACTAGTGGAAATGTGCGCGGCACGCCCGAACTTCGGGCCGTTGGCTATTCACTCGCCTTATGCGCTAATTACCTTTATTCAGATGAAAAAACTACTTATGAGCCTGGGCCTGGCGGCCCTGCTGCTAGGCCCCGCCGCCCCGGCGGCCCGGGCCTGGGGCTTTTTGGGGCACCGCGTCATCACGCAGGTAGCCATCTATCAATTGCCGGCTAGCATGCAAGCCTTCTACTTTCGGCACATGGCCGAGCTAGTGCGCCTGAGCACCGCCCCCGACGAGCGCCGCAACCAGGACAAGGCCGAGGGCCCGCGCCACTTCATCGACATGGACCACTACTCGGAGGATAATCCCTTTGCCAAGGTGCCGCGCGACTACGAGGAGGCCGCCGCCAAGTTCTCGGCCGATACCCTCAAGAAATACGGCACCGTGCCCTGGACGGTGCTCGACACCAAGCAGCGCCTGGTCGAGGCCTTCCGGCAGCGCGACACCACGGCCATCATCAAGTACTCGGCCGAGCTGAGCCACTACACCGCCGACGCCTTTGTGCCGCTGCACACCACCGTCAACTACGACGGCCAGCTCTCGGGCCAGGCCGGCCTGCACGCCCTCTGGGAGAGCCAGCTGCCCGAGCGCTTCCTCACTGCCTACAAGCTCGATGGCGAAGAAGCCAAGGTGCTAAAAGACCCGCTGGCGGCCATTTGGGGCACTATCCAGGGCAGCTACGGCTTCCTCACGGCCACCTACGACTTGGAGGCTAAGACGGCCAAAGGCTTCACACCCCAAACCAAGTACACGTTTTCGCACCGCTTTGGGCATACCCAGCGCCGGTATTCCGACGCCTTTGCCGATGCCTACGAGAAGGAAGTGGGCGGCATGGTGGCCTTCCGCCTCAAGGGTGCCTCGCCCCTGGTGGCGTCCATGTGGCTCACGGCCTGGCAGGAAGCCGGCCGCCCCGACCTGGGCGCCCTCATGGGCTCGGCCAAGCTCACTAAAGAAGAAAAAGACCAGCTAGCCACCCAGCTGAAGGCCTGGAAGGGTAATGCCTTGGCGCAGGAGCACCTGCTGCTGGCCCAGCAAAAAGAACAAAAGGCCGTCGCTAACGACGAAATAAAAGCCGCCGACGGCGAGGCCGCCCCGCCGCCCCCGCCCGAGCCCGTGGCCCCCGCCCCGGCGCCGCTAGTCCCGCCCCCTGCCACTAAGGTGAAGGTGAAAACCAAAGCCGCCACCGGCACCGACAAGCAAAAAACCAAGGCGCCGGGCTTCACCTGGTAGTGAGACTGTGGGCAACCGGCAACCTGCCCATAAACCCCTGTAGCCCGTCTTGCTGAGCAAAGCGAAGTGCCTGGCACGCATCATACAACGAGGCGAGCGAACTGCTTTGCTCAGTATGCCGGGCTGGGAGATTGCGCCAACTCATTTTTACATGCTAAATCACGCAAAAAAACTGTTTCGGCTAGCCCCGGCCGCGCCCTGGCTGCTGGCCCTGCTGGCTGGCTGCGGCCCGTCCGACCAGCCCGCCACCACGGCCCCGCCGCCCCCGCCCAAGCCGGCTGGCCCCGACATCGCGGCCCTCACCGACAGTACCGCGCCGGCTGCACTGCTGGCCTACGGCCGCCAGTACCCCGGTTCGGAGGTGCTGTTTAAGACCCGGCTGGGCAACATTCGGGTGCGGCTTTTTGATGATACGCCGGTGCACAAGGCCAATTTCCTGCTGCTGGCCCGGCGCGGCGTATTCAACGAAACGGTGTTCAACCGGGTGGTGAAGGGCTTTGCCGTGCAGGGCGGCCAAACGAGCGGCGTGCGCAGCATTCACCTGCGGCGCTACCGCCTGCCGGCCGAAATCCGGCCGCAGCACTTTCACGCGAAAGGTGCCCTGGGCATGGCTCGCTACGACGACGAAGTCAACCCCGGCCACCTCTCCTCGAACACCGATTTTTACTTTGTGGTGGGCCAGCGGCTAGCCCCTTACCAGAGCAAAGCGGCCGCCGGCCGCGCCCTCACGCCGGCCCAGGTGCAGGCCTACGCCACCCGGGGCGGCGTGCCCTCGCTCGATGGCAAGTACACCGTGTTTGGCGAGGTAATCGAAGGTCAGGACGTGGTCGATAAAATCAACCAGGTCAAGGTGGACCCCGGCGATAAATGGCCCATCGAAGACGTGGCCATGACGGTGGAAGTGGTGAAGTAAAAAGAGTTAACAGGTAAAAGTGAAGAGTTAAAAATGAGAAGTTGCCCTAACAGCAGACGCCCATTCTTAACTCTTCACTTTTACCTGTTAACTCTTTTCCTTGACCTACCGGTACGCTTTCAGCTCTTTTTCCAGGCCAAGCTTCTTGGCGATGTCGGAGAACATTGCGGGGTCGAAATTATCCTCGCCGGGCGAGTTGAGCTGGGGCTCTTCTTCGAGTACGGGGTAGGGCACGCCCATTTTGGCGCCCTGAATGACGCTTAGCTCCGAGCCATCTTCGGGGTGCTTGCCGTTCCAGATGAGGCCGGCCTCCATGTAGGCATTGGGCGAGAAGGTGTAGAGCTCGCGGTGCAGGCCATGCTTCATAAACTCGCGGGCCTCGGGGAAGGCCTGATTCGAGAGGTTAGGCACGGGCATGAGCTTCTTCACATCCACGCCGGTGAGCTTTTCGAGGGCCAGCGCGTAGGCATACACGTGCAGGCCGCCGCGCACCAGCAGGTAGCCCACCATGGTGCGGGCGCAGGGGTCGGTTATCATCTCGTAAACCCGCATTTTGTTGGCGCGGGCGCCGCACTCCAAGAAGAAGTTGTGCAGCAAATCGAGCCGCAAATTGCCCGAGCTGAATACGTTGTCGCCCGTCCAGGGGCGGCCCATCGAGTCCATGGGCAGGGCCGCTTGGCCGCTGGCAATGAAGTGGTGCGTGTTGCGGGCATCGGCGGCGCCGGCTAGCGGGCCGGGCACGGGGTCGGTGCCGCGCTTGCTGGTGCCAGTCAGCAGCAGGTTGATGGCGTAGGTGACGGCCTCAATGTGCGAGTATTCTTCGGCCGCAATGGCCGAGGTCAGGGCGTAGAAGGGGCGCAGCCGGTCGCGCCCCCGAAAGTTGAACGACTGAAACGTGTAGTTCATCAGCGTGCTCATCTCCCCAAATTTGCCTCCTAGCAGCTCCTGAATGGCGGCGGCATCGTTGGCAGAGGGATGTTTGGGCTTGGGTAGTTCAAGCGCCAGCTCATCGAGGCGAAGTATCATAGGCCGGGAAGAAAAATGGGGGTTGGAAAAGAAAAAGCCGACCCTGCCGGGCGGCGGGGTCGGCTTTGCTATACGAGCCTGGCTAGGGTAGTGCTGAGCAGTAAATGCCTACTGTCGAGCTAGTTTTCGGCGGGCGCCGGGGCTAGCCGGCACAGGGCTTGCCGATTGGTGCGGGTTGCGCTTCGGGTTACCTTTTTTAAAAAGAACCGCCCGGCTAGGGGTAGCCTGAGCAGTAGGCTAGCGCAAACTAAGAATTCGCGCTACGGGCACCTAGTTGCCCACGTACACCTTGCCTTCCTTCATCACGAATTTGGGCCGCGTGAGCGTCGAGATATCCCGTAGCGGGTCGCCCTCCACGGCCACGATGTCGGCGTACTTGCCCGCCTCCAGCGTACCCAGGTTTTGCGGGTCGCCGAGCAGCTCGGCCGCGTTGACGGTGGCCGTGCGCAGGGCATCGGCGGGGCTCATGCCGGCCTCGGTCATGTAGCCAAACTCCAGCGCGTTTTGGCCGTGGCGGTACACGCCCGCGTCGGTGCCAAACGCCACCCGCACGCCCTGCTTGATGGCCCGCCCGAACGTGCCCTGCATTTGAGTACCTACGTTGAGGGCTTTGGCCGCGATAACGGGCGGGAAGTAGCCCGGGTGCCGCCGCGTAGTATCGGCCACCGACTTGCCGGCGATGAGCGTGGGCACGTACCAGGTGCGGTTTTTCGCCATCAGCTGAATGGCCTCCGCATCCATCAAGGAGCCGTGGTCGATGCTCGTGACGCCCGCCCGAATGGCCCGCTTGATGCCCTCGGCGCCGTGGGCGTGGCAGGCCACGGGCATGCCCAAGTCGCGGGCGGCCTGCACGATAGCCCTGATTTCTTCCTCCGAATACTGCGCGCCGGTGCCATCCTTGCTCAGGTCGAGCACGCCGCCGGTGCTGGCTATTTTGATAAGGTCGGCACCGCGCCGAAACTGCTCGCGCACGGCTTGGCGGCACTGCTCGGGGCCGTTGGCCACGCCCTCGGCCGGGCCGGGGTTTAGCTTCTCCATCATAAAATCGCTGAGGCCATCGGTGGGGTCCATGTGCCCGCCGGTGCTCGAAATGGCCACCCCCGCCGAGTAGATGCGCGGCCCCGGCACCAGCCCCTTGGCCACAGCCTTGCGCAGGGCCGTGTTCACGCCCGAGCCGCCGCAGTCGCGCACCGTGGTGAAGCCCGCGCGCAGCGTGGTGAGCGCGTTGGCCTCGGCGCGGTAGGCCACGTCGGCCGGGTTAAGGGTGAACTGCTCGGTAAACGAGGCCCGGCTAGGCACCGCCTCCAGGTGCACGTGGCAGTCGATGAGGCCGGGCAGCACCGTGCGGTTTTCGAGGTTGATAACCTGGTCCTGGGGCCCGCTGGCGGCCGTGTAGCCCGCCTGCACGGCCACAATGCGGTCGCGTTCCACCACCACCGTCTGCTTGCTGAGCAGGCGGCCGGCGCGCACATCGAGCAGCTGGCCGCAGTGCAGGTAAGTTTTTTGGGCAAGGGCGTCGTGGCTAGCCAGGGCCAGCAGCGAGAGGGCGAACAGCGAGCGAATAGGGGTGGGCATAGGGCTGACAGCGAGTAGCGAGCGGGAAAATAAATGAGCCCGCAAGCTACGCGCCGTCCGGCTAGCCCCGTGCCCGCCCCGCTAGCCCTTGGGCGCCGTAACCTCGCGCCGCCCCAGCAGCTCGGCCAGCGAGTGGTAGATGAACTCCACGGCCTGCTGGCGCAGCTCGTTGCTGTCGGTGGCGGCTAGCCGCACGCGGTACTCGTGGGCCTGGCCGTCGAGCAGGATGGTGACGAACACCGTGCCCACCGGCTTTTCGGGCGTGGCTGATGCGCCGGGGCCGCACAGGCCCGTCACGGCCACGCACACATCGGCCTGGGGCAGGTGCTTGTGCAGGCCCAGCGCCATTTCGTTGGTAGTCTGCTGGCTTTCAGCTGAGTAAAGCTTCAGCGTGGCCGGGCTCACGCCCAGCAGCTTCTACTTGGCCTGGGCGTGGTAGGTGACGACCGAGCCCAGCAGCACGTCGCTCACGCCCTCGGCGGGGGCTAGCTGGGCGGCGGCCAGGCCGCAGGTGCAGCTCTCGGCCAGGGCCAGGGTGAGCTTGTGCTGCAAAAAAAGTTTGACCAGGGCCGTGCTATCGGCTGCAGGGGTGGGGCGCTTCATCACAAATACAGACTACTTTGCGGCGCCTTACGCAGCCTGACCCCCTGCCTGTTGCGGCTAGGGCCGGTAACCTAAACAACTGAGCAGAGATAGCGGCGTGACTTTCTGACCGCTCCGAACTACTAAAAAAAAACCTGGCGCTGCCAAACAGCCGCTCGGCGCTACGTTTGCACTTCACCCTATTCTTTCCGACCACCTGCCATGACCACACAACAAGATTTTGAAGCCGCCGCGCAGCGCGCCCAGCAGCTACCCGCCAAGCCCAGCAACACGGTGCTGCTCCAGCTCTACGCCCTCTACAAGCAGGCCACCGATGGCGATGCCACCGGCCCGCGCCCGGGCGGCTTCGATTTCAAAGCCATTGCCAAGTACGACGCCTGGCACCAGCTGGCGGGCCTCAGCCAGGAGGAGGCCCGCCAGCAATATGTGGAGCTAGTGAGCGAGCTGGCGGGCTAGCCAGTGGTGAAATGGTGAGTTGGCTAAATAGTGAGTCGATAACTACCCTCCCTGACCAAAGCACAACTCACCATCTCACCGCATGGAGATTTCCCGTAAAAAGCTGAGCTACCCACTGGCGCCGGCCCTGCGCCAGTACCTGCGCGACTACGACCGCGAGGCGCCATTGCCGGTGAGCTACGCCGATTTGCTGCGTTTCAGCAACTCCTTTGCCCTGCTCGACCGGGCGGGAAAGGACACGCTCTGGCAAACCGTTTTTTATGAGCCTAGCGCCCTGGTTGAGCTCAACCAGGGTTTGGTGCAGGTGTACGCGCTGCTCAAAACGGCCGGCGACCTCTCATTTAGCAATGACCTGCTGGCCGACCGCATCGACTACTGTCGCTTTGGCAACTCGCATCCGTTTCGGGTCCGCATCCTCAACCAGCTCAACGATAACTACGACTACTTCTACGTGAAGCAGGCCGATGCCTCGCGCATCTACGGCCTGGAGCTGGAGCACTTGCTATCGCCCAATTCGATGAACTACTTGGTAGACAATGGTAATACGCTCATCGAAGAGCACATTGCCGGTATTCCGGGCGATGATTTTATTCGGCTGCGTCTTAATCAGCCGCACCTCAACCAGGTGCGCATCGCCAAAGAATTTGTGAAGTTCAATGAGCGCTGCTTCGCCAGGCTGCTCGGCGACATGCGGGCCTACAACTACGTTATCGACGTGACACCCGACTTCGAGGACGAGCAGTATCGGGTGCGGGCCATCGACTTCGACCAGCAGAGCTACGAAGGCCGCCGCGCCATGTACGTGCCCCAGTTTTTCAAAGACAACGGCCCCGTGGTGGCGCTGTGCGCCCGCTTGCTCAAGCCCAGCACCCTGCGCCAGTACCAGGCCGAAGAGCGCACCCTGATGGCCCGCCGCGCCCGCGCCGAGCGCCACCGCCTCAAGGCCCTGCTCGACGTGATGCGCCGCCAGCAGCTAGCCCCGCCCGACAAAGTGGAAGAGCTGAAAAGCGCCCTCAACCGCTACCACCGCACCCAAAAGTTTGACCACTGCGACTCGATGGGCGACGTGGTGCGCCTCAACCTGTGGCTGATGCTGGGCCCCCGCACGCTGGGGGCCTAGCGGCGCGCCCAGGCAGTGCCGCAACCTGCCGGCTAATCCACCAAAACTAACAGTTCGGATTATCAACTAGCTGGCTGCCAATAGGTAATGTTGGCTGTCCGGGTTGCCTGACAAGTTTTTGCCAACTTACCAAAGCAAACAGCTCAGCTTGACGGGGAAGGGGATAGGATGTCTTGGAAGTGGCATTATGCTAAGAATACGGCTTTCCATGTAATTAGCCCCTATTACCGATTTTTACTTTTTTATTTCTCCCGGCTCTGTCTTTCGCCCAAGTTGCCGCGTTGGGCGCGGGGTCGAGTTTCGCACTTTTTACGGCCACCGGCGCCTTTACTAACGCTGGTGCCTCACGCATTACCGCGACGTGGGCACCAACAGCGGCGACATTACTGGCCTCGCTATGGCGACTCTGAGCGGTAGCTGGCGAGCTTACTATCGGGCCCGCAATAACACAAAAAGCCGCCGCTCTGGCCAGAGCGGCGGCTTTTTGTGTTATCGTAATAACCTATACCACCGGCTTGGGCGCGGGCAAGTCGAAGGCCGTCGCGTCGTGGTCGAAGCGGCCTTTGTGCGAGCCGTCGCAGAAGGGCTTTTGGGCGCTCAGTCCGCAGCGACAGATGCTAATGCGCTCGCGGCCGCCGAGCCCGTAGGCATTGCCCTGGGCATCGACGAGTTGAATATCTTCGCCTTCTACGCGCAGCGAGCCGTTAGAAAGAACCGTAAGTTTGGTAGCCATTTTGAGTGAATTATGAGTTAAAAATTATGAATTGGCATTTTGCCAAAAAGAGCCAGGGAAAGCTAAGAATTAGAAATTAGGAGTTGATTCCATTGTTTCCTGCGGAAGTCAACTCACAATTTCTAATTAAAATTAGAGCTCCTTGCGCAGCACGTAGTCGTTCATCCAGTAGGGACCGATGGCGATATCTTCTTCGCGGTGCTGGGCAAAGCCCTGGCGCTCGTAGAAGGCTAGCGCGGGGTTGTGGCGGTTCACGTTCAGCTCCAGGGCTTGGCCGCCGGCCTCGCGCACGGCGCCCACCACGGCTTCAACCAGGTGCTGGCCTAGGCCCTGGCCCTGGTGCGAGGGCAGCACGTAGATTTTATTGAGGTGATACACGCCCTCGGGCTTCTCGGAGTAGGAGGCGAAGCCGCTGGGGTGGCCATCGACGTAGGCCAGCAAAAACTGGTGCTGTTGCTCGCGCATTTGCTTGCGCAGCGAGGCCGGCGTGTAGATGACGCGGTACATGTAGTCAATCTGCTCCTTCGAGATGATAAACCGGTAGGTGGGCTCCCAGGTAGCTTCGGCTAGCCCGATGATGGTAGGAATATCCTGCTCGGTGGCGAGCTGAATGTGCAGGGGCAGGGCCGGCTGAGCCGGGTCGGAAGGGGAGGGCATAACGAACGATGAGGCAGACGAAGGTCGGGCAAAAAACCGACTTGCCGGCTGCTGGTGCATACGCAAAGCGGCCCCTGGCCGTTAGGCAGGCGTGTTTGGCCCGCATTTGGCAAGGTAGTACTTGCTTCACCTTCGTATTATTTCTATGACCAAGCCTGTTTTTTTAGCCCGTTACGCCGCCGCCGCGTTGCTGCTGGCCGCCTGGCCCCTGGCCGCCGCCGCCCAAAATACCGCGCAAGACAGCCTGCTGCGCCGAGGCAATCTTATGGGAGGGCGCCCCCACGCCTCGGTGCCGCGCACGGCCGCCCCGGCCCGCCGCCTGGTAGCCGCCGCCGACCCCACTCTAGCCAAGTACTTGCACGAGAGTATCGACGTAAACAAGCTGCCCGCTAGCCAGCTACCCGATGTGTACAGCCGCTTTCTGGAGGCTACGCGCGACCAGCGCCGCCAGTGGAACGCCCAGGATTGGGATGAGGCTAGCGGGGCCCTCACCCGCCTCAATGCCCGCTACGAAGCCGTGCGCCAGGAGCTACCGCTCGACGACCGCCTCACGGTGCGCTCGTGCCAGGGCGAGTTTCGTACCCTGCAGGGTGCCCGCCGCGTGAAGGACCGCGTGAATGAGTAGCCCTAGCGCTGCGTGAGCCAGCGCCAGGCGGGCTCCAGGTTGCGAAATGAAGCCGCGCGCATGGCCTGCTTAAGCGCCGTAGTAAACTCCTGGCTGCCGTGGTAGCTCACAAAATGGCTGGTGTTGCTTTTGGCCAGCACGTGGGCTAGCACGCGCACGCCGCGCTCGGTTACTTCGGGCAGCCATTCGTATTGCAGCCAGGGCATGGCGTCGGCCCACTCGCCCGTCACCTGCGAATGGTTGCTGAGCAGGCGGCGCGGCAGCGGTTGGCCCGCAAATAGCTCCAGGCCTGCCCGGGCGCCCTGCACCAGTGCGTCGGAGGTAAGGTGGCCGTGCCAACGAATGTGCAGCAGGTCGAGCGTCGGAAAATGGTCGAAGTCGGCAAGCAAGGCCCCGTGCACGTCGGGCAGCCTGAGCAGGCGTGTAGCCAGCGCAGTGGAGAAACGTGGATTCATAGCAGAAGCAGAGAGGCAGAGAGTAGGGAGGGGCAGCGCTTACCTTTGGCGTCCTCAATTCGTTCGCCTACAGTTTTTATCGCATGCACATTGCTATCGTTGGCAATATCGGAGCCGGCAAAACTACACTAGCCCACAAGTTAGCCCAGCATTTCCGTTGGGAGGTCTTTTTGGAAGATGTAGACGATAACCCGTATTTAAAGGACTTCTACGCAGACATGCCGCGCTGGGCCTTCCACTTACAGGTTTATTTTCTCAATGGCCGCTTTCGCCAGACTCGCCGCATCAAGGAACTGGTGGCCGAAGGCAAAAGCGTCATTCAAGACCGCACCATCTACGAAGATGCGCACATTTTTGCGGCCAATCTGCACCAGTCGGGCCTGCTGGCCGAGCGCGACTATAATAATTATTATGCCTTGTTTGAGAGCATGATAAGTCTGGTTGACCCACCAGACCTGCTGCTCTACCTGCGCGCCGACCTGCCCAAGCTCATTGGCCAGATTGAGAAGCGTGGCCGCAATTACGAGAACTCCATCAGCATCGAGTATCTCAAAAATCTTAACGAGCACTACGACCAGTGGATTGCCGACTACCAGCAGGGTAAGCTCCTCATTATCGACGTGAATGAGCTCGACTACGTGCGCAATCCCGAGGACCTGGGCTCCATTATCGAGCGCATCGACAACAAGTTGTTCGGGTTGTTTTAGTCCTTAGGGAGTAGTAAAAAAAGCCGCCTGGGCTGCGCGTCTCGCAAGCCAAGCGGCTTTTTTTTAGGCGTTACTCAGCCAGCGCCTAACTCAGGAATGCCACCCACGGGCGGGCGGCCACCATACGGGCCACGGCTTGGTCGATAAAAGCGGGGGCTAGCCCTTCAGCGTCTGCAAAGTAGCTGTTCAAGCCGAAGCTCGTCAGCTTGAGAAAGGGCAAGTCGGGGTCGGTGGCCTCGTAGCCACGCGGCGGGCGCGTGAGCTGCGGCGCGCTCAAGTCTAGCCTATCGGGGAAATGATGCAGCGTTTCCGGCGCTTCGATAACTCGGTGAAAGCCCGCCGCCTCCAGGTCACCATCAGACCAATGAAGAGTATAGCTTGCTGGTAAGTGTTGTCGGCGACTAAGTGCGCAACGTCGCAATCGGGGCAATTAAGACCGCCGCCGTGACTACGCCCGACCCGGCGCAGCCCGTGCGCTATCGAGTCATTATCAAGACCAGGGCGCAGGTGGAGCGCGTATTCTTCTTTAAGGACAAAGAAAAGGCACAAAAGGCAGTCGCCAACATCTCTTTACTTGCCCAGCCAGTCCTTGAAATCAGCCACCCGGTCGCCGCTCACGAAGACCTCGTGGCGGGGGGTAGGCACGAGCTCCAGCTTGAGCTTGCCGGCCGAGTAGGTGTGCACCGTGCGAATGGCGGCTAGGCTCACCAAATACTGGCGGCTCACGCGGAAAAACTGGCGCGGGTTGAGCAGCTGGGTGAGCTTGTCGAGGCTGTATTCGAGGGGCAGCATAGTGCCCTGCTGGTTGGCGAGGAAGGTGAGCTTTTCTTCCAAGAAGAAGTAGGCGATTTCGCTCACCTCCACGCTGCGCAGCTTGGGGCCGATGCTGACCATAAAGCGGTCGCGGTAGGCGGGCTCGACGGGCTTGCTGAGTAGCTGGAGCAGGGCGGTGAGGTCAGGCGGCGAGGCGGGCGCAAAGTGCTGGCGCAGCGTTTTGTACTTGTCGAGCGCGGCGGCCAGGGCCTCGTAGTCGATGGGCTTGAGCAGGTAGTCGATGCTGTTGACCTTGAAGGCCTGCACCATGTACTCGTCGTAGGCAGTGGTGAAAATGACGGGCGTGCTCACCTGCACCTGCTCGAAAATGCGGAAGCCTAGGTCGTCTTCGAGGTGAATATCGAGGAACAGCAAATCGGGCGCGGGGTGGGCGCGCAGCCAGGCCACGGCCCGCGCCACCGAGGGCAGCTGGTCGAGTACCACGATGGTGGGGTCGTAGCGCAGCAGCTGGCTTTCGAGCCGGCGGGCCGTCAGGTTTTCGTCTTCAATAACGAGTACGTTCATGGCAGGAGCGGAATGCGGACTTCAAACGTGCCGGCGACTTCGCCGATGTGGATGGGCAGGGGCGTAAGCAAGTGGTACCGATTGAGGATATTTTGCAGCCCGACCCCCGTGGAGGCCGCCGCCAGCGGCCGCGGCCGGCGCTGCAAGGTATTGCGTACCACCAGCTCATCGGCCACCACCGCGATGCTGACAATGAGCGGGTGCGCCACCGACATCTGATTGTGTTTCACGGCGTTCTCCACCAACAGTTGCAAGGTGAGCGGGGCCACCCGGTAGCGGTGGCGCATGGCATCCGGGATGTCGAGCACCACGTCGAACTTGTCTTCGAAGCGGATTTTGAGCAAAAAGGTGTAGGACTTAATAAAGTCCAGCTCGGTGCTGAGCAGCACCAGGTCGTTGTCTTTTTGCTCGAGCGTGTAGCGGTAGGCGCGGGCCAGCTGCTCGACAAAGCGCTCGGAAAGCGCGGCATCGACGTGCACCAGCGACGACAAAATACTGAGGCTATTGAACAGAAAGTGTGGGTTGACCTGGTTTTTGAGGGCCGCTAATTGGGCTTGCAGAGTAGCGTTTTCGAGCTGCTCGGCGCGCTGGTGAAAGGCTCGCACCCGCAGCAGCGCCTGGCTGTTGGCGATGAGGTAGAAGGCCGTGAGCATCAG
Source organism: Janthinobacterium lividum (assembly GCA_050954765.1). Classification (GTDB taxonomy): domain Bacteria; phylum Bacteroidota; class Bacteroidia; order Cytophagales; family Hymenobacteraceae; genus Hymenobacter. The sequence continues at coordinate 20,657 of JBPBQJ010000168.1, read as the reverse complement.
CATGAGAAAGAAGCCCTTGTTGGCCCGCAAAAACAGGGCGCGGTGCTCGGAGCTCAGGTTCAAAGCTTCGGGCGGGGGCGTTATAAACTGGAGTAATAGTTCCCGCACGTACCCCTGCAACACCCCGTAGGCCGCGATGAATACGGCCGCCAGCACCAGCGAAATGCCCAGCGTAATGAGCTGAGCCGACAGCTTCATTTCCAGCAAAAAGTCGTCGCCAAAGCGCCCCGGTAGCCGGCCCTGAATCCACTCTACCATATTGAGCCACAGAAAGTAAAACCCCAGCGTGACAACAATGCCTACTAGCTGGATGGGCAGGGTGCGCACCACCCCGGCCCAGCTGTGCTCCCACTCCGGAAAGTCGATGTAGAAGAGGATGGGGTAGTACAGCAGCACCAGGCCCGCCGCCAGCTTCCACTTCTGGCGAACGGTGAGGTGGAAGGCGGTGGCAGCAGGAGACATGAAGCAAAGGAAAGAGTGAGGCAGCTTGCGGCCCAGATTAGCCGCGCCACAAGCTAAGCGATTACTGCCAGCCGCCCCCTAGGGCCTGGTACAGCGTCGTAATAGCTTGCAACTGCTGCTGCCGGTCGCTGACGCCGCTGAGCTGGGCGGCCAGTAGGCTTTGCTGGGCCGTGAGCACCTCGGTGTAGTTGGCGAAGCCGCTGGCCAGCAGCTTCTCGCTGAAGGTTACCGACTTTTGGAGGGCGTCGAGCTGCTGGGTGCGCTCGACTACTTTGTCGCTGGCGGCCTGGTACGAGTAGAGCGAGTTGGCCACGTCGCGGCCGCCGGTGAGCACGGCGGTTTGGAAGTTGAGCTGCGCCTCGGTTTGCTGGGCGCGGGCCACCCGCAGGCGGGCTTTGTTGGCGCCTTTGTTCAGGATGGGCTGCACTAAACCCGCCGCCAGGGTACCGAAAATGGAGGCTGGGTTGAAGATGGTGCTGGGCGTGTAGGTCGAGAAGCCGCCGTTGGCCGTGAGGGTGAGGGCGGGGTAGAAGTACGTGCGCGCCGCGTTGGTGAGCTGAAAGGCCGACTCGTAGGCGTACTCGGCCTCCTGCACTTCGGGGCGGTAGCGCAGCAGCTGGGCCGGCACCCCGGTTTGCAGGGTAGTCACCGGCTGCTGGGCCTCGATGGTGCCGCGGGCGATGGGACCGGGCGCGCGGCCCAGCAGCAGGCTGATGGTGTTCTCAGTTTCGCGGATTTGCTGCTTAAGGTCGGGGATGCTGACGGAGGCGGCGTAGCGGCTGGCCTCGGCCTGCACCACGGCCGCGCCGGTCACGATGCCGGCCTCGCTGAGGGCGCGCATGGTGCGCACGGTTTGGTCGCGGCTAGCCACGGTTTGCTGCGTGATGGCCAGTTGCTTATCCAGGGAAAGCAAGAGGTAGTAATCGGTGGCGATACTCGACACCAGCGAGGTTTGCACGGCGCGCTGGTACGATACGCTCTGGCGCAGCAGCGCCAGGTACGAGCGCTTGGCGCTGCGCAATTGGCCCCACACGTCAGCCTGCCAGCTGGCCGTGCCGTAGAGCTGGTACTGCGTGGCGGCCGGAAACGACCCTAGCCCCGCAAACGCCGCCTGCTTAACCCGCGCCACGTAGGCCGTGCCCGAGAGCGAGGGCAAAAACGCCGCCTTGCTCTCGCGGAAGTACGCATCGGCCTGCTGCACCCGCGCCACGGCTACCTGCAAATCGAGGTTGTGGGCGATGCCATCGGCCAGCAACGCCTGCAATTGTGGGTCGGTGAAGAGCGTGCGCCAGGGCAGCTGGGCCAGCGTGAGCGTGTCTTTCGGCACCTCGTCGCGGTAGAGGCCGGTGGTGTCGATGGGCGGCGCCTGGTAGGGCTTCACCACCTTGCAACTGGAGATATAGCAAAGCAGCAGCAGGCTCAGGAGCCCGCGCAACAGGGAAGGTTTCATATTGGTAATGAGGTAGCGAGCGGGCTTGGCGGAGGTGGGGCCGTGCGACCGGGGCGCCTCACCCCCCGGCCCCCTCTCCGAAAAGGAGAGGGGGAGCCACGGCGGCGCTTTTGACTCTAATGCGTGAGAAAATCGTTCGGCTCCCCCTCTCCTTTTCGGAGAGGGGGCCGGGGGGTGAGGCGCCCCGTTGGCGAGAATTGCTAAGCCGTCACCAAAGGCTCTGTCTGAGCCGGCTCAACAGCCGCCGCTTCCGCCGCCACCGGCGGCCCGCTGATGCGCTCCTGCAAGCCCTGGAAAATCACGAACAAGACCGGAATTACGAACACCCCGAACACGGTGCCGATGAGCATGCCGCCCACCGCCGCCGTGCCGATGGCGCGGTTGCCGAGCGCGCCGGCCCCGTTGGCCAGCATCAGCGGCAAGAGGCCCAGGATGAAGGCGAAGGAAGTCATCAGGATGGGGCGGAAGCGGGCCTTGGCGCCCTCGATGGCCGCCTCCAGCAGGGGCAGGCCGTGCCGCCGCCGGGCCAGGGCAAACTCGACGATGAGGATGGCGTTTTTGGCCAGCAGGCCGATGAGCATGATGAGCGAAATCTGGAGGTAGATGCTGTTATCGACCCCGAAGATTTTGGCGAAAATGAACGCGCCCGCCAGGCCGATGGGCAGCGAAAACAGCACCGCAAACGGCAGGATGTAGCTCTCGTACTGCGCGCTCAGCAGGAAGTACACGAACACCAGGCAGAGCCCGAAAATGTACAGGGTCTGCGAGCCGGCCGAGATTTCCTCCCGCGTGAGGCCCGAAAACTCGTAGCCCCAGCTGGCGGGCAGCGTCTGCTTGGCCACTTCCTCCACGGCCCGGATGGCGTCGCCCGAGCTGTAGCCGGGGTTGGGGCTGCCCGTCACGGTCACGGCCGAGTAGAGGTTGAAGCGCGACAATGTTTCGGGGCCGAATACCCGGGTGAGGGTGATGAACTCGGTGATGGGCGCCATGGTGCCGGTGCTGCTGCGCACGAAAATGCGGTTCAGGCTCTCGGCGTTGACGCGGGCGCTGGCCTCGGCCTGCACCATCACGCGGTACTGCTTGCCAAACTGGTTGAAATTGGAGGCGTAGAGGCCGCCGAAGTAGCCTTGCAGTGTGGTCAGGATGTCATTGGGCGTGAGGCCGGCTTCCTTGGTGCGCGCCACGTCGATATCGACTTGGTACTGCGGGAAATTGGGGTTGAAGCCAGTGGTGGCAAACTGAATTTCGGGCCGCTTGGTGAGAGCCGCCAAAAACTGCTGGCTCACTTTGCCCATCGTGGCAATGTCGCCGCCGGCCTTGTCTTGCAGCTGCAATTCGAAGCCGTTGCTGGTGCCGAAACCTTGCAGCGTGGGCGGCGAAAAGAAGATGATGTTAGCCCCCCGGATGTGGGCCGTTTTGGCAAACAGCTCGCCGATGGTGGCCGCGATGGGCTTGTTGGTGCGCTGGTCCCAGGGCTTCAATTCGCCAATCACCATGCCATAAGCGCTGCCCGAGCCGTTGATGAAGTTCTGGCCCGCAATCTGGCTGTGGGTGTTCAGCTCGGGTAGGCTCGCCACGATGCTATCCACCTCATTTACTGCCTGTTGGGTGCGCTCCAGCGAGGCCGAGGGGGGTAGGCTGATGTTGGAAAAGAGCGTGCCACTGTCCTCCGTCGGCACGAAGCTGCTGGGCGTGGTCTTCAGGCCCCACCAAAAGATGCCCCCAAACAGTGCGATGCCCACCAGCGCCACCCACTTGTGGCGGTTCAGTCCGCCCACGGCCCGCGTGTAGCGCCCCGTCACGGCCTCGAAGCTGGTGTTGAAGGCGGCGTAAAACCGTTGGAGTAGGCCGCTGTGCGCGTGCTCGCCCTGCGGGTGCGGCTTGAGCAGCAGCGCGCACAGCGCCGGACTCAGCGTCAGGGCATTAACGGCCGAAATAATGATGGCCACGGCCAGCGTGAGGCCAAACTGTTTGTAAAACACGCCCGCCGAGCCGGTGATGAACGTGACCGGCACGAATACCGCTGCCATCACCAACGTAATCGAAATGATGGCCCCCGAAATCTCGCTCATGGCCGAGAGCGTGGCCTGTTTGGGCGAGTTTTCGCCCGCGTCAAGCTTGGCGTGCACTGCCTCCACCACCACGATGGCGTCATCGACCACGATGCCGATGGCCAGCACCAACGCAAAGAGCGTGAGTAGGTTAATAGTAAACCCGAAGAGGTTGAGAAAGAAGAACGTGCCCACGATGGCCACCGGCACCGCAATGGCCGGGATGAGCGTGGAGCGGAAATCCTGCAAGAAGATGAACACCACGATGAACACCAGGATAAACGCCTCGGCCAGTGTGTGCAGCACCTTCTCGATGCTGGCATCCAGGAACTTGTTGGCATCGGTGAGGGTGGCCGTTTTGATGCCTTTTGGGAACGTCTTGGCGGCCTGCTCAATGAGGGCCTTGCAGTCGATTACCACGTCCTGGGCGTTGGAGCCGGCGGTTTGGCTGATGGCCACAATCACGCTGGGCTTGCCCTGGGTAGAGGTGGTGGCCGAGTAGCTCAGGGCCCCCAACTCGATGCTGGCCACGTCTTTGAGGCGTAGCACCTGCCCGCCCGCTAGGGTGCGGATGACGATGGCGCCGTACTCGGTGGGCTGCACCAGCCGGCCCTTGTACTTGAGGATGTACTGGAAGGCCTGGCCGCCGTTTTCGCCCAGCTTGCCGGGCGCGGCCTCAATGTTTTGCTCGGCCAGCGCGGCCGATATATCGCTCGGAATGAGGCCGTAGCTGGCCATTACGTCGGGCTTTAGCCAGATGCGCATCGAATAGTCGCGCGTGCCGAATACGGAGGCGCTGCCCACGCCCGTCACCCGCTGCAGCTGCGGCAGGAGGTTGATTTTGGCGTAGTTCTGGAGGAAGGTTTGGTCGTAGGCCGGGTTCTCGCTGTAGAGCGAGAAGATGAGCAGGTTGCTGCTCTGGCTCTTGGTCACGGTCACGCCGGTTTGGGTGACTTCGGCGGGCAGTAGGGGGGTGGCTTTGCTCACGCGGTTTTGCACGTTCACGGCGGCCAGGTCGGGGTTGGTGCCCTGCTTGAAGTAGATGGTGAGGGAGGCCGAGCCCTCGTTGTTGGAGGTGGAGGTCATGTAGGTCATGTTCTCCACGCCGTTGATTTGCTCTTCCAGCGGTACTACTACCGAGCGCAGCACCACGTCGGCATTGGCCCCGGTGTAGCTGGCCGACACCTGCACGGTGGGCGGCGCAATATCGGGGTACTGCGACACGGGCAGCGACACCAGCCCCAGCACCCCCAGAATCACCAGGAGCACCGAGATAACCGTCGAGAGCACCGGCCGCTCAATGAATACTTTAAACATAACAAACTGCTGAATAAGGATTAACGCGCGCTAGCCACCGATGCGGCGGCTGGGGTGGCCGTAGCAGTCGCCGTCGCGGCCGTCACCGGCCGCGGCTTGATGGCTTGCCCGTCCTGGAGGTTGTTCACGCCCTCGGTCACGATTTGGTCGCCGGCCTTCAGGCCACTGCTTACCACGTAGTTGAGGCCGTTGGTGAGGGGTAGGACGTCGATGGCGGTGTTGACGACCTCGTTGCCGGCGCCCACCACGTACACGAAGCGCTTGCCTTGCAGCTCGTAGGTGGCGGCCTGCGGCACGAGCAGGGCGTTGGGCACGGTTTGGGGCACGCGCACGCGGCCGGTGGCGCCGCTGTGCAGCAGCCCATCGGGGTTGGGGAAGTCGGCCCGCACCTGCACCGAGCCGGTGCTGCTGTTCACGAGGCCGCTGGCGGCTTCCACGCGGCCGGCGCGCTGGTAGAGCTGGCCATTGGCCAGCACCAGCTGCACGCGCGGCAGTCGGGCCAGGCGCTGGGCCGCCGACAAGCCCTTGTCGGCTTCGCTGTAGGTCAGGGCATCTTTCTCATTGATAGAGAAATACGCCCGCACCGAGCTGTTGCTCGATACCGTGGTGAGGGGCTGGGTGCTGGTGGCATTCACCAGGCTGCCCAACTTGTAGGGCAGCGTGCCAATTACGCCATCCACGGGGCTGGTGATGCGGGTGTAGCTCTGCGTTTTCTGGGTGCCGATGAGCGAGGCGCGCGACTGGGCCAGCAGGGCTTTTTTGGCTTGCAGCGTGGCCCGGTAGGCGTTGAGGGTGTAGGCACTCAAGATTTTATCGGCCACCAGCGGCTCGGTCTTGCTCACGTCGAGCTGGGCCGTGGTGACGTCAGCCTGGGCGCTGAGCACGGCCGATTGGGCGGCGCGCACCTGCTGGTCGGCCTCGTCGCTGTTGAGGCGGAACAACAGCTGGCCCTTGCGCACGTGGGCTCCCTCATCCACCAGCACCTGGTCGATGAAGCCCTCCACCTTGGGGCGGATTTCCACGTCGGCCTGCCCTTGCAGCACGGTGGGGTAGTCGGAGTGCAGCTCGGCCGTGCGCGGCTGAATGGTCAGCACGCCGTAGTCGAGCACCTGGGCCGGGCCACCGGGGCCGCCCCCTGGGCCGCCCGCGCCGGGCGGCCCGCCGCCGGCCGCCGCTTGGTCAGATTTAGAATTGCAGGCGCTGGCCGCCACCAGGAGGCATAGGAGGCTAGCCGCCAGCGAAGAAGCTACTTGTTTCATGTCCCAAAGCTCCTGCGGGCACCTAGGTCCTAGAAATAAAGGTTGGCGAATGCCGGTTTTGGGCCGCGGAATGCCAGAAAAGCGGGGCTGAATTTTAGGACGGTAGCCCGGCCGTGGCCTATCTGCTTTAGATTGGGGCGCAGCCATGGCCACGTTATTCACTTGGCCAACTCTTCCCACCAGCAACGCCCTCGTGGCCGCTTCACTGCGGCATTTGCAAAACGCAGGTGGTCCTAACCAAGCGCAGCCTTTGCCAAAGCGGCGGTTATCTTTCGACATGCAGCACCAAGAAATCGAAGCCCCGGAAGAGCTGCGAGCTATTATCAAGGACTTTTGGTACATCAGCCGGGACGCCGCTGAACTGCAACCGAGTTTTGAGGTAGTGCCGGATGGCTACGCGGAAATCATTTTTCATTTCGGCAGTGGCTGTAGCATTGCTACCCCCGCTGGCTGGCAGCCGTTGCCCTCCCCATTTCTGGTGGGGCTGCTCAATCAGCCGGTTCTTTTTCGGGCGGAAAGCCGGCTGGAAATCCTTGGTATCAAATGCTTGCCCTGGGCCGTGTTCGAGCTACTCGGCCTGCCACCCGGTAAAGGCGGCGTGCACAGCATGGAGCACCCCATTGCCCAGCTGCAAGCCCCTTTGCAGCAGTTGATTGAAGCGGGCAGTGTGGCAGAAGCGCTGGCACAGGTGACCCGGTACTGCGTGCAGGCTCACGCGCGGCGACCGACCGACCAGTTGCTCGGCCAAGCGGGCGGGGCGATGCGTGCCGCCCACGGCACCCTACCCGTGAGCCAGGTAGCGGCGGCGGCGCACGCCACGGTGCGCACCCTGGAGCGGAAGTTCAAGCAGGCGGCGGGCCACACGGTGAAGGATGTGTCGGGCCTGATGCGCTTTGAGCAGGTGTGCCGCCAGCTCTGGCTGCATCCGGCGGCCAGCCTGGCCGGCTTGGCGCAAGAGCTGGGCTACGCCGACCAGGCGCACCTAGGGCGCGATTTTAAGCGTTACAGCGGCACTACGCCCGCGGTATTCGCCCGCAAAGCCACGCGCTGGCAGCGGGCAGCGGGCACCGATTTTGTCGCATTTATTCTAGCCTAAGGCTAGGGCATTCCGGAATTTTGTGGAGCAATTAGGCACGCACTAACCCCCAGAATCGCCCGACAATGGAATCAGCAAACGGAAAAAAAGTACTCGTCTCGGGTGCCAGCATCGCTGGGCTATCCACCGCTTATTGGCTCAACGAACTGGGCTACCACGTCACGGTAGTGGAGCGGGCATCCGCACCGCGAACCGGCGGCGCGGCTATCAATGTGCAGGGAAGTGCCCTGACCAGCGCCAAGCGAATGGGCATTTATGCGCAATTGACAGCCAATAAATTGCCGCCCTTGCGGCTGGAATTTAAGAATGCCGACGGCGTGACGGAAATCCCAACGAAGCCGCAAGACGCAGCGCCGCCGCAAGCGGACGATGACATCGAAGAAATTGAAATCGAGCGCGCTGCCCTAATGACCATCTTAGTTGATGCCGTGAAAAATAACGTTGACTTCCTGTTCGGCAACCGCATTACCGCTTTGAGTGAAACTGCAGATGCGATGCAGGTCACGTTGGCAACCGGCGCGCCCCGCGCTTTTGACCTGGTGTTTGGGTGCGACGGGTTGCATTCGGGCGTCCGGCAGCTGTGGTTCGGGCACGAGGCTGACTACGCGCAGTTTATGGGGCATTATTTTTCGCTCACCATTGCCAACCACCTGCTGATAGAACAAAGCACTGCCCAGCTGTATAACACGCCGGGCAAGGGAGTTATGCTGAATGCATACAACGGCAAGACAGATATTATTTTTTGGTTCTTTTCCGAAAACGAATTACCCTACGACCATCGGGATGCCGCGCAGCAGCAGGAAATTGTGGTAGAGCAGTTTACCGGTCAAGGCTGGCGCACCGCTGAATTACTGGCAGAAGTAAAGGAAGCAGGAATCTTGTATTTCGATAAATTCTCGCAAATCAAGATGCCGTCGTGGACCAAAGGCCGCGTGGCCTTGGTGGGCGATGCTGGCTACTGCGCGTCGCCGGCGGCGGGCATCGGGGCCTCGCTGGCCATGGCGGGTGCCGCCGCCGTAGTGGAGGCGTTGGCAACCCACAACGGAGATTTTGAAGCCGCGTTTCAGGCGTACAACCAAAGTCTGCGCCCGTTTGTGGAGGAAACGCAAGCCATCGCCCTCACCATGTTGAGCGACTTTTTTGTGCCCAAAACCGAAGAAGCTATTCGGGCCAGAAATACCGGGGCAATGCCCTTTTAGTTGGTCGGCACTTCGTTGGTGGTGCGCTGCAAGGGACCTCGAAGCCCCGATTAAGCGGTTCGATTTCTGGGTAATATGTACAAATACCCACTACGCTATGCGCCCCTGCCGGGCAGCTACCGAGCCAGGCTGGTTTGGTAGCTGCCCGGCGGGGGGGCGTTGGGAGATGAAAGCCTTGTAGGGTATTCAAAAGCTTGATAATTTGGCGATTGTGCTTGCTTGTTTTGGCTTGCAGGCAGCGATGCCTTTCTCAAAGTAGAGCAGGACCCCGGCGCGGGCGGCGAGTAGAACTTTACCGGTCTTGTTTGGGGGCTGTCATAATGGGCAAGCTAAGAAAATGGGGGAGCAGCCCGTCAACTCGGCCAACCGCCGCGCGCCGCAAGCTGGACAGCTACCACGAGGGCGACACGAACCGGCGCGGGTCTACTTCGTGTAAACCGGCCGCGTGCAAACCGTGAAAACCACCGACGGCGGCAAGGAGCTGATGACCGGCCTCTACGGCCCCGGCGAGTTTTTTTGGCTGCCTGCCCCTGCGCGAGCACACCACCCACGGCGCCTCGGCCTTGGCCCTCGACGACGCGAAGCTGGGCTGCATTGCGGCCGATGACTTTCGGCAATTGCTGCTGCGCAACCGTAAGGTGAACCAGCAGTTTAGCCGCCTGCTAGCGGGCCGGGTGCGCGAGTACGAGCCGCAGTTGCTGGCCATGGCCTACGACTCCATCCGCCGCCGGGTGGGTGGCCGACACGCTGCTACACTTGCACGCCCAAGCCAGCGCTGACCCGGCGGCCAGCATTCAGCCTCACCCGCGAGGACAGGGCCGCCATGGTGAAAACGCTGCTCGTGCGCTTCGAAACCTGCCTGCACACGTGGCTGGCCTTTCAGTGGTGAGCCTTCGCCGTACTCCTGCTACGTAGAATTACCCGTTCTTCAACTTCCTGAATAGCTTCTATAAAAATTATGAATTGCATAACGCGCCTTTTGCTAATTTCTAATGCATAATCAACACGGTGTCGCCCACTTGCACACGGCCAGTGGCTGGGCCAGTCACGTTTTGGCCGAAGAGAACCTTGCTGCCCGACTTGCGGTAGGTGGCTAGGGTGCGCAGGGGCTCGCTAGCCGGGTGTTTCGCGGCCGTGGCCTGGTCGATGGTCGTGACTACGCAGCGCCCGCAGCCGCGCACCGACCGGAAAGGCTGCCCGGCAATCTGAAAATTGGTCCAGCTTAGCTCGGCATCAGCGGGGGCACCGCTCACCACCAGGTTGGGCCGAAAGCGGTCCATCGGCACCGGTTCGGCGAGCTGGGCATTGAGCTTGGCCAGCGACTCCTCAGTAGCCAGCAGGTAGGGGTAGCCGTCGGCAAAGCTAACGAGCGTGCCGGCGGGGTTGAGCTCGGGTTTGTCGGGCTCCACGTCGCGCCGGGCCATGTCCGACATGTAGACCAGCTTGCAGGGCTGGCCGAGCGCCGTGCTTAGCCACTCATCGGCTTCAGGCATACCACGCCAGGCAAAAACCATATCATCCCAGATGCTGACAAACAGCGTCTTGTCGGGCTGCGCCTCGAAGGGGATATAGAGTGGCAGCAGCTCGGGCCGCTGGCGGTGGCGCAGCAAAAAGCCATTGTGAGCAGGCTCTACCGCCAGCAAAGCCATTTCGGCGTGCTCGCGTTGCGTCAGGAAGCGATTGCGCTCGTCCACTATCAGCCAGCGGCGGTCGTGGCGCAGGCCCTGCGGCGTGAGCTCGGCGGCGGGCAGGCTGATACCACCCAGCGACTTGACAGGGTAAATAAACAGCCCGGTGAGGGTAAACGAAGCGGTGGAAGCAGACATAGCGCAAAGTTACTAGCCAAAAAGAGAGGCGGCCTACGCTAACGCAGGCCGCCTCTCTTTTTAGTCGCTAGGCCGTCTATTTAGTGCAAGGCGCGCTTCTTTACCATGCCGCCTTTCGCATCGTTCACGCTGTGCATAATGATGAAGGCGCGGGGGTCAAGCTGATTTACCTCGGCCGTAACCTGGCTCACTTCCAGGCGCGTGACTACCGTGAACACGATGTCGATGGGGCTGGGCTGCTCGCCGCGCGAGCCGTAGCCACGGTGCCCGGCATAGACCGTGACGCCCCGGCCCAGGCGCTCGGTGAGGGCCCGCCGAATGGCGTCGCTGTTCTCCGAAATGATGGTGACGCCGGTGTATTCCTCAATGCCATTGACCACAAACTCAATGGTTTTAGAAGCCGCTAAATAAGTGAGAATGGAGTAGAGCGCCGTGGGCACATCGAGCACCACGGCCACCACAATAAAAATTAAGATGTTGAGCACCAGCACAAAGTCGCCCACGCTGAGGCTGGCTTTGCGACTAAGGTACACGGCCAGAATCTCGGTGCCGTCGAGCACGCCGCCGCCGCGCATGGCTAGCCCGATGCCCGCCCCCAGAAAGAAGCCGCCGAATACGGCAATCAGCATCTTATCCTGCGTCACAACCGGAAAATGCACCGTTTCCAGCACCACCGCCAGCGCCACAATAGCCAGCAGCGCCCGGATGGCGAAGCCCCGCCCAAGCTGTTTGTACCCTAGCCACACAAACGGCAGGTTGAGTACCACCAGCAGCACCGACAGGGGCGGGTCGCCGGGTAGCAGGCGCGCCGCTAGCAGCGAAATACCCGTAACGCCACCGTCAAACAGCCCGTTGGGCAGCATGAACGACTCCAGGCCCAGCGCCGCCGAGGCTACGCCCGCCACTAAATAAAGTAGCTCGCGGACGTGGCGGCGCAGCCACGATTCTTCGGGCTGGCCGGGTGGATTGTGCAAATGCGCATCGGCCACAGCCGGATGCGTGGCCTCGGTGGCCGGGCTAGCCGCAGCGGCGACTGGCTCGCTGGCCTTCAACCGCCGCAGCCGCTCTAAGATGAATAATTGAGGAAGCATGCCCGGCTTTACGCAAAAAGCCGGGCTACTGTCGAAAATTGGCTAGCAGCCAGCCCATAAAAGCCCCTTGTTTAACTTGCGGCAGCTTCCTGCTCTCTGGTTGGCTTGCTGAAAAAACGTGCGCTATTTTAAGTTGTCTGGCTTATTGATGGCCACCTTGGGAATATCGGCTATTGTTGCGCTACGCAGGGGCTCGGTGCCGCTGGCGGCCGGGCGGCCTACCCCGCCTACCCGGGCCGAGGCACAGCAAGCGTTTGCGGCGGCGCATAGCCTGCCCCGGGCCTTAGCAGGATTTCTGCATGGCCATGAGGCAATTTATTTCTCGCTGGGCGCCTCTCAAAATATCCTGTGTGCGCTCGACGACGGCGAGGCGTCCGTGGCCCTGCTGGTGGGCCGCACCGCCTATGACCTGCGCCTGGAGCAAACCAACCCCACTGGCAGCAACTATAAATTCACGGCCTACGCGGGGGCTCGGGTAGTGGGTAGCTTCAGGTTCGAAACAGATTTCGACGCCGATTCGGTATGCTATCTGACGGTGGGCCGCGAATTGAATCCGGCGCTGGCGGGCTTTCAGCAAGATAAGTTTTGGCTGTTGTCGGCACCCACTTTTACCGCAGCCGTGCGGCACGCGCTGGCTACTTCGCCACGCGAGGCGCAGCTAGGGTACTACGCTGCGCAAACGCTCAACGACAAGGGCTACTTTTTGCAGCAGCTCGGCCACCCACGCGAAGCCTGTCTGTTTTTTGAGGAGGTGCTGCGGCGCTACCCTAGCCGGGCCGTGGCTTACCTCAACCGGGGCGACGCCCACTGGACACTCGGCCGCCCCGCCCGGGCGCAGGCTGACTACCGCCAGTATCTGGCCTTGCTGCGCACGCAGCATAAAGACACCACCCGCGTACCCGCCTACGTGCGGCTAGTGCTACGCTTGCCAGCTAGCACCTAAGTTAAATTAAGCTAAACGGGGCTTACCACCTTGCCGTGATAAGCCCCGTTTAGCTTGAATAATTTATGATGGCGAGCCCGACTACGGCTTTTTAGCGGCGTCGGCTTGGGCGGCCAGCTGCAAAGCGGCGTACAAATCGACGATGCCACCGGTGGCCGATAGCGTGCTGAAATCGGCCTTCTTACCGTTTTCGCCGGGCACCAGCACCTGCGTGTGGTGCACCTGGGCCGACTGCCGGATAATGCGCTTGAGGTCGGCCGCCGTCAGGCTAGGGTAGTACGACTTGAGCACGGCCGCCACGCCCGCCGTAACGGGTGAGGCCATGCTGGTGCCGCTCTCTGAACCATATTTATTGCCGGGCAACGTCGAGAAAATACCCACGCCAGGCGCAAATACGTCGACCTGGCGCTTGGAGTAGTTGCTGAAGCTAGCGGGCAGGTTGGCATCGTCGGTGGGGCCGCTGGCGCCCACCGTAAGCAGGTTGGTCGGGGTCGAGCCATCGAGGTAAAACGCGGCCGGGTAGTGCGGTATCAGGTCGAGGTTATCGTCCTCGTTGCCGGCAGCGTGCACCAGCAGTACATTTTTGCTGGCCGCGTACTTGTAAGCAGCTTCCACGGCCGGGCGCTGGGGCGAAAACTCCTTGCCAAAGCTCATATTGATAATCTGCGCGCCATTGTCCACGGCGTAGCGGATAGCGTTGGCCACGTCCTTGTCGCGCTCGTCGCCGTTGGGCACGGCGCGCACGCTCATTACCTGCACCGGAGCATTAGCAATGCCCTGCACACCGAGGTTATTATCACGCACGGCCGCAATGATGCCGGCTACGTGAGTGCCGTGCAGCGGGTCGGGGCCGGTTACGTCGTTGTTGCCGTAGTTGCGCTGGGTCACATCATCGGGGTTGTCCTTCACGATGTCGGCGCGGGCGTTGAACTTGGTGTTCATGCTAAAGTCGAGCTGCTCGCGCTGGTCTTTCAGCTCGTTGTTGAGCTCTGCGATGAGCGCATCGGTATCGCCGATGCCGCCCTGCTTCATATTCTGGTAGAGCGAGGTCAGCAGGCCCTTAAAGTCGGGGTCCGCAATTTGCCCGGCGGCCCGGCGCATAGTGGCCGTGTCGAGCTTTTCAACCCCTAGCTTTTCCTTCAGCATGCCGGTCATTTGGGTGAGCGGGCCGGTCATCTGGTCGGCCTGGGCGAGCTCGCTGGTTAGCTCCTTACGCTTGGCGTCGTAGGCTTTTTTAGCCTTCAAATACATAGCGTAGTCGGCGCGGTCGGCAGGTTTTAGCTGAGCGCTGGTTTTGCCCGCAAAGCGTGGCCCGTACTTGGCCACAATGCGCGTTGACTCCAGCGTTTCAACCGAAATATTACGCCCGTCCTTACCCCCGATAAAATTCCAGCCGTGCACATCGTCCACGTAGCCGTTGTGGTCATCGTCGAGGCCATTGCCCGCAATTTCGCCGCGGTTGCGCCACAAAATAGGCTTCAGGTCTACGTGCGCCGTATCGATGCCCGAGTCGATAACGGCCACTACCACGGCCGTGGCGGTGCGGCCCTTTAGCAGCTCGGCATAAGCGCGGGTGGCGCCTACGCCGGGCGTTTTATCAAGCTGCGGGTCGCGCAAATACCATTGGGCCTGCGCGGCTTCGGCTACGGTGGGGCCGGCAGGCGTGCTGGGGGTGGCGGGGGCCGCCGCCTCAGGAATGGCCGCCGTAGCGATGGGCTGGGCGGGCACAGGGGCGGGGGCCACTGGCGTCGTCACGGCCGTGGTGGCGGGCGCCTGCGCCACGCGGCAGCCAGCAGTGGATAGGAGAGAAGCAGCCAGCGCCAGGCGCGGCCAAGTAGCAAGTTGGTTGGGAAGCATCAGCAAGAAATAAGCGGCTCAAAAATCGGCCGCACGGCTATAGACGAGTGCGGCTGGGTGCGCGTTGCGCTTGGGCGTTGGCCGCCGCAATAGTACGACGGAGGCCTAGCCCAGGCGCAGCGCACTAGTTACTGCTGGTGTTTGCCCCGCTAGCCCTCCGCAAAGCCCCCACTTCGGTGGGGCTTGCAGCCGCTCAGGCTATTAGCGGGTTAGTACGGAAGCCCGGCCCGTAGGGGGCGCGGGTAAGGGCGCGTATTTTCGGGTGCTTAATTTCTTGCTTAACATGCGCATTCGGTACGCCTTAGGGCTCTTTTTGGTACTGGTCGGGTGCGAGTCGCGCCCGTCGGCCGCTAGCCCTTCCGCTGCCCACGCCCGCCGCCGTTGCCCTAGCGGTCGATACGGTTGACTACCTGCGAGCCCACCCGGCGCCCGAGCCCGGCCCCGCCGATACGCTGGTTGCCATCGGCTCGCGCCACTACTGACTGTAGGTGCGGGTCAGCACCGACTCCACGCGTGCCATCGACTACAGTCCGGCCGTGAACGCGGGCGCCTTTGCCGCACCCGGCGCTCGGCCGCCCTGGCCGCCCGGCGCGTGCGGGGCTACGCCGAAACCTACGCATTTGCCCTGCGCGACTCGGCCTGCGGCAGCTGTTATGGCGCCGACAGCTGCACAAACCCGACTTTTACCCAGTGGCCGCCCGCGACATCGTGACGGTGATGAATTTGCAGCGCCCCGCCTACCTGGGCTACAGCACCGCCCTCGACGCGCTGGTTTTTGCCTACCACCCGTGGGTGCCAGCCAGCGATGTGGGCAAGCGCGCCACGCTGCTGCTCGACCGCCAAGGGCAGGTGAAAAAGCTTTCGGCCGGCGGCCCCATCATGTGGCAAGATGCCATCGACTGCGACCCGCAGCTAGTCCCTGCCGGCCCATCTGTGCTCACCTGCACCGAGCTGCTGCGCGATGGCCACCCACCCCGGCGGCTCACCAAGCCCCACGCGCAGCTGCACGCCGCCCGCTTTCTGCATGACAGCACCCTGCTCACCGTCTACGAAAACGGCGACTACCAACCTGCATCGAGCGCTGCCGATGGCCCCAGCGATGCTACCGTAACCGCGCCCCTGGTGAGCTACGATTTCGTAGCTACGCCGGCCCAGCGCCGGCTGCCCACCGCCTTTGTCACGCGCACTAGTGGCCGCGTGCTGCTTCTCTACGAAGAAAATACCAAGTTCGTGCTCGTGCCCAAAGCCGTGCCCGAAAGGCTAGCCGAATTACCGCTAAAAACATTGATTAAATTCAGGCCGCCCTTGCGTCCGTATGAAAAGCGCTACGCTATTACGACTGATTTCTCACACCTCGAATTATACGTCGATACGCTGCGCCCGCAGCAAGTACGCTACTTATTGCACCGCGCCGAATAAGGCCTGGTAAATCAGCAAACTCGGCTAGCTTTACACTTCCACCACCTCACCCGACTCAAAATAATAAATTATTCCGCGCACGTCGGCATAGCCTAATTCGCGGAATAATTTAGCGTAGTCGCGCAGTCGGATTTTATGAATATCCTGCGGCGGCGGCAATTTAAAATCCAGCATAGTAACTGTTTGTTCGGCGCGGCTAGGTCCCGGCCCAAATACGATGCGGTCGGGCTTGTAAATGCGTTGCGTGCGGCCGCCAATTACTATTTCGCGCTCGGTTTCTACGGCCAGGTTTTCGGCGAAATAAGGAGCCAGGCGCACATCAGTCAGAATGGCTTGCAACCGGGTTTCCAGCGCCGGCCGCTCCTGCTGATTGAGGATGCCTTCGGCCACGAGCTGGCGCAGTGTGCGGCCCAGGTCGGGCGCCGAAAGCAGGCGCCGCAGGGCATAGTGCAGCTTGCGGTTTAATTCGCCCAGCTGCGTCTGCTCATCAAAATCAAATACCGTGGTGGCGTGGCGCCGCAGTTTTAGCCGTTCCTCCCAGGGCGTCGAGGCCAGGTTGCGCAACGGGAAAGTGCTGCGGGCCGATGCTGGCGAGCTGGTTTTGGGGCTAGCCAGCTCGCCCCGGTTGAGCACGAAGCTGGTGGCCTCGGCCTGCCAGCGGCCGAGGTGGCGTAGGTAGCCAGCCAGCAAGTCGGCCACGTCGCGGGCGGGCCCCTGGGCGGCAACCTGCTCGGGCGCCGCCGCCGCGTTCAAGGGCAATTCGCCGGTAGTTTTCTTAGGCTCAGCCGGCGTTTTGCTCAGGATATACAGCCGGTGCCGGGGCCGCGTAAAGGCTACGTACAACGTATTTAAACCATCGAGCAGTGTTTTCTCGCGTTCATCGGCATCCTGCGGGGCTAGCGGCGTGTAGGTAAGCGTTTTATTGAGGCGCACCACGGCCACGTCGGGCAAATCAGGCAGCGGCTTGTCGGCCGGGGCGAGGCGGCCCCATAGCAGCGTGTCGGTGCGGGGCACCAGCGCCCAGTCGGCAAACGGCACGATAACAATGCCATAAGCCAAGCCCTTGGCCTTGTGCACCGTAGTAATGGTGATGGCATCGGCCCCGCCCGGCGCATTAATGCTGAGCGAACCCTTGCGCTCGTCCCAGTGCGTGAGAAAATTGCCTAAATTATTACCATATTTCAGGCTGAATTCGAGCGTCAAATCCAAGAAGCGAAACAGATAATCACTCTCCGCATTAGCCCCCAGCAAGCCGAAAATGCCAATTAATTTTTCGGTTAATTCATACAATCCAAGGTTGCCGGTTTTATCCTCGGCTACGTCAAAGCCCAGAACCCGCAACTCGTCAAAAAAAGGCTGGCTACTTTCCACCTTATTCGCCACTTCCGCAATGTGGCGGGCGCGCTCCGGGGTGGGGGCTAGCCGGCGCACCACCTTATCGAGTAGTAGCAGGGCTTCGGCCCGCGCCAGGGTGTCGTGGCTTTGGTGCAGCACGCGCATCACAGCCACCAGTAGGTTCACCACCTCGGCAAATTGCAGGGCAAGCGAGTCGGCCGAAATTATTGGAAAGCCCTGCTCTTTCAAGAACTTAGCCAGCAGGCGGCTCTGCCAGCGGGTGCGGCACAGCAGGGCTACGTCGCGCAGGTGGTAGCCATCGGCCAATGCTTGCTCTACCAACTGTAAGGCCAGGTAGCAGGTGCTTTCGCTGTAGTCGAGCACAACGTCGGGCGCGTGGCCCGGCAGCGGCGCGTCGAGGTAAATGCCCGCTGCCGCGTCGTAGCGGCAGGCTGGCGCGTCGTCCTTGGTAAAAAGTAATTCGACGTGGCCGGGCAAATTATCAAATTCGCCGTCAAATAATTCGCCCTTGCGTCCCGGAACTTCCTGCCGAAAACCCGGCTCAAATATTCCCTGCACTACGTCGTGCTCGCCGCCGCGCTCGCGCACGTAACTGAAGAAATTATTATTAAACCCAATAATTGCGGGCTCGCTGCGGTAATTAATGGCTAGTGAATGCGGCTCTAAATTTTGCTGCAGCGTTTGATACCGCTCGGTTAGCAGGCGCTGCATATCGGCATCGCGGGCGCGGGACACAAGTGCGCCGGTATCGCCCTGGTACAGCCGCAGAATCTGCTCCAGCTCGCCGCCGCGCCAGCGATAAATGGCCTGCTTAGCATCGCCTACGGCTAGCGACAGTCCGCCATTGCCCACCGCATTTTCTACCAATGGCAATAAATTATTCCATTGCAAAACCGACGTGTCCTGAAACTCGTCAATTAATAAGTGGCGGTATTTTTCGCCCAGTCGCTCATAAATAAATGGCACCGGCTCGGTAAGCACAATGGCCGCAATACGCCGGTTAAATTCCGAAATCAGCACCACGTTGCGCTCGCGGCTGATTTCTTCCACCAGTTTATTTAATTCACTCAGCAGCGAGGCGTGAAATAAAAACGGCTGCAAAGCGCCCAGCAGCACGTAGCCCGGCAGGTGCTTTTCGCGCAAATCCAGTAATTCGCTAAACGCCTCCACTAGTTCCGGTTGCGCGGCCTCTATGGCGGGCACCAGGCCGGCCTTCTTGCCTTTTTCGCTCCACCATTTGCCGCTCTCAATAGTTTTGCGCGCCGTCGCCGTCGGAAACAGCGCGTCTTTTTCGGGTGGGGCTAGCCAGCGCTCCCACTTGGTGAAATGCCCATAGATGCCGCTGCTGCCGCTAGCCAGGTGTTCGGCCTCAATGCCGCCCGCCGCTAGCACGGCCAGCGCGCGGTCGGCCTGGGTTTGCACCGCTTGCTCGGCTTCCTGCTGCCGGGTGCGAATTTCCTGGTCGAGCGCCCGGAAATCGGCCATCGTTTTCTGGCCTAGCTGGGCCACGGCTTCATGCACGCTCTCATTGAAAAGCGCCCGGCCGAAGTCCAGCAACTCATCGGGCAGTTTGTTCCAATTGCGGCCCTGCTCGGCCTGGCCCAGTGCGTAATCGGCTAGGGTCTGGCTCAGCAGCTTGCTCTGTGGGTCGCGGTTCACCTTGTCAATCAGCGCGGCCACCGCCGAGCGCAGTACGCTGTCGGTATCCAGCTCCACCTCAAAGGTGGCGGGCAGCCCCAACTCGCGCGTGAAAGCCGTGACGATGCGCTGCACAAATGAGTCGATGGTGCTCACCGCAAAATCGGCGTAATGGTACAGCACCAGCCGAAACGTGGCCGTGGCGCGTAGCCGTACCTCGCGCTGCCACTCGGCCGGCGTGCGCAGGTGCGGCGGCAGCTGCTTTTCCTGGGCTAGCTCGGCGGCCACCTCCACCAGCAAGGCATCGGGCTTATCGTCAGTGGCTTGCGTGAAGCGCCGCAGCGCGCCCACAATGCGCTCCTTCATCTCGCCCGCCGCGTCGTTGGTGAAGGTTATCGCCAGAATACTCTTAAAATAATCGGCCTTGTAAATACGCTCGCCCGTGGGGTCAGCCGGCTGCGGGTAGCCCAGCGCCAGTTTCAGGTATTCTTTCGTTAATTGGTACGTCTTGCCGGAGCCGGCCGAGGCGGAATAGATGCGGAAGGGGGCTGGCATAATAATTTTTAGAGAATACTGTTTTAAATAATGCTAACAATAAAAAGCGAAGACACGACCTCTCTGAGAGCTACAAACTATAGCATAGTTCTTGGCAGCCTTTTTTTTGCTTCCTCATTCTTTCAAAAAAACAGTGCTGTTGCGCTTACCGTCTTTCTAATCATTGAGGCTATTATCTTAATAAGAGTATTCAGTGAGCGACGAGTGCAAACACTTAAAATACAAGGAAAAAGGCTCGACATAATTTATGGAAACTCAAGTAGCAATAGATGGCAGACGTATCTGTTAGCCGAGTTAAATGGAGAGCTTCTTAAGTTTAATAGCTTAATAGGTTCACCTTATTACTTACTAAGAATTTTTCGCGAGAATGAATTGCTAGGCTTGGCTGACACCCGCAGAGGATTTGAGAAAAGCAGGCTAGAAACGTTGTTGTCCTTAATTAAGCGCAGAGGTGCCTAGCAACCGCGCTGCCACTTCCCCCGGCACGCGCACCGGCCGCCCGCTCCCCGCATCCAGCAGCACCCACTGTGTCTCAGCGGCGCAGAGCAACTGGCTGTCGGCCACGCGCTCGATGCGGGTGAGGCGCTTGGAACTGGCCCCTTTCACGTCGGCCACCCAGGTGCTGACGCGCAGCTCGTCGCCGGCGTAGGCCGAGCGCAGGTAGCGCACGCGGTGCTCCTGCACCACCCACACCTGAGGCGGTAACTCGGCCGTAGGCGGGTATAAATGGTGCCAGTGGGCGGCGGCTACCTCCTGCACCCAGCGCACGTAGGCCACGTTATTGGCGTGGCCAAGCTGGTCGATATCGCTGGCCTCTACGGTAAAGACGTGAGTATAAGCGTGGGTAGGGGCTAAGGGGGTATCCATAACTTTTTTTGGAGATGGACGAAGTTCGGGGATTTTGTCTATCTTTGGCGCAACCCAAGGCCCTGTGGTGCTGTTCCGGTCCGCTCCGGTGTGTTAGCATCCAAGGTCCCCAGCTTCCCGCCGGGCTTTGGCGATACCCAAACATTTTTTTATTATGCCGACCGGAACGGTAAAATTCTTCAATGAGACCAAAGGATTTGGTTTCATCAAAAACGACGAGACTGGCCAAGACATCTTCGTCCACGTCACCGACCTAGTAGACGCCAAGTCG
>JBPBQJ010000167.1:0-134038 GCA_050954765.1 Janthinobacterium lividum | reverse complement strand
GGCCGCTCCAGAACTACAATGCGGCCATTAGCGGCGGCAACGAAAATGCCCGCTATCGCCTCTCGCTAGGCTACCTCGACCAAAAAGGCATTGTCAAGAAAACCGGTTTTCAGAAGTACAGCGCCAACTTCGTAACCAACGTCAAGTTTCTGGAAAGCAAGAAGCTAGGCGTGGACGTAAATATTACGGCTAGCCAGTCGCGCGAGCAGCTGGCCCCGATTACCAACAACGGCGACTTCCGGGGCAGCCTCATTGGCCAGGCCTTACAGTGGAACCCCACCGACTCGCTCTACCGCGCCGATGGCAAGCCGGTGGCCCGCATCGGCAGCTCGACCGTTAACCCGGTGGCGCAGCAGGAATACTACAACGATAACTCACGGGTAACCTCAGCACTGGCTTCGATTTCACCCTACTATAAGTTTACCGACTGGCTCGAATACCGCGCGCTTATTGCCGTAAACTACAGCACGGGCTCGCGCCGCACTGCCATCGACCAGCGCCTCAACATCAACGATTACTTTGGCCGGGGCTACGCCGCTATTGGGGCCAGCGAGCTGATAACCCAGCAGATGACCCATACGCTGAACTTCAACAAGAAGCTGGGCACTGATTTTAATCTGAACGCGCTACTGGGCTACGAGTACACCAAATTCGGCTTCTCGGGCTCGAACGTGAGCGCGCTAGGCCCCACAAATGGCTTCGGTACCTACGGCCTCGACTACACCAATTACCTCCAGTACTCGAACCCTTCGGCCCGCACCATTTCGTCGTTTGTGGACCCCGTTTCGGAGTTGCAATCGTTCTTCGGCCGCGCCATTTTGAACTACAAAGGGCGGTATCTACTCACGGCCACTCTACGCTCGGATGGCAGCACCAAGTTTGGCGACAACAATAAGTACGGCTACTTCCCGTCGCTGTCGGCGGCCTGGGACGTCAGCCAGGAGAGCTTCTTCAAGGTAGAAGCCATCAACCAGCTCAAAGTGCGGGCCGGCTACGGCCGCACCGGCAACCAAGAGTTTCCGGCCGGGGCCTCGCGCTCGCAATATGCCTTTTTGGGGGCCAATGGCGGCCTGGGGCAGATTACCAACTATAATCCCAACCTGAAGTGGCAGTCGGATGAGCAGTTTGACGGTGGCATCGACATCGGCCTGTTTAACAACCGCGTGACCCTGACGGCCGACTACTTTTACAAGCGCACCACCGACCTGCTGTACCCGCTGGCCCCCATTCAGCCGGCGGCCCCGGGCGGCACCATCACCTGGAGCAACCTCGACGGCACTATCGTTAACAAGGGCGTGGAGCTGATTGCGGGCATTACGGCCGTTGAGAGCCCTAAGTTTGGCCTGAGCTTTAATGCTAACGCCACGTTTATCCGCAACATGGTGAGCGGCCTGCCCGGCGTTATTCAGACGGGCGCGCTGAGCGGCCAGGGCCTGTCGGGCGTGACGGTAGAAACAATCCAGAGCGGCTACCCCATCAACTCGTTCTTTACGCAGCAATACCAGGGCCTCGATGCCAATGGCCAGTCGCAGTATGCCGACAACGGCGCACCCCGCTACCTGGGCAACCCCAACCCCCGGACCCTAGCAGGCTTGAGCACCACCATTCGCTATGCCAAGCTCTCGCTGACGGCCAACTTCAACGGGGTATTTGGCAACCTGATTTACAACAACACGCTCAACAGTGTGCTCAACGTGAGTCAGATTCAGGGAGGCAAGAATATTTCCAAGGTGCTCTACGAGTCGCCCATCAAAGAAGCTCTCAGCAATCGGCTTGCGCCCTCGTCGCGCTTTCTGGAAAGCGGCAACTACGTGAAATTGTCCAACGTGACGCTCTCCTACGCCCTCGGTGACCTGGGCAAGGTCTTCAAAGGCGCCAGCATCTACGCCATCGGCCAGAACCTGTTCGTCATCACCAACTACACGGGCTTCGACCCGGAAGTAAATACTAATAAGACCGTGAACGGCGTGCCCTCGGCGGGCATCGACTACACGGGCTTTCCTACGGCGCGCACGTTCACGTTTGGTGTCAACTTCTCCCTCTAACCCACCCAGCCTCAGTTATTTGTTATGAAAAAGATACTCAGTGCGGCGGCCATGCTGGCCGTGCTTCAGCTGGCCGACAGCTGCAAGATTAACGAAGAGTTTCAGGGTACCCTAACGGCGGGCCAGGTGGGCTCCAGCGGGGGCGGCAATGCCGCCGCGCTGCTCGACGGGGTGTATACCTCTATGCGCAGCCCGTTTCAGGGGGCTACCCAGGTGTTTGCCCTTTCGGAGGTGACCACCGATGAGCGCCTGATGCCCACCCGCGGGGGCGACTGGGACGACAACGGCAAGTGGCGCCAGCTGCACCAGCACAATTGGGATGCCAACCACCAGGAAGTGCGCGATGCCTTTAATAATCTGAACTCGGTGGTATTTGCAGCCACCGACATGCTGCAATTCAGCCCTAGCACCCAGCAGCAGGCGGAGGCGCGCTTTCTGCGGGCCTGGGCCATGTACTGGATACTTGACCTCTACGACCAAGTGCCCTACCGCGACCCCGGTGAGTCGGTGACGCAGCTGGCCCGCGTGCGCAAGGGTTCAGAGGCGCTTGATTTCATCATCAGCGAGGTGAACGCCGTGCTGCCCAACCTGCCCGACGCCCCTGTAAACCGGGCCACCAAGGACGCGGCCCGGGGCCTGCTCATGAAGTGCTACCTCAACCGTGGGGTGTACACCAACCGGCAAACCCCCACGTTTGCCGCCACCGACATGAACCAGGTTATCAGCCTGGCCGATGCCATTATCACCAGCGGGCGCTACAAGTTCGCAACTAACTACTTCGACAACTTCGCGCCCGACAACACTAATATCGGCACCGAAAACATCTTCACTGAACTCAATATCGGGGGGGTGAGCAGCGGCGCCCAGTACGACCTGTGGCGCTTTATCTCGCACTACAACATGGTGCCTACGGGCTACAACGGCCCAACGGCCTTGTCCGATTTTTACGATAAGTTTGGCGCCAACGACATTCGCCGGGGCACCGTGTACACGTATGCCAATGGCCCCACCAACCCCGGCAAGCGCCAGAACGTGGGCTTCCTGATTGGCCAGCAGTACAACCTAAATACCGATGCCCCGCTGGTAGACCGCACCGGTGCGCCGCTGGCCTTCACCCGCGAGGTGCACATCATCGAAACCGATGCCAACACGCTGGAACGCACGGGTATCCGGCCGATGAAATACCCACCCGATTTCACCAACAACGGGGCCGGCACCATCGATAATGATATGGTGCACCTGCGCCTGCCCGACATCCTAATGATGAAGGCAGAGGCCATTCTGCGCGGGGGCACCGGCACCACGGCCGGCACCTACGGCAGCACGCCCACGGCCCTGGTCAACTCGTTTCGCACGCACTCCTCGCGCAATGCCGGGGCCCTAGCCAACGTAGACCTCGCCGCACTCTATGACGAGCGCGGCCGCGAGCTATACCTGGAGCAGTGGCGCCGCCAAGACATGGTGCGCTTTGGCAAGTTTCTGGGGGCCATTCAGGAAGGACCCGCCAGCAGCGACCCGAAGTACCTCATTTTCCCTATTCCCAACCAGCAGATAGCGGTAAATGCCAACCTTACCCAGAATCCTGGGTATTAACGCACGGCCGCTAGGCCCAGTAGTAGCAGCGGTTGGCCTAGGCCGGCCGCTGCTATTTTTTTCAGGCTGGCTTCGCGCTGGCTCGCCACCTCGCCTATTTCCTGCCTTCCTTATGCTTGCTAAAAACTTATGGGCCACCGGCTTGCTGCTGGCCCTGGCTAGCCCAGCCCTAGCGCAACCGGCCGCCCAGCCCACGCCGCGCCAACTATATCCTGGTTTGTTCGAGGCCATTCAGCTGAACCGCGTGTACCCCGATAGCAAAACCTTCGTGGACCTGCTGCCTACGGCTAGTCCGGCCGTGGTGCTGGCCGCCTATAACAGGGAGAAAAGCCAGCCGGGCTTCGACCTAAAAGCGTTTGCCAAGCGCTATTTTTACCTACCGGCTACCGACACGGCCACGTACCGCAGCGACATCAAGGCCGGCATTCGGGCGCACCTCGATACGCTCTGGACGGTGCTGCGGCGGCCGGCGCAGGCCACGGCCCCGCCCTACTCGTCGCTGCTGCCGCTACCGCGCCCCTACGTGGTGCCGGGCGGGCGCTTCCGGGAAGTTTATTATTGGGACTCGTACTTCACGATGCTCGGGCTGCGCGAGGCGGGCCGGCTGGCCCAGGTGCGCGACATGACGAATAACTTCGCTTATCTCATTGATAAACTAGGCTTTATTCCCAACGGCAACCGCACCTACTACCTCACCCGCTCGCAGCCGCCCTTCTTCGCCCAGATGGTGGGTTTGTTGGCCGCCGGCCCCGACTCCACGGCCGTGCTCACGCGCTACCGCCCCGCGCTGGCCCGCGAATACGCCTACTGGATGGCCGGCGCCGACCAGCTGAAGCCCGGGCAGGCCGACCGCCGCGCCGTGCGCCTGCCCGGCGGCGAGCGCCTGAACCGCTACTGGGACGAGAGCGACCAGCCCCGCGAGGAGTCGTACCGCGAAGACGTGGAAGCCGCCAAGCTGAGCAAGCAGCCCTCGGCCCAGTTTTACCATAATGTGCGGGCCGCCGCCGCCTCGGGTTGGGATTTCAGCACCCGCTGGTTCGGGCCCGACGGGCAGCTAGCCTCCATCCATACCACTGACCTGGTGCCGGTTGACCTCAACTGCCTGCTGCTGGTGCTGGAGCAAACCCTGGCCCGCGCCAGCCGCGCCGCCGGCCAGCCCACCGAGGCTAGCCAGTACCGCCAGAAGGCGCTGGCCCGCGCCGCCGCCATTCAGCGCTACTGCTGGGATGCGCAGGCCGGCTTTTTTGTCGATTACGACCTGCCCAAAAAGAAGCTGGCTAGCCTCCGCACCCTGGCCGGCGTGTTTCCGCTGACCTACGGCGTGGCCACGCCAGCCCAGGCCCGCGCCGTGGCCAGCCGCCTGCAAAGCGAGTTTCTGCGGCCCGGCGGCGTGCTCACCACCACCAACGCCAGCGGCCAGCAGTGGGACGCCCCCAACGGCTGGGCCCCGCTGCAATACCTAACGGTGGCCGGCCTGCGCCGCTACCAGCTGCCGGCTCTGGCCGATACCATCGCCCACCGCTGGACGACCCTGAACGTGCGCGTCTTCAACCGCACCGGCCGGCTGCTGGAGAAGTACAACGTGGAAGACCTGAGCCGCATCGCCGGCGGCGGTGAGTACCCCTTGCAGGACGGCTTCGGCTGGACCAACGGCGTGCTGCTCAAGCTGCTGGATGAGCAGCGCAGCCGGGAGCAGCGCCGGAAGTCGCTCTAGCGCCGCTAGGTTGATGCCCAATAAAACACGTCCATCATGCTGAGCTTGCCGCAGCATCTTGGTCGCATTGTTAGGGTTTATCCAACGGTGCGACCAAGATGCTTCGACAGGCTCCGCATGACGGATGTAGTTGTTTTATCCCTTAACCAGGGCTAGCCCCGCCTACAACCCATACTTGCCCAGCAGGTAGATGAGCGAGGCCATGCTGGCGCCGCCCAGCTCCAGCTCGCGGCGGTTGACCTGCTCGAAGGTGTCGAGGGCCGAGTGGTGGAGGTCGAAGTAGCGCTGCGAGTCGCAGTCGTAGCCGAAGAGGGCCACGGGCTTCACGGCGGCTGCCAGGGGCTCGATGTCGGTGCCGGCGTGGCCGGGGGTAAGCTGGCCGGCCAGGTACGGGGCCAGCAGCGGCTTCCAGGCAGCTACTTTTTGAAACACGGCGGGCGTGCTTTCCACATTGAAACCGCGCGGCGTGAAGCCCCCGCCGTCGCTCTCGATGGCGGCCAGGTGGGTTTCGTGGTTTTGCTTGGCCAGCTCGGCGTACTTGTCGCCGCCGCGGGTACCGTTTTCCTCGTTCATGAAGAGCACGGCGCGCACGGTGCGCTCGGGCTTGAGGCCGGCGGCCTTCAGCAAGCGCAGGGCCTCCATGCTTTGCACCACGCCGGTGCCATCGTCGTGGGCGCCCTGCGCCAGGTCCCACGAGTCGAGGTGGCCGCCCACGGTGATGACCTGCTCGGGGTATTTTGAGCCCTTGATTTCGCCCACCACGTTGTAGCTTTTCTCATCGGGCAGCTGCAAGCAGCTCATTTCCAGCTCAAACTCCAGCTTGGGGTCGGCGGCCAACAGTTGGCTAAGCTGGTCGGCGGCCTGGGTGCTGAGGGCGGCGCCGGGCACCTTGGTGGGCGTGTCGCCGTACTGGGTGGCGCCGGTGTGGGGGTTGTTGTCGCGAGCGGCGGTGAGCGAGCGCACCAGGGCGCCCACGGCGCCGCGCCGGCCGGCCTCGGCGGGGCCCGAGCGGCGCTGGTCGCCGGCGCCGCCGTAGGCCGCGCCCGGCTCAATGAGCTTGTCGTCGAAGGGCCGGTTGAAGAAGATGAACTTGCCGCGCACCTTGTCGTCGGGCAGGGCTTTGAGCTCGGCTAGGCTCTTAACCTCGACCACGCCGGCGCGCAGGGGCTTATTGCCGGGCGTAGCCACCGAGCCGCCCAGCGCGCACACCGCCGCCGCGATGCCTTTGCCCTTATTGCCAATGATTTGGCCCTTTTCCTTGGCCCCGCGCACCCAATGCGGCACTAGGCATTCCTGCAGGTACACTTTGTCGAAGCAGTTGGCTTTTTCCATCGTCAGCTTGCCCCACTGCACGGCCATGGCGGCCTGCGGCGAGCCCGAGAGGCGGCCCCCGATGCGCTGGCAGAGGTAGCGCAGATTCTCGTAGCTCTGGCCGCGCAGCAGGGCCTCGTCGTAGATTTTGCGAATAACGACAGAGTCGGTTTGGGCGGCGGTTTGGGCGGTGGCGGGGGCCACGCTGGCGGCCAGCAGGCTAGCCAGCAGCAGCGAAGAAAGTGAACGCATAGAGTAGGGTGTGAAGCAGCAGCGGAGGTGTTCGGCCAAAAGTACCAGGCTAGCGGTGCATCTTCCTATTATTTCTTATCCTCGCGCCACAAACCGCGCGCGCGCAGCATACGGGCCACCGGCGAATCGGGCCGCAGCAGGGGCAGCAGCTCGGAATAAGTGATGGTCACCTCAGCTGAGCCGGGAATGTGGTAGGCCATCTCTCCCGTCTCATAGGTGAACACCAGGCCCTAGCTGGTGAAGCCCACCCCACTGCGGGGCAGCTCCACCATGGCGGTATCGGCCTGGGAGCGGCGCAGGTGCAGGTCTTGCCCTTCCTGGCTTTCCAGATACGCCTCCTCTTCCTTGCGCAGGTGCCGGCCCACCAGCTGCGCCAGCAAGTGCTGCGCGTCGGCTTGGGGGCGCAGCAGCTCGGCCAGGGTTAGCCAGCGGCCGGCGCGCAGGTCGTAGAGGCGCGCCCGGTCTTCCGCGTGGGGGCGACTGCCGTTGTACTCATTCACGTATTCACCCTCGTTGATAGCCAGCAGGCCGTACGCATTGAGCGACTGCTGGATGCTTCTTTCGGCATCGGCGCAGTCGAGTTGGCGGGCGGCGGCCCGGGTGCGGGCGCGGCGGCCGGCGGGGGGCGGGCATTGCAGGCGCCGCAGGGCGGGCAGCAGCGTATCGGGGCCCAGCAGGTGCAGGAAGTCCTGGGTCAACCGGGCAAAGGGCTGCCAGGCAGCGTACTGCACGGGCAGGTCGGGGTCGGGCGGGCAAGCGGGACCGCGGGCGGCGTGGGTCAGTAGCTCGTAGCGCACGGCATCCTGGTAGTCTTCGCGCAGCGCGAAGGGCAGGCGGCGGCCGGCGCGGCTCGTCCAGGTGCCCGAGAGCACGGGGCCCAGCGGCTGGCTAGCCTGCCAGGTGCCGGTGGGGTCTTCGAGCAGGCGTAGCGGCTGGCCGGGCCGGTAGGGCGCGGGCGCCTTGAGCACAAGGGCGCCACCGGCCCGCCGCTCGTAGAAGTACGAGCCTTCGCAGCGCAGGCCCTTATACCTGTAGTCCTGGCTGGCATCGACCAGCAGCTCCAGGATGACGGGCTGGGTGCCCACCGTGCCCCGGTAGCGGTGGTAGCCCGTGAAGGGCCGGGCGGCCCGGGCAGCGGGCGGGGCCTGTTGGGCTAGCCCCGGCACGGGCAACAGGCTGATGAATAAGCAGAACACAGCCAACCATCCTTTTATCGACTTCCGGCGCATAGCAAAACCGCTCCTTGTAATCCAGAAAACAAGCCTTTCCTAGCGCACCTTGTTGGCGCTTGCCGCCTGGGGCGCCGCGCCGTAGCGGCTCATTATCAGCCTAGCGGGCTGGCCGGCGCGCAGCGTCACCTTGAAGAGGTAGTTGTATTCCTCGTCGCGGATTTCGCCCGGCAGCGGAGCCACGCCTAGCGCGGCCAGCAGCGGCAGTAGCGTGTTGGAGTGGCCCACTACTACCACTGTTTTACCTGCGTAATCTTGGCGGAGGCGGCTAGCCAGGGCGGCGGGCTCCTTGGCGCTGTACACCTCGGGGGTGAGGCCGGTGGCCTGGGCCAGCGGGGCCAGCGTGGCGCGGGTACGGCGGGTATCGGTAGTGAAGAGAGTGGCCGGATGGCGCTTGACCAACTGCTTGGCCAGCAGCTGGGCGCGGGCCTCGCCGGCGGGCGTAAGGGGCGGGTCGGCCAGGCCGGGCGTGAGGTCCTTTTCGGCGTGGCGCACGAGGTAAAGGATGGTGCGCGGCGGCCGGGCGGCAGCAGTGGCTAGCCCCAACAGCAGGCAAAAGAGTATCGACAACCAACCCATTTTCAGTAGCATATATTTTCCCTGACTACCCGCCAAAGGTAGCCACCAAAAAAAATCGGGCTGCCCAAGGGGCAGCCCGATTTCGGACCTTCTAAATGTCGAATCACCCGCAGGCCTACTCCTTGGTAAAATGCCGGCTCGTGCGCGCCTGGGTGGGCGCGGTGAGCAGCAGCGTGTACTGGCCAGCGCGCAGCGGCGCCACGTTCAGGCCCTGTGCACCCACGGTACCCTGCCCGGCCACGCGGCCCACGGCGTCGAGTATCTGGTAGGCCTGGCCCACCAGCTCGGGCTCGGTGCGCAGGAAGTCATTGCCCGCCACGGGGTTAGGATACAGGCCAGCCAGCGCGGGGCTAGCCGCGGCGGGTGCCGTGGCCAGCGCCATGCGGGCGCCGCTAGGGTTAGTAATGCGTATCCAGTTGATATTCCAGCCGGCGGTTTGGGCGTACACGCCGAAGTTGTAGGTACCGGCGTTGATGTTCACCGTTTTAGTTACGGTGGTCCAGTTTTGCCAGCCGCCGGTAGCCGGAATGGCCGTGTTGCCGAGTTGCGTGGCGCCCGCATTCAGGTCCGACGATACGGTGCCGCCGTTGGGGCTAGCCACCCGGTAGTCGATGGTGTAGGTACCCGTGACGGGGAAATTGATATTATTGAATACCAGGTAATCACCCGCGTCCACGTTGCCCATATCCTGGCCGCCGCCGGTGTCCGTGCAGGTTTCCACGGCCATGCCGCTGTTCACGTTGGCGCTTTCGGCTTGCAGCGTGCGAGCGGTGCCGCTGCTAGCCCCCGAGAGCTGATAAACGCGCACGTAGTCCAC
Organism: Janthinobacterium lividum; assembly: GCA_050954765.1. Classification (GTDB taxonomy): domain Bacteria; phylum Bacteroidota; class Bacteroidia; order Cytophagales; family Hymenobacteraceae; genus Hymenobacter. Next base: position 124,498 of record JBPBQJ010000167.1, on the reverse strand, counting down.
GTTCATGGTGGCGGGCAGCTTGCTTTCATCCACCGTCTGGCCGGGCCAGTCGCCGGCCACGGCCAGGTTCAGCAGCAGGAAAAACGGCCGCTGAAACTCGTCGGTACCACCCGTACCATTGCTGATGGTCATCTCATTGTACTTGGCGCCGTCCACAAACCAGCGGATGTAGTCGGGCGTCCACTCCACGCTGTAAATGTGGTAGGCGTTGGCGCTCATGGCCGTATTCTGGCCGTACTGGGCGTGGCCGTTGTTGTCCCAGTGCGCCGTGCCGTAGGTGCGGCTATCGGCGTTCACCTGCTCCATTATGTCGATTTCGCCGCACTTGGGCCAGCCCACCGAGCCAATGTTGGCGCCCAGCATCCAGAACGCCGGCCACAGCCCCTGGCCCAGCGGCACCTTAATGCGGGCCTCCATGCGGCCGTAGGTGAACTGCTTGAGGCCCTGGGTTTTGAGGCGGGCCGAGGTGTAGGGCATGCCGCCCACCGCCTGCTTGCGGGCCGTGATGACGAGCTCACCGTTGGCCACCGTAGCGTTGGAAGCCTGGTAGTACTGCTTTTCGTTGTTGCCCCAGCCGCCGCCGCCGGTTTCGAAGGCCCAGTTGGAGGTATTGACGGCCGAGCCGTTGAATTCATCGGCCCAGACTTGCTGGTAGGTTTGGGCCTGGGTAGTGAGCGACGCGCCGAACAGCGCCGCCGCCCCCAAAAGGGAGGTAAGCGTACCTTTCATACGATTGTGGAAAAGGAGTGGGTGGGAGAAAAGAGCCGCTAGCCCAGGCCCGCCGGGCAAGCTGGCACTGGGGTAACGATTCCAAATATCCAACTTCATCCGGCATTTACCAAACCGCAAAAACGGGCTTTTTGACCCCACGAACCGGCAAAACACCACCGCTTTACACTTAGCGCACATGTAGCAGTTGTGCAATTTCCGGGGCTAGGCCCCTTGCCCGGCCACTAGCGCCACCCTTGCCGCTGGCTAAAAAACAATCAAAAAAGTGGGCTGGCCGCCAAGTTTTTTGTAAGCCTTGGTGCCTGCTGCCGTAGTGCGGGCGCGGGGGCTAGCCAGGGCCGCAAGCACAATTGCCGAATTATTTCTTCATCTTCATCAAATCAACAGCTAATCTTCATCTTCATTTAACGACCACTGCCCGAATGTTGCATCATCATTCCGCCTTCACCCCTCCCCGCTCCATGCACGTTCTGCTCGTTGAAGATGAAAAAAGCCTCCACCAGGAGGTGCGCCAATTCCTGACGCAGGCGCAGTATCTGGTCGATTCGGCCTTCACCTACGCCGAGGCGTCGGAGAAGCTGTTTGTCAATTCCTACGATTTTGTACTGCTCGACCTGGGCCTGCCCGGCGGCGATGGCCTCGACTTGCTGCGCGATGCCCGCCAGAGCGAAAAGCAGGAGGCGTCCTTCATCATCCTCACCGCCCGTGGCGCCCTCGACGACCGCATCAAGGGCCTCGACCTGGGCGCCGACGACTACCTACCCAAGCCCTTCTCGCTGCTCGAATTGACGAGCCGCATGCAGGCCATCACGCGCCGCAAGTTTGGCCTCAAGCGCCCCGAAATTGTGTTTGGCGACGGCTTCGTGCTCGACGTCACGGCCCGCACCGTGCGCTACGGCAGCACCCCCGAAACGCCCGGCCCCGAGGTACCGCTCACCAAAAAGGAGTTTGACCTGCTGCACTACCTGCTCTTGCACCGCGGCCGCGTGCTCACGCGCCTGCAACTTGGCGAGCACTTGTGGGGCAATGTGTTGGAGGACGATTCGGATTCGAACTACATCGACGTGCACATCAAAAACGTGCGCAAGAAGCTCGCCCAGTTCGGCTCGCCCGACTTTATCGAGACCGTGCGCGGCATTGGCTACCGGGCGGTGTAGCATCGTTGTTGACTGATGTAACTAAAAACGCCCGTCATGCTGAGCTTGCCGAAGCATCTCGCTCGCGCCGTTTGGATTAGTAACCCTAACGATGCGGTAGAGATGCTTCGGCAAGCTCAGCATGACGGGCGTTTTTGTATTTTACCAGCCGACATTTGCCTGCATTATGCGATTAGAAACCAAGCTGGGCCTGTTCAATGGCCTTTCCAAGCTGCTGCTGGTGCTGCTGGGGGCGCTGCTAATTCCGCCCATTGTGCAGCGCGTGGCGGTGGGCCACACCGACCAGCGCCTGCTCGATAAAAAGACCGAGCTGCTGCACCTCATCGAGCGCGATGGGCTAGCCACCTTTTTGCGGGCCGAGCACGATGAAAGCTACGCCGACTACAATATTCTCAAGCAGGAGTACATCACCATCACGCCCCTGCTGCCCTACCCCAACGGGCCGACCGGCCCGCCCACCGAGCGCATTTTTGAGGAGCGCCGGCAAGTGGACAAGGACGTGGAGGACTTTCGTATTCTGAGTTACGTGGCCCCGCTGGGCACCCTTAGCGGGGCTAGCGGCAGCGCCGAGCCCCGGCGCTACCGCCTCGAAATCGGCTCGTCGCTAGCCACCGTGGAGCTGCTGACGGATACGCTGCGGCGGCTGGCGCTGTGGGTGCTGGTGGCGGGCGCGCTCATCACGGTCTTTACCGATGCGGCGTTCGCCCACTACCTGCTAGGCCCTCTGCGCGAGCTTATTACGCGCAAGCTGCGCGGCATTCGGCAGCCGGGCGAGTTTTCGTTTGCGCGCCTCGACACGGATACCACCGATTTTCGGCGGCTCGACGACTCGCTCTCGGCCCTGATGCGGCAGCTGCAAACCTCGTTTGAGAAGGAGCGCGAGTTTATGAGCAACGTGAGCCACGAGCTGCTCACGCCCACCAGCATCCTGCAATCGCGCTTCGAAAATATGCTGCAAGACCCCACCCTGCCCGAGCCCCACGCTCGCCAGATAGTGGAAAGCCAGCGCACCCTCTACCGCCTGCGCAACACCGTGCGCACGCTGCTGCTCATTGCCAACATCGAAAACGAGCAGTACCTGCGCGATGCCAGCGTGCCCCTTACCCAAACCGTGCACGATGTGGCCGAGGAGCTCGACGACCGCCGCCAGCAGCGCGAAATCGAGCTGCACATCGACCTGAAGCCCGATTACGTGGTGCCCCACGCCAACGCCACGCTGCTGCACACGCTGCTGCGCAACCTGCTCTCCAACGCCATCAAATACAACCACGAGGGCGGCCAGATTCGGGTGCTGGGTCGCCCCACCCCCACCGGCGGCTACGCGCTGCGCGTGGAGGACCAGGGCCCCGGCATCGCGGCCGAAAACCTGCCGTTGCTCTTCGACCGCTTTCGACGCTTTCACGCCACCGGCCCCAGCGCCCCCGAGGGCTACGGGCTAGGCCTACCCATCGCCCAAACCATCGCCGCCTTCCACAAAGCCACGCTCCGCGCCGAGTCGGAAGTAGGGAAAGGAACGGCGTTTGTATTAGAATTTGGGGCGGCTGGGTAGCTACTAGTCGCTATTGTTCTGGCGCGAGTTTAGCGCAGCGTGATTCGTGCCAGTACGGACGCCCACGGGGCTAGTCGGCCATATCGCAGTAGTACGCGTGCGTGCTATCGGGACTGAAAATCAGAATTTGGTCGCGGTTGGGATTACTCGGCCGAAATTTTTGCCGGCGCAACGCGGCGCGGCCCAACTTGCCGGGCCGCCACCAAGCCGGCGTGGGGCTATAATGCGCAGTATCAGGCAGCAGCGCCGGCACCGCCTGGTTTACGGCACGAAATGCGGTATCATTCGCTAGTATTCTTTTTATTTCGGCTGGGCAAGCAGTGAATTCCAGCCAGATGCAGCAGTCGAGCCGGGGCACTATCTGGTCTTGGTACTGAAGAACGTGCAGGCAGCCTGGCAGCGCAGGGCCAAACAATGCCCGGTAAATTTCGTCGCCAGTTCTTGGCTTGAGGGCATGGGCCACCCGGCCTTTGGCCTTGTGCCAAACAACGTAACCTGCCCGGCCCGCTAGGCCGATGCCCGCAACTAAGGCTAGCGCGGCTAGCAGGGCTAGCCGGCTTTTCCTCCGCAGCACGCTGCCAGCGGCGGCCCCTACAGCCAGCAGCCAGCTAGCGCTGGCAGCCAGCAGCAAGGCAAATAGCACTTTCATAGATACTTAGCGCGCAGCAACAGCAGAGTAGCGGAATTTTAGTAAATATAAAATCCCGACTAATAAGCCGATAAGGCCACCCGCGTAGCCAAAATTATGGATGGAGCCGACGGTTATAAAATCATTTTTATGCACCAGGTTGGCGGGCAGCCACCAGTTAACGCCCGCAGTTGTCAGATAATACTTTCCGTATAGAAAGCCCACTACCCCGGCTATCACGGCGGTGCTGTATACTAATCCGATAGCTCTGGCCACTGCCTTGCGCATAGCCGCCGCATCTGGCAGCACTAGGGCCACCAGCCCCAGCCCGGTGCCAATAAACAGGCCAACCCACCAGGTCGCCAGAAACCCAATGACCACTACGGTCGGCCGGTCGCCCCCAAACCAGGCGGGCTCGAAGCCAAACTGCGCATACTTGAACTTGGTAAAATACTCGTGAGAAATCGAGTAGGTTAACTGGTCATGGAGTATCCCGTAAATCCCAGCCAGTAAGGCAGATGCTATCATCACTAAGAGAAGAGTACCAAGCTTTTTCATACGTTGCGTTGCTTTTAAGGCTATTTAAGCTGCTTATGTCAGCGCCGCCCGCACCTGCGCCACCCTTTCTGCCACGCTGCCATCGAGCAATATATAAGGGATGCCCAGCGTCTCCAGCTGCATCAGGATGGCGCCGTGCTGAAACTGCCGCAGCGCCTCGGGGCCGCGCCAGCCATCCTGCGCGAAGGGCACGGTGGGCAGGCACACGAAGGTGCGGGCGTAGCGCGGCCCACACACCCTAGCCAGCGCCAGCAGAGCCGGGTCGCAACGGTGAAAATAGTAGTAGGAATAGAGCGCCGTGGTGGCCGCGTTGGTATCGCAAATGAGCCAGCCGTGGGCCTGGGGCGTGGCTTCGTCTTCCAGCTCCAGCTGGCGGCGGCCGATGTAAAGCAGGTCCTCGTAATCCAGCTCGCCGTTTTTTTGTTCGTGCAGCGTGCGGCCGTACTCGGGCACCCACGCGGTGCCGAGCGCCACGGCCAGGGCCGTGGCTAGGGTGGTTTTGCCGCTGCTTTCGGCCCCTAGCAGCACCAGGCGCGGCACGGCGGCGGGCGGCACCGCGCCGTATTGGGCCGCAATGAATGGATGCAGGAGCGAGCTGGTAATAAGGAACTTAGCAGCAGAAGCGGCTAGGGCTCCGCGCAGCACCGTACCACTCACGGGCACCTGCCGGCGCTCGGCATCTACCAGCACATGCGCCGCGCCCAGGTGCGCGGCCAGGCCGGGACCGTAGGCTTCGCTGCTGAACACTACCTCGACGGCGTGGCCGTGGCTAGCCAGCCACTGGCGCACAAACTCGCGGTGGGTGTGGTCGTCGGCAGCATCAGGCGGCAGGTCGTCGGCCGCGGCGGTGAGGGCGACGATGCGTAGCGGCGTGGCGCCCACGTGCGGGCCCAGCGCGAAGTCATCGCCCCGGTACAGCGCGCGCAGCCAGGCGGCGCGCGCGGGCGCGGGGTGCGCGGCATCGTCGGGATGGGCATATACGAGCACGAGCAGCTCGGCTACTTGGGCGGCGGCGGTTTCGAGCAGCAGTTGGTGGCCCCGGTGCGGCGGCCAAAACTTGCCCACTACGAGGCCAAGCGAATACGACATAGAATGTAGGGGAAGCTTTAGCTTGCCATCGGGAAGCTGAGCCGCGTTATTTCGGGCGGCAAGCTAAAGCTTTCCCTACGTTTTTATGCCACTTCCCCTGCTCGCCCTCGACCACGTAGCCGTGCGCCACCTTCAGCGGGTGCTTTTTGCTGACCTCAGCCTGCGCCTCGAGCCCGGCCAGCACTGGGCGCTGCTGGGCCCGAGCGGGGCCGGCAAAAGCGCGCTGCTAGCTGCCCTGGCCGGGCAATTGCTACTCACGGGCGGGGCCGCCACCTACCCCGGCCTGGAGGCCGCCGCCCGCCAGCGCTACCCCACCAACCCGCTCGCCGCGTGGCAGCAGGTGGTGAGCCTGGTGGGCGCGCGGGCACCGTTTCGGGCGCGGCCGGGTGGCAGCGCGCTCTACTACCAGCAGCGCTACGAGGCCACGGCCGCCGAGGAGGTGCCCACCGTGCGCGAACACCTGCTGACGCGGGCCAGCGACCCTGCCGGCCCCTGGACCTACGCCCGCGTGGTAGCCCGGCTGCGCCTCGGGCATTTGCAGGCACAGCCGCTCATTCAGCTGTCCAACGGCGAAACCAAGCGCCTGCGCCTGGCCACGGCGCTGCTGCGCAACCCCGTGCTGCTGCTGCTCGACAATCCGCTGGCGGGCCTCGACGTGGCGAGCCGCGCCGACTTCGACGCGCTGCTGGCCGAGGTGGCCGCCGCGGGCACCACCGTGGTGCTGGCCACGGCGCCGGGCGAAATTCCGGCCCTGGTAACGCACGTGGCCGAGCTAGCGGCAGGCCGCCTCGTGCGCACCGGGCCGGTGGCCGACTACCAGCCGCTAGCCCCGGCCGCGCCGCTCGTGCCCGATGCGGCGGCCCTGCAAGCACTGTGGCCCACTACGCTGCCCGAGTTTACGACCCTCGTGAAGCTGGAAGACGTGACCATCCGCTACGGCGAGCGCGTCATTCTCGACCGGCTGAACTGGGAGATAAAGCCCGGCGAACGGTGGGCGCTGCTCGGACCCAACGGGGCCGGTAAGTCTACGGTAATCAGCCTCTTGAATGGCGACAACCCGCAGGCCTACAGCCAACGCATCACGCTCTTCGACCGGCGCCGGGGCACGGGCGAAAGCATCTGGGACCTCAAGCGGCGCATCGGCTACGTTTCGCCCGAGCTGTTGCAGTATTTCCCCGGTCAGCCCACTTGCCTGCAGGCGGTGGCCTCGGGCTTTGCCGATACGCTGGGACCGGGGCGCCCCACGCCGGCCCAGCTGGCCACGGCCCGCGCCTGGCTAGGGGTGCTGCACCTGGCCGAGTACGCCGCGCTGCCCCTGCGGCAGGTGCCGGCCAGCGTGCAGCGCCTATGCCTGGTGGCGCGGGCGCTGGTCAAAAACCCGCCCCTGCTGCTGCTCGACGAGCCCGGTCAGGGCCTCGACGGCACCCAGCAACCCTACTTCCGGGCGGTGCTGGAAGCAATTTGCGCGGCGAGCCCGGTGGCGCTGGTCTACGTGAGCCACTACGCCGCCGACATTCCGCGCAGCGTGACGCGAGTGCTGCGGCTGGGCGAACCGCACACTGGCTAGCCCACGCGCACTGGCACTTGGGCGGGCGGCAACTCCGCCGCCGTCGGGGTGGCGAAGTAGCGCAGGCGGTAGCAGTTCATGGCCGTATCGCCGAGCTGTTGCAGCAGGCGGTAATTGGCCACCGCGCCCACGGCCGCGCCGATAACGGGCACGAGCTGGGCCATTTTGGCCAGGTCGATGTAGTCGCGGTATTCCTGCTGAAAGGTGCGCCAGTCGAACTCAGCCGCCTCGGCGGGCAGGGTCTGGCGATAGGCGTCCCAGTGGGCCAGGCGGTCGTAGGTTTCGTTGCGGGTGTGCTGGCTGCTGAAGGCCAGCTGGAAAATATGCAGCAAGTACAGCCGCTCAGAATAGTCGCGCACATCGTAGCCGTAGCACGCCGCCACGTCGAATAACAGCTTGAGCTTGAGACCCAGCAACAGCGGAAAATCGGCTAGTCCGAGCAGGAAGCCGCCCGCCCCCGTCACGGCCCCTTCGGCAGTGGCCATGAGGCGATAGTCGCGCAGGTGGTCGCGCACGGCTGCCTCGCGGGCGGCCAGCGAGGGCGCCCCCAGCGGCCGGCGCGTAGTGTGCGTGGAGCCAAATAATACCCCGCGCACCAGTTGCTTAATGGTGCCCGTAATGGCCTGGTGCACCCGCTCGGGCAGCAGCCCGTTGAGCCGAATCTGCACGCGGCGGGTGAATTTATCGAGCCGCGAGGGCGGGCGCTGCATCTGCTTTTGCCAGGCTAGCAGCGCGGCGTAGCTGGCTTCTTCGGCGGGGTTTTGGGGCAGGGGCATGAGTGAGTTAAGAAATAGTTTTTAACCTTCTAAAACGGCTTCTGGTAATTAGCTAAAAATAGAAGCTCATTAGCAAGTTAAAGTAGCCTTATTCATCATGCGGAGCGGAGTCGAAGCATCTTGGTCGCCTTATTGAACGGGTTGCATATGCCCTGCCAAGATGCTTCGACTCCGCTCCGCTTCGCTCAGCATGACGAATAAGGCTATTTCACTTTTAATTCCTCCGCTAGGTTACCCACCCTTTTTTAGGTAAGGCCCGCCAAATACCTTATTGGGGACCTACATCGCGCAACCGCGCCAGTTCATTACTCGCGCACCTCGTCGCGGCGCAGCTCACGGCGCAGCAGGCGCACCAGCTGGTAGCGCTGGCGGGCGGCCTCGTAGCGCAGCCCCACGCCGGTGCCGGTGCTGGGCCAGGTGCCCGCCTGGGTGGGGCTGCCGGCGCCAGCGCCCAGCGGCCGGCCCTGCCCATCGAAGAGCGACACCAGCCCCGGCAGCGGCTCGGTGAGGGCCAGTACCTGGTGGCCGGGGCCGTAGTCGAACCACTGCACGGGCTTCTCGCCCGAGGTGAGCAGCTGGCGGCTCAGCAGCGGGGCCGGGCCGGTGGCCAGGGGCGCGAAAACGTCGAGCTGGCCGCCATCCTGGCGCACCACCACGAAGGAGCCGGCGCGCCCGCTAGCCTCGGGCACGAGCCGGAAGCTGGCCGTGCGGCTCCAGGTAGCCACCCGGCGCCGGGTGCTGATGTCACCGCTCAACGTAATAGTCAGCAATTCACCGTGCTGGTTCACCACGCGCAGCACGCTGCGGGCCAGCGTGGGGCCGGCCGTGGTGAGCAGTGGCCCCGCCAGCCGCGCCCCCGCACTCACCGGAAAGCCGGGGTAGCGGCTGCCCGCCTGGTCGAAGGCGTAGACGTAACCATTACGCAGAGCAGCCACTACCACGTCGCGCCCGCCCACGGTAAGCAGCGCCGGCGGACCGGCCAGCGGGGCCTCCAGGCGGTGGGGCCAGCCGGGGTAGCGGCGGCCGTTGGTGTCGAACAGCAGCAGGCTATTGGTAGTAGTCGCCACCAGGATACGCGACGAGGTGCCCGCCACCACGTCGGCCACCGTCACCGAGTCGGGCAGGTTGAGGGGAAAGCCGGGGGCCTCCTGGCCATCGGCCGGGCTCAGCCAATGCACGCGGTGGGCGGTGGCCAGCAGCAGGCGCCCGCGCAGCAGGCGCGGCGGGCTCACCAGCGGGCCGGGCAGCGTATCGGCCCAGGCCCGGCTGGCGGTGCCGGCCGGCAGCAGCGTGAGCACCCCCAGCGAATCGGCCACCAGCACGGGGGCGGCCAAAGTGCCATCGGCGGTGGGCTGGGCGGGCAATAGCAAGGGCTGCCCGACCAGCGGCGTGCGAAAGCGTAGGCGCACGCCCCCGCCCCGCCCGGCCGAATCGGCCGACGGGGCCTGGCCGGGCCGCCGCAGCAAAAGCTGGGCAAAATACTGACTGCCGGGGCGGGCCTCCTCGGCGGGCTGCTCGGGCGGCACCAGCTGCCAGGCCACCTGCGAGAAGTGGCGCAGCAGGCTTTCGTTGCGCAGCAGGCCGGCCCGGCGGTCTTCGGCCAGGGTGCCCAGCAGAGCGTTCCAGCCCTGGCGCACATCGGCCAGCACCGTGAGGCGGGCCAGCGGCTGGGTTTGTTGCAGCAAGGCCACCTGCGAGGCCGAGCGGCTCCACACCTGGCCGGCCACCACGTCGGCCAGGTAGGCACGCAGCGTGGCGTTGTCGCTCAGTACCAGATACTCACCTACCACGGCCGTGCTCGGCAAGCTACCATCCGGGGCCGCCGCCGGGCTAGCCCCCAGCGCCCCGAGCAAGTCATTTTCCTGAAAACCCGCCCCGTACACCTCATAATTACCCACCCGCCCGAAGGCCGGCGAGGCGCCGCCCGCCCGCCGCAGCCGGGCCAGCCACTGCGCCGTGCGGGCCGGGGCCGCGCTGCGCACCAGCGTGAGGTGGGCTGGGGGCTGCCCCGGCGCGGGCGTGGCCACATACACTAGCGTGGCACCCGGCGCGAGGGTGGCGCGCAGACTGTCGAGGGCCGGGCCCACGGCGCGAGCCGTGTCGGCGGCGGGTGGCGCGGGGGCTAGCCGGCCGGCCACGGCCAGCACCAGGGCGGCGCGCAGGGGCAGCACGCTAGCCAGGGGGCGCGGCGACTGGGCGGGCTGGCCGCGCAGGGGCTGCTGCCACGAGTTGGCAGCCGTTTCGGGGTTGGCAAAGCCGGTGAGCGTGACCTGGCCGGGGCCAAACTTGATGCCCAGCAAGCTCTCGTGGGTGAGGGCCAGCGCCTGGTCGAGCAGGGTGTGGGTGCCGGGCTGAAAGAGCACGTCGAGCAGCCCCGGCAGGCGCCGAAAGTTGACGAGCAGCGTGGCATCGACATCGCGCAGGCGCAGCAGGTCAGTGGCTCCGAAGCCGGCGCGCACGGTGGGCGCCTCGGGGTGGGCCAGCCGGTGCACCACGGCCTCGACCAGCGGGGCGTGGGTGCTCAGCAGCAGGTGGTTGCGGTAATTGAGCACCGTGAGCGTGCCGCCGGCCTGGGCCGTCAATTCCTGCAATTCGTAGCCCTCGTAATCGCGCAGGCCCAGGCGGTAGCGCGGGTCACGGCCCAGGGTTTCGAGCAGGCCCCTCGCCTGCCGGTACTCGCGCACGCTAGCCAGCGGAATCTGGTACAGCACATCGACCTGCCCGGGCCCGGTGAGGTGCAGCGAGCTGATTACGAGCTTCTTACCTAGCAAGCTCAGCAGGCCGCGCGGGCGCCCGGTTACGGGGTTGGCCACCACGGGGCGGCCGCCGTTGTCGAGGCTATCGGCCAGGGCCAGCGGGCCGGCTACCTGCTGAAAGTAGCGCACGCCCGTGATATTGTCCCACACGCCGGCCTCCTGCAAGTGCTGCACCAGGGCGGCGTGGTCGCGGGTGGCCAGCACCAGCACCGCATCGTCGGGCACGAGGGCGTAGGGGTCCACGGGCCGGGCGGCCAGCGTGCGGCGGTAATAGACGTAGGTGGCCAGCGAGAGCAGCAGGAAAGCGGCCACCAGCAGGGCCAGAAGCTTGCGGGACATGCGGCAAAAGTAGCCCGCCCGGCGCGAGGCGGGCCAGCCTAGCGCACGAAAGTGAGCGTAGCGCGGATGGTGTCGGGAAACCGGGCCGCGGGGTTTTGCAGCACCAGGGCCACTGCCGTGTCGCCCACGTGCGACTCACCGCCCGAGTTCTTGAGGTAGTTGAGTTTAATTCCCGAAGCGGGCAGGGCATAGAACGTCAGGTGCAGCGTCGTATCCCGGTTGTTGAGGGGCAGCTCCTCGCCATCGGGCAGCTGCAGGAACCGGTAACCGGTGTTGCGGTTGTGCACGCGCACGGCAATGGTATGCCGCTCGCCCGGCCGGAAGTTGCAGGTATTGAGGCGGCCCAGCCTTAAGTCCCGGCTGCTGACCGTGTCATCCGGGTTGGCAAACCAGTAGCGGGTGGGCGGGGCGGACATACCCGACGCCGGATAGACCACCGATACGTGGTAATACAGCCCCTTTTGGTTGCGAAAGCGCAGGCGGTACCTGCCCCGCGCGTCGGTGCGCGCCGAGTCGGCGACCTGGTCGGAGCTGTTGCCCGGCTGGCTCCTCACCGCTAGCAGCATACCCGGGATTGGCTGGTTGGTTTCGGCGTTCGTTACGGTGCCCTGCACCACGGTTAGCTGGTTGGCGGGCGCGGTATTATCGCTGCGATACCCGGCGGCCAGCCACAGCAGCAAGAAACCTACGCCGGCCTTGAACAGCAGCACCAGGCAGCCGCCCCCCAGCACCAACGAGCCGGCGCCGAGCAGCATGCGCTTACCGGTCAGGGAAAGGGGAGTGAGTGGCATGTGCACTATGAGTTAGCAGCAAAAATCAGCGGCCCGCCGGCGGCCGACGGCCGCTACTAGGAGGCAGCGTCGTTTCTTTGGCAAAAATACCTTCCTCAATGGCTGACTCCCTACCCTCTTCCTCCACTCCTCCCACTACCGCCGAAGCGCCCGGCCACTTCAAGCGCGCCCTCACGCTGTTCGACTCCATCATGCTCGTGACGGGTTCCATGATAGGCTCGGGCATCTTCCTGGTATCGGCCGATATCAGCCGGCAGGTGGGCTCGGCGGGCTGGCTGCTGGTGGTGTGGCTGCTCACGGGCCTCATCACGATGGCCGGCGCCATCAGCTACGGCGAACTGGCGGCCATGTTCCCCAAGGTGGGCGGGCAGTACGTGTACCTGCGCGAGGCTTTCGGCAAGCTGGTGGCGTTTTTATACGGCTGGACGCTGTTTCTGGTGATTCAAACCGGCGTTATCGCCGCCGTGGCCGTGGCCTTTGCCAAGTTCACGGGCGTGCTCCAGCCCTGGTTTTCGGTGAAGAATGTGCTGTTCAATGTCGGGCCGTTTCCCTTCAGCTCGGTGCAGCTGCTGGCCATTCTGCTCATTATCGCCATCACGGCCGTGAATGCGCGCGGCGTGCAGGCCGGCAAGCTCATCCAAAACGTGCTCAGCTCGACCAAGCTCGTGGCGCTGGCCCTGCTCATCATTTTCGGCCTGTTTCTGGGGCTGAATGCCGAGGCCGTGCAGGCCAATTTCCACGACCTGTGGCACGCCACGCGCTCGCCCGCGCCGGGGGCTAGCGGCGGCATCGTGCCGCTAGGCACGGGCAGCCTCATCATCGGCATCGGCATGGCCATGACGGGCTCGCTGTTCTCGTCTGACTCGTGGAACAACATCGGCTTCGCGGGCGAGGAAATCCAGAACCCCGAGCGCACGCTGGTGCGCAGCATGGCCATCGGCACGGCCATCGTCACGGTGCTTTACATTCTCATCAACATCGTGTACCTGCTGGTGCTGCCCCTGCAAGGCTCGCCCGACGCCACGACCCTGGCCGGCCGCGGCATCCAATACGCCACCGACGACCGCGTGGCCACGGCAGTGGCCGAGTCGGTGATGGGCCCGGTGGGCGCCTACGTGCTAGCCATCCTCATCATGCTCAGCACCTTCGGCGCGAACAACGGCATCATCCTGAGCGGCGCCCGCGCCTATTTCGCCATGGCCAAGGACGGGCTGTTCTTCCCCTCGCTCGCCACCCTCAACCGGGCCGGCGTGCCGGGCCGGGCACTGTGGGTGCAGTGCCTGTGGGCCTGCCTGCTGTGCCTGAGCGGCAGCTACGGCCAGCTGCTCAACTACGTCATGTTTTCGGTTATCCTGTTCTACCTCATCACGATAATCGGCATTTTCGTGCTGCGCCGCACCCGGCCCGACGCGCCCCGCCCCTACCGCGCCTGGGGCTATCCGGTGCTGCCGGGCATCTACGTGGCGCTGGCCTCAGCCTTCTGCCTCATTCTGCTCATCGCGCCCGATACGGCCGAATATTCGCGCTACGGCCTGGGGCTGGTGGCGCTGGGCCTGCCGGTGTACTTCCTGTTTGGGCGGCGTATGGGCGGGGCCTAGCGGAGTTCAGTTTTTGCTAAAACAAGCGTGCCCCTGGCTTCTGATTGAAGCCAGGGGCACGCTTGTTTTAGTTGTGGACTGCTCGTCGCTCGTGTCGCCTCACCCTCCAGCCCCCTCTCCGAAAAGGAGAGGGGGAGCCTGACGACTTCCTAACGACTGCCCACGTCCGCATACGGTCGGCTCCCCCTCTCCTTTTCGGAGAGGGGGCCGGGGGGTGAGGCGCCACGCCCGGCGAGCCAGCCGTTATTGCACCTCCGTGCGTGGGTCGGGCCGGGGCTTCATCTCGTAGTCGTGGGGCGGGGTGGCGCCGGCCAGGTTTTGCACGAAGTAGTCCCAGCGGCGGCGCGTCATGTAGGGCGCGTACTGGCCGTAGCCGTGCTGGGCATTGGGGAAAATGACCAGGTCGTAGCTTTTGTTGGCCTTGGTGAGGGCTTCCACTACCAGCAGGGTGTTATAGGGCGGCACGTTGTTGTCCATCATGCCGTGGGCTAGCAGCAGCTTGCCTTGCAGATTCTTAGCCAGGGGCACGTTGGACTGCGAGTCGTAGTTGGTGGTGCCGTTGGGCTGGGTTTGCAGCAGACCCACGTAGCGCTCGCCCCAGTCGTCTTCGTAGTTGCGGTTTTCGTGGTTGCCCGATTCCGAGATGCCAACTTTGAAGAAATCGGGGTAGCGGAACATGGCCGCCGCCGCCGCAAAGCCGCCGCCCGAATGCCCCCAAATGCCGGCCCGGCCCAGGTCGATATACGGGTAGCGCTGGGCCAGCTGGCGCATCCCGGCCACCTGGTCGCCCAGGGTATTTTCGGCCATGTTGCCGTAGCAGCCATCGTGAAAGCTCTTGGAGCGCAACGGGTTGCAGCTGCCCTCAATCACCACCACCACAAAGCCCAGCTCGGCCAAGGCCTGGTTATCGTTGCGGGCCGAGGCGAAGGACCAGTTGCCCACGCCCCCACCCTGCGGCCCCGGGTAGATGTAATTGATAATCGGATATTTCCGGCTCGGGTCGAGCGCGGTGGGCGTGAATAGAAGCCCGTACAAATCGGTCTGCCCGTCCTGGGCTTTCACCGTGATGGGCGTGGGCGCCTTCCAGCCGGTAGCGGTGAGGCGCGAGATGTCCATCTTTTCCAGCGTAGTGATGAGCTTGCCATCTAGACCACGCAACACGCTCACCTCCGGCACGTTGGGCTGCGAGTAGCTGTCCACAAAGTAGCGGCCCGAGGGCGCGAACGCCACCCGGTGGTTGCCGGGCTCGGGCGTCAGCAAGGTCAGGTGCTTACCATCCAGGCCAATGCGGTAGAGCTGGCTGAAGTACGGGTTGCCGGCCTCACGACCATCGGCCAGAAAGTAGAGCTGGCGGGCCTGCTCATCCACTTTCAGCAATTGCGTCACGAGCCAGTTGCCCTTAGTAATCTGCTGCTTGACCTTGCCGGTGGTGGCGTCATATAGGTACAGGTGGCCCCAGTTATCGCGCTCCGAGTACCAGATAATCTCTTTGCTCTTGGGCAAATAGTGCCAGTTGATGGCGTGCTGGCCCGACTCGTACTGCGTAGCCACGGTTTCCTGAAACACCTCGCGCACGGCGCCGGTGGCGGCATCGGCCACGCGCATTTTCTCCTGCTTATGGTCACGCGAGGTCGACACGAAGGCTAGCTGCGAACCGTCGGCGCTCCAGTCCACGTCATCGAAGGTGCCGCTGCTCGAAATATCGTCCGAGAGCGAGCCGCGGTGCGGGTCGGGTGGCACTTGCAGGCGCACCACTTTAGCCGGGCTCACCTCGATGATAACCCGCTCGATGGTGATAATATCCTTGTCGCCGGGCAGCGGGTACTTCCAGCTGTCCAGCCGCGGATGGCCCACGTTGGTGGTTACCAAGTACATATCGCCCGCCTTGCGCTGGTCTTGCTGAAAGGTGGCGATTTTGCGCGAGTCGGGCGACCAGCGCAGCACCGGCGCGTCGCTGGTGGTCCAGCCGGCGTTGTCGGTGGCGTAGCCATAGTCCTTCACGCCGTCGGTCGTGAGCTGGGTGGGCTGGTTGGTTTTGGTGTCGCGCACCCACAGGTTGTAGTCGCGAATGTAGGCGGCCAGGCGGCCATCGGGCGATACCACCTCGTTGGTGGCGTTAGGGTTGGCGGGGGGGCTGGGCGCGGCAGCGGGCGTTAGCTGGCCACTGGCTAGCTCGTATTGCCAGCGCTTGCCCTTGTCGGCAAAAGCAATACTGCGCCCGTCGGGCGCATACGCGAAGCTGCGAAACGGCAGCCGCGCCGCCTCTACCGGCCGGCCGCTGGCCGTGGCGAGCGCGGCAGCCAGCTTGCCCTGGTCGAAGGCCGCGGTGCGGGTTTTGCGCACCGGGTCTACCACAATAAACTCGCCGCCCTGCGCCGTCTGGGTGCGGTACCAGAAGCGGCCATCCGGCAGCCAGGTGAGTTGGCCCAGGCTGTGGTCGACCAGCGGCTGGGTGTTGTAAATCATGGCGCGCTCGGCCCGGGCGTAGTCCTCGGCCGTGCGCGCGGGCGGCGCCTGGGCGAGGGCTGGCCCGGCCAAGGAGCTAGCCAGCGCGAAGGCCACTAAATAGGTGTGCATAAAATTCAGGCCAGAAAACAGCCTTGGTTGGGGGCGAAAGGTAACGCCGATACTTACACGTGATAGCGGTTTCAGATTCAGTACACATCAGATTCAGTACACAGCTAGGTGTAGAGGCGCAGCCTTGCGTCTCGTCGTTAGTAGAGCTCACCAGGCGCGAAGACGCAAGGCGGCGTCTCTACCTAGCCCCCCTAATACGCCCGGTCATCTCCCGAGAAGTCCAGCCCGGGCATCCCGATGGGCGCGCCGGGTGGCTGCGCCAGGGCCGGCGCAGGCACAAACTTGTTGGGGTCTTCCTCAAACTTGCCAATCTGGCTCAGGCCGAAGAGCAGGTTGGCTTTTTGGCGGGGCGGCGCCTGGGGCGCCTGGTTTTTCAGCCATTCCTTTAGCTCGCTCACTTTCAGCAGGCTTTCGCCGCGCACGTTTTCGGCGGTGGCGGGGCTAGCGGCCAGTTGCAGCAAGTACTTCAGGGTGAGATTATTGACCACTATTTGCAGCTCGCCGGGGTAGCCGGGGGCTAGCGGTGCCTTCCAGGTTTGAGTTAGCAGCTTGTCGACCACCGGCATAAAGCCCGGCTGCTGGGCGTCGCGGGCCTGGTACTCGATGAGGCGCGCCGCCCGCTCTGCGTGGAGCAATACTGCCAGGGTAGGCGCGGCGGCTGCTTCGGCGGCGGCCAGCGGGTCGAAGGCGCCGGTGCGGCTGCCAAAATCCTCCAGGGTGTTGGCGTAGCCGGCGGGGTGCGGCGGCAGCTGGGTGAGGAGCTTTTCGGGCAATTGCAGGGCGGCGGGGGTGATGGTGGCCAGCAGCGCATCGAGGGCCCGCCATTGCTCGGCGGGGGGCACCAGGCGGGTGGGCACCTGACCATCGTCCTTCACGGCGGGCGTAAAGTAGAGGCCGCCCAGGGTCTTGGCGGTGGCCGCCACCTGGTAGCGGTGCAGCAGGTACATGGGTACCAGCACTTCCTCCAGGGTAGCGAGCGGGGCCCCGGCCGGCACGGCGTTGGCCGAGAACGTGTCGAGCACGTGGCGCCGCACGGCCATCAGCTGCGTGAGCTGCGCCACGGGGTCGGTGCCATCGTCCCACTGGCTTGAGAGCGGGTGCAGCGCGATGGTGGGGTCGTAGGCAAACAAGTAGCCCTGGGCCAGCGTTTCGCGCATAATCGTCGCCAGACCCGCCGCTTCGCTGGTGCCCTTCGGAAAATCCTGGTAACCCCACAAGATGGCCCGCTTGTCCCAGCTGCCGATGCCGGTGGCGTAGGCCTGCGACACGTCGATGGTGCCGTCAGCCTTCAGCTTAATGCGCGGAAAAGGATAGTCCATCACCGAGCCACGGTCGCGGATGCTGGCGGCGAAGTTGTGGTACAGCCCCAGGGTGTGGCCGATTTCGTGGGCCGACAGCTGGCGGATGCGCGCCAGGGCCATTTGCTCCAGTTCCTTGGGTGCTTTCTGGCCGTTTTTGTAGGGCTGCAGCAGGCCTTCGGCGAGCAGGTAGTCCTGGCGGTGGCGGTCCGAGCCCAGCGTGACGACGCCCTTGATAATCTCGCCGGTGCGCGGGTCGATGTACGACGAGCCGTAGGAAAATGCCCGCGGGTTGCCGGCGCGGTCCACCCAGTTCACCACGTTGTAGCGAATATCCATGGGGTCGACACCCTCCGGCAATTCCTTCACGATAAAGGCGTTGCGGTAGCCGGCCGCCTCGAAGGCCTGGTTCCACCACCCGCCGCCCTCGATGAGGGCGCGCTTGATGTCGGGTGGGGCGCCGCGGTCCACGTAGTACACGATGGGCTCGACGGGGTCGCTGATTTTGGCGCCGGGGTTCTGCTTGGCTAGCCGGTGCCGGCGTGAAAAGCGCTGCATGAGCGGCTCGCTCATGGGCGCCGAAAAATCGAGGTAGCTGAACTGGTTGAAGCCCGAGCGCGGGTCGAACGCACGGGGCTGGTAGCCGGCCGCGGGCAGCTGCACAAACGATTGGTGCAGGCGCACCGTCACGGCGCTAGGGTCGGGCGCCAGGCCCGCGCTGCCCATGCCGAAGTCGAGCTCGCCCGCCCCTGGCCCCCCCACGAAAGTGGCAATGGTTTCAAACTCCGTGTTCTGCGGAAAATTCTTCGTATTGGCCGGGTACACCGCCGAGCGCGTATCATCGAAGCGGTAGGTACTGGCGGCGGGCGCGGCGGCCCCGCCGCGCAGGCCCGCAAAGCTGGGCTTGCCGAGCTGGCCAGCCAGCTGCTGGCTGTCGCGCACCAAAAAGGGCGTGAGGTCGAGCAGTACCCGGTCGCCCTCCACGGCCGCCGGCACAAAGCCCCAGATGATGGACTTGGCAAAGGCACTTTCCACGGCGCGCTGCTCGTCGGGGTTTTTGCCGGTGGCGCGGTAGGCCAGGTTGGGCTCGAGCAGCATCACCTTGGGGCCGATTTTCACGAACTTCACCACGCTGGCCGAGGCCACGCCCCGCTCGGGGCCGCCCAGCCCCACCCCATTGGTGAGGGAGCTGAAGTAGAGAAATTCCTGGTCGAAGCGCGTCACTTCCAGGTAGACTTTGCCGGTTTGCTCGTCGTAGTAATACGGGAAGTAGCCGTCGGCTTTTTTCAGCCCCTGGGTAAGGGCACTGAGGCTAGCCGCCGGCCGGGCTTCGGCGCGGGCGGGTGTGAGTGCGCCGCTAGGAGCCTGGGCCGCCGCCAGGTGCGCGGCCAGCAGCAGGGCCGCCGAGGAAAATAACGAGTGTTTCATGCGCAGGCGATAAGAGGTTTAGCACCCGCAGTATAGCACCCAAACCAGTATAACCTGGATTATTTGCTCGAATTACCGCCCTCCCCCTCCCCTGCCTGCCCCTGGCAAACGGGGGCTAGCCACCCAGGCACCGTCCCCTACGAGGCATTAAAAAGCCTGGATTTCGGGCGAAATCCAGGCTTTTTGCTCTTGAGCCTACGCTCTAGGGTCAATTATTATTGAAAGGCGGCTTTCAGGCGCGTGGCGGCATAGTCCTGGGCATCGTTGGCGAGCGGCACTACGGCGTAGGTGCCAAAAAATTCGTGCGTAGTGCCGGCAAAGAGCCGGTACTCGGTGCTGACGCCCGCAGCCGTCAGCTTATCGCGCAAGGACTGGCCTTCGGTCTGGAGCGGGTCAATCTCGGCGGCGATAATGGTCGTAGGAGGCAAACCCTTGAGGTCGGCCACGTCGACGAGTGAAATGAGGCGATTGTCGCCATCGGCCGGCGTATTGAAGTACAGGCCGGTGAAATACACGATATTAGCCTTATTGAGCGGCACCGCATTGGCGTAGGTGGTGTAGGAAGCCGTATTCAGGTTGTTGTCGGCCACCGGGTACACCAGCAGCTCGTGCACGGGCAGCGCGTAGCCACGCTCACGAGCCAGGATGCACACGGCAGCGGCCATGTTACCGCCCGCACTTTCGCCGGCCACGGCAATTTTGGCGGGGTTGATATTGAGCTGGCTGGCATTATCGCGCACCCACTTGTAGGCGGCGTAGGCATCTTCGTGCGCCGCCGGAAACTTGTTCATAGTTTCGGAGGCTAGCCGGTAGTCAACCGATACCACTACGGCGCCGGTGCGCTCGGCCAAGGCCTGCGCCGAGGGCTCGTACACATCAAGCGAACCGATAACCCAGCCACCCCCGTGGTAATACACGATGCCCGGCCGCGTGGTGGCGCCAGCCGCCGCCGTGGGCGTGTAGATGCGCACCGGCACACCATCGGGGGCCGAGAGCAGGGTATACTGCTTATCCAGCACGCGCTGGCTCACGGTAACGGCCGGCGACGGGGCCGAGCGGTTGTTCTTGGCCAGCAGGGTGTTCACGGCGTCGGTTACGCTGTGAGTCATGCGGGCCTGGCGGGCAGTGAGGGTGGGCAGGGCGGGGTCGTTGAAGGCGATAAACTGCTCGACAACGGCCCACATCTGGTCGTTTTCGTTGGGTGCGTAGCTGGGCTTGGCGCTGGTGGGCTGAATGAGACTGGGCGACGAGTCGCCGTCTTTTTTGCACGAGGCCAGCGGACCTGCGCAGGCGGCAGCCAGGCTAGCCAGCACAAAAAAGCGGGCCACGGGCGCCCGGCGCCCGGAGTGGGTAGAGAAAGTTGGCAACATCAACTGAGAGCTTTGCTTGAAAGAGGAAAAAGAATACTCGTTCTACGGTTTATTCCCACCTCACAGCTACTTCAGGGCCCATACCTGTCTTATGAGGCGCGCAAACTCGACCCTGTGCAAAGCCTCCGCCCTTTATTCTTAGTAGCTTATTCAAGAAAGTCGCCATAAGAAAAAAATACCCTAGCGGCGCTCCCGGCGGCTCTTGGCCGACAGGCCGGGGCTAGCGGCGGGCGCGGGCAGCAGCGTCACGATAAGGGGCTGGCCGTCGTGGCTACTGGCCATTTCGTCTTCGTAGCCGGCGTAGCCTATCACAAACGTGTTTTCGCCCTTGGGCACTTCGAGCATGTAGCCGCCGCTGGCATCGGTGCTGGTGCCGTGGCTGCTGCCACGCAGCAGCACGGTGGCGCCTACCAGGGGCAGCCCGCTTTCGTCGAGCACGCGGCCGGCCTGGGTGTAGGTAGCTACGCGGGCAGAAGCAGTAGCCATAGTCGGCCCAGGGGCAGCAGGCAAAGCGGTGGCTACGGTTACCTCCGGGGCCGCCGCTGCTGGCTCGGCAGGGCGCGAAGCAGGGCTAGCCGCCACCTGGGTAGTAGCCCGGTTAGCCTGGCTAGTGGGCAGTATCGCAGGCCGGGCCGGGGCGGGCACCGGGGCCAGCGCCGACGCTTGCACGGGCGCGCTGGCCGGCGCGGCGGCCGCTACCTCGGGCCCGCGGCTACAGCTGGCCAGCCCCCCGGCCAGCAGCAAGGCAGTTGCCCGCAGGCTAGGTACTGAGAAAAACAACTTCATGAAAACGCGCAGCAAGCCGGGTGGGCCAGTCAGCCCCCGTTCAGGATGCCAAGATACCTCGCTACCACTGGCCCAAATCGAAAGCTCCGGTCACCAGCTAAGAGCTGATAACCGGAGCTTTTGTATTAAACCAAGCTGGCGCTATTAGTGACTGCTTTCGTCCTGCGTGCGCTGCACCGAGGCGCCGGGCGCGTCATCGCCCAGCTTCTGCTCGTGCATCCGGATGCCTTCGCCCTGCTCGTCGAGCTCGTAGCTACCTTCCTCGGTGAAGCCCGGGCCCTGGGCCTGCTCGCCGGCGGTGTCGTGGTTGTTGCCGCCCTGGGGCTCGCCTTCGCCGCCACCGATGTGCAGGTTTTGCAGCTGGTCCTTCTGGTCGCTGCGCTGGGTGTAGCCGTTGGCGCCTACGTTGCGGTGGGCGCTGGCGTCGTCGCTCTGCTTATTATTGCTTTGGTCGCGCTGGTAATCGACCTGCTTTTGCAGCTCTTCGTTGCCGGGGCCCACCTGGTTGGTGGGGTTTTGGTTGGGGGCATCGGTTTGCTGACCGTCTTTTTTGGGCGTGGTGCCGTCTTCTTCGAATAGCTCGTCGCTGAGAATCATAAATCGGGGTGGGAGGTTTTACGTAGTTGCTGGTTGGTAGCGCAAGCCTGCGCCGCCGGGCAGTTGCCCCAACGTGTACGCGCGGGCTAGCCCGAAGTTGAGCCCGCCCGCGCCTTTTCTTTGCCTTTATTTCTTCCGCACCCGTCATGGATTTTGCCAAGCTCTACCGTCCCAGCCACTTCAATTCGTGGCAGTTCATTGCCTTCACCGGGCTGCTGATGAGCGGCGGGGCCGAGCTACTGATTCGCTACCTGGTGCACCGGCCGCTACCCGCCGGCTACGGCTGGCTCTACGTGTGCTGGGCCGCGCTTTTTGTGGTGGGCGCGCTGGTCAATATTTTCGGCAAACCCGCCGAGCCGGGGCACCACCACCACCATTAGCAGGGGGTAAACACTGCCTGTAACTGAGCCACCTGGCTGGCAGTTCTGCGCTAGGTCCTGCGCTCACCGCACGCTCATAACTCTGCCCGCCCCATCGGCCGTATAGCAGCGTCTGCCGGGATAGTTGGGGGCTTCGTCTTTTAGGCAGCGGCTAGCCCAGCCATTCGGCCCGACTTATCCGTTTCAAGCCGATGCACACTCGATTACCGGGCCTCGCCGCCGGGCTGCTGGCCCTGCTGAGCCTAGCCGCCTGCGGCTCCAAAAAAGAAGACACTGCCGATGGCAAGCCTGGCAAAGGCGGCAAGGATGGTGGCCCCCCGTCCATCAAGGACTACCCCGTGCTCGTGGTGAAGCCCGATACGGTGACGCTTTATCAAGATTACCCGGCCACTATTCAGGGCCAGCAAAACGTCGAAATCCGGCCCAAGGTCGATGGCTTCGTCGAGGCCATCTATGTTGATGAAGGGGCTAGCGTGAAGAAGGGCCAGAAGCTCTTTCACATCTCGGCGCCGCAGTATGAGCAAGAAGTGCGCACGGCCCGCGCGGGCATCAAAACCGCCCAGGCCGACGTGGACGCCGCCCGCATGGGCGTGCGCAAGGTGCAGCCCCTGGTGGCGCGCGGCATCATCAGCAAGTACGAGCTAGAGGCCGCGCAGTACACGCTCGAAAGCAAGCTGGCCGCGCTGGCTCAGGCCCAGGCCACCCTGGCCAACGCCAGCACCAACCTCGGCTACACCACCATCACGAGCCCGGTAAATGGGGTGATGGGCAGCATCCCCAACAAAATTGGTGCGCTGGTGAGCAGCACTTCGGCCGACCCGCTTACCACGGTTTCGAGCATCGGCAACGTGTATGCCTACTTTTCGCTCAGCGAGAAGGCGTTGCTCAGCTTTACGCGCCGCCGCGCCGGCAACACCTTGCAGGATAAGCTAGCCAAGGTGCCCGACGTGCGCCTGGTGCTGGCCGATGGCACCGTGTACTCCTACCCCGGCCGCGTCGAAACGGCTATTGGTCAAATAAATACCGAAACCGGGGCGAGCAGCTTCCGCGCTACGTTCCCCAACCCGCAGGGCTTTTTGCGCAGTGGCAGCAGCGGCTCGGTACGCACCTTCCAGCCCATGGATAATGTGCTCATCATTCCGCAGAGTGCCACGTATGAGCTTCAGGGCAAGCGCTTTGCCTACGTGCTGGGCCGCGACACGGCCGCCCACGCCCTGCCCATCACGGTGGTGCCCACACCCGACGGCGCCTCCTTTGTGGTGCAAAAGGGCTTGAAAGCCGGCCAAGAGGTTATTGTAGAAGGCATTACCGGGTTGAAGGAAGGCACAAAAATTCGGCCCAAGGTGGTGAAGAGTGCCCGTACGGAAATGGCGGGGTAGTCGGTTGGACGCTAGATGAGATGACATTACAAATAATAGTAGCACTCAATACTTTATGCTAAAAATATTCATCGAGCGCCCCGTGCTCTCCACCGTTATTTCGGTTATTATTGTGCTGCTGGGGGTGCTCGGGCTGCTGTCGCTGCCCATTGCGCAGTACCCCGATATTTCGCCGCCCACGGTACAGGTGTCGGCGAGCTACGCGGGCGCCAACGCCGACGTGGTACTCAAGAGCGTGATTGTGCCGCTGGAAGAGCAGATAAACGGCGTGGAGGGCATGACCTACATGACGTCCTCGGCCACCAACGACGGGGCGGGCTCCATTCAGGTGTATTTCAACGTGGGCACCGACCCCGACCAGGCGGCCGTGGACGTGCAAAACCGGGTGTCGAGCGCCACCAGCCTCCTGCCGCAGGAAGTGACCCTAGCCGGCGTGACGGTGCGCAAGCGCCAGAGCAGCAACCTGTTGATTTTTGCGCTTTACTCCGACAACCCGGCCTACGACCAGACGTTTCTGCAGAACTACGCCCAGATTAACATCGTGCCGCAGATTAAGCGCGTGAATGGCGTGGGCGATTCCAACGCCTTCGGCTCGCGCGATTATGCCATGCGCGTGTGGCTCAAGCCCGACGTGATGGCCATCTACGGCCTCACGCCGGCCGACGTGACGGCCGCCCTGGCCGACCAAAACGTGGAGGCCGCGCCCGGTAAATTCGGCGAGAACTCCGACCAGAGCTTCCAGTACGTTATCAAGTACACCGGCAAGCTGCTGACGGCCGACCAGTTTGGCGATATTGTGCTGAAGGGTACGGCCCAAGGCCAACTGCTGCACCTCAAAGACGTGGCCCGCATCGAGCTGGGCGCGCAGGCTTACAGCAGTAACAGCGCCACCTTCGGCAAGCCTTCGGTGGGTATTTCGGTGAATCAGACGCCGGGCTCCAACGCCCGCGAGGTTATCGAAAACTCTATTGCGGTGCTGCAAGCGGCCGAAAAGGATTTCCCGGCCGGTATTCACTACACCAACCTGGTGAATATCAACGACTTTTTGGATGCCTCGATTGACAAGGTAATCCACACGCTGATTGAGTGTTTTGCGCTGGTGTTTCTGGTGATTTTTATCTTCCTCCAGGATTTTCGCTCCACCATCATTCACGGCGTGTCGGTGCCGGTGTCGATTATCGGCACGTTCTTCTTTCTCAAGCTCTTCGGCTACAGTATTAATCTACTCACGCTCTTTGCCTTGGTACTCGCCATCGGTATTGTGGTCGATGATGCCATTGTGGTGGTCGAGGCCGTGCACGCCAAGCTGGAGGGTGGCTACACCTCGCCGCGCAAGGCAGCCATCGACGCCATGAGCGAGATAACGGGCGCCATCGTGAGCATCACGCTGGTGATGGCGGCGGTGTTTTTGCCGGTCACGTTTATTACCGGCTCGGTGGGCGTGTTTTATAAACAATTTGGGATAACGCTGGCCGTGGCCATTCTTATTTCGGCCGTCAATGCCCTCACGCTGTGCCCGGCCCTAGCGGCGCTTTTCCTGCTGCCGCCGCATCACGAAGAGGACAAGAAAGCCGAGAAAAAAACGCTGATGCAGCGCTTCGGCGTGGCTTTCAACGCCGCCTACGACGCGCTGGTGGGCAAGTACACCCGCGCCGTGCAGTTTTTGATGGGCAAGCGCTGGCTGGCCCTGGCGGGCGTGGCCGGCTTCGGCGTGGCGCTGTACGTGCTCATGACGAGCACCCCCAGCAGCTTCGTGCCCAACGAGGACATGGGAACCGTTTTTGTGAACGTAAGCCTCCCGCCGGCCTCTACCCTGGAGCGCACCACGGCCGTCAACAACGAGGTCGATAGCCTGATTCGGACCATTCCGGCGGTGCGCGGCACGCTGCGCATCACGGGGCAAAACTTCCTGGCCGGCGCGGGCAGCGCCTACGGCATGGTGATTGTGCGCCTCAAGCCCTGGGACGAGCGGCCCGACATGAACAACGAGCAAATTATCAAGAAGATAACCCAGCTCACGGCCCACATTCGGGCCGGCGATATTCGCAGTATCTCGCAGCCCACTATCACGGGTTTTGGCTCCACGGGTGGCTTCACGTTTCAGTTGCAGGACAAGGGCGGGCACACTACAGCCGAGTTCTACAAAGTGGCCCAGGACTACCTAGCCAAGCTCAGCCAGCGCCCCGAAATTCAGTTTGCTACCACGGCCTTCAACCCCGGCTTTCCGCAGTACCAGCTCTCAGTGAACGTGGCGAAGGTGAAGGAAGCCGGCCTCACCGAGAAGGACATTCTGAACGCCATGCAGGTGTACTACGGCGGCTCCTACGCCTCCAATTTCAACCAGTTTGGCAAGCAATACCGGGTGATGGTGCAGGCCGATACCTCGTACCGCGCCAACCCCGAGGGCCTGAGCAAAATTTTCGTGCGCAACGCCACCGGCAGCATGGCGCCCATCACCGAGTTTGTCACGCTCAAGCGCATCTACGGGCCCGAAAGCCTGTCACGCTTCAACCTGTTCACCGCCATTTCGGTAAACGGTTCGCCCAAGGAGGGCACCAGCTCGGGGCAGGCGCTGGTGGCCATTCAGGAAGTAGCCAAGCAACTGCCGGCCGGCTACGGCTTCGAGTTTTCGGGCATCAGCCGCGAGGAAGAAGGCAGCGGGCAGCAGTCGCTCTACATTTTTGCGCTCTCGCTGGTGTTCGTGTACCTGCTGCTGAGCGCGCAGTACGAGAGCTACATCTTGCCGTTTGCGGTACTATTCTCCATCCCGATTGGCCTGAGCGGCACGTACTTATTCGCCAAGATTTTTGGGGTTGACAATAACATCTACCTCCAGATTTCGGTGATTATGCTCATCGGCCTGCTGGCCAAAAACGCCATTCTAATTATCGAATTCTCGCTGGCTCGCCGCCGCGACCACGGCCTGAGCATTGTGGACGCAGCTCTGGAAGGTGCCAAGGCCCGCCTGCGGCCGATTCTGATGACTTCGTTTGCCTTCGTTTTTGGCCTGATGCCGCTGCTGTTTGCCAGCGGCGCGGGCGCCAACGGCAACAAGGCCATCGGGGCGGGCGCCATCGGTGGCATGCTGTTTGGCACGCTGGTCGGGGTGTTTTTCATCCCGGTGCTGTTCACGATTTTTGAAGGGCTGCAGGAGCGCATCAGCGGCCCGCCCAAAACCAAGCAGCAACTCGAAGAAGAGGAAGCCGGCGGCGGCCCGCCCGCGCCCGAAGGCGACAAAAAGCCCGACCAATCGCGGCCCGACGAGCAGCCGGCTGTGCAGCCCGCCCTGGCGTAGGGCTAGCCCCGCGCCGCCACTTACCCTCCTCCCCCGCCGCCGCGTACAAGGCAGTAACTGACTTATAATGAGTACCCGTAAATTAGTTTGGCTCGCTCCTATTCTGCTCGTGGCGGCGAGCGGCTGCGGCATCTTGCATCCGTATGGCCGGCCCGACACGGCCACCACCGGCCTCTACCGCGACGCGGCCACCACCGACACTACCACCCTAGCCAGCCGCCCTTGGCAGCAGCTCTTCACCGACCCGGCGCTGCAAAAGCTCATCACCGAAGGGCTAGCCAACAACCGCAACCTGCAGGTGGCCGATGCCCGCATTGCCCAGGCGCAGGCCCTGCTGGCCCAGAGCCGGGCCGCCTTTCTACCTAGCCTCAACGGCCGGGCTACTACTACGCTTTCGCGCGTCGGCGGGTCGTTTGTAGGCACCAGTGTGGGCGGTAGCACCACTACTACGGGTGGTACTACAACGGGCGGCGGCACCACTACCGGGGGCGGCGGCACCACTACGGGCGGCGGGGGCACTACCACCGGCGGCGGGGGCACAACTACGGGCGGGGGCACTACCACCGGTGGCACCACGGGCACGGGCACCACCACGGGCACCACTACTACCGACCAATCGAGCATCGTGACGGGCGGCGCGGCCCACCAGTACCTACTGGGCCTGAGCAGCAGCTGGGAGGCCGATGTGTGGGGCAAGCTGCGCAGCACCAAGCGTTCCTACGTGGCTAGTCTGCTGCAGAGCGAGGCCTACCGGCGCGTAGTGCAAACCCAGCTCATTGCCGACATTGCCGACAACTACTACTCGCTGCTAGCCCTCGATGCGCAGCTCGAAATAACCCGCCAAACGGTGCAAAACCGCATCCGCGACGTGGAGGTGATGAAGCTGCTACTCGAAGGCGATGTGGTGACCGGCGCCGCCGTGGTGCAGAGCGAGGCCAACCGCTACGCCGCCGAAGTCACCATTCCCGACTTGCAGCGCAGCATCCGGGAGGCCGAAAACCTGCTGGCCACGCTGCTGGGCCGCACGCCGGGCCCCATCGAGCGGGGTACCCTAGCCGGCCAGGACACCCCGCCCGCCCTGCTCACCGGCGTGCCCGGCCAGCTGCTGCGCAACCGCCCCGATGTGCAGCAGGCCGAGTACGCCTTTGAGGCCACCTTCGAGCAAACCAACGCGGCGCGCACCTACTTCTACCCCAGCTTCACGGTTACGGCTAACGGCGGCCTCACCAGCACCACGCTCGAGAATTTGTTTTCGCCCACGGCCATCTTCGCCAGCCTCGTGGGTGGGCTAGCCCAGCCAATATTCAACCAGGGCATCAACCGCCTGCGGCTAGCCCGCTCGCAGGCCTTGCAGCAGGAATACCTCTACACGTATCAGCAAACGATGTTCGTGGCGGGCCAGGAGGTTTCCAACGCGCTCTTCTCCTACCAAAGCGCTACCGACAAAGCCCAAATCCGGGCCAAGCAATTGGCGGCCCTCAACAAAGCCGTGGACTATACCCAGGAGCTGCTGCGCGCCGGCTTCGCCAACTACACCGAGGTGCTCACCTCGCAGCAGGCCCTGCTGCAAGCCCAGCTCAACGGCGTGAACGACCAGCTGCAACAGCGCCAGGCGGTTACGGACCTCTACCACGCGTTGGGCGGCGGCTGGCGCTAGCAGGTTTGTCTGATTAGAGTCATGTTGATTATTTTGGTGAAGCAACTATGTTTGTATTACTTCTTAAACGTTGGTTTAAGAAATGTAACACAGCTAGCAAGCGATGCGTAGCACGTCAGCTTATACCTCAGTTTGCTATTGGAGCATTAGGCAAGAGAAAGGGATGGTGAACTTCACAGCTACCGGCTTTCCCGCTTGGTAACCAGGCTTAAACCTAGGCAGTGTCCGTACTGCAACAAGCATTGCTCGACGATACTCCAGTATTGGCTCCTGTAGAAAAACCTGTTCGTCGTAAATGCGCCCATCTGGCCCAACTATAAACGAGACTTTGGTACGGGGCCAGCTAGGCTGGTCTTTAAGCTTGGGCACCTGTAACGTCTTCATCAAAAAGTCTACTACTGCCTGATTCCCACCTCCACCCGGTAACTCAGGCATCTGCTCCACGAAAGTGTACACCTTCCCAGGCGCAGTTTTTTTCTTGGCCACTGCTGGAGGCTCAGGGGTACTTGGTTGCGCGCAGGGCCGCAGTGTCACTGCTAGTAAGGGAATTATAGCAAGAGCAGTAGTTGTATTCATAAGAGATTGTCAGGCTAGTGAAATAGGATTTTGAGCAAGGTAGTGGGCAACTTCCTTTCCCTGTGATTCCTTAGAAAAGCCACTTTACATAATCCATCTTATACACCCATTCTTGAGATAATTTCGGGCTTTGGCTTGCCCAGCTAGTGTACCTAGTGTAATGCATTCCCTAAAAGTGTTATTCAGCTACTTTCACGCTGCCCGTACCTACCAGCGGCACCATCTGCCTGCCCACGCTCTGGTAGCTACCCTTGCTTCTCATGTGGACTTCTTCCCGCACGCGCTTACGCCGCCTGGAGGCGGCCTGGCACCAGCCAGTTGCACGCTCCCCCTATTTCTCCTTAGTGGCCCGCTACTACGACCACGTGCAGCACGAGCCCGCCTACCAGCGCCTACCGGACCAAACCTGGGAAGACCTGAACGGCGACTTGCTCTTTGGGCTGCTTGATGCGACGGTGAGCCCGGTAGGCCAGCAGTGCCTCTACCACCGCCTGCGCAGCCCGCTCGCCGACGAGGCCGCCTTGCACGAGTTTGGTGCCGCCACGACCCTGCTGGCGCAGCAACCCGAGGCCCGCGGGCAAGCCTTGCTCGCCCTCGACCAGCTGACGGCCCACGAGGCGTACTACCTCACCGATTTGATTCAGGGGCAGCCCCTCCCGGCGTTGCCCGGCGCGCGCTTCGCGCCGCTGCTCGCGCTGGGGCTATTGGCTACGTTGCTCGGGGGCTTCTGGCTCCCCGTGCTCTGGTTGGCTACGGGGGCGTTTGCCCTCACCAATGCGGTGTTTCATTTCTGGCAGCTCAAGCGGATTAGAAACTGTACTCGCCCGCTGCTGCAACTGGGCCGCTTGCGTCGGGCGGGCCAGGCGCTGCACCAGGCGGCCCTGCCCCTGCGGCCGTTGCAGCAGCTGGCCGCGCCCCTGGCCCGGCTGAGGGATATTATGTGGCAAGTAGCGTTCTTTCAGGTGGAAGACAACTTGCTGGTGCTCAGCTTACTCAAGATGCTGCTGCTGCTCGACGTGCTGCTGTATGCCCGTTGCCGGGTGGCCGTGCAGCAGCACGCGCCCGCAATTCGGGCGGTCTTTGAGGCCGTGGGCTACGTCGATTGTGCGCTGGCGGTGGCTAGCTTCCGCCAGCGCCACGCTACCTGCGTGCCCCACTTTGGGCCGGCTGCCGAGGGCATTCAGCTGCAAGCCGCCTACAACCCGCTGGTGCCGGGGTGCGTGCCCAATGACCTGACCCTAGCCGGGCCCGGCGTATTGCTCACCGGCTCGAACATGGCGGGCAAAACCACCTTTATGCGCACGCTGGGCGTGAATACCCTGCTGGCCCAGACAATAGCGACGTGCCCGGCCGCCGCCTACCGCGCCCCTTTTTGCCGAGTGCTCACCAGCCTCAGCCTGGCCGACAGCCTGCCCACGGGCAAGAGCTATTACCTGGTCGAAGCCGAAACCATGCGGCAGTTGCTGCTAGCCTGCGACGCGGCCCCCGGCAGCTACCTGCTGCTGCTGGATGAGCTGTTCAAAGGCACGAATACGCAGGAGCGCGTCGCCGCTAACAAGGCCGTGCTGGCCTACTTGCAGCCGCGCAGCTGGGTAGTGGCGGCCACCCACGATGGGGAGTTGGGCGCGCTCTTGCAGTCTTGCTATGTCGAATACCACTTTTGCGAGACGGTGACGGCGGAAGACTGGTATTTCGACTACCGCCTCAAAGCGGGTCCGCTCACCACGCGCAATGCCATTCGGTTGCTGGCGCGCCTGCACTACCCGGCGCAAGTAGTAGCCGACGCGCAGGCGCTCAGTGCTACGCTGGCTACCCGGGCGCACCCGACCATGCCGGCGGTAGTGCGGTGACTGATTCGACCAAGCTAGAAGAAAAATATATTAGCCTAACTAACTTATTATAAAAAGACCACCATGCATCGGGCGCAGTTTTCGCATGAGTAACCCCTCATATAAAAGCGCAGCAATGTAGTAGTTCGTCATGCTGAGCGAAGCGGAGCGTAGTCGAAGCATCTTGGCAGGGTACGGGTGAACTGTTCAACGAAACGGCCAAGATGCTTCGGCTTCGCTCAGCATGACGAAAAAGCTACTTGTTAAACAGCTTCAGAATGTAAACTATTCAGCGCTGCATGAAGACAGTAAAGTCCCCATCGCGGTAGCCCTCCACCAGCCGCACCTGCGGGGCTAACGTTTCGCAAAAGGTCACGATGGCCGCCGGGTCGTAGGCCGCCAGCGGGCCGCCATCTATTGGCTCCCAGCTGAGCAGGTTGAAGCCCAGGCCGCGCCGGCAGCTGCCGTAGAGCTTTTCAATAGCCTCGTAGATGAAGCGCGGGTTGCGCTGCCGGTAGTTAAGCGAGCCGCTGGCCAGCACATAGTCGCAGGGCGGCAGCGGCTGGCGTAGAAAATCGCCCGTGGCTAGGGTCACCTCCGGAATATGACCGTAGCGGGCCTGCGCCAAGTCGAGCAGCTCAGGCATTTGCTCGATGCCGTGGTACTGCACCCCCGTAAAGCGCTGTTTTAGAAACGGATACAAATCGGCGTAGCCGCAACCCACATCGAGTACCGAGCGGTGCGCCAAGTCGCCAATCTGAGCCAGGATTTCGAAGCGAATGTACTGGCCATCGGGCTGCCAGCCGAGCGCGCCGGGGCTGCCGGGACCATATTCTTTGATGCGCTGCCGGTGGTAGCGAAAAACGGCCGCATTGTCGAGCAGCTGCCCTAGTCGTTTGCGCATCACATGGTTAAATAATTTTCTTCGTCCCCAGTCAGCCCTGGCTAGCCCTTGCTCACCAACTCGCGCAGCACTTCCTTGGTCTTGCTCACGTGGTCGGTGGCTCCGCTCAGCGAGTTGAAGATGTAGGCGATTTTGCCGTCCTTGTCAATTACGAACGTGACGCGGCCGGGCAGCAAACCCAGCAATGCGCGGGGCACCTCGTACTGCTTGCGCAGCTGCCCACTGGTGTCGGCCAGCAGCGGGAACGGCAGCCGGTGCTTCTGGCTGAATTTCTGGTGCGAGGCCTCGCTATCGGAACTCACGCCCACCACTACGGCGCCCAAGTCCAGAAAATCAGCGTATTGGTCGCGAAATGCGCAGGCCTCGGCCGTGCAGCCGGGCGTGTCGTCCTTGGGGTAGAAATAAAGCACCACAGGCTTCCCGTGTTGCCCGGCCAGGTGAAAAATATCGCCCTTATCGGTGGGCAGAGTAAAATCGGGGGCTTGGTCGCCGAGCTGAAGCACGTTGTTGAGTGATAAGTTAAAAGGTATGAGGTATGAATTGGCAGCCACCGCTTTTGTTCCGGACTTCTGCAAAGACCATCCAAGAAACGTGGCCAACCCGCTGAACTCATACCTTTTAACTCATCACTCATCACTACTTCGTCAGCCAGCCGTTAGCGTCCATCCAGTTCTGGAGGCGGTCCACCCACTGGTCTTTGGTAGTGGCGTTGTTCATGCCGAAGCCGTGGCCGCCTTTGGGGTAAAGGTGCATCTCGGCGGGCACGTTGTGGCGGTGCAGCGCCTGGTAAAACACGAGGCTGTTTTGCATGGGCACCACGTTGTCGTCTTCGGCGTGCACGAGGAAAGTGGGCGGCGTTTGGGCGCTCACCTGCAGCTCGTTGGAGTAGCGGCGCACCTGGTCGGGGCTAGCAGTGGCGCCCAGCAGGTTGCTGCGCGAGCCCTTGTGCGAGAGGCTGTCGCTGAAGCTGATAACCGGGTAGAGCAGCACCAGAAACGCCGGCCGCACCGAGGCCGGGCCGGGGTTATCGCCCACCGGCTGGGCAAAGTGGGTGCCCGCCGTGGCCGCCAGGTGGCCGCCCGCCGAAAAGCCCATCAGCCCGATGCGCTCGGGGTTGAGATTGTACTTGGGGGCTAGCTGGCGCACCATGCGCAGGGCCTGCTGGGCATCGAGCAGGGGCGCAATGCTTTTGTCGGGCTGGCTGCGGTCGTTGGGCAGGCGGTACTTGAGCACGAAGGCTGTCACCCCCATTTCGTTGAGGCGCTTGGCCACGTCGTAGCCCTCGTGGCCCATGGCTAGCATGGCGTAGCCGCCACCGGGGCAAATGATGACCGACGTGCCATTGGCCTTCTCGCGGCTCGGCACAAACACCGTGAGCGTAGGCTGCACCACATTGGCCACCGTGATGCGGTCGCCGCTGGCCTCGCGGGTTTCCTGCACCTGGCTAGGCTTGGAATCGGGGATGGAGCCGCTGTAGAGTGGCAGCACGGGCGCGGCCGTGCCGGCGGCCGTAGTTTGGGCGTGGAGGTCGGTGGTCATGGTGAGGCCCAGTAGGCCAAGAGCTAGCAACAGGGTGTTTTTTTGCATAAAAGTCAGTGTACGAAGCAACTAGCAAGGCAATAGCGCCCGGCAGGTGGCCGCGTGGGGCGGGCTACCTACCTTTCGCGTATGAAAACGCACTATTTCGAATTTCGTTTTGCCCGGCCCTTGCCGGTACTGGTGGCGCTGCTCACCGCCTGCGCGCCCACGGCCAGCCAGCGGGCAACGTCAAACCGGGCCCAAGGGACTGATGCGGCAGCCGCCACGGCCCCGCCGGCCGCCGCAACACCGGCGCCGGGCGGCGTAAAGCTGAATTATAAGGACACCGCTGACCAGTTTCTGACTGCTTATAATAAGGAATACGTGCGCCTCTACACCGAGGCCAGCGAGGCCGAGTGGACCAGCAACACCCACATCGTGCCCGGCGACACCACCAACGCCGGCCGCACCGCCCGCGCCAACGAGCGCATGGCCGCCTTCGCCGGCTCGGCCGAGAACATCAAGGCCCTGCGTGAACTGCTGGCCGCCAAAGACCAACTCACGCCGCTGCAAGTCAAGCAACTAGAAACGGCGCTGTACAACGCCGCCAACTCGCCCCAGACCGTGGCGCCGCTCGTGAAGCAGCGCATCAAGGCCGAGGCTGCCCAAACCGAGAGGCTCTACGGCTTCACGTACACCTACGCGGGCAAGCCGGTGACGACCAATGACCTCGACGCGCTGCTGCGCACCGAAACCAACCCCCAGAAGCGCCGGCAAGTCTGGGAGGCGAGCAAGGCTATCGGCCCCACCCTCAAGCCCGGCCTGCTGAACCTACGCGACCTGCGCAACCAGACCGTGCAGGCGCTGGGCTACCCCGATTTCTTCAGCTACCAGGCTAGCGACTACGGCCTCACGCGCCAGGAAATGATGACCCTCGTGCGCCAGCTCAACGACGAGCTGCGCCCCCTCTACCGCGAGCTGCACACCTACGCCCGCTACGCATTGGCCAAGAAATACCACGTGGTGCAGGTGCCTGATTACCTGCCCGCCGACTGGCTGCCCAACCGCTGGGGCCAGGACTGGGGCAGCCTGGTAACGGTGAAAGGCCTGAACCTCGACGCCGCGCTAGCCAAGAAAGGCGCCGAATACCCGGTGAAGCAAGCCGAGCACTTCTACCAGAGCCTGGGCTTTCCAGCGCTACCGGCTAGCTTCTACGAAAAAAGCAGCCTCTACCCGCTGCCCGCCACGGCCAGCTACAAAAAGAACAACCATGCCTCAGCCTGGCACCTCGACCTGAACCACGACGTGCGCAGCCTGATGAGCGTGGAGCCCAACACCGAGTGGTACGAAACCACCCACCACGAGCTGGGCCACATCTACTACTACCTCACCTACACCAACCCCGAGGTGCCGCCGCTGCTGCGCCAGGGTGCCAACCGCGCCTACCACGAGGCCATCGGCAGCATGATGGGGCTAGCCGCGCAGCAAAAGCCTTTCCTGGCCGGGCTGGGGCTGATTGATGCGAAAACCAAAACCGACCAGACTCAGCAGCTGCTGAAAGAAGCGCTGCAATACGTGCCGTTCATTCCCTTCGCCTCGGGCGTGATGAGCGAGTGGGAAAACGCCTTTTATGCCGAAAACCTGCCCGCCGACCAGCTCAACGCCAAGTGGTGGGCCCTCAGCAAGCAGTACCAGGGCATGGTACCCCCTAGCCCGCGCGGCGAAAACTTCCTCGACCCCGCCACCAAAACCCACATCAACGACGACCCCGCGCAGTACTACGACTACGCGCTGAGCTACATCATCCTGTTCCAGCTGCACGACCACATTGCCCGCAAAATTCTGCACCAGGACCCGCACGCCACCAACTACTACGGCAGCCAGGAAGTCGGCCGGTTTTTGCAGGACATCATGCGCCCCGGCAGCAGCCGCGACTGGCGCACCGTGCTCAAGGAAAAAACCGGCGAGGACCTTTCGGCTAGGGCAATGGTGGCGTATTTCGAGCCGCTGATGGGGTACTTGAAGGAGCAGAATAAGGGGCGCAAGTACACGATGTAATCCGGTATTTCTGAATTACAACTGCGTCAGCGGCAGTGCTCACACTTCACGTCCGTCATGCTGAGCTTGCCGAAGCATCTTACTCGCATCATTGGGTTACTACCCTAGTAATACAAGCAAGATGCTTCGGCAAGCTCAGCATGACGGACGCTTTAGAAATCCGCTGTTTTTCAAAAGACTTTATAAATTATTAGCAGCCCGAATGCTAAAATTATTATCGCTCTCCAATAAGCTCCTTTTGTTTTCTGGCGGGCTCCTGTTGGCTAGCCTAGCCATCCGCCAGCCAGCACACGCTCAAGCCCCCGCAGCGCCGCTTTGCCTCGGCGAAACCCTCACGCTGGCTTCTAAAGTGCTGGGCGAAACCCGGCGCCTGAACGTGTACCTACCGCCCCAGTACCGCGATTCGGCCACGGTGCGGCTGCCCGTGCTGTACATGCCCGATGGCGGGCTAGCCGAGGATTTTTTACACGTGGCGGGGCTGGTGCAGGTGCTGGTGGGCAACGGCACCATGCGGCCCTTCATCCTGGTGGGCATCGAAAACACGGCCCGGCGCCGCGACCTCACCGGGCCCACTACCAATGCCGACGATAAGAAAATAGCGCCCCGCGTGGGCGGCGCGGCCGCGTTCCGGCAGTTTATTCGCCGCGAGCTGATGCCGGCCGTGCGGCAGCGCTACCGCACCACGGCCGAAACCGCCCTGGTGGGCGAGTCGCTGGCCGGGCTCTTCACCGTCGAAACGCTGCTGCTCGAGCCCGATTTATTCGATACGTACCTGGCTTTCGACCCCAGCCTGTGGTGGAACAATGGGCAGCTGGTGCAGCAGGCCGCTAGCCTGCTCCCCACCTACCGCGGCCCCGCCAAAACGCTGTACCTGGCCACCAGCAGCCAGGGCGACACGGCCGCTACGCGCCAGTTGGCGGCCCTGCTGCCCAGCACGGCGCGGCGCCCCATCACTGCCTACTACGAGCCAATGCCCGCCGAAACGCACGCCACCATCTACCACCCCGCCGCGCTCCGGGGCTTCCGACGGGTGCTGAAGCCGCTGGCCGTGCCGGCAGCTAAGTAGCCTGGATATCAGTTCGCCTATAGGGCTAGCGAACTACCAGCTTCGACGAAATAGCGCACAAAAAAGCCTGGCTGCAAGCCAGGCTTTTTTAGAATTTTACTCGCGTCCGGTACCACTGGCTAGCCTAGTCGGCGAGCTAGCACGCGGTCCACGCTCTCGAGGCGGCGGATGATGGGCTGGGCCACCTCTTCATCCCCCAGGTCGATGCCTTTGCCGCGGGTGGCGAGGTAGCGGGCCAGGGCCGCGTTGTCATCCAGCACCTTGCTGAGCTCGTGCTGCGCGTCTTCCCACTCGGCTAGCTGGTCGGCGGCCAGGTAGCGGTAGCGCAGCTCGATGGTGCGGCTCACCAGGCCCGCCAGGCGGGTAAGCAAGTCGGCTTCGGCGGCCGAAAAGCCGCGGGGCTCCTTGCCGATGACGGCCAGCATCCCCAGGCGCGAGTCGTCTTGGGCCACCAGGGCCGCCCCGGCGTAGAACTGCAGGCCGATGGCCTGGGCCACGTCGGGCTTGATGAGCTGGCAGCTTTCAGGCTTGTAGTCGGATATCACCACATCGTCGCCCGTCAGGATGGCCGCCGAGCACATGCTCTCGTTGCGCACCAGCCCCGGTATGCCCGTGGCGCCGGCTAGGGCCTTAAACCACACGTAGTCGGCATCGACGAGCGAAATGAGCGAGATGGGCACGCCAAAAAGCTGCGCCGCCCAAGCCACGTAGTCGTCGAAAATCTGCTCAGGTGTGGTGTTGACAATCTGAAACTGGTGCAGCGTGCGCAGGCGGGCGGCATCGTGCGCTGGTATCAGGGAAGCGGGAAAATTACTGGTCATTAATTAATAGTTTGCCTCGCTGCCGGGCAGGTCAATCAAAATAAACTGGGCGTCTTTGGTAGCTTCAATCTCGAGTACGTCTTCGGCGTCGAGGCGGGCCTGGTCATTGGAACCCAGCACCGTACCGTTCACCAAAATACTACCTTCCTTGACATAGATAAAGGTAAGGCGGATGGGGAATGTTTTGAACGTCAGTTTTTTCCCGCAGTCCAGGTTGCTCCAGTAAATGGTACTATTCGAGTTCATGTACACTACGTCTTCGAGCACGCGCTGGCCGGTTACCAGGGGCACCAATTCGTTTTTCTTGCCCTTCAGAAAGCCGAGGTCCTTTTGCTCGTAGCTGGGGGCCAGCCCCTTCTGGCTGGGCACAAACCAGAGCTGGTAGAGGTGCAAGGGCTTGTCCTGACGGTTCATTTCGCTGTGGGCCACGCCGGTGCCGGAGGTCATGCGCTGCACTTCGCCGGCCGGAATGGCGGTGCGGTTGCCCAGCGTATCCTCATGGCTCACTTCGCCCTCGAGCACCAGGGTCACGATTTCCATCTCGGAGTGCGGGTGCTGCGGAAAGCCATTTTGCGGAGCTACCGTGTCGTCGTTGAACACGCGCAGCGGGCCGAAGTGCATGTTGCCGCGGTCGAAGTAATCGGCAAACGAAAACAGAAAATATGAGTTGAGCCAGGCAGTAGGGGCCGCGTGGTGGCGGCTGGCGGCGGTAATGTGGGCGAGCATAGAGCGAAAGAAAAAAGGCGCGCTAGGGCGGCCGTGAACAGAATAGCCCTAAAACTACGAATCGGCACCTGGGGTTGTTGTCGCCAGCGCAGCCGGCGCACGCTAATCCCAGTTGGCTCCGCCATAGCGACTACGCTACGCCCTTCATTAAGCCGATAGCCTGGCTTGCAAACTCCGCAAACGTTTGGGGCGCCCGGCTAGGGCACTAGCCCAGTCAACTCGCTAATTTCTCGATATTTTACTAAAACTACCAATGTTTTCAGGGAGCTATTTCCCTAACAATCATCTTCATCTAAAACTTATCTCGCTCAGAAAATAGCAAAATTTTGTAGTGGCGGAACGCTGTTTTTTCCCTAACATTGTGGCTTCCTTTTCCCACCCAAACCACATGTTACTACCCCTACCCGGGTCCGTGCGCCTAGCTGGCGCCGCGGCCCTGCTATTTCTGGCCTCCTGCGCCAAGGAAACCACTGCCCCGGGCGCTAGCCCGGCGCTCGCTACC
Source organism: Janthinobacterium lividum (assembly GCA_050954765.1). Taxonomy (GTDB): domain Bacteria; phylum Bacteroidota; class Bacteroidia; order Cytophagales; family Hymenobacteraceae; genus Hymenobacter. Next base: position 86,194 of record JBPBQJ010000167.1, on the reverse strand, counting down.
TCCCCCACCGCCGCCAATGCCACTGCCGTGAACGGCGTGATGATGCAGGCCTTTTACTGGGATGTGCCCCAGACCACCAGCGGCCAAACCTGGTGGCAAGTACTCGGCGGCAAGGCTAGCGAATTAAAATCAGCCGGCATCACGGCCCTGTGGCTGCCACCCGCCTACAAAGGCAGCGGCGTGAACGACGTGGGCTACGGCGTGTATGACCGCTACGACCTGGGCGAGTTCAACCAGAAGGGCACCGTGGCCACGCACTACGGCACCCTAGCCCAGCTGCAAAGCTGCATCTCGGCGCTGCACGGCCAGGGCGTGCAGGTGTATGAAGACATGGTAATGAACCACTTGACTTCGGCCGATGCGCAGGAGCAGTTTACCGTGGGCGGCACCAACTACAACGTGTACACCAGCTTTACCTACCCCGGCCGGGCCAACAAGTACAGCACCTATCAGTGGCACTATTATAATTTCAACGGCACCCAGCAGGCCCCCAACAACGGCTGGTACCAGTGGAATGCCTGGGACTTCCAGCCCTACGCCAACGGCGATGCCTACGATAACCTGCTAGGGTCGGAAATCCGCTATGCCGACCAGAACCAGGTGAATGAAACCATCAAATGGGGCAACTGGATGACGACTACGCTGGGCCTCGACGGCTACCGCCTCGACGCCACCAAGCACATGCTCACCTCGTTTGTCAACTCGTGGCTCGATAACGTGAAGGGCACCTCGGGCCGCTTCGCGGTGAGCGAGGCGTGGTTCAGAAACCTGGGCGACATGAACAACTACGCCTCGGCCACGGGCGGGCGCACGAGCTTGTTTGATGTGCCGCTGCACTACACCTTCGCCGACATGAGCAACGGTAACGGCGCCTGGGATATGCGCGGGCTGCAATTTGCCGGCTTCACCGAGGCCAACGGTGCTTTGGCCGTATCGTTCGTGGACAACCACGACACCGACCAGACGGGCGGCGCGCTCTACTCGCCGGTGGCCAACCTCAAGCTGCTGGCCTATAGCTACATCCTGACCCGCGAAAAAGGCTACCCGTGCGTGTTCTACAAGGACTACTACAACTACGGCCTGGGCACCCAGATTAAGACGCTCATCGGCATCCGGCAGGGCCACGCCTTCGGCACGGGCTACGAATACACCAGCACCAACGACGCCGACGTATATGCCTACTCGCGCGCCGGCGATGCCAGCCACACCGGCCTGCTTGAGCTGCTCAACGACGGCAGCAACGCCGCCAGCAAAGCCATCACCACGCCCTTCAAAAACGCCACCCTCACCGACCTCACCGGCAACACCACCGGCACCGTTACCACCGACGCCAACGGCCTCGGCACGTTCCGCGTCAACGCCCGCTCCTACGCCGTATGGGTGCCTAGCGGCACGCCTACGGGCGGCGGCACCACCACCGGCAACACGGCGGTAGCGTTCACCATCAACTACAGCAACACCGTGAGCGGCCAGGATTTGTACATCGTGGGCAGCACCGCCCAGCTCGGCTCCTGGAACACGGCCAACGCCATCAAAATGAGCGGCGCGGCCTATCCCAACTGGACCGTGACCGTGCCCCTGACCACCGGCACCAACGTGCTGTACAAGTACTTCCGCAAAGACGCTTCGGGCAATATCCTCTGGGAAGGCGACCCCAACAACTCGCTCACCCCCAGCGGCAGCAGCCAGAGCGTGACCGATACCTGGCACTAGCCGGGCTATAGTAGCGCGCTAAGCACGCTGGAATAAGAGTGTCATGCTGAGCTTGCCGAAGCATCTCGCTCGCGCCGCTAGGGTTACTAATCCCAACGGCGCGAGTGAGATGCTTCGGCAGGCTCAGCATGACGCTCTTTTTTAGTGGCTGATTCCCGTTAGTAGCAGCAATCGCCGCCTAGCCGGCGCTAATCCTGCACCTTTGCGGCCGCAACCTTACCTCCCCCCCATGACCCCCACCACCCGGCTCGAACACGATTTTCTGGGCGAACTGCCCATCCCCAACGACGCTTATTACGGTATCCAGACCTCGCGGGCGCTCGAAAATTTCTACATCACGGGCATTCCCATCAAGGTCGAGCCGCTGTTTGTGCAGGCGCTGGCCTTCGTGAAAAAAGGGGCTGCACTGGCCAATAAAGAACTGGGCGTACTCGACCCCACCATTGCCGATTACATCGCCCAGGCCTGCGACCGCGTGGCCAGCGGCGAGTTCGACAATCAGTTTTTGACCGATATGATTCAGGGCGGGGCCGGTACCTCCGTCAATATGAACGCCAACGAGGTAATCGCCAACGTAGCCCTCGAGCTGATGGGCCATCAGAAGGGCGAGTACCAGTACTGCCACCCCAACAACCACGTAAACTGCTCGCAGTCGACAAACGACGCCTACCCCACCGCCTTCCGCATCGCGCTCAATAACAAGCTGGTGGGCTACCGCGACATGCTTTCGCAGCTCGCCGACGCGTTTTTTGCCAAGGGCGAGGAGTTCAAAAACGTGCTCAAAATGGGCCGCACCCAGCTCCAGGACGCCGTGCCCATGAGCATGGGCGACGAGTTCAACGCCTTCGCCACCAACCTGCGCGAGGAGCTGCTGCGCATCGACGACTCGCGCCGGCTCATCGCCGAAATCAACATGGGCGCCACCGCCATCGGCACCCGCATCAACACGCCCCCCGGCTACGCGGGCCTCGTAACCCAGCACCTGCGCCAGATAACCGGCCTCGACCTGAGCCTGGCCGGCGACCTCATTGAGGCCACCTACGACACCGGTGCCTACGTGCAGCTCTCGGGCGTGCTCAAGCGCACGGCCGTAAAGCTCAGCAAGATATGCAACGACCTGCGCCTGCTCTCGTCGGGCCCGCGCTGCGGCATCAACGAGATTAACCTGCCCGCTCTGCAACCCGGCTCCAGCATCATGCCCGGCAAGGTCAACCCCGTGGTGCCCGAAGTAGTGAACCAGACGGCCTTCTACGTCATCGGCGCCGACCTTACCGTGACGATGGCCGCCGAGGCCGGTCAGCTCCAACTCAATGTCATGGAGCCGGTTATCTCGTTCGCGCTCTTCACCAGCATCTCCTACATGACCAACGCCTGCCGCACCCTGCGCGAAAAGTGCGTGCTCGGCATCACCGCCAACGTGGAGCACGCCGCCAGCATGGTCTACAACAGCATCGGCATCGTGACCCAGCTCAACCCGGTACTCGGCTACGAAGCCTCGGCCAGCATCGCCAAAGAGGCCCTAGCCACCGGCAAATCCGTCCACGACATCGCCGTGACCGAGCGCAACTTGCTGACCCAGGAGAAATGGGACGAGATTTTCACCTTCGAAAACCTTATTCGCCCGGTGTTTATGAAGTAAAAACGGTTGTCATGCTGACGAAGGAAGCATCTCACCAGGTTTGCACCACAACGGCACTACCCTGCCAAGATGCTTCCTTGGTCAGCATGACAACCGCTTTCTGTAAATAATCCCTATACCGTCGGATTTGCAATCTCCCGCTCCAGTTCCGCGTACCAGGCCGCGCCGTACTTGCGCTCCAGCGGCTCCTTCAAAAACTTATACACCGGCACGCCCAGCTTGGCCCCGAATGAGCAGGCCGGCGAGCAGATATCCCAGCGGTCGTAGTTGAGCGCCTCAAAGCCCTCGTACTTCGTGATGCGAATCGGGTATAAGTGGCAGCTAATCGGCTTCTTAAAATCGGTAGCGCCGGCTAAATACGCCTGCTCAATACCGCATTTCAGGATGCCCAACTCGTCGTAGAGCGCGTAAGCGCACTCCCGGTCATTGATGGTGGTGGTACTGTAGTCGCCCTCCCAGTCTTCGATGTAAAGCCCTTGGGCGGCAATGGCTTGCTTGCCAGCTTCGGTCAGAAAAGGCTCAATTTTGGGATACTCATTCTTCAGAATTTCCAGCTCTTCCAACTCCAGCGGCGCGCCGAGGTCACCTTCCACGCAGCAGGCGCCCTTGCAGGCATCTAGGTTGCAGACGAAAAACTGCTCCGCCACATCGTCGGAGATAACGGTATTCTGGATAACAATCATCGGAAGCGAATTTATCGGCGATAGAAAACGGTTAGCAAAAGGCGAGGCGCCGCTAGCCTTGCCTAAAAACGGTAGCACAAAGATACCGCCCTGCCACCCTCCCAACTTATCTTTGTCAGCTAGCCGCCCGCGGGGCGGCCCTTTTGTATGGCTATAGATTATCGTGCTCTTTTGAATCCCTCGCAGGCTGCCGCCGTGCTCCAAACGGAAGGCCCCTGCATGATTATCGCCGGCGCCGGCTCGGGCAAAACGCGGGTGCTCACCTACCGCATTGCCCATTTGCTGGAACAAAGCGTGGACCCCTTCAATATCCTGGCGCTCACTTTCACCAACAAGGCCGCCAAGGAGATGCGCGCCCGCATCGAAAAGGTTGTCGGACCCGAGGCCAAAAACCTCTGGATGGGCACTTTCCACTCCGTATTTGCCAAAATTCTGCGCTCCGAAGCCGATAAAATCGGCTACCCGCGCTCGTTCACCATCTACGATACGCAGGATACCAAAACCCTCATCGGTCAGATTGTGAAGGAGTTAGAGCTCGATGACAAGCTTTACAAAGCTAGCACCGTGCTGGGCCGCATTTCGGCCGCCAAAAACAAGCTTGTGTCGGTGGCGCAGTACCTCAACGACCCCGTCATCCGGCAGGACGACGAGGCCGCCATGCGCCCCAAAATCGGCATCCTCTACCAGCAGTACGCCGCCCGCTGCTTCAAGGCCGGCGCCATGGATTTTGACGACCTGCTGTTCCAAACCAACGTCCTGTTCCGCGACCACCCCGACGTGCTGAACAAATACCAGAACAAATTCAAATTTGTGATGGTGGATGAGTATCAAGACACCAACTACTCGCAGTATTTGATTACTCGCAAGCTAGCCGCCAAGGAGCGCAACATCTGCGTGGTCGGCGACGATGCGCAGAGTATCTACGCCTTCCGCGGCGCCGATATCACCAATATCCTTAATTTCGAAAAAGACTATCCCGAACTGAACGTATTCAAACTAGAGCAGAATTACCGCTCGACCAAGAATATTGTGTGGGCAGCTAATTCGGTTATTAAAAACAACCAGGCGCAGCTACGCAAGGACGTTTTTTCGGACAATGAAGACGGCAATTTAATTGAGGTAATTAAAGCCGCTTCCGACAATGAGGAAGGCAAATTAATCGCCCAGTCGATTTATGAGGACAAGATGAACCAGCATCTGTCCTACGACAATTTTGCTATCCTCTACCGCACCAACGCCCAGAGCCGGGCGATGGAAGAGTCACTGCGCAAATTAAATATTCGCTACAAAATCGTCGGCGGCCTGAGCTTTTACCAACGCAAGGAAATCAAGGATTTAGTGGCGTATCTGCGTCTCACCGTTAATCCAAACGACGAGCAGGCTTTGCGCCGGGTAATTAATTATCCGAAGCGCGGCATCGGCGATACCACGATTAGCAAATTAATTAATTCGGCCGAGGAAGCTAACCATACCATTTGGGAAGTAGTGAGCAACGCCGAGCAATTCCTGCCGGCTAGGGTATCAAATCCGGTGGTAGGTTTTGCCGAGAAAATAAAGAGTTATACCGCCGTGGCGGCGAAAGAGGACGCTTTTGAGGCGGCCAAATTCATTGCCAAAAACTCGGGCATGATTGAGGAATTGTACGCCGATAAGAGCATCGAAGGCTTGTCGCGCTACGAGAACATTCAGGAATTACTGAATGGCATCAAGGAATACGTAGACGACCATGAACGCGAGGACAAGTCGCTGGGAGCCTTTTTGCAGGACATTGCCCTCGTCACCGACTCCGACCTCAAGGATGCCGCTCAGGAAGGTGAGGCCGTGACAATGATGACCATTCACTCGGCTAAGGGCCTGGAGTTTAGAAACGTGTACATCGTGGGCATGGAGGAAAACCTCTTCCCGAGCCAAATGATGATAACCTCGCGGGCCGACCTGGAGGAAGAGCGCCGGTTGTTTTACGTCGCCATCACGCGGGCCGAAAAGAAGCTGACGCTTAGCTACGCCACCTCGCGCTACCAGTGGGGCAACCTGCGTTCGTGCGAAAAGTCGCGCTTCCTGGATGAAATTGACCCGCAGTACCTCAATGTAAAGTTTGCGGCTGGCCCGGCGGTAGGCGAATCGCCGTTTCAGCACGTATTTGAGCGCCGCTCGAACCTCGTAGCCGCCCCGGCCCGTAAGACGGTACCAACCAAGTACGTGGCCCCGGCCGACTTTCAACCCTCGGATACGAGTAACTTGCAGGCCGGCCAGCGCGTCGAGCACGCCAAGTTCGGCTTCGGCAAGGTAGCCACGCTCGAAAAGCAGAACGGCACCGTGAAGGCGATTATCCAGTTCGATGAAGTAGGTGAAAAAACCCTGCTGCTGAGCTTTGCCAAGTTGCGAGTACTTTAAAAGGCACTAGCCCCTTATCGCCATGTTTTTCTGGCGTCCACGCAGTGAAGCATCTTGTTTGCTTGGCTGCTGACGCATTGATTACTACGCCTACGCTACGCAAGATGCTTCACTGCGTGGACGCTAGCTAAGCCTGACAGTTTTTAGCTTGGCGTGAAACAATAAATTAAATGCAAGAAATACCCACCCAACTGCCCTTCCACCTGCAATTGCTGGTGCGCGAATACGGGCAAAGCACCTACTCGCTTATTCAGGGCCTAGCCCAGGTAGAGGACGTGGCCGAGCGCACGCGCCGGGCCGCCGGCATTGTGCAAATGATGCTGCGCCTGCGCCCCAGCCTGCGCGACCAGCCCGATATTCAAACGCGCCTCTGGAACCACCTGCATGCCCTGGCAGGCACCGAGGTAGCGCTCGATGCCCCCGTGCCGCTCACGCCACCCCGCTTGTATGCCGAGCGCCCCAAGCGCGTCGAATATCCGCGCCAGGCGCCGAAGCTCAAAGCCTACGGCCGGGGTATTGAGGCGCTCATTACCAAAGCCTTGACCATCGAAGATGGCACGGAGCGCGAGCAAGCGGCTATTCAGATTGGGCGCACCATGAAGTTTCTCTACCGCCAGCACAACAAGGAAAACGCCAAGGACGTGACCATCATCCGGCACCTAGGCGAGCTGTCGGGCGGGCAATTGAAGCTGGATGCCCAGGCCGTGGCCGACCAAGGCCTATTTGAGCTGGCTGGCCTGCCGGCCGCTGCCACTCCCAGCCAGCAGCCGGCTCGCACTGCCAGCACCCAGAGCAGCAGCCGTTTTGAAGGCAACCGCGAGAATCGGGAGCGCCGCACCGACCGCCCCGAGGGTGGCCAAGGCAACGGTAATGGTAATAACAAGAAGCGCGACAAAAAGCGCAGCAAGAAATTTCGCACCGAGCCGCAACAGCCGCCGCAGTAGCTTTGCAGCTTCGATAGGCTAGGCTGTCTCAGCGTTTAGCCCCTTGATAATTGCTCATTGTTAATTGTTAATTGAAAAAGAATGGCTGCTTTTGAAGTACGCGGTGGACGGAAGCTGCACGGAGAGATTACTCCGCAAGGAGCTAAGAATGAGGCACTCCAGATTTTGTGCGCGGTGCTGCTCAGCCCCGAGCCCATCACTATCAGCAACGTGCCCAATATCCGGGACGTGAACAAGCTTATCGAGTTGCTGCGCGACATGGGCGTGAAAGTGGGCCAGCTAGCCCCCGACACCTACATGTTCCAGGCCGAGGATGTGCGCCTCGACTACCTCGACACCCCCGAGTTTGTGGCCCAGGCCCGCGAGCTGCGCGGCTCGGTAATGATACTAGGCCCCCTACTGGCCCGCTACGGTCGCGCCCAGCTGCCCAAGCCGGGCGGTGACAAAATCGGTCGCCGGCCGCTTGATACCCACTTTGTCGGCCTCGAAAAGCTGGGGGCGCATCTCACGATGGAGGGTACCGACTTTTATCGCCTCACTGTGCCCGCCGGCAAGCTGCACGGCGCCTCCATGCTGCTCGACGAGGCTAGCGTGACGGGCACCGCCAACATCGTGATGGCCGCCGTACTGGCTGAGGGCACCACCACCATCTACAATGCCGCCTGCGAGCCCTACTTGCAGCAGCTGTGCCGGATGCTGGTGCGCATGGGCGCTAACATTCAGGGCATTGGCTCTAACCTGCTCACCATTGAGGGCGTGGCTAGCCTCGGCGGCACCGAGCACCGGATGCTGCCCGATATGATTGAAATCGGCTCTTTCATCGGCCTAGCGGCCATGACGGGCTCGGAAATCACCATTAAGGACTGCCAGATTCCGGAGCTAGGCATCATCCCCGACACGTTCCGCAAGTTGGGTATCACGCTGGAGTTTCGGGGCGATGACATCCACATTCCGGCGCAGGAGCATTACCAGCTCGGCACCTATCTCGACGGTTCGATTTTAACGGTGAGCGACCATACCTGGCCGGGCTTTACGCCTGATTTGCTGAGCATTATTCTCGTGGTAGCCACCCAAGCGCGCGGTACGGTGCTCATTCACCAGAAAATGTTCGAGTCGCGCCTGTTCTTCGTAGACAAGCTCATCGACATGGGTGCGCAGATTATTCTCTGCGACCCGCACCGCGCCACCGTTATTGGCCTGGACCGCCAGAAGACGCTCAACGGCATCACCATGTCGTCGCCCGATATCCGGGCGGGCGTGGCGCTGCTCATTGCTGCCCTTTCGGCCGAAGGCACCAGCAAAATCCTCAACGTGGAGCAGATTGACCGCGGCTACCAGAACATCGACGAGCGCCTGAACGCACTCGGTGCCGACATCCGGCGGGTATAGATACCGGATTGTCCCTGGCCAAAAAAAAGGCCTTCTGCGCGTGCAGAAGGCCTTTTTTTTGGCCAAAGGCTAGCTTATACTAGTCCATCACCATGTCTACTACGGCCGTCACCAGCGAAAGGGCCAAGCTAAAAATCAGCGCGCTTACAAAGCCCGTCACAGCAAAGCTGCTCATCAGGTAATCGGCTAGCTTGACGATGATAACGTTGATAACCAGCAAAAAAATACCGAGCGTCAGTACCGTAATCGGGAAGCCAATTATTTTCAGTATCGGCTTCACCGTTGCGTTGAGCAGTCCTAGCACAATAACCAACACGGCGGCGCTGCCCACCCCATCGAGGCGCACATCGGGCAATACTTGCGCCAGTCCGTAGGTAAGTACCGCCGTGAGGATAAATTTGATGAGAAACTTGAGCATAAGGTGTGGTGGTGAAAGAGTGAGAGGAAGAATTATTCAGCCCTTTTAGCAGTCAGGCGGCCCTGCGACACGGCCATCCAGTTGCAGAGCTGGTAAAGTAGCCGCGCGCCCACAATACCGTTCCAGTCCGTATCGCCAGGGGCTACTTCGTTGAGGTCTAGGCCAATAATAGTCCGGCCCGAGCGCACAATCATGCGCAGCAAGTAAATTGCTTCCTCGTACTCGAGGCCACCGGGCACGGGCGTACCGGTACCGGGGCACAGTTTGGGGTCGAGGCCGTCGATATCGAAGCTAATGTAGACTTTCTGCGGCAGTTGCGCGATAATTTTGCCGCACACCTTTTTCCAAGACTTTTTAGCGAACTTCTCGTCGCTCATAAACCGCTGCCCAAACAAGGCTACCCGGCCCACCGAATGTTCGATGAGGTCGGCCTCCTGCTGGCACATATCCCGGATGCCCACCTGCACCAACTTCTTCACCTGAGGCAATTGCAGGGCATTGTACATAATACTGGCGTGCGAGTACTGGAAGCCCTCGTAGGCCGGCCGCAAGTCGCAGTGCGCGTCGATTTGGAGGATACCAAACTCGCTGTAGCGCTCGGCCAGGGCGTGCAGGTAGCCCAAGGGCGTACTGTGGTCGCCACCGAGCACTGCTACGGCCTTACCAGCGTCGAGCAGGGCACCCGTCTTTTGCTTGAGCCACTGGATAAGCTTATCGCCCTCCGCCGTGATGCGAGCCGGCACGCTGCCGTGCTCGGCGGCACCTTCGGCTGGCTGACCATCCTCGAGCCAACCAATGTAGTCGGCGGCCAGGGGGCGCAGCTCGCGGCTAGTTTGGGCAATGGCTTCGTCTTCCTCTTCCATCGCTAGGCCCAGCTTCCAGGCGTCGGGCAGGTCGGGGTCGTAGAGGTCCACTTGCAGCGAAGCTTCGCGGATGGCGGCCGGGCCTTGGGCGGTGCCCGCACGGTAGCTCACGGTCACTTCCCACGGCACGGGTACTACTACCAGCTGCGCCTCTTCGGGCGTAAAAGGTAGGCCGAAAAGGCCGCCAGCGGCATCGCCGAGCGCGTTGGGGTCAAAATTGGCAATTTTTTGCGCGAGAGTAGAAGCAGACACGGTTAAAAAAGAACACCAAGCGGCCAGCGCTTGGTGGGTGAAAAATAAAGAGTAGCAACGTTGCTATCTGACCTAAAACGGGCCTAGCTGCTCACGTAATCAGCAAATATTCAGCAGACTAAGCGGCTGACTGAGTCTTGCCTAAAAAGTCGTAGGTACGAATAATCTTCAGGATTTTATCGAACGTAGCACGGTCAAAAAACAACATCAGCGGCAATTCTACAGAATTATCCTTGTCTGAGAACTGCGTGATAACCGAGAAAATCAGGGGCTGTAAGGCCTCGGGGTCCGGCATCAGGCTGTGCAGCGCATTGGCTAGGTCACCGGTGGGCGTCATGGGCGGCGCTCCGTAGATACTGGCTTTCAAAATATTAGCCAGCTGCGTAACCAAAGCCCCGGTAATAATATTGCTAATCTCCAACAGTAGAGACTCTTGCAATTCATTGAGGTTCAGCGAGTCAGACACCTGCATTCGCAGGCATACCTTAGACAGCCGCTGCACGTGCTGGCCCGAGAAAAACATGAATGTTGAGCCATTGAAATCACCCCGGATGTCGCTCTGAATTGCTACGTACCGGGTTTGATAATCCCGCACCCGCTCAATAATGCTGCTGCTAGGTAGCAAATCCAAGTTAGGAACCTCCAGCATCACCCGCTCCTGTGCAATCACTGCAAAGCTATCGGCCGCCCGAGCGAGGCCGATATTGAGGATTTCGCGAATGATATCGCGCTCTAACTCGTTCATTATTACATTCATAACGGCTTGTTTCGTAACAGCGGCGCAGAAGCTGGCAAATTAATACGGAAAAGAGCGGGAAGCAGCTAAACTTAAGGTCGTTTGGCCAGAAATAGCCGCGTTAAAGCGGGCACGTCCAGCACCAGACATAGCTGGCCACTGCCCAGCAGCGTAACTCCCCCAAACAAGTCAATGGTATCCAGGGGCTTACTTAGCGATTTTACTACAATGTTCTGCTGGCGCAGAAAGCGGTCGATGAGGATGCCCAATCGACGGTTGTTGTAGCTTACCACCAGCACCTGATGCAGGCCTTCATCGACGGGCAGGTCGGCCCGGGTGGCCTGGGGCAGCATCTCGTCGCCCTCGGCATAGAGCAACTGCCGCAAGTGCACCAGCGGCACATTTTCGTCCTGAATTCGGGTCATCAGCAGCCCGCCTACCACAAATACCTGGTCGTTGGCTAGGGCTAATACCGTGTCGGTGTGCAGCAGGGGAACTGCGTAAGCTCGCTCGTCCAATTCGATAAGCAGGGCGCCCTTCACGGCGATAGACGTAGGCAGCACCAGCGTAAAAGTGGTGCCCTTGCCCATTTCCGAGTTCACGCGCAACCGGCCACCCAGCGAGTCAATAGCCAGTTTTACCACGTCGAGGCCCACGCCCCGACCCGAAATATCGGTTATTTTTTCGGCCATCGAGAAGCCCGGCTCGAAGAGCAGGGCCCACACCTGCTGCTCGTCGAGGGCGGCGGCGGCGTCGGCCGTTAGCATGCCTTTGCGCACGGCTTTCTTGCGCACGGCTTCGGTGTCGATGCCCCGGCCGTCGTCCTGCACCTGAATGAGCACATCGTCGCGCTCGGTAAGGGCCGAGATGGACAGCTTACCAACAGCCGGTTTTTTAGCGGCGCGGCGGTCATCGGGGTTTTCCAGGCCGTGGCTCACGGCATTACGGACAATGTGCAACAGCGCATCGGTAATGAGCTGCAGCACGTTGCGGTCAATCTGCACATCTTGCCCGGCTAGGCTAAGCTCTACTTGCTTGTTCTCGGCCGCGGCCACGTCGCGCACCACGCGCGGAAATTTGTTCAGCAGCACCCCGGCCCCTACCAGCCGCACATCCATTACGGAGTACTGCAGGTCGTCGGAAATGCGAAACAGGTGCCGGGCGGTGGCTTGCAGCGCCGGGTGCCCAAGCTCGGCGGCTAGGGTCAGAATTCGGTCCCGGTCAATTACTAGTTCGCCTACTAAGTTTAGCAGGTTATCCAGCTTCTTAACCGGAATATAAACCAAATCTGATAGCTCGAGTTTGCGGGCAGCATCAGTTTCGGCTTCCTCTTCGGTTTGGGTGGAACGAGTTTCCACGATGTCCTCGCCTTGGATAAGGTGCTCAAGGTTATCGAGCAAGGGCTTGGCATCAGCCGATTCCTGTCCCGCCCCGATGGCCCGAATCATGTTACCCAGAATATCGACCGCCCGGAAGGTCAGCGATACCAATGCGCCCGTGAATGTGCGCTCGTTGCTCCGAATCTGCCCAAACAAGGTTTCCATCTTGTGGGCTACCTCGCCCATGTCGATGAAGCCCATAGCGCGGGCATTGGCCTTGAGGTTGTGCATGAGCCGAAAGAGCTCGTTGAGCGCCGGCGTATCCTGCGGATTACGCTCCAACTCGCTTAAATGGCGCGACATGGCATCGTAATACTCCAACGCCTCCGCCATGAACAGCTCCCGGTACTCTTGCTCGCGTCCTGCCATAGCTAGCTGAGCAATAAGTATTTACTCTGCGAAGCAATACCATATCGGGCTCTACTCCGGCCTGCCATCTGCAGGCTGAAGCACCCAAAACCTGGCTGGCAGGCTACTTGCGCAGGAGCTGAAAAGTGAACCAAGGAAATACTACTATCAAATGTTGTCAATCAGGTGGCTAGGCCAGCTCCCGGGCAGGGAGCCTAGGCCAGCGAGTCGTCGCCCTGCAGGGCGCTGCCCACTATTTCCAGCACGCGCTCTTCCGAGAAAGGCTTCACGATGTACGCAAGCGCGCCGTTTTCAATCGCCTCATTTACAATAGTTTCCTGGCCTACGGCCGAGCACATTACTACTTTAGCATCGGGCTGCTGCTGACGAATACCCTTGAGCACGTCGAGGCCAGTATTGTCGGGCAGAATCACGTCGAGCGTGATGAGGTCGGGGGTAGTTGCTACCGCCATTTCCAGGGCCTGCTGGCCGTTGGCGGCTTCGCCTACTACGTCGTAGCCGGCATCGGTGAGCATATTCTTGAGCATCGTCCGCATGTAGAACGAGTCATCGACGATGAGAATGCGCTTATTCATGTACGAGGTAATCTAAGGGAGTGAGTAAGGAAAGGAGGGCGCCGCCATGGTAGTAAGGTCGGCTAAGCTCGTCTACGGCTATTACCCGCCGGCGGGTGCATTGGCGGCGGGCGCGGCCTTGGCAGTGGGGCGAGCCACCGGGGCGGGCGCTTGTCCCGGCAGGCGCATTATTTCGCTAGGGGTAAGCAGCTTGGGCATGTCGAGCACGATAATGACACCCTCGCCGCCGGGCAGCTTCGCAATGCCTTCAAGATATTTTTCGCGCTGGCCGCTGTCCTGTACAAAATCGGGCGCCGGCTCAATAGCGCTCACCGGAATGGTAACCGGGCGGGGCACCTCACGCACGATGAGGCCTAGCGTATAGTCGGGCGCTTCCACGGCTAGGGTGTACGAGAACTCGGGTACTGGCCGGCCGGCCGGCCGCAGCTGAAAACGCTCTTCCAAGTCCACCACGGCAATAATGTCGCCCCGCAGGTTGGTAATGCCCTTAATAAAAGGCGGCGTTTTGGGCATCTTAACCACCTCGGGCGTGATGGTAACCTCCTTCACTTGCTCGATGCGGATACCGTAATCCTCATCGCCCAGGCGAAAGACAATCAGCTGCACCACCGCCTCGGGAGCAGCGGGCGTGGCCCGGCCCGAAGCGGTAGTTGAACGAGAAGCAGCGGAATCAGCCATTAAAATCGAAAAAACGCAAATTCAGGGTAATTATTCAGCTAGCAGGCTAACCTGCTTACTTGGTTTTGGCGCGCCGAGGGCGGGCAGTTGCTTTGCCATTTTCCTCAACCTTAGCCGGCATTGCCTCCGGAGCAGTTTTGGCGCGACGTACTACTTTTCTAGCAGTCGGGGCCGCCGGAGTTTCGGGGGCAGTCGTGTGGGCGCGGCCGTTGCTGGTGGGCTGCTGGCCATTGGCAGTAGTGACCGACGCAGCACCATTGGCCGAGGTCCGGCGAGGCTGCACGGGGCGGCTGGCCTTGGCGGCCGGGGCGGGCGTGGGCTCGGGAGCCACTACCTTGGCGGCCGCCGTGGGGCGGCGCAACACGCGGCGCTGGGGTTCAGGCACTGGCTCGGGTTCAGGCTCCGGCTCATAGTCGAAGAGCTGAAAGGTTTCGAGGCCGTCCTGCAGGTCGTCGGCAATGTCAGAGAGACGCTGCGACGAGCTGGTGAGCTCCTGCATGGAAGACGAGAGTTGGCGGGCCGTACCAGCCACCTGCTGGGTACCGGTGGCCGTTTGCTCGGCAATGGCGACCACTTCCTCTACGTACTTCACCACGTCGCCAATCGAGGTTTGCTGTACGGCCGTGGCCGTGAGAATGTCGCGCGAAGTGCGCAGCGTTTCGCCGCTGCTGGTGGCAATGTTCTTAAAGGCCGCGCTCGCCTCGAAGGTAGCGTTTTTGCCCTTCAGTACCCGACTTTCCATCGCCGAGATAGCGGCGGCGGCGCTGGTCGTGTCCTTGCGCACATCTTCCACGAGCGTCGCAATCTCGTTGGCCGACTTACGCGAGCCTTCGGCCAGCTTGCGGATTTCCTCGGCTACCACGGCGAAGCCGCGGCCTGCCTCGCCGGCGCGGGCGGCTTCGATGGCGGCGTTGAGGGCCAGCAGGTTGGTTTGCGAAGCGATATCGGTAATCACGCCCAGCGACTTGCTGATTTCGCCCGAGCGGGTTGAAAGTACTTCGATGGTGCGCGAGGTCTGGGTAGCCGCACCGGAGATTTCCTCCATGTTCTTCACCACCTCGGCCACCGTTTTGAGGCCCTGCTGCGAGGTTTGCTCACCCATGATAGCCGATTTGTTCACCACGTCGGCCTTGTTGGCCGTTTCCTTGGTGGCCGTCATGATTTCCTCGATGAGCTTAAAGGCCTGGTCGGTTTTGAGGGCCTGGTTCTGGGCACCTTCGGCCATCTGCTGCATGGCCAGGGCCACGTCAACCGTTACCCGGCTCATTTCCTGGCCTTTATCCACCATTTCTTCCGAAGAAGTACCCACAATCTGCGCCGAGTCGTTGATTTCGCCGAGCAGGGCGTTAAGCGTTTCCACGGCCTGGTTGAGCGAGTTCGACATCGAGAGAATATCGCCCGTCGTCTGAATCTCCACCATTTGGGTCAGGTCGCCTTCCGAGATGGCGCGCACCACGCGGCTTACTTCGAGCACCGGCAGGGCGATGCTCTCAATCAGCGCGTTGAGCGTATCTACCAGCTCTTTCCACGAACCCGACACGCCGCCCACGGTGGCGCGCTCGGTGAGCTTGCCCTCGGCACCGGCCACGCGGGCCACGCGGCTTACTTCGGAGGCTAGCCGGTTGAGGTCGTCCACCATCAGGTTGATGGTCTGGGCCAGGTCGGCTACTTCGCCGGCCGCTTCCAGCATCAGCTTCTGGGTCAGGTCACCCTGCGAAACCGCCGTTACTACTTTCACAATGCCCCGCACCTGGATGGTGAGGTTAGTGGCCATCGTGTTCACGTTGTCGGTCAGGTCTTTCCACACGCCGCTCACGTTGGGCACGTTGGCCTGGCCGCCGAGCTGGCCCTGGGTGCCCACTTCCACGGCCACGCGGGTTACCTCGCCGGCGAAGATGTTGAGCGAGTCCACCATCTGGTTGATGTTGTCCTTGAGGTCGAGCAGCTCGCCGCGCACGTCTACCGACACCTTCTGGCTGAGGTCGCCCCTGGCCACGGCGGTGGTCACGTTGGCGATGTCGCGCACCTGGCTGGTGAGTGAGGCGGCCATCGTGTTTACGTTGTCGGTCAGGTCTTTCCAGGTGCCTTTCACGCCCGGTACGTTGGCCTGGCCGCCCAGCTTGCCGTCGGTGCCCACTTCGCGGGCCACGCGGGTTACCTCGTCGCCAAACACGTTCAGCGAGTCCACCATCTGGTTGAGGTTTTCCTTGAGCTGGAGCAACTCGCCGCGCACGTTCACCGTTACGCGCTGGCTCAGGTCGCCGCGCGATACGGCGGTGGCTACGTTGGCAATGTCCCGCACCTGACTCGTCAGGTTCGAGGCCATCGTGTTTACGTTGTCCGTCAGGTCTTTCCAGGTTCCCGATACGCGGGGCACGTTAGCCTGGCCACCCAGGATGCCCTCGGTGCCCACCTCCCTAGCCACGCGGGTTACCTCGCCGGCGAAGATGTTGAGCGAGTCCACCATCTGGTTGAGGATGTTTTTCAGGTCGAGAATCTCGCCCTGCACATCCACTGTCATCTTCTGGCTAAGGTCACCCCGCGCTACCGCAGTAGCTACGTTAGCAATGTCGCGCACCTGGCTCGTCAAGTTGGCGGCCATTGTGTTTACGTTGTCCGTCAGCTCTTTCCAGGTGCCACCAACGCGGGGCACCACGGCCTGGCCGCCCAGCTTACCCTCGGTGCCTACTTCGCGGGCCACGCGGGTTACCTCGTCGCCGAAGATGTTGAGCGAGTCCACCATCTGGTTCAGAATATTCTTCAGCTCCAGAATCTCGCCCTTCACGTTCACCGTCATCTTCTGGCTAAGGTCACCCCTAGCCACGGCCGTCGCCACGTTGGCAATGTCGCGCACCTGAGAAGTCAGGTTAGCGGCCATGTTGTTTACGTTGTCGGTCAGGTCTTTCCAGGTGCCCGACACGCCCGGCACGCTGGCCTGGCCGCCGAGCTTGCCCTCGGTGCCCACGTCGAGGGCCACGCGGGTTACCTCGCCGGCGAAGAGGTTGAGCGAGTCCACCATCTGGTTGAGGTTCTGCTTGAGCTGCAAAAGCTCGCCCTTCACGTCCACCGTCATCTTCTGGCTGAGGTCACCCCTAGCCACGGCCGTGGTCACGTTGGCAATGTCGCGCACCTGGCTGGTGAGCGAGGCGGCCATCGTGTTTACGTTGTCGGTCAATTCCTTCCACACGCCGCCCACGTTGGGCACCACGGCCTGGCCCCCTAGCCGGCCCTCGGTGCCTACCTCCTGCGCCACGCGGCTCACCTCGCCGGCGAAGACGTTGAGGTTATCGATGGTGCGGTTGATGGTTTCGGCCATCACCTTGAAGTCGCCCGACACCGGAATCTGGAAACTCTCGTCGAGGTTACCGCGGCTGATGTTTTTCAGCACCTTGCCCACTTCCAATACCGGCACGGCGATGGAATCTACCAGGCCGTTGATGTTATTGAGCATATCGCGCCAGAATCCGGCGGCGCCGTCGGCCGAGGCGCGGGCTTTCAGGTTGCCTTCCACCCCGGCCACCTTCGAAATGCGCGACACCTCGCCGCCCACGCCGCCAATCATTTCCACCATCGAGTTGTAGGCCTCGGCGATTTCCGAAAAGATGTCGTCGTTTTGCTTGGTCAGGCGCACCGACACGTCGCCTTTTTTAAAGGCATCGAGGGCGAAGAGCACGCGGTTGAGCTGCTCATTCACGTAGTCGGTATCGGTAAGGCCCGCGTTGCGGCGGGTACCGCGCTTGCGGGTCGTGTTGTCGTCGGCAAACGTGCCGGTTTCGTCCGGCCGCGTCGCGTCGTCAGCGTCAAGGACCGGGGCCGTATTTTTCTTGGCGGAAGCCATGCGGAAAGAGGCAGAGAGGGTGGGGCGAGGTTGGGGCTCGCGGTGGAGTACTAACAAAAGTAGGCGCGGAAGGCTATCCGGCAATGCCGAGCAGCTTATCAGGGGGCTAGCCACCATAGTCGGCGCCGGGCGTGCATCTTTGTCCCCGTTTTCAACTTTTCGGGGCGGGGCTGCGTTCTCAGCATCCTGACAAAACTCCTACCCCGCCCCTATCGCCGCCTGCATGGTCAAGAATCTAGTTATCGTCGAATCGCCCGCCAAGGCTAAAACCATTGAAGGCTACCTCGGCCCGGACTACATGGTGCGCTCCAGCTACGGGCACGTCCGCGACCTGCCCAAGGATAATAATGCCATCGACGTAGCCAACGGTTTCAAGCCCACCTACGTGGTTGATGCCGACAAGCGCGAGTTGATTTCGCAACTCAAAAAGCTGTCGAAAGAAGCCGAAACCGTGTGGCTAGCCAGTGACGATGACCGTGAGGGCGAAGCCATTTCGTGGCACCTTTCGGAAGCGCTTAACCTCAAGGCCGACAAGACGAAGCGCATCGTGTTTCGCGAGATTACGAAGACGGCGATTCTAGCCGCCATCCAGAACCCGCGCGAGATTAATATTGACCTGGTAAATGCCCAGCAGGCCCGCCGCGTGCTCGACCGCCTGGTGGGCTTCGAGCTGAGCCCCGTGCTGTGGCGCAAGGTGAAAGCCGGCCTGAGCGCGGGCCGCGTGCAGAGCGTGGCCGTACGCCTGGTAGTAGACCGTGAGCGCGAAATCAACAAGCACTCGGCCACCAGCGCCTACCGCGTGGTGGCCCGCTTCGACGCCGGCCAGGGCACTACGCTGGAGGCCGAGCTACCGACCCGCTACAAAACCCGCGAGGAGGCCGAGGCTTTTCTCACGCGCTGCATCGGGGCGACATACAGTATTAATAGCCTCGATAAAAAACCGGGCAAGCGCAGCCCAGCCGCCCCGTTTACCACTTCTACGCTTCAGCAAGAAGCCTCGCGCAAGCTGGGTTTCTCGGTTGCTCAGACCATGACGGTGGCCCAGAAGCTGTACGAAGCCGGTCGCATCAGCTACATGCGAACCGACTCGGTGAACCTGAGTGAGGAAGCCCGCAGGGGTGCCCGCGAGGCCATCGAAGCCGCCTACGGTGCCGAGTACGCGCTGGAGCGGCAGTTCAAAACCAAGTCGGCCTCGGCCCAGGAGGCGCACGAAGCCATCCGTCCCACCGATTTCAAGCAGGTGAAAGCCGGCGCCGATGCTTCGGAGCAGCGCCTCTACGACTTGATTCGCAAGCGCGCCATGGGCTCGCAGATGGCCGATGCGCAGATTGAGCGCACCACGGCCGTTATTGGCATCAGCACGCAGCCAGGCACCACGTTTTCGGCTACTGGTGAGGTCATTACGTTTGAGGGTTTCCTGAAGGCCTACGCCGAAAGCAAGGACGACGAGGACGAGCAGCCCGCCGACACTGAAAGCAGCTTCTCGCGCGGCCTGCCGCCGCTGAGCGTAGGTCAGAACCTGCCGTTGCAAACCCTGACCGCTACCGAGCGCTTTTCGTCGCCACCGGCCCGCTACACCGAAGCCTCGCTGGTGAAAAAGCTGGAGGAAATGGGCATTGGCCGCCCCAGCACCTACGCACCGACCATCAGCATCGTGCAGAAGCGCGGCTACGTGGAGAAGGACTCGCGCGAGGGCAAGGAGCGCAAGATTTACGCGCTGGCCCTGGTGGATGGCGCGGTGAAAACCGAGCAGCGCCCCGAAACCTACGGCGCGGATAAGGCCAAGCTTTTCCCGACCGATACGGCTCTGGTAGTCACTGACTTCTTGGTAGACCACTTCCCGGCCATCGTGGACTTCCAATTTACGGCCAAGGTGGAGGACGAATTCGACCAGATTGCCAACGGCAAGGAGGAATGGGGCCACATGCTAGCCGGCTTCTACGAGCCGTTTCACGCCAGTGTGGAGCGCGGGCAGGACATTGAGCGTAGCACGCTCAGCAGCACCCGCGAAATCGGCTTGCACCCCGAAACCGGCGAAAAAATCACGGCCCGCCTCGGCAAGTACGGCCCCTACGTAGCGCTGGGCGACACCGAGGGCGAAACCAAGCCCGCCTACGCCAACCTGCGCAAGGGCATGTTTATCGAAACCATCACGCTGGAAGAGGCGCTGGATTTATTTAAGCTGCCGCGGGCTGTGGGCGATTTTGAGGATAAGACCATGACGGCCGCGCTCGGCCGTTTCGGCCCCTACATTCGCCACGACAGCAAGTTTTACTCGCTCACCAAGGAGCAGGACCCCTACACCATCACGGGTGAGGAAGCCGTGGTGCTCATCGAAGCCAAGCGCAAATCGGACGCCGAACGCCTCATCAAGAGCTTCGACGAAGACCCGGACATTCAGGTGCTCAACGGGCGCTTCGGACCTTACATCGTGGCGGGCAAGAAGAACGTGAAGATTCCGAAGGGTGAAGAGCCGACCGAGCTCACCCTGGAGCGCTGCCTGGAGCTAGCCGCCGCCACGCCCGACAAGCCCGCCAAAGGTGGCCGCTTCGGCAAAAAAGCTGCTGCTGAAAAGCCTGCCAAGGAAGCTGATGCCCCAGCCAAAAAAGCCGCTAAAGCCCCAGCCGCGAAGAAGGCAGCGCCGGCCAAGAAGGCGGCCGCTAAAAAGCCCGCTACCGCGGCCAAAAAGCCGGCTGCCAAAAAAGCGGCCGCCGCCAAATAGCCTAGCCACCGTCTGGCACGACCGCGAATTAAAGCCTCGTTCATTCTTATGGACGAGGCTTTTTTGGCTTATATCAGTTGCGTTTCTGACGACGTAATTTACCAGCAATTACGCACTTCTACCGCCATGTACTTAACGCTAAGTTTATTTGCTTTGCTGACTGCTGCTCCGGCGCGCCCGGTATATCCCTGGCTAGCCACCCCGCCGCCAGCTGCTCAGTGCCTGGCACAACGCTTTGCCACGCCGCCAGGCTGCCAGCGCGTGGTGGTGCCGACGGGCTCGTGGGGCGAGTGGCTGCGGGGGTTGCCGCTGCGGCCAATCGGCACGCCAGCTCGCCTTTACAACGGCCGCCTGAAAGACAACCAAGCCGTAGTAGCGGCCGTGGTGGCCATCGACCCCGGCACCAAGGACTTGCAGCAGTGCGCCGATGCCGTTATCCGGCTGCGGGCCGAATATTTATTCGGCGTCAACCCCAATAAAATTCATTTTCACCTGACTACCGGCTATGATGCCTGGTTTTCGGACTACGTGGCCGGCACTACCTTCCAGGTGCACGGCGAGGACGTGACGGCCGCCCCCAAGCCAGCCGAGGCCCCTACCCACGCGGCGCTGGGCTGCTACCTGCTGCCGGTGTTTGGCTACGCGGGCACGCTGTCGTTGAGCCGCGAGGTGCAGCCGGTGGCGCTGGCCGACGTGCAGCCCGGCGATGTGCTGGTGCACGGCGGCAGTCCCGGCCACGCCGTGCTGGTGGCCGACGTGGCCGCCAACCCGCGCACCGGCCAGCGCTACGTATTGCTGGCCCAGAGCTACATGCCAGCCCAGAATATTCATGTGCTGCGCAATGTGCGCCAGCCCGCGCTGGGCGCCTGGTTTGCCGTGCCGGGGCCAGCGGAAGCCGAGTTCGACACGCCCGAGTGGACGTTCGGGCGCGCCGAATTGGGCCGCTTCGACTAAGTGTCGGGCAAGCTAAAGCTTACCCGACAATGCTTCTACGTAGAAGTCAGCCAGGTGCTCATACACTAGTAAGGTAAGCTAGAGCTTACCCGACAATCCCTTCTATGTCAGCTGCCGAAAGCTCCGAGAAATGCTGAATAATGCGGTCGGCCAAGCGTAAATCCTGCCCGGCTGAATGAGGGCTGGCGTAGCCGATGCAATAGATACCGGCCGCCTTGGCCGCCGCCACGCCATTGGCCGAATCTTCGATAACGATGCACTCGGTTACGGGCGTTTCGGCCAGGCTAGCCGCGTGCACAAAGATTTCGGGGTTGGGCTTCGACTGCGCAAAATCTTCGCCACTGACCCGGTGGGTGAAGTAAGGCCCTAGCCCGAAGCGGTCGAAAACCCGCGTAATGGTAGCCTTGGAAGCCGACGAAGCCAGTACCATCTGGAGGCCGCGCTGCTGAATATCTTCAATGAGCGCGCGCACGCCGGGCAGCAAATCCAGGTCGGCATCGGTGTCAAATGCCTGGTTGAACAGCTCGCGCTTGCGGCGCAGCAACTCGTCCACCTCCTGCGGCAAGCTAAATTCCTGCTTAAGGCGCTGGAAGACATTTCGCGTGGAAGAACCTAGAAAAGAGGCGTATAACGCGTCGGAAACGGTAATACCCAACTCGGCAAACTGCGTAAAAAAAGCGTGGTGGTGAATAGGTTCGGTGTCGATGATGACACCATCCATATCAAAAATTACGGTACGAATCATGGGGCCGGCCCTGGGGGCGTGAGGTCGGGGCAAAGTTAGCCCACCGGGGGTGGGCGGCGAGCCAGCACTTAAAATTGGCTGTAATTTGCGCCTCCTGGCCGTTTTTGCATGACTATCTTTTCCTACGCTACCCTGGCCGGCTACGAGTGGCAGCACCCGCGCCTGTTGCTGCTGCTGATACTGGTGCCGTTGCTGCCGTTGCTACGCTGGCTGCTGGCCCGGCGCCGGCGGCAGGTAGTGGTAGCCTTTGGGCCTAGCGGGCTGCGGCCCGACTGGCGGGCGGGTCTGCGCTTCGTGCCCGACTTGGTGCTGGCCCTGAGCCAGATACTGCTCATCGTTGCCGTGGCCCGGCCCCAGCACCTGAGCGAGCACCTCACCCAAACAGGCCGCGGCATCGACATTGTGCTGGCGCTCGACGTGTCGGGCAGCATGGAAATTGAGGACCTCAAGCCCACGCGCCTGGCGGCGGCCAAGCGCCTGGCCAGCCGCTTTGTGCAACTCCGGGCCGGCGACCGGCTAGGGCTGGTGGCCTTTGCCGGGCAGGCCTACGCGGTGGCACCCCTCACCACCGACTACGACCTGCTGCTCGACAACCTGAGCAGCCTGCACCCGGGCCTTATCGAGGAAGATGGCACGGCCATCGGCACTGCGCTGGGCGTGGCCATCAACCGCCTGCGCGAGTCGCCGGCCAAGTCGCGCATCTGCGTACTGCTCTCCGATGGCGAAAGCAACGCCGGCAGCCTCGACCCGCTGCTGGCCGCCCAGCTAGCCCACGCCTACGGCATCCGGCTGTATACCATAGGGTTGGGTGAAGATGGTTACGTGCCCTTTGGCCGCGACTCAACTACTGGAAAAACCCGCTACGTGCAAACCCGCCTCGACGAAACTACCATGCGCCAACTGGCCGACGCCGCGGAAGGCCGCTTCTTTCGAGCTACCGACAACGCTGCGCTTAGCCGGGTGTTTGGAGAGATTGACAAGCTCGAGAAGTCGGATATCCGCACGCAACGCTACCGTAGCGTGCAGGATTTTTACCGCCCTTACCTGGGCTGGGGGCTGGCCCTATGGTTGCTGTGGCTAGCTTTCAAGAGCACATTTATGAACAATGTGCTCGAAGACTGATTTACGTTTTATGTCCATCGCTGAGAATATTGCCGCTTTCGAGCAGCAGCTGGCCGGCACCGCTGCCCGCCTGGTTGTAGTTACCAAAACGCACCCCGTGGAGCGCCTGCGTGAGGCCTACGAGGCGGGCGGGCGCGTTTTTGGCGAAAACCGGGTGCAGGAAATGGCTGCCAAGCAGCCCGAGCTACCCGCCGATGTGGAGTGGCACCAGATTGGGCAGCTGCAAACCAACAAGGTGAAGTACCTGGCCCCTTTCGTGCACACTGTGGAAAGCATCGACAGCCTACGCCTGCTGGCTGAGCTCGACAAGCAAGCTGCTAGGCACAAGCGCGTTATCAACGGGCTGCTGCAATTTCACATTGCGCAAGAAGACACCAAAACCGGGCTTAGCCTAGCCGAAGCCGGAGAAATATTGCAATCAGCCGAATACCAGGCGATGCGTCATGTGCGCCTAACGGGCGTAATGGGCATCGCCACGCACTCGCCCGATGAGGAGCTGGTGCGTGGCGAGTTTCGGCAGCTACGCCAGTATTTCGACCATTTGAAAGCCACCTATTTCGCGGCCGATGCGGGCTTCCGCGAAATCTCGATGGGCATGAGCGCCGACTACGCCTGGGCGCTGGCCGAAGGCAGCACGCTTATTCGGGTGGGCAGCGCTATTTTCGGCAGCCGGGGCTAGCCAGCGCGCTTTACGGTGGCCGCCGCGGCCTGCGCGGCCGGAAACACGACCACCTCGGCTAGTTGCACGTGCGGTGGGCGGGTCACGATGAATTGAATGACATCGGCCACGTCGGCGGCCTGCAAGGGCTGCACGCCCTTATACACGTTGCTGGCGCGCTCCTCGTCACCCTTGAAGCGCACTTCCGAAAACTCAGTTTCGACCATGCCGGGCGCCACCTCGGCCACGCGAATCCCTCTGGGCAGCAAGTCGATACGCATGGTGCGCGTGAGCATGGCCACGGCCGCCTTCGAGGCGCAGTACACGTTGCCATTGGCGTAGGCCTCGTAGCCGGCAATCGAGCCCAGATTGACAATGATACCGCCCTCTCCCATGCGCGGCAGCACGGCGCGACTCACGTAGAGCAGACCTTTCACGTTACCGTCGAGCATGGCATCCCAGTCGGCCACGTCGCCGTCCTGGATAGGGGCAAGCCCGTGGGCATTGCCGGCGTTATTGACGAGCACATCGATGTGAGCAAAGGCTTCGGGCAACTCGGCCACAGCAGCTTCTACAGCGGCGCGGTCGCGTACGTCGAAGGTGAGGCTGTGCACCGGCGTGGGGGCTAGCTCCTGGGCCAGCGCGTCGAGGCGCTCGCGGCGGCGGCCGGTTATCACCAGTTGGAAGCCCGCATTGGCCAGGGCCACGGCCGTGGCCCGGCCAATGCCGGAAGAAGCACCCGTAATAAAGGCAGTTTTCATCTTAGCTAACGCTTATTCGATGTTAAGGTAAAGCGTCACCGTATTGGTGCGCAGGCTTTGTAGGCTGTTGCTGTACTGATTGTCGCGCGGCGACAGGATGTTGCGCAGGCCGTGCGAAAAGCGCAGTTCGGGCCCAAACTTGAAGTACGGATAAAACAGGTCGAGGCCGAAGCCATACTCCAGCATCACGTCATCCTTGATGACGGTAATCTGGTTGATGGCCGGCGTATTCTGGCGCTGCGTTACGGCAAAGCTGGGCTTGATGCCCCCAATCATGTAGAGGCGCGTGTTGCGCCGCCGGTTCGACTGATACTTGAGCAGCAGCGGCAACTCGAGCTGCGTAGTACTTATTTCCTGGTTGCGAATGGTATCGGGCATGCCCGCGCCCGCGCTGGCAAACTCGACACGGCGCGTAAGAAAGCTCAGGCCCGGCACAAAACGCAGGTGAAACGGCGTGCTAGGGTTGCCCAGCCGAATATCGTTGATAAACCCCACGCCGAAACCGGGGCTTATGATAGAATTTGCCGAAATACCCCGCCCCTGCTGCGCAGCCTGAAAATAGCTAGCCGACTGCTCCAGGAAAAACCGCGAGAAATTGGGGGCTATCGTGAGGCCTGGGCGGTAGAACCGGTCGTTGTAGTTCGACAGATTCTCGACCGTGATGCCTTTGATATGGCCCTTGCGGCTGCGGTCAATAGCGTCGCTGCGCTTGCGCTGGGCTAGCGCTGGACCCGCCAGTAGCATAAGGAGCAGCAATGGCAGAGTTAGCCTCCCCAAGGGGCTAGCCACTATTTGCGAGCCGTGTAGATGGAGCTGATGCCGAACGTGAGGGGTTGCCATGCAGGATTGGTAAAGCCGACGCGGCCCAGAATGGCCACAAACTCGGCACCGTCGGGGAAAGCCTGCACCGATTCGGGCAGGTAGGTATACGCGCTCTGGTCTTTGGAAATAACCTTGCCAAAGACCGGCAGCACCCGACGAAAGTAAAAATTATACGCTTGCTTGAGCGGAAACGCGGTAGGCTTGCTGAACTCCAGAATTACGAGCTGGCCACCGGGGCGTAGCACCCGGTACATTTCGGCTAGCCCCTTTTCGAGATGGGCAAAGTTGCGCACGCCAAAGGAGGCCGTTACGGCGTCAAACTGATTGTCCTCAAAAGGCAGGTTTTCCGAATCGGCTAGCTCCAGCTTGATGCGGTGGCTCAGCTTTTTATCAAGCAGCTTCTGCCGGCCCACGTCGAGCATGCCAGCCGAAATATCGACGCCCGTTACCTGGGCATCGGGCGCGGCCGCCCGCAGCGTTTCGATGGCGAAATCAGCCGTGCCGGTGGCAATGTCGAGAATGCGCGCGGGGCGCAGTGCTCTGAGCTCATCTACGGCCTTGCGCCGCCAGTATATGTCTGTGCCGACGCTTAGGAAGTGGTTGAGAAAATCATATTTGCCCGCGATGTTATCAAACATGCGGGCCACCTGCGATTTCTTATCGGCGGCGTCTTCTTTGTAGGGTACTACGGCCATAGGAGGGATGCAAAGAACGGCACGAGGCCGCAAAAATTGCGCAAAGCAGCGTCCTAGGGTAAGGCCGCTAGCTAGCAGGACAAAAAAACGGCCGGACTGTTCGTCCGGCCGTTTCCTTTTTTAGCAAAATTGCCGTGAGTTAGTCAACCTTGGTCTTCACCTTAGCCTTCTCACCCGAAGCGTCTTTGGCTTTCGAATCAAGCTCACCGTTTTTTGAAATCGTTTTCGATTTCTCGCCGGCGGCGCCCTTGGTTTTCACTTTCACTTTATCGCTATCCTCGTCCACTTTGGTCTTCACCTTCGTGCCGTCGGCCATGCGCACTTTGCTCTTGCCGGGCAACGGCGGGCCAGCCGGAACTGCGATAATGTCAGTCGTGGTAGTGGTGGTCGTAGCCGAAGGAGTGGGCTGCATAGTCGGCATTTTCTCGCCTTCTTTCAGTACCGGCTTGAAGTCATCGCGACGGTTGAGCTGCATGTTCTCCGGCGAATCGTTCGGGGCAACGGGCTTGCGCTCGCCGTAGCTTACCGTAGTAAGGCGGCTGCTGGCAATACCCTGCTTCACGAGGTAATTTTTGGCAGCATCGGCGCGGTTCTGACCGAGTACTATGTTGTACTCATCCGTGTTGCGCGAGTCGCAATTGCCTTCAATCGAGATGTTGAGGCCCGTGTTTGCCTTCAAGAAAGCAGTCGTGGCGTTTAGCGTAGTAATCGACTCCGGACGCAGTTTGTACTTGTCGGTATCGAAGTAAATCGGCTTCATCCGGCTGGCAAACATGGTGCCGGTCGTGTCGATATAGTCAACGTAGAAGTTTTTGGTGATAGTCGTCGAGTCATTCGTCGAAATCGGTACAGCAAACTCCTGCGTCTCGATATTTTTACCGTCCTTGTTCACCGCTACCTGGTAGGTACGGGCCGACAAGACTTTTACCTGATACGAACCATCTTCCTTCGTAATATCGCGGAAGCTGATGGCCGTTTTGTCAGCCTGCGTACCGTTGAACACCAGTTCCACGCCGGGGATGCGCTGCGTGCTGTCACGCTTCGAGAACACTGCCCCTTTAATGTTGATGTTCTTGATGTAGCTGATGGTATAGATGTCCTTCTCACCGTAGCCACCGATGCGGTACGAGCTCAAGTAAGCATACGTGCCATCGGGCGCCAGGCGGTAGTATGAGTCGGCATCCGGCGTGTTGATGGGGTAGCCCATATTCTCGGGCCGGCCCCACTTGTGGCCGATGCTATCATACTTCGAAGCGAAGATGTCGTAGTCGCCCATCGTGTTGTGGCCACGCGAGCTGAAGTACAGCGTACGGCCGTCGCGGCTGATGTACGGGCTATCCTCGTCGTATTTTGTATTAATAGTGCTGCCCAACGACTTAGCCGCGCCCCAGTCGCCACCCGAAGTGCGCGTGCTGTAGTAAAGGTCCAAGTTGCCATCTTCCGAGTAGCGAGCCGTCGAGAAGTACAGCGTCAGGCCATCCGGCGTGATGTAAGCATCACCTTCGTAGGCTTTCGAGTTGATATTGCTGTTGAGCTTCGTGGGCGTGCCCCAGTCGCCACCATTCTGTTTCGAAGCGATGAACACGTCACCGTCTTCGTCACTGCGGTACATTAGCAGCTTGGTGTCGTTGTCAAACAACTGGTCCGACGCATCGTGGCCTTTGCTATTGAGGGCAGCCGAGAGCGAGCGAGGCTTCTCCCAGTTGTCAGCATCAATGCGGTGGGTCTCTACGATACCCTCAAAGTATTCACCATCGGCGGCCGTCTTGTTGCGGGTCTTGGTGTCAAGGCCAGGGATGTCGGTTGGGTTAGCGCGCGTCGTGAAAATCAGCGTTTTGTCATCCGAGGAAATAACCGGACTGTGCTCCGAATACTGCGTGTTCACCGTCGGGCCCAGGTTCTTAACAAATATGTCCTTGGGCGAGTTGAACAGAATTTTAGCGTTTTTGCTGTGCTGAATCAGCTGAGCTACTTCCTCGCGGCGAGTGTCGTTACGCTTTTTCAGCGTCGCGTTATAGGCCTGGTAGTGCGTGATAGCCTCGTCGAAGTTATAATTGAGGTGGTCTACGCGGCCGAGCCAGTACTCCACATCTTTCGACACCTTCGGCTTGAGCTTCTGTGCCTTATAGATATAGTCGCTTGCTTTCTCTTTGTCAAAGGACAGGTAGGCCACACCAGCCCGAAACAGCGCTTGGGCGTTGTTAGGGTCCTTCGCAATCACCCGCTCGTAATAAGGGATGGAAGCGCGGTAGTTCTCCTGGTTGAACAGCTTGTTGCCGGTTTGCAGGTCCTTACGCGTGCTCTGAGCCTGGGCCGAAGTAGCCACGGCCGCAGTCAGGGCTAGCGCGGCAGAAGCTTGCAGCAGCCTTTTGGATACGTTGTCCATTGAAAAAAGGGTGTTTGGAAAATTTTAAAGGAAAGAGCGAAAGAATGGCTTTAGCATAATCCCGGGCTCTGACGCACCGCTAGCACGCTCATTTTGCCGACTTATACTAAATTTTTGCCTTAGGGTTGGCTCATTTAGCCAGCCTATAGTTGAAAAAAGAGCATTAATAGCCCTGTTGCACCTGCAAATATACCGGGAAAGGACCGCCGGACCGGCTGCTAATGGGCACTAAAATGAGCAGGCGCTTGTACAGTACTGTTTTTAGTCAGTTTAAGGACTGCACAAATATAGACCCAGGTTTTGGAAGACAACGGTTTAGTACAAGCTCACTGGGTCTCATCCTGGCCCACAGCCGTAGCGCAACGCATCTTTGTACCCGCATCGACTGATAGGTAACCCATCCAATGGTAATTCGTGAAGCAAGTTTTTTAGTTAGTAACACGCAGGTAACCCTGTGCCCCACCCCCGACCGGCCGGAGTACGCCTTTATCGGGCGCTCCAACGTGGGCAAATCGTCGCTGATAAATATGTTGACTGGCCGCTCGGGGCTAGCCAAGACCTCCAGCACGCCAGGCAAAACGCAGGTAATCAACCACTTTAATATCAACGACGAGTGGTACTTGGTCGACTTGCCGGGCTACGGCTACGCCAAGGTGAGCAAAACCTCGCGCGCCGAGTGGGGCAAGATGATAAACGCCTACCTGGGCAAGCGCGAAAACCTGACCTGCGTGTGCGTGCTCTTAGATTCGCGCCACGCGCCGCAGGTGGCCGACCTCGAGTTTATGACCAAGCTGGGTGAGGCGGGCGTGCCGTTTGTGATGATTTTCACGAAGACGGATAAGCAGTCGACCAGCCAGACCAAGGCGCTCATCAGCAGCTACCTCGCCAAGATGGGCGAAACCTGGGATGAGCTGCCGCGCCACTTCGTTACCTCGGCCGAAACCGGGCTGGGGCGCGAGGAAGTATTGGACTTTATTACGGAAATAAACCGGCAGGTAGCGGCCGATGCGGCGGGCGCTTAAGTACTTTTGGCCCGCCAATTGCCCGGTAGCAGGGATTTTTCCCCGTACCTCCCTCCTATTCACGACATGAAAAAACTATTGCTCACGCCGCTGGCTTTGTGCGGCCTGCTAGCCTCGGCCCACGCCCAAACCCCGAAGCCCAACACCGTACCCCCGTCGCAGACGACCCCGCCCGCCGCGCAGGGTACGGGCCTCAACCACGTGGGCGCCGACATTCCGGTAGCGGCCTACTACGAGGGCGGCCAGGAAGCCATGTACGCCTTCATTGCCAAAGAGCTGAAATATCCGCTGCTTGCCAAGCGCAACCGCATTCAGGGACGCTGCATTGTGAGCTTTACCCTGAACCCCGATGGCACGATGCAGGGGGTAAAGCTGGTGAAGCAAGTAGGCGGCGGCACCGGCGAGGAGGCACTGCGCGTAGTACGCCTGCTCAAATTTAAAAAACCCGAATACCCGATTCTCACTAGCCTGCCCATCGATTTCAAGCTCGGCGTGACCGGCGCGAACACGGTGGAATAATTGAGTCAGGAGTTATGAGTTAGAAATTATGAGTTGGCAGTCCGTTGCCAGGTAACTCCTAATTTTTAACTCATAACTTTTAACTTTTACCTCATAACTCCCAAAAGAATGCCTTACGATTTGAAAGAGCTGGCGGCCATCAGCGGCCAGCCCGGCCTGTTCCGCCTAGTGCGCCCGGCCCGCCACGGTGTGTTGGTGGAAAGCCTCGATGCCAAAGCCACCCGCTCGCTAGCCCCGGCCAGCAACAAAGTATCGCTGCTGAGCGAAATCGGTATCTACGCCCAGGACTCGGACGACACGGTGCCGCTGACGGAGGTGTTTGAGCGCATTCACCAGAAGCACGGCGCTAGCCTGCCAGTGACCAATAAGTCGAGCGAGAGCGAGCTACGCGACTTCCTGGCCGACGTGCTGCCCGAGTACGACCGCGACCGCGTGTACCAGTCGGATATCAAGAAGCTGGCCACCTGGTACGGCATCGTGAGCCAGCACCTGCCCTACGCCGAGGCTAGCGCCGACGAGCCCGCCGCTGGCGAGCCCCTGAGCACGGGCGGCGTTATCGGCGAAGCCGATGCCGAGCCCACGGCTGCTGGCAACCCGGAGGCTACGAAGTAAGTAGTTTCGATTGAAAACCTAAAAGGCCGTTCCTGCTAGCAGGAACGGCCTTTTAGGTTTTCATACCCTAGCCAGCTTAGACAGTGGCAGTCTCTTTTTCTATGGCCAAAAAGGCTTCGGCTTGCTCGACCAGCTCTTTGCTGCCGATGAAAACGGCGCAGCGCTCGTGGCAGGCTTTGGGCTCGATTTCGAGGGTGCGCAGGTAGCCGTTGGAGCTTTTGCCGCCAGCTTGCTCCACGATGAAGGCGAGCGGGTTGCACTCGTACATGAGGCGCAGCTTGCCGCCGGGCGTTTTGGCGGTGGCGGGGTAGAGGTAGATGCCGCCCTTGAGCAAGTTGCGGTGAAAGTCGGCCACCAGCGAGCCGATGTAGCGGGCCGAGAATTTCTCGGCTTTGCAGTGCTGCACGAAGGCGGCTACGCCAGGTGAAAACGAGTCGGCCGAGCCTTCGTTGACGGAGTAAACAGCGCCGGTTTTGGGCGTCTGGATGTCGGGGTGCGACAGGAAGAACTCGCCCAGGCTAGGCTCATAGGTGAAGCCGTTGACGCCGTTGCCGGTCGTGTACACCAGCATGGTGCTCGAGCCGTAGATGACGTAGCCAGCGGCCACCTGGTGGGTGCCGGGCTGCAGGCAGTCGGCCTCGGTGCCCTCGCGCCCGGTGGGCGAAATGCGGCGGTAGATGCTGAAAATGGTGCCGATGCTCACGTTGACGTCGATGTTCGACGACCCGTCGAGCGGGTCAATGGCTACCACATACTTGCCCTGATTATTACCGGTCTGGATGATGTCCTCGTCTTCTTCCGAGATGATGGTGCACACCTCGCCGCCGTTGCGCAGGGCGCGGATGAAGCGGATGTTGGCAATCACGTCGAGCTTCTGCTGGTCTTCGCCCTGCACGTTGCGGTTGCCGTAGGCGCCGGCAATGTCGATGAGGCCCGAGCGGTTGATTTCGCGGTTCACGATTTTGGCCGCCAGCGCAATGTCACGCAGCAGCTGCGAAAGCTCGCCAGTGGCATACGGAAAGTCTTCCTGCTTGCGCATGATGAAGCGGTCGAGGGTAGTGCCGACGGGCAGGGCGAGCTTATTGTGGTCCATGAAAGCGGATAAGGGCGAGAACTGCCACAAAGCTAGCCGGGCCCGGCCAAGCAGCCTAGCGAAAACTCCGCACACGATTGCAGAGCCTTGGGCGGCATTTGTACTACTTACCAGGGGCCGCCCGCTAGCCCCAACGCCTATAAGAAAGCTACCTCTGCCAGCTGCGCCCTAGTTTTGGGCCTTATGAAAGACGAAGGAACGGGCTTGCAAGTCTACAAATTTGGCGGCGCCTCGGTGAAGGACGCGGCGGCGATTCTCAACCTCTGCCGCATCGTGCGCGACTTTAGGCCTAGCGGGCCGCTGCTCATCGTGGTATCGGCGATGGGCAAGACGACCAATGCGCTGGAGGAGATTTATGATTTGGCTTATCATGGGCGAGACTACTCGGCGCAGTTGGCGGCCGTAAAAGCTTATCATGAGCAAGCAAGCAAGGAAATAGGTGAAGCGCTACCTCATGCCGGCATTGACCTTAGTAAGCCAGATGCTGGTTTAGGAAGTCTCTTGCAAGAACTCACCTACCGATTAACGAACTTATCGCCAAGTAAAAGCTACGATGAAGGCTACGACCAAGTAGTTAGTTTTGGTGAAGCGCTATCGTCAGAGCTTGTTTATGGTGCGTTAGCAAGCAGCTTAGAACGTGAAGTATATCATCGTACTACACAAATTGTAACAGATGCTACTTGGCGCGAGGGGAAGGTGAATTGGGAAGAAACAGAAAAGAAGATTCAAGAGGAAATTCAAGAGTTGTTTTCTCCTAATGGCGATGCACAAATTATCGTAACGGAAGGCTTTACTGGCCAAGTAAAAGACGACCACCGCACCACTACCCTCGGCCGCGAAGGCTCCGACTACTCGGCAGCCATCTTCGCTTATTGCCTGAACGCCGAGAGCGTGACCATCTGGAAGGACGTGCCGGGCCTGCTCAACGCCGACCCCAAAATCTTCCCTGACACGGTGCTCTACCCCGAAATCAGCTACCAGGAAACCATCGAGATGGCGTTTTATGGGGCCAGCGTCATTCACCCCAAGACGCTGAAGCCGCTGGCCGACCGCCACATTCCGCTGCGGGTGAAGTCATTTTTGGACCCTAGCGCGCCGGGTACGCTCATCCACGACTGCCAGCACCCGCCGCTGGTGCCGGCTTTCATTCGCAAGGGTGGGCAGTGCCTGCTGTCGTTTGAGAGCAAAGATTTTGCATTTATCTCGGAAGAAAACCTGGAGGTGATTTTTGGCGCGCTAGCCCAGGCACGGCTCAAAATCAACCTGATGCAGAACTCGGCCATCAGCTTTTCGGTGTGCACCGACTTCAATGAGATGCGCGTGCAGCGGCTGCTCGGGCTGCTGCAAGGCCAGTTTCGGGTGCAGTACAATAGTGAGCTGACGCTTTTTACCATCAAACACTACGACGCGGCTAGCATCGAGCGGCTCACGGGCGGGCGCGAGTTGCTACTAGAGCAGCGCACGCGCAGCACGTTTCAGTTTTTGGTGCGCGAATAACTAGGGCGAAGCTTTTGGAGTAAGAGACCCGGGCGGCAGTTATCGCAGAGGTTCGCTGAGGTTTCCGCAGAAGTTCGCAGAGGCTGAATACCGCAACTCATAACTCATAATTTCTAACTCATAACTCATTAAGATGCCCGTTCTCGTTGGCAAGCGCGCCCCTGCTTTCAAGGCCAAAGCCGTTATCGGCCAGCAGATAGAAGAAGAGTTTTCGCTTGACCGCTACCTCGGCAAGCGCTACGTACTGCTGTTTTTTTACCCCGCCGATTTTTCGGGCCTTTGCCCTACCGAGCTGCTGGCCTTTCAGAAAATGCTGCCCGAGTTTGAGCGCCGGGGCGTGGCCGTGGTGGGGTGCAGCACCGATTCGCACCAGGTGCACCAGGCGTGGCTGCGCACGCCGCTCGACGAGGGCGGTATTTTGGGCGTAACCTACCCGCTCGTGGCCGACGCCACCAAAACCATCTCGACCAACTACGATGTGCTAGCCGGCCACTACGACTACAACGACACGGGCGAAATGACCTTCGTCGGCACGCCGCAGGCCTACCGGGGCTTGTTTCTGATTGACCGCGACGGCATTGTGCGCCACCAGCTCGTGAACGACCGTTTCCTGGGCCGCCGCATCTCCGATGCCCTGCGCATGGTCGATGCCCTGCGCCACTTCGAGGAGCACGGCGAAACCTGCCCCGCCAACTGGGAAGCCGACGAGGCCTAGCCACGCGCCACGCTTTCGCTGGCCATCGGTAGGCGCAGGATGTTAAATAGGCGGGCGAAAGCTTACCACCCAGGTTTAGCGTAATTTTGGGGCCGCGTTCGGACTTTTCTTTCCGGCGCGGCCTTTTTTTGCGCTTTCTCTATTCGTTAGGACTTTCGATTTATGCGCTGCTGCTGCGGCTGGTAGCGCCCTTCAACCCCAAGGCCGCCGCCTGGGTGGCGGGCCGCGCGGGACTGCTGGCCCACATCGAGCAGGCGCTGGCCGCCGATGCCGCGCCGCGCCTGTGGGTGCACTGCGCCTCGCTGGGCGAGTTTGAGCAGGGCCGCCCGCTCATCGAAGGGCTGCGGCGGCAGTACCCTAGCCACAAAATCGTGCTCACGTTTTTTTCGCCCTCGGGCTACGAGGTGCGCAAGAATTGGCCGGGCGCCGACTACGTGTTTTACCTGCCGCTCGACACGGCCGACAACGCCCGACGCTTCGTGGACTTGGTGCAGCCCCGGCTAGCCATTTTTGTGAAGTACGAGTTCTGGTACTACTTTCTGAGCGAGCTGCGGCAGCGCGGCGTACCGGCGGTGGTAGTAGCGGCGATTTTCCGGCCTAGCCAGGTTTTCTTCAAGCCCTGGGGCGGTTTCTTTCGCGAGATTCTGGGCCAACTCAGCCACATTTTCACCCAAAATGAGGCTTCGGCCGAGCTGCTGCGCGGCCTGGGTCTGCGCCGCGTGAGCGTGGCCGGCGATACGCGCTTCGACACCGTGGCGGCCACGGCGCTGGCCCCGGCTAGGCCCTTGCCGCTGGCCGAAGCCTTCGTGGCCGATGGCGTGCCCGTGCTGGTGGCCGGCAGCACCTGGCCC
This sequence comes from Janthinobacterium lividum, assembly GCA_050954765.1. GTDB lineage: Bacteria > Bacteroidota > Bacteroidia > Cytophagales > Hymenobacteraceae > Hymenobacter. The sequence goes on along the minus strand of JBPBQJ010000167.1, from coordinate 51,150 downwards.
GAAGACCTGCCCGCGCTGGCCCCGCTGCTGCGCAAGCACGCCCGCGCCATGCGCTTTATTGTGGCGCCGCACGAGGTGAGCGAAAGTCATTTGCAGGAAATTGAGGCGGCCCTGCCCGGCCTCACCGTGCGCTACTCGCAGGCTAGCCCCGCCACCGTGGCCGAGGCCCGCCTGCTGCTCATCGACAACGTGGGGATGCTGAGCCAGCTCTACCGTTTCGGGCGCTTTGCCTACATCGGTGGGGCGTTTGGGGCGGGGCTGCACAATACGCTGGAGGCGGCGGCCTTCGGGCTGCCAGTGTTTTTTGGGCCGCGCTACGAGCGGTTTCAGGAGGCCGTGGAGCTGGTGCAGCTAGGGTGCGCCTTCGCGGTGCAGTCGCCCCAGCAGCTCGAATCGGCCTTCGACCGGCTGTATTACAATGAAGAAGCCCGCCTGAAAGTGCAGGATATGAGCCTCGACTACGTACACAGCCACGCTGGGGCCACGGGCCGCATTCTGCGGCAATTAGAAATTATGAACTAGGAATTATGAATGGAGCTCTTTGCCCAAACAGCGAAATTGCTCCATTACCTACCAACTCATAATTTCTAATTCATAATTCATAATTAAAATAACATGACTGGCATCGTCGTCAAATCTACCGGCTCGTGGTACGTGGTGCGCGACCGCGCAACCGGCCAGCTACACCGCTGCCGGCTGCGGGGCAAGTTCAAAAACCAGGGCCTGAAGGTGAGCAACCCCCTAGCCGTGGGCGACGTGGTGGCGTTTGAGGTGCCCGAGCAGTCGGAGGGTGCGGGCGTGATTCACACCATCGAGCCGCGCCGCAACTACATCATCCGGCGCTCGGTGCACAAGAGCGAGCACGCCCACATTGTGGCCGCCAACCTCGACCAAGCCTTGCTGGTGGTGACGCTGGTGTCGCCGGCCACTTCGTTTGGGTTTATCGACCGCTTTCTGGTCACGGCCGAGGCGTACCACATTCCGGCCAAGCTAATTTTCAATAAGTCGGACCTCTACGACGCGGACACGCTCGATTATCAGCAGCAGATAGCCGGCATGTATGCTAGCCTGGGCTACCCCAGCGTGCTGTGCTCGGCCGAAACCGGCGACAACGTGGCCACCGTAGCCTCGCTGCTGCCCAACCGGGTGTCGCTGCTCTCGGGCCACTCGGGCGTGGGCAAGAGCACGCTCATCAACGAGCTAGTGCCGGATTTGGACTTGAAAACGGCCGAAATCAGCGCCTTTTCCGATAAGGGCAAGCACACCACTACCTTCGCCGAGATGCTCGAAATCGTGCCCGGCACCTACCTCATCGACACGCCCGGCATCAAAGAACTGGGCCTGGTCGACGTGCCCGCCGCCGAGCTAGCCGGCTATTTCCCCGAGATGCGCGCCCTGCTGGGGCAGTGCCGCTACTACAACTGCCAGCACGTGCACGAGCCCGGCTGCGCCGTGCGCGAGGCCATGGACCAGGGCAAGCTGGCCGTGCCGCGCTACGAGAGCTACGTGAGCATGCTGCACGACGAGGACAACCGGCACTAGGTAGGCGCTTGGTTCTAGGACCTTCGCTTGCTGCTACCGGTATCTGTATAGTAGTATTCCCGCCGCCAGGGCACTGCCAAGGGCTAGCGGGCCGGTTAATGCGAATAAATTGGCCAAGAGGAGGCAAAGAAATAGTCCCACTACTAGCCGCAAATAAGTAGTCATGTGCTGGCCAGTCCAGTAGAGCAGCGCGCGCAGGAGTAGGGTTACGCTCAGCAGCAAACAGGCCGCGATTAACCCGGTGCTGAACCTGTTTGCAGTCAGCAACCAGCCTAGCTCGGGTAGTAGCAGCACACCGTATAAAAGCACCTGTTGGCCGTAGACCTGCCCTCGCCCATAGGGCAGGTTGCGCACGAAGGGTAAATAAAACAGCTCAAAATCAGCAGCTTGAAAGACCAGCACACTGTGTCCAACCGCACAACAGAGCGCTAGCATCCCCGCTAGCCTGCCGTCGGCGCGGGCGTTGGGGAAAGCCAGGAGCAGCAGCGCAATGCTCGCCCCGGAGGCTAGCTTGGTCAGGAGAAAAAGAACGCGCTTTTTAGCGATAATTTCGTATAAAAACAGGCTAAAGAGTGGTTTAGGCCAGCTGCGGGCCCAGGTTAGTCCAGCCAGTTTATCGGGCTTCACCACCGTATCGTTGAGCAGGCGCGTGTAGTAACCAGCGCCGGCTAGGGTGAGCAGCAGCAGGTACGCGGGCAGTAGCACGGGCACCAGCCAGTGGTGAAAAAAAAAGCCGACCACCACGGCGTAGAGGCACAGCACCACCACCGGCAACAGAATAACCCCTTGCACCACCGCCCAGGAAGCTACCTGCTGCACCCACGGCAAGGCATTGCTGCTGTAGGCGAGGAACTGGACGTCGGCACTTTTCAACCGGCCCGCCACGTAGTGCCAGCTTTTGAGACTATAGCAAAAGCCGACGCCGAGCAGCGCCGCCACGCCTAGGGGCTCGCTAACCGCTGTAATGGCTAGCCGAAAGCCGTTCTGCCGGATTTGCTCCGCCGTCAGGTGGTCCTGGCCCGGCACTCTGGTGTAGAAGAAATTGATGAACACCAGCAGGAAGAGCGTAATCAGCCAGCCCGTATGCTCCTGATAAAAGCCGCGGGCCACGACTTTGAGCAGGACGCGGGTCAGGGGCTTTTTCATCCGGCGTGGCGTAGGGTAGCGTGCTCGATAAGAAGCTTTTGCAGGAGCGGCAGCGACTCCGCCGCAAAGTCTTGGTGAGAAGACAGCAGGAAGCTTGTGCCCTGCTGGGCTTGCTGGCGCGCCATCCACGCGCACAGCACCGGAATGGCCGCCGCGTCCAGGGTCGCCAGGGGCTCGTCGAGCACGATGCAGGTCGGCTGACCCAGGAAAGCGAGTACTAGGGACAGCTTCTTGAGCATCCCGCTCGAATAAGTGCCGACCGATTCGTGCACGTAGCCAGTCATTTGCAGGCCTTCCAGGTAAAAGTCTTCCTGATGAGGGGGGCCGTTTTTGGCCGTTCTAAACAGGTGAATAAGCTCGCGGCCGGTCAGGAATTCGGGAAATAGGGGTTCAGCTTCGGCAAAATTCACGCGGCGGCGGTAGGCCACCGCGTGCCGCTTAATGCTCAGCTGCCCCGCCAGCGTAATATCCCCTTCAAAGGGAGTGATGCCGGCAATCGCTTTGAGCAGCGTGCTCTTGCCCGAGCCATTGGCGCCCTGAATCCAGTAGGTACCGGGGGGGAAGGTAAAGGAATCGAGGCGCAGCACCGCCCGCCCCTGGTAGGTCTTGCTAAAATTGGTGAGTTGCAGCATCAGGTCAACGGAAGAAAGCTAGCCATCGCAAGGTCGTCGGCTACGCCCATTATAAGCAAGCGGCCAGCAACCTGGACAGTTAATTTTCAGTCTAAGGCCTCTCCCAAATAGTGCTAAAGGCTAGTACTTGAACACCTTACCACCCACCATAACCTCCTGCGTCTTTTCATCAAACGTGGCTTTGAGGCCGGTGTGGGCAGCGGCCGTAGTCATGATATTGGCGATGGAGTGGCTGTAGCCGGCCTCGACGGGCGCGTGGGGCTGCTGGCGGCTGCGCACGCACTCCATCCAGTTACGCACGTGGTTGGAGGTGAGCACGTCGCCGCCGGTATTGGCCGAGGCTACCACGGCTTCGGCCTGCGAGAGGCTGAACTCGGGCAGCAGATTAGGCGGCAGGTGCATGGCGTCGGCAAACGGCTTGGTGAGGCCGCCGGTGGGCGATACGCGGTTGGTAATCAGGTTGAGCTCGCCGCCGTTAGAGTAGTAGATTTCGGCCGGGTGCTCGTCGCCGTTGTGCATGCGCGAGCCGAAGGTTACCTGAAAGCCGCTGCTAGGGTCCTGGGCGGGGCCGTAGTCGAAGACCGCCGTCATCGTATCCCAGTTGCGGCGGCCGTCCTTCCACACGTAAATGCCGCCGTTGGCCACCACGCTGCGCGGGTGGGCTAGCCCCGTAAACCAGTGCACGGTGTCAATCTGGTGGCTCATCCACTGGCCCGGCAGGCCCGAGGAATAGGGCCAGAACAGGCGGTACTCCAGGTACTTGCGCGGGTCGTAGGCCTCGGCGGGGCGGTTCAGCAGGTAGCGCTTCCAGTCGATGTCGGCCTGGCGAAGCTGGGCCACCAGCTCGGGGCGGCGCCAGCGGCCGGGCTGGTTCACGTTCCAGGTCAACTCGACCATCGTGATGGGCCCGAATTTGCCCGACTTGATAAACTGCTCGGCGGCCATGTAATTGGTGCCGCTGCGGCGCTGCGAGCCAATCTGCACAATCTGCTTCGAGCCCTTAATGGCCTTGAGCGCGGCCCGGTTGTCGGCCATGGTTTCGGCAAAGGGCTTCTCCACGTAAGCGTCGCAGCCAGCCTGCACAGCCTCGATGGCGTGCAGCGCGTGCTGAAAATCGGCGGTGCCGATGAACACGGCATCCACGCTTTTGCTGGCGTAGAGCTCGTCGTTGTTGCGGTAGGCAGCCACGGGGTGGCCCAGCTTCTCCTTCCACATAGCGGCGCCCTCGTCGCGGCGCTTGCTCCAGATATCGGACACGCCCACCACGTCGAAATTCAGCGCCTTATAATGCTGCAAAAAGCAGGGCATGTGCGAGTTGCGGTGGCGGTCGGAGAAGCCGACCACGCCCACCCGCACCCGGTCATTGGCCCCGATAATGCGCTTGTAGCTGCTGGCCGACCACGCCAGGCGCGGCAGCACGGCGCCCGCGCCAGCTAGGGCCACTTGTTGAAGAAAAAGACGACGCGGCTGTGACATGGCTAGGGTAAATTGGGTGGGAAAAGGAAAGCTTTGAAACGTCAACTATCTACAGCGTCCGTCATGCTGAGCTTGTCGAAGCATGACGGACGCCGTTAAATCAATTCTAACTTAACTACTTCAGCTCTTTCAGCTTGATGCTGCGGAACGAGACGCGGTTACCGTGGTCTTGCAGCAGCAGGCGGCCGGCTTTGGCTTCGCCAAAGTTGGGCCAGATGTGGTACTTGCTCTGGGCCACCAGGTCGCGAAATTCTTTGGAGCCGCGCTCGTATTCGAGCACTTTGGCGCCGTTGAGGTAGTGCTCGACGTGGTTGTTGGGATATACTACCACGCGCCCCACGTTCCACTCGCCGATGGGGTGCACGAAGCGCACGGGCTTGTCGGCCGTCTTCAGGTCGTAGAGCGAGGCTAGCGTGCGGTTGCCGTCGCGGCCCAGCTTGGCATCGGGGTGCAGGGCATCATCGAGCACCTGGTATTCGAGGCCGATGGCCGACATCTCCGTTTTTTCGGCTAGGGTCACGAAGTATTTCACGCCACTGTTGGCGCCCGGCGTCAGCTTAAATTCGAAGGAAAGGTCAAACGCGCTGTACTCTGCATTGGTCACGATGTCGCCGCCGTTGGCCGCCTCCTTGCCCTCAGAGGGCAGTACGGAAAGCGTGCCGTCGGTTATTTCCCAACCTTTGGCCGGGAAAGCCGAGCCCTTGGCGCTGCGCCAGCCAGCCGGGCTTTTGCCGTCGAAAAGCAGCTTCCAGCCGTGCTGCTTTTCGTAGGCATTCAGGTAGTTGGGCACGAAATTGACCACGTAGATATCGGCTGGAAAGGCACTCGGTTTCAGGTCGGTAGTCTTGATGCGGATATTTTTGAAATACACCTTGTGGCCGGCCTGGGCGGCCTCGCTCACGGCGTGCACCTGCAAGCCGATGAATCCGCTAGGGTCCACGGGGTCCACCACGTAGGCCACGGGCACGCCGTTGACCCAGGTTTTCATCTCGTTGCCGAGGCACTCTACTTTGATATGGTTGTAAGCGCCCACTTTGAAAGCCGTTTTGGCCTGTGGGTGCAAATCCAAGGGATACAGCCACTGGCGGCGGGCCTCGTCGTAGATGCCGCCCGACCAGCTGCGGGCCGACGGGTCAATCTCGACCTGCCGGCCGTAGACCTTGCCCGCCGGCCCGGCCGGGTCAAAATGGCTGCGCGTTTGCACCCCCGAGTTGTTGGTGAGGTCATCGATTTTGACGTCCAGCTCCAGCACGTAGTCGCCGTATTCCTTTTCCGTAACCAGGAACGTATTGCCCGAATTGGCCACGGTGGTGCCCACGATGGCACCGTTTTCGACCTGATAGTCGGCGGTGCCCCCTAGCCGCTTCCAGCCGGCGAGGGTTTTGCCATCGAAGAGGTTTTGCCAGGTTTCGGCGGCGGGTGCCACTGGCCGTGCGTGGAAAGAAAACAGCAGCGGCGCGGCCGCGCTGGCCGCCAGCACGAGGGTTTTGCGTAGAAAGTTCATCGGGTGGGAAAAGGAGTTGAGCAGGCTTACTGCGCTAAAAATAAGGACCCGCCGCTTATGCAAAGGTTGCCGGCCGGTATCCAATGGCTGTTTCTTAGGCGGCAACCCCGGCCGCCCGGCCTGAGTATGGGACAGCGCACCTATCCTACCCATTCGTATGCCCAAGCTACTCACTTTTATCGCCGCCCTGCTGTTGATTTTACGAGGCCAGCCGGCCGCCGCGCAGGCTAGCCACCCGCTGCGGGTGGGCGTGGCTGGCCTCACGCACACGCACGTGCACGGCATTCTGGGCCGGGCCAAGCGCGGCGACATTGTAATCGTGGGCATTGCCGAGCCCAACCGCGAGCTGGCCCAGCGCTACCTACAGCAGTACGGTCTGCCGATGTCGCTGGTTTATAACTCTCTGGAGGAAATGCTAGCCAAGACCAAGCCCGAGGCCGTAACGGCCTTCGGCACCATCTACCAGCACCTCGAAGTGGTGCAGGCCTGCGCGCCCAAGGGCATTCACGTGATGGTGGAAAAGCCGCTGGCCGTGAGCCTGGACCACGCCCGCCAGATGCAGGCGCTGGCCCAAAAGCACCGTATTCACCTGCTCACCAACTACGAAACCACCTGGTACGGCTCTAACCGCGCGGTGCAGCAGCTGGTGCAGAGCCACGCCCTCGGCGACGTGCGCCGGATGGTGGCCCACGATGGCCATCAGGGCCCGCAGGAAATCGGGGTAAACAAGGAATTTCTGGACTGGCTCACCGACCCGGTGCAGAATGGCGGCGGGGCCCTGCCCGACTTCGGCTGCTACGGCGCCGACCTCATGACCTGGCTCATGCACGGCGAGCGCCCGCTGTCGGTAATGGCTAGTGCCCTGCACATCAAGCCCAACGTGTACCCCAGGGTGGAAGACGACGTGACCATCCTGCTCACCTATGCCAAGGCCCAGGGCGTTATTCAGGCGTCCTGGAACTGGCCCTACGCCCGCAAAGACCTCGAAGTGTACGGCCAAACCGGCTCGGCCATCGCCCTCGACCGCGACCACCTGCGCGTGCGCCACACCGAAAAAGAGCCTGCCAAAGACGAAACCGTGGCCGCGCCCCCGGCGCCATACGACGAGCCCTTCGCCTACCTGGCGGCCGTGGTGCGCGGCACCGCGCCGGAGGACGTGCTCTCGTCCTTGCCCACCAATATGCTGGTGGTTGAGATTCTCGACGCGGCCCGGCAATCCATCAAAGAAGGTCGCGCCGTGCCGCTGCCGCGCTAGCCCCCGCCTACTCGCCGGGGTAGCGCAGGCCGATTTGGGCCCGCACGGCGTCGAGGGTGCGCATCAGGTCGAGGCTGAAGGCTAGCGGCAGTAGCGGGCTTTCGGCCAGGCCCTGCGCTAGGCATTCCTGCACGTGCGCGGCCTCGTAGTGGTAGCCAAGGCCAGTTTTGGGGTGCGGAATGACTTCGGGTGCCTGCTCGGGCCGGTGAATTTCGAGGCCGCTGGGGGCGTGAAAGCGGCCCGTGAGGTGCAGCTGCCCGGTGGTGCCGTAGAGCACGCAGTAGTTGTTGGTTGTGGCCGCGATGGTGGAAAACAGGCTAGCCGTGGCACCGCTGGCGTAGGCCAGTGCCATCACGCAGTTCACATCGACGCCGGTGGGCGCGGGCGTGGCCACGGCGCGCACGGTGGTTGGCACACCTAAAAACAACTGACTGATAAACAACGGATACACCCCGATATCGAGCAACGAGCCACCCGCCAGCGCGGGGTTGAACAGCCGCGACTCGGGCTTGAAATCGGTGATAAAGCCGAAGTCGGCCGCCAAGTGCTTCACCTCGCCGATGGCGCCGGCCTGCACCAGTTCCAGCGCGTGCTTGATGGCCGGGAAGAAACGCGTCCAGAACGCCTCCATCAGAAACACGCCCTTTTGCTGAGCTAGCGCCATCATTTCCCGGGCCTGGTCGGCATTTTGGGCAAAGGCTTTTTCGCAGAGCACGGGCAAGCCGGCGCGCAGGCACAGCAGCGCGTGGGCATGGTGCTCGGAGTGCGGCGTGGCAATGTAGACGGCGTCGATATCGGGCACGGCCAACAGCGCTTCGTAGCTGCCCACGGCGTGGGGCGCGCCGTAAGTAGCGGCAAAATTCTGGGCTTTGGCTAGGGTGCGCGAGGCGACGGCGTGCAGGCGCGCCTGCGGCACCAGGGCCAGGTCGGCGGCAAACTTGTGGGCAATGTTGCCCGGGCCCAAAATGGCCCAGTTGAAGGTGCGCATAAAAAATAAGTAGTCGGGCGGGTGGCCCGGCGAAGGTAGCCCGCACCCACCCGAATGCGGGCCAGCAGCCTCACCCAGGCACATTTGGGCAGCAGTGAACAAGCGAGCTAAGCCGGGCGGATAAGCGCTGCCATGCGGGCTGCCCCGGCAACGGGGGCGCAATGCTACCCGTTAAGGCCCTATTATTTCTCCTTTTATTCCTTTTCCCTATCATGTCTGAAGAACACAACCTCAGCCGGCGCGCCATTTTGGGCGGCCTGGGAGCTAGCCTGGCCGCTGCGGCCGTCGCCCCTATTTTGCCAGCCGAGGCGGCGGCTAGCCCCGCCGGGGCGGCCCCCGGCCCGGCCCTGGTCAACCCGGTTACCAAGTACCCTAAGCCGCCGTTCAAGGGGCAGATGCAGCCCTTTCCAGGACTAGCTAGCCAGATGGACCCGCGCCCCGACCACGGCGAAACCAGCTACAAAGGCTCGGGCCGCCTGGCCGGCCGCAAGGCGCTCATCACGGGCGGCGACTCGGGCATGGGCCGCGCCGCTGCCATTGCCTACGCCCGCGAGGGTGCCGACGTAGCTATCAACTACTTACCGGCCGAAGAGGCGGATGCCAAAGAAGTTATTGCCCTCATCCGCAAAGAGGGCCGCAAAGGCATCGCCATTCCCGGCGATTTGCGCGAGGAGGCCTTTTGCCAGCGCCTGGTGGCCGAAGCCGTGCGTCAGCTTGGCGGGCTCGACATTGTGGTGAACAATGCTGGCCGGCAGCAACAGCGCCAGTCCATCCTGGACCTCACCACTGAGGACTTTGACGCCACGATGAAAACCAACATCTACGCGCCGTTCTGGATTATTAAGGCTGCCCTGCCGCACTTGGCACCCGGCTCGGCCATCATCGGCACCACCTCCGAGCAGGCCTACGACCCTAGCGCCAACCTCTACGACTACGCCCAGACCAAAGCCGCCACGATGAACTACGTGAAGTCGCTGGCCAAACAACTGGCGCCCAAGGGTATCCGGGTGAATGGCGTGGCGCCCGGCCCCATCTGGACGCCCTTGCAGGTAGCCGGTGGCTCGACCCAGGAAAACCTGAAGGAGTTTGGCGGCAAAACGCCGATGGGCCGCCCCGGCCAGCCCGCCGAGCTCGCCTCCATTTACGTGCAGTTGGCGGCCAGCGACGCCAGCTACGCCACCGGGCAGGTGTATGGCTCGGCCGGCGGCGGCGGTCAGCCGTAGCGGCTACGAGTTCAAAGTGAAGAGGTAAAAGTTAAAGTCGCCTCACTTTTACTTCTTCACTTCGAACTCTCCTCCAGCTTAAAAACCATTCGCCTACCTTAGCTGGTTACCCACGCATGAACATTACTTTTTTGGGCCTGGGCAGCATGGGGGCCGCCATGGCCGCCAATCTGCTCAAAGCGGGCTTCCCGCTGACCGTTTACAACCGCACCGCCGAAAAAGCGGAACCCCTGCGCCAGCAAGGTGCCAAAGTAGCCGCTAGCCCCGCCGAGGCCGTGCGCGAGGCCGACATCGTCTTCACGATGGTAACCGACGACCGGGCGCTCGAAGCGCTAACCACCGGCCCCGACGGCATCCTGAGCACGCTGCCCAAGGGCGCCATCCACGCCTCGTGCAGCACCGTGGCCCCCGATACCAACCGCCGCCTGGCCGAGGCGCACGCCGCCCACGGCTCGTTTCTGGTGGCCTCGCCCGTATTTGGTAAGCCTGATGTGGCAGCGGCCGGCAAGCTCTGGATAGGCTCGTCGGGCCCCGCCGCGGCGCGCGAGCGCCTCAAGCCCGCTCAGGAAGCCATCGGCCAGGGCACCCACGATTTTGGCGACGACCCCGGCGCGGCCAGCGTGGCCAAGCTCTGCGGCAATTTTTTGCTCGGCACCGTAATTGAGGGCATGGCCGAAGCCCTGACCCTAGCCGAAAAGTGCGGCCTCGACCGCGTGGGTTTCTACGAGATGCTGACTTCCACCATCTTCAACAACCCCATTTATAAGAGCTACGGCAAGCTCATTGCCGAGCAGCACTACCAGCCAGTGGGCGCGCCGCCCGCCATCATCCGCAAGGATATGAACCTGGTGGTGCAGGAAGCCTATAAGCACGATATGCCCATGCCCTTCGCCAACATTGTGCGCGACCGCCTCACCGCCACCGTGGCCCTAGGCGAGCCCGATGTGGACTGGGCCAGCTTCGCCAAAAGAGTGTCGGAAGACGCGGGGATGTAGTTTAGTTAAGCTACTAAGCAAGATAAAAGCCGTCATGCTGAGCTTGCCGAAGCATCTTGGTCGGTTCGTTGAAGTTAATAATCCAACGAATCGACCAAGATGCTTCGGCAAGCTCAGCATGACGGCTTTTTTTAAAGCTGCCAGTGCGCTATTTGGCTAGCGGCAGCACTACGCCGTCAATCACGTGGGTCACGCCGTTTTTCGAGATTACGTCGGCAATTTGCACGGTAGCGGGGGCATCTTTGCCGTTGCTCACCATCACTTTACCATCTTTCACCGTGATGTGCAGCTTCTCGCCGTTCACAGTGGTTAGGTCCTGGCCATCCTTGAGGTCGGCGGCCACCAAGCGGCCGGGGATAACGTGGTAGGTCAACACGCCTTTGAGCTTAGCAGCGTTGGCGGGGTCGGTGAGGGCGGCCACGGCGGCCTTGGGCAGCTTGTCGAAAGCGGCGTTGGTGGGGGCGAATACCGTGAAGGGGCCGGCGCCTTTCAGCGTCTCGACCAAGCCGGCCTGCTTCACCAGCGACACGAGCGTGCTCACGCTTTTGGCGCCCGCGGCGTTGTCCACGATGTCTTTGTCAGCCGTCATGGCCACGCCGTCTACCATCACGCCGCCGGGCTTAGCCATGCGGGCCGAGTCGCCGGCCATGGCGGCTACCGAGTCGGCGGGGTTAGCGGCACTTTTTTCGGCCGCGGTGGTTTCGGCATTTTTGTCGCCGCCGCAACTGGTGAGGCCTAGCGAGAGGGTGAGCGCCGTAGCGAGGGGCAGGAAAATCTTCTTCATGAAAAAAGTAAAAGAGGGTTTTAGGAAAACATCCGGCTAGCCTTACGTAATAGCAAAGCCCGGCGGTTGAGCTAAACCCCGGCCCCGGGCGGACTGTTTTACCTTCGCAATGCCCGGCTAGCCTCCGCCGGGCCGTTTCCCACCCTTCACTTCAGGTTATTTTTCGATGAAAACCGCTGAAATCCACACGCCTAAGGGCGTTATGAAAGTCGAGTTCTACGAGCAGGACGCGCCCAACACCGTTAAGAACTTTACCGACCTGGCCAGCAAAGGCTTCTACGACGGCACCAAGTTTCACCGCGTCATCCCGAATTTCATGATTCAGGGCGGCGACCCCAACACCAAGCCCGGCGCCAAAGGCCAGCCCGGTACCGGCGGCCCCGGCTACAAAATCGACTGCGAAACCAGCGGCGGCCACCAGCACCACGAGCGCGGCGTGCTTAGCATGGCCCACGCCGGCAAAAACACCGGCGGCTCGCAGTTCTTCATCGTCCACGACCGCCAGAACACCGCCCACCTCGACCGCGTGCATACCGTATTCGGCAAAGTAGTGGACGGCCTGGACGTGATTGACCAGATTCGCGGCAACGACGAGATTACCAAAATTGTGGTAAAGGACGAGGAGCAAGCTTAGTAAATAGGTTTTGCTTTTTAGATAGACAATAAAAAAGGTCCTGCCAGTGTTGGCAGGACCTTTTTTATTATAACTACTTACTCTACACCCTAGCGGCGCTTGCGGGGCTTCTGCTCTTCTTCATCCTCGTCGTCGTCCTCACCGAAGCTCGGCATGGTGAACATCGACGAGAGCAGGTCCTTGAACTGGGCGCCGGCCGTGAGGCGGTTGCGCGAGATGAGCGAGTGCTCGGCCAAGCCGTGCAGCAGGAATTCCATGAGGAAATACGTGGTTTCGGCGTCTTCCTTGGGGTGCAGCTCGGTCACGATATCGCGCAGGCCGGGTACTTTATCGAGGGCGGCGCGGTAGTCGGCGGTGCTGGCATCGTGCAGGATGTCGAGCGTATTGCCGTTGCCAAACCACTCCTGCACCGTTTTGTAGGGGCTGGGGCGGTTCTTGAGCTTCTTCGACTTGTCGGGGTCGGGAAAGTAGTTCAGAAACAGCGTGCGGATGGCTTTGCCCATGAGCTTCTCGGCCACGATGCCCGCGCCCTCCTGCTCACCTTCGTACACCAATTCTACCTTGCCCGTGATGGCGGGCACGGCCGAGATGAAGTCGGCTACGCGCACATAGGTCTTGCTCTCGCCGTTGATGAGGGTGCGGCGCTCGGCGCCGGCAATCACCTGCTCGTAGGCCGAGATGGTGAGGCGGGCCGATACGCCCGACTTGGCATCCACAAACTCGGAGCCGCGGGCCTCCACGGCCACCTGCTCCACGAGGTCGTGGGTGATTTCGTTGGTGGTTACCAAGCCCTTCTGCTCTTCCTTAATGCGGGCTTCCTGCTTGGTGATGCGCTTACCAATCTCAATCGACTTGGGGTAGTGCGTGATAATCTGCGCGTCGATGCGGTCCTTGAGCGGCGTCACGATGCTGCCGCGGTTGGTGTAGTCCTCAGGGTTGGCCGTGAACACGAACTGCAAATCGAGCGGCAACCGCACCTTGAAACCCCGAATCTGGATGTCGCCTTCCTGCAAAATATTGAAAAGCGACACCTGAATGCGGGCCTGTAAGTCGGGCAATTCGTTGATAACGAAGATGCCGCGGTGCGCGCGCGGAATCAGGCCGAAGTGAATCACGCGCTCGTCCGAGTACGGCAGCTTGAGCGTGGCGGCTTTGATGGGGTCGGCGTCGCCGATGAGGTCGGCCACCGTCACGTCGGGCGTGGCCAGCTTCTCGGTGTAGCGGTCGGCGCGGCCCAGCCACTCGATGGGCGTATCGTCGCCTTTTTCCTCAATGAGGTTTTTGGCATACACCGACAGCGGCTGCATGGGGTCATCGTTCAACTCCGAACCCTTTACTACCGGAATAAACGGGTCGAGCAGGTTGATGAGCAGGCGCGCAATGCGCGTCTTAGCCTGGCCACGCAGGCCGAGCAGGTTGATGTGGTGCCCGGCCAGGATGGCGCGCTGCAGTTCGGGTATCACGGTTTCTTCGTAGCCGAAGATGCCGGGAAACACGTCTTCCTTGTTTTTGAGTTTGGAAATGAGGTTGTCCCGCAGCTCTTCTTTCACGGTGCGGGGCTGGTAACCACTGGCGCGCAGCTGGCCCAGGGTGCGGATAGTTTCGTGCTTCATTAGGCCTTAAACCCGCTCAGGTGGCCGGAGGTTCAGGCGGACGCACGAAGAAAATTGCGCTATTGTAAGCGCCGCCTGTGTTTATGCAGCATCCTCCCGCCTTCGGCGCTGGCTAGCCTATCTGCTATGTTTACAACTTCATTATTTCTTTCCCTGCCTACATGCCAAAACACCTCTACTTATTTCTCCTCTTCGCCGCCGGGCTAGCCAGCACGCAGCCCGCTTCGGCGCAGCGCACCCCCATCTTTCAGCCCATTGGTGCTGGCACCGAGGGCGACCTCACGGTTTCCCTCACCGAGCCGCTCCACGTAGTGCTACCCGAGGCCCAAAGCGAAGCAGCGTTCAAAGACGACCCCCGCGTGCCTGCCAACCGCGATGAATACCTGGCCCAGGTAGCCGCTCAGCGCACGGCCCTGGAAACAGCCGCCAAAATCTGGCATCTATCGCCCATTAAGTTTATTACGCAGGCTGAACTTGACCAGTTAGAACAGGATAAACAGGCCAAGCACTTGGTACTGAACTTTGGGTTTAATGTATTTAAAACTACGCGGGCGCCAGTTGTGCTGCCAGCCCTGCAGCTATGCCTGGTAGGGAAAGTGGGCAGCTACAGCGGCTTATTTGTTAAAAAGGATTATGCCTGGGAGCTGCTGGCCTATCAATTGTTCAACACCAATACCAAGATTTTGCTGACTGGCAGGTGGCCGGCCTGGCAAACGATGTTTCATACCAGCGACGCCGTGAGTACGGTGCAACAATTGCAAGCCTATTTGGAGCAGCGCCTAAAGGGCCAGAAGCCCACCGACATCGACCGCGCTGCCGAGGCCCGCTTGGGCCAGAATGCAGCGCTTTTGCCGGCCAAAACCCTGCTCATGCTCCGGGAGCAGCTAGGGGCCAAACTGCCGGAAAGCAAGCTGCGGCGAGCTTTTCCCTACCCGGTGCAGTTTGCCGACCAGGCAGCCATCGACGCTGCCGCTGCGAGCGCGGATGCACGGTATCTCTACCTGCGCTACATCACCACAAACGGCGGCAATGGCTTTCAGCTGCTGGACGCGGCTTCGGGGCAGTTGGTCGGCTACACCACCAACAACTCTATGCGCTCGGGCCACCCCAACACGCTTGAGGCTCCGGACCTGGAGGAAATAGTTGAAACGGCGACTAAAAAGTAGCGAGCAGCCTAGCGGCTACCCCTAAAAACGAAGAAGGCGCCGGAAACTTCCGGCGCCTTCTTCGTTTTACAGCGACTTGCGCCGGTTCTTCTTGTAGTCTTCGAACACTAGGTGCCCCAGCCCCTTCAGGCCCGAGTAGTAGGCTTTGCCCTGGTTGACCTCCGTAAACTCCTCCACGAATTTTTGCAGATAGGGGTCAGAGGTAATCATGAAGGTGGTAATCGGAATCTTGATGCGGCGGGCGGCGGCGGCCAGGTTCAGGGTCTTGTTCACCACCTTGCGGTCGAGGCCGAAGCTGTTTTTGTAGTAGCCGTTGCCTTCCTTCAGGCAGGTGGGCTTGCCGTCGGTAATCATGAAAATCTGCTTGTTAGGCGTTTTGCGCTTGCGCAGCAAATCCATGGCTAGCTCCAGGCCGGCCACCGTGTTGGTGTGGTAGGGGCCAACTTGCAGGTAGGGTAAGTCCTTCACCTCAATCTGCCAGGCGTCGTTGCCGAACACGATGACGTCGAGCGTATCCTTGGGATACTTCTGCTTCACGAGTTCGGCCAGGGCCATCGCTACTTTCTTGGCGGGCGTGATGCGGTCCTCGCCGTAGAGTATCATCGAGTGCGAAATATCAATCATCAGCACCGTACTGGTCTGCGACTTGTGCTCATTCTCACGCACTTCGAGGTCGCCCTCGGTCAGCATAAAATTGTCGCCGTCCATGCCGTGGTTAAGCTGGGCATTGCGAATGGATTCCGACATCTGAATCTGCTCAAGCGAATCGCCGAAGCGGAACTCGCGCAGGTCGGTGCTCTGCTCGTCGCCCTGCCCGGTGTGGGGCGTGCGGTGGTTGCCGGTGTTACCACGCTTGAGCTTGCCGAAAATCTCCTCGAGCGCCGACTTACGAATTTTCTGCTCGGTCTTGGGCGTGATTTTCAGCTCGCCCCGCTCCTGCTCGTTCTCATCGATGTAGCCCTTCTTTTTGAGGTCGTCGATGAAGTTGCCCATCCCGTACTCGTTGTCGGTGAGGCCATACTGCTTGTCAACCTCATTGAGCCATTGCAGGGCTTCACCCACGTCGCCGCTGGTGATAGTTATCAACTGCATGAACAGCTTAAACAGCTGCTCGAACCCCTTATCGCCCGAGTTTTCATCGGGCTTAAAATCACTGAATCGAATGCCGAGCGCCATATAGTTTTTACCTGGGATAAAGATGCCGGGCTGCGCGGGCTAGCCAGCCGCCAGTGGCATCGAATAAGCTACTCGGGCCAACAACGCCCACGCCGGTAATGTTTCCTACTGGCTAGCCTGCGCCGTGGCCAGGCGCCGGGCGCGGGCGCAGCCGCCGGTACAAGGCCATGCGCGCCGCCTTCAGCTGGCGCACCGGCCAGGGTAGGCGATTGGCCGCAATGGCCAGAAACGGCGCCGGGGCCGGCCCAAAGCTGCTGTAAAAATGCGCCACGTTGGGCACCTCCGGCGCCTCAAAATCGAACACCAGGTCCTGGCCAGCGTGGGCGCGCAAAATTTCATCGAGCAGCACCGAAATAGCCCCGGCCTCCTTGCCGGCCCGCGTCGAGCAGTTGAAAATATACGTCAGATGCTGCTTGAAATGAAATAACATACCCATCGCCAGCACCTCGCCGCTAGCCCCTCGCACCTGCCACAGCGAGGCTAGCCCCGCCTGCCGGGCGCGGGCGTACAGGGCCCGCAAAATGCGGTACTCGTAAGCTTCGCCAATAACGCCGTAGATTTTGGGGGCCGTGTTCTCGGCAAAAATCTGCACCATCAGGTCGATATCGGTGGTGGGCTCTACGCGCAGGCCCCGCCGCCGGGCCTGGTTGAGGCGCCAGCGGCGGTTGGGCTTGTAGCCTGCCAGCAGCTGCTCGTAGGGCGGCCGCAGCGCCAGGTAATAGGTCGTGAAGGCCGCCCCGGCTAGCCCCGGCTGCCCCGCACCGAGCAGTTCGGCATTGCCCGTGTTGAAGGCGTACTGCGTGATAAACCGAAACCGACGCAGAAGTTGCGCTACTTGTTGCCAATCGGCGGCCGTGGGGCTTTCCAAGGAAAACAGGCCTAGCTGCTGCGCAAACAGCGGCTGCTGCAAGTAGCGCAAGCCAAACTTGCGGCGCACCGGCAACGGCAGCCCCGCCACGTAGCGCCCGGCCTCCTCTTTTACCAGCGCCTCCCAGCCCGGCGACACGATATCCAGGTACCAGCTCAGGGCGTAGATGAGGCCGTTAGGCGCCTCACTAATAAGCGCATCCCACTGCGAGCGGTCGATGGCTTGGGATGCAACGTGACGTATCATAGGGCAGGTAAGTACCAAAGCTCATGCCCGCTAATCAGCAGTAGCGGACTCGTGAGGAAGGCGCAATTTTGCAGATTTTTGCACGAGCAGCCTGGCCGAATGCATCGGCACTAGGCCCACAACTACTGCCAAAGCTAGTCGGCACCAGGGGCCGGGCGGGGTCGCAGCCGCCGGTACAGGACCATGCGCGCGGCCTTGAGCTGGCGCACCGGCCAGGGCATCTGGTCAGAAACGACCGTAAAGAAGGGCCGTGGCACGGCGCCAAAGCTGCCGTAGAAGCGCTCTATGCCCGGCACTTCCGGCGACTCGAAGTCGAAGTACCCACCGTGACCGGCGTGCTGCTGCAAAAAACTATCTATCAGCACCGAAGTAGCCGCCTGGTCTTTGCCTGCGGCCGTGGTGCAGCTAACTAAATAAATAGTGTGCTGCCTGAACTGCAGCAGCAGCATCATGGCCAGCACCTCCCCTTCGGCCGAGCGGGCCTGCCACAGCGAGGCCATTTTTTGCTGGCTACCAGCCCCGTAGATTCCCCTGATAATGCGGTACTCATAGCCTTCGCCCTGCACACCGGAAAACCGGGGCGCAATGTTTTCGTCGTAGAGATGTATCAGCAGGTCGATGTTAGTAGTGGGCTCGACTACCAGCGCGTGCGGCTGGGCCTTGCGCAGGTGGCGGCGGCGCTCGGGGCGGTAGCTAGCCCATAGCTCGGGGTAAGTGGGCTGCAACGAGAGGTGGTACGTGCGGGTCGGCCCGCCCGCCAGGCCCAGCGCGGCCGGACCAGCCACCGCCGCATTGCCGACATTGAACGCGTACTTCGTGATGTATATAAACTGCCGCCGCAGCAGGCTACCGAGCTGTGCCCAGTCGGCGGCCGTGGGCGGCGCCAGGCAAACAAGCCCCAGTTGCTGGGTAAATAATGGCTGCTGCAAGTAGCGCAAGCCAAACTTGCGGCGCACCGGCAACGGCAGCCCCGCCACGTAGCGCCCGGCCTCCTCTTTTACCAGCGCCTCCCAGCCCGGCGACACGATATCCAGGTACCAGCTCAGGGCGTAGATGAGGCCGTTAGGCGCCTCACTAATAAGCGCATCCCACTGCGAGCGGTTTATTTGGGCGGGGCGTAAGTGGCGGAGCATACTAGAGTCGGGCGCCGGAGCTGGGCGCAAACTTCCGGCAAAGTAGTGCGTTTAACCTTAGCCGGGCGGCCATTCAGGCGCCGCGCTACCAGCCTATGAAAGCCATTTGGAACAATACCGTCGTGGCCGAGAGCGACGACACCGTGGTGGTTGAGAACAACCATTACTTCCCCGCCGACGCGCTCAAGAAGGAGTTTTTTGAGGACAGCATCGCCCACACCTCCTGCCCCTGGAAGGGCCGCGCCAGCTACTACTCGCTACGCGTAAACGGCGAATTAAATAAGGATGCCGCCTGGTTTTACCCCGAAACCAGTCCCGCCGCCCAGAATATTCAGGGCCGCGTAGCTTTCTGGAAAGGCGTTAAAATCGAGAAATAGCGGTTCGCGCGCTGGACTACAAGGACAGCAGTAAGGTAACAAGGTTGTCATGCGGAGCGCAGCGAAGCATCTCGCATGCTGACGTTGGCGAGCAGTAGATTTTACTGCACTACGCGGGATGCTTCACTGGGCTCCGCATGACAGCCTTGTTACTTTTCCAACTGGCCCGCTAGGGTACAATCACGATTTTTCCGGTCGTGTGGTGGGTTTCAATCTGCTCAAACGCCTTTTTGGTATCATCCAGCGAAAAGGTGGCCGCGATAGGCACGGTGAGCTTGCCGGCATCGGCTAGTTCGCGCAGGTAGTCGAGGTCGGCCACACTGGGCTGGGCCATCACGTGCTGAAAGTGCACGCCAGCGGGCAAGGTCAGATTCTTGCCATCGTTGAGCACCGAGATGAGGCGGCCGTTGGGCTTGAGCGTGGCTAGGCTCTGGGTGAGGGTGTCGCCGCTGGCCGCATCAAATAACAGGTCGATGCCATCGGGCGCCACGCGCTTTACCGCTTCGGCCACGGGGCCGGCTTTGTAGTCGATGGTGAAATCGGCCCCTAGCTGCTTCATGTGCGCGGCGCTGTCGGCGCTGGCCACGGCCACTACGTTGGCGCCCACACTTTTGGCCAGCTGAATGGCCGAGCCACCCACGCCGCCCGAGGCGCCAAGGATGAGCACAGTTTCGCCCGCCTTGAGCTGGCCGGCTTTTAGCACCGACTGGTAGGCTGTGAGGCCGGCCAGGGGCAAGCCACCGGCTTCGACCCAGCTCAGCTTTTTGGGGCTGCGGGCCAGGTAGTGCTCGGGTACCACCATGCGCTCGGCGAAGGTGCCGTGCTGGGCCACGGGCTGGCGCACGTAGCCATACACTTCGTCGCCCACGGCCAGGCGCTCCACGCCGGGGCCACACTTTTCGACGATGCCGCACACATCCCAGCCGGGCACGGTTGGGAAAGCACTGGGCACCATCTGGGCAAATTTGCCCTCGCGCACCACGGCATCGACGGGGTTGACGCCGGCCGCTTTTACCTGCACCTGCACATCGTGAGAGCCTAGTTCGGGCAAGTCGAGGGGGCCGACCTGAATTTTATCAATGCCGCCAAACTCGGTGTAGTAGGCAGCTTTCGTTTGCTGAGCCATAGGGAAAAGGAAAAGGTTGGAAAGTAGGGTGTAACCCGGCGCCCGCCCGATGGTTGGGCCTAACGCAAAAAGCCCCGGCTGCGCGGGGCAGTCGGGGCTTTTTCTAGGGTCGCGCTTGCCAACAGCGGCTAGCTAATCCACTTGAATTTGTATTCGAGCTTGGGCACCGTCATGCGGTCACTCACGCGGCGCAGGCGGGCGGGCAGGTTCATCACGTATTCCTGAGCTTTGGCGGCGGGGCCGGTGAGGCCAGTGCGGTCGGCGATTTTCCACTCGTCGATGAGCGTATCCAGAATATCGGTATAATCCTGGCTGGTGTACACGCCGATGCGCTGCGCGGCATCGGTGAAGTGCCCAAAGGTCTTACCCATGTCCACGCCCAACTCGCGCATGTAGTGAGCAGGCATCACAATTTTCTTGCGCATCATGTCTTCGAAAGCCAGCATCATCTCGCTCGGGTCGAGGTCGAAAATCTTGTCTACGAAGGTTTTATAGGCCTTGGCGTGGCGGTTCTCGTCGCCGGCAATCATGCCGCAGATTTTGGAAAGCTGGTCGTCGCCAGCGGCGCGGGCTAGCTGACCCACGCGGCGGTGCGATACGTTGGTGGCCATTTCCTGGTAGCTCGTGTACACGAACGCGCGGTACGGGTCGTGGGCCGTGCCCAGGTCGAAGCCGTCGTTGATGAGGTGCTGGGTCGAATATTCAAACTCACGCATATTAACGCGCCCGCACAGGTAGAGGTAGCGGTTGAGCAGGTCGCCGTGGCGGTTTTCCTCGGCCGTCCAGCCCCGAATCCACTGCGCCCAACCGTTGTTGCGGTCACGGTTCAGGTCGTCGAGCTCGTGAAACCAAGCTTCGTAGTTGGGCAGCGCCTCTTCGGTAATGGTGTCGCCGATGAGCACGGCTAGCAGGTCGTAGCTCAGGCCGTCGGCGCGCTCGCGCAGCTCTTTTACTTCGTCGAAGAAGGTGTCGCGGCGCGAATCGGGCAGGTAGTCAGCCGGCTGCCAGCTATCTTCCACCTTTTTGAGAAAGGTATAAATATTATCTTTCAGATAACCTTCGAGTTGCATGAGCACTTCGCCGCGCGAAATGAGAAGGTCGTTAGAGAGCATCATAACAGAGGGGTGCCGCCAGTGAGCGACCGATGAATGAACGCGCGAAGGTCGGGTTTTAGTTGACTTTCGGGGGTACATGATTAGGGCATTCGCAGGATTAGCCTAGCCAGACTGCTACTTGTGGACGGCTTCGGGTGCTACCTTGCTTGTTTTCAAGCCTTCACCTAGCCTGGCCCGCTAGCCCTTATTGCCACGAATAAGCCCACTGCCTACCGCCAGCGGACTGATACTGGGGCTAGCGGGGCGCTTCTACCGTTTTCTATGCGCTTTTTAAGCATCGTGGTCCTGATTTGCGCCTTTGCGCTGGGTTCCTGGGCCCAAAAAATAAGCTACGATATTCCCAAGGCCTACCGGCCGCTCATCAGCAAGCCCGACTACCACCAACTGGTCGATTCGGCGGTGGCGGTAGTGGCGCGGCGCTACCCGGTGGCGGCCGTGCGCGACGGCATTATCGCGCTAGAGGCGGGGCAGCCGGGCGTCACGGCGTTCAACCTGCACAACCTTATTGCCAAGTGCGCGGCTGAGCCCGATAAAACGCAGTGGCCGGCCCTCATTCGGTACCACTTCACCAGTTTATTCAGCTCGTTTGACGAGCAGCGCAAGATTGACCCGCGCAGCTTCGAAAGCGTGCGCCCCTACCTCAGCCTGCGCCTCTACCCCGAGGCGAGCCTGGCGCAGCGCGGCGGCGTGGCCAACCTACTCACCCGCACCGACCTTGCCGGCACGGCTACCGTGCTGATGCTGGACTTGCCGGGCGCCTTCACCACGGTATCCAAACGCATGTTTGCCGAGTGGCACCAGGAGCCGGCGGCCGTGTTCGCGCTAGCCCAGGCCAACGTGAATAAGCACGAGGTAACCCGCACTACCAGGGAGTTGGAAGCTGGTACAATCAGGTTGACCGTCAGCTTTCTGGCCGAAGAAAACTACGCCGCCAGCTACGCCCTCGACCTGGCCACCAATGCGCCCGAGCTGGTGGGCGAGTGGGGCAGCGTGGTGGCCATTCCTAACAAGGGCCTGGCGAGTATCTGCCAGGTAAGCCGGGCCCACCCCGTCGATTTTGTGCAGTACATCCAGGGCACGCGGGCTGTTATCGAGCGCTTTTACCAGCAGCACGAGCAGCCCGTGAGCCCCGCTTTTTATTGGTATTACCAAGGTAAATTCACCCCCATCATCGTCACGACCAACCCCGATGGCAGCGCCAACGTCATCGCCCCGCTAGGCCTCTCGGCCCTGATGACGGCCAAATAGCGGCCTGGGCCAGCCCGGCCATATGGGCGCGGCCAAGGCTAGAGAAAGAGCTTGAAAAACTTATCCCAAAACCAGCTGCGCTCGGCCTGCATGAGCTTGGTAAGCAGCTTATCGGAAGCAGTGGCGAGCTGCTGAATATCAGCTAGGGTTGTGTGGAAGGCACGGTAGTCGGCATCGGCCGTGTTGCCGGGCACGGCGGCCAGCTGGTCGAGGGTACGCTTCATCTGGTCGAGCTCGCGGCGCTTGCGCGCCCGGATAATACAGCGCGTGACTTGCAGCATATCCTTTTCGGCCACGAAAAACTCGCGGCGCTCGCCGGGACGCAGCGCTTTGTAAATCAGGCCCCAGTCGATGAGTTCGCGCACCGTCATACTGGCATTACCCCGCGAGATGGTGAGTTGCTCCATGATGTCTTCGGTGCTAAGAGCCTGCGGACTCACCAGCAGCAGGGCGTGCACCTGGGCCAGGGTTTTGCTCACGCCCCAGCTCGTGCCGGTCACACCCCAGAGTTGGATGAACTGGGCTTTGGCTTCGGCTAGTGAAAGAGGAGAACTAACTAAATCAGGATTTTCAAAAGGCATTGAACTTAGTAATTATGATAAATAATCAGCGAATAGAAGGCGACAAGTAACAGCCAGGGCAGTGTACTAAATATAATTTTGAATTTGATATTCAACTCTGAAACCCAAATTAAGGCTATACCTACTAGGATTATGGGCAACGTAAAAAGAAGAAAGTAGGGATTCAGGCACAGTATGCCGCCCCCAAATGCCAGCCATAACCCCCAAACGTGCTTGTTGCTTTTCATTTTTGGCCAACATAGCTGATTTATGGAAGCTGATTTATGGAAGCTTACCCATTTCTGCCAGCAAATCCGTCACCGCCGACTCGCACGTCGGATACTCAAACTGAAACCCAGCGTCGAGCAGCCGCTCGGGATACACCTTGCGGCTTTTTAGTATCAGCTCGGTTTCGGTGCGCAGCACGAAGGCCCCAATTTCGAGCAGCCAGCGGGGCTGCGGCAGGCGCAGCGGCGGGCGCAGGTGCTGGCACAAAAGAGCGTTGAAGGCGTAGTTTGGCAGTGGGTACGAGGCGCAGAGGTTTACCGGGCCGCTCAAATTATCGGCTTGGGCCAGAAACTCCACTGCCCGGCAAAAATCAGCAACGTGCAGCCAGCTAATCCACTGCTGCCCTGATGCTTGCGGCGAGCAGAGCCCAAAGCGGGCTAGCCGCGCCATCACCGGAAAAGCGCCGCCATCGGGGCCGAGCACGATGGAGGTGCGCAGGGCCACCTGGCGGGTATGCGGGGCCGGGCAGGCGTTGAAGGCGACCTCCCAGGCCTGGGCAATTTCAACCGAAAACCCCTCGCCTACTGCGCCCGCCGCCTCCGTGTTGGCCGGTGCGTCGCCCCGCGTGTCGGCGTAGATAGTAGCGGTGGAAGAGTTGAGCCACACCCGAGGCGGGCGGGCACAGGCGGCCACGGCCGCACCCAGCACGCGGGTGCTGTCGGTGCGGCTGGCTAGTATCTGGCGGCGGTTGGTGGCCGTGTAGCGGCAATCGACGGTGCGGCCAGCGAGGTTTACCAGCAAGTCGGCGCCTTCAAGTTCCTGCGCCCAGGGGCCGAGCGTACGGGCATCCCAACGCACATCATCGGGACCGGTGCGGCTGATGCTTACTACTTGATAGCCAAGAGATAAAAAATGCCGGGACAGGTGGCGGCCCAAAAATCCATTACCACCAACGAGAACTAGCTTGGGCTGCGACATAGCTGGGGCGGGGGTCGAACAGCTGGCTGCGTACCAGCGCTTTCCCCTAAGCGCTGCAAAGGTATCACAAGTTTTAATAATTATTGAAACTTGTGATACCTTTTAAACCTGCTCCCTTACTCACCAGCTTAGGCGCAGCAGCGACACGCCCTGGCGCGGCAGCGGGAAGCGCACTACAGTCTGGCCGTTTTTGGTGCTTATCGCGCTGGCGGGGGTTAGCAGCGCCAGCTGGCCGGCTTGCTGCAGACTGGTGCGCTGCGCGGCCGACACCTGCTGAGGCGACCCCATTTTTTGCCAAGCAGTATAGGCATTACTATGCTCGGCATCAATGCGGTAGTGCTGCAAGCGCGGCCGGGCGGCGGGCAGGCCCCGCAGCGTGAGTTCGACGAGGCTAGCGGCGGCGGGCAGGTCGTCGTTGTGGTAGTTCCAGACCAGCACGGTGGCGGTGCGGGCCTGAGCGTCGAGGCTAGCCAGGGCGCTGATGTCGGGGCGCTGATTTTGGGCCTGGGCCTGAATGTCGGGCAGCGTGAGGGCAGTGGCATTCGTGACGGCCACGCGCTGGCCGCCCATCCGGCCCAGCATCCTGAACACGTTGAGCACGGGCTTATCCACGCCGTTGGTGGCGAGGTCGCGGAAGCCGGCAAACCAGGGCTGGTTTTCGAACTCAAACGACCAGCTTACGGCCCCTTCTAGGTCAACTTTATAACGGTCGGCTAGCTCGTAGAGGCGGGCGTAGGCGGCGGCCGTGTAGCTCGAGTACATGGTGCCGTTGCGGTAGGCGTTTTCGGGGTTGGTTTGCACGCCGCAGGCGGCGCAGCCCTCCGGGTCGCACTCGCCGATGATGATGGGCAGGCGACTAAACTCGGGGAAGGAAGCCACGGTTTTGAAGCCCTCGGCCACGTCATTGAGCTGCGTAGCCATGTTCATGCGCACGTGGCCGGCCACCAGCTTGGGGCCGCCTTTGGCGTGAAAGGTCACAAAATCGAGGCGGGTGCCGGTCTTGCCCGTCACGTAGTTTTGGCCGCGGGCGCAGTGCTCCAGAAAGCCGCGCAGGTAGGCGGCGGCCTTGTCCCAGCCGGGGCCGGTGGTTTCGGGGCCGCCGAGGCGGGCGGCGGGCAGGGCGCGGTGCACGGCCGCCTCGGTGTAGTCGTAGAGCTTGTGGTACTCTTCGGGCGTGCCCTTCCAGTAACCAATGTTGGGTTCGTTCCAGAGCTCCCAGCGCCAGGTCTTTACCTCGGCCTCGCCGTAGCGGGCCACGCTGTGGCGCACCCACTGGTACACGAGCTCGCCCCACTTGGCGTAGTCCTGGGGCGGGTAGGCCCAACCGGTGTAGATGTCGTTGTAATTATCGCCCGGTTGCCAGTGGTGGCGGTAGGGCGCGGGGTGCGTCGACATGGCCTCAGGCATGAAGCCTAGCTGGGCAATGGGCTTCATACCACGCTTATTATACGCGTCGAAAATCTGGTCCACGATGGTCCAGTCATACACCGGCTGGCCGTTTTTATCCTCAGTGTAAGCATTAGTTGAGCCCCACTTGAAGGCGGCGGTGCCGTCGCCGGTGGTGAGCATATTGTGGACGCGCACGTACACCGGCACCGGGCTCAGGGCGGCTAGCTCGGTGAGGAGCCGCTGGCCGTCGGGCATGGTAGTATAGTTGGGCTCGTCGTAGCCAAAATAGGCCCACAGCGGCTGCATGGGGCCTTTGGGTTGCGCAAAATCGACGCCAATGGCCACCGGCGCCACCTGGGCCACCGCCGGAGCCACTGGCGCAGCCAGCAGCACCCCGGCCAGCGGCAGGCCGACATTCCAAAAACGAGCGAAAAAACGCGGCATAGCGGGTGGGAAATAAGGGCGGCGCTTACTACCCGGCTAGGGTGGCTAGCCGGGTAATAAGCGCCGCAAGTTTACGCGCTAGGCACCAGGTTTGGCCGGGCGCGCCGCGTAGAATGCCCGCCGTACTTGACGCAACGTGGCTTCGGCCGCGGCGGCATCCGGGGCTTCGGGCAGCTCGGAGGTAGCAAAGGCGGCCTCGACCTGGGTGACTAGCCGCTCGGCTTCGGCCACCAGCTCGGCGTAGGCAAACTCGCCGCGGCGGATTTGCAGCAGAAACTCGCGGTTGGGGCGGCGCACCTGGAGCTGACCGGTGCGGGCGATTTCCTCGGCCATCTGCAGCAGCCGAAACACGTGCAGCATATTCTTGGCGTCGTAGTTTTTGCCGTGCTGCACGGTGTTTTCGTAGCGCTCCTTGTTGCGCTTGGCCACCCACTCCCAATACTCGCGGTAGGCGCGGCAGTACACGCTGTAGCCGGTGCGGTTGAAGGATAAATACGCCACCGGCTCCTCCCCTTTCGGCACGGCCGAGAGCTGCACGTCCTGGCTAGCCTCGGGGTCGCGCACCAGGCCGCGGTAGCCAAGCAGCTGGGCCGCGTCGCGGTCTACGAACAAGGCGTAGAGGTCGGTGAGGTGCGGCACCTTGGCCAAGCCGCACTGCCCGGCCGCTAGCCCCTGCCGGGCCAGCCAGGTAGCCACGGGCTGCGCACCGGCCCCCACCGTGACGTAGCAAAAGTCGAGTACCGACTTGCGGGCCGGCGGCTCGGGGTGATTGATTTTCTTGTTCAGGCCCTGCGCTTTGCGAATCTGGGCTACGGCGTATTCGGCAAAGCTTTGGCGGCAGAGCTTCGACAGAAAATCGGTGGCTTTAAAGGCCGCAAACAGCGGGTGCTGGTACACGATGCAGTCGGCGGGCATGCCGAGTAGCTCGAGCACGGTCGGGTTGTTTTTGAGCAGCAGCTCCACGAAGCGGCGCAGCTCATAGAATACCTCGTCGTTGATTTCGTTGGCCACCTGCGGCACGTAACTCACCCCCAAAAACTGGTCTTCGGACAGCACGAACACCCCCTTTAGGTCGGTGTCGGAGTGGGGCAGGTTGGTACCGTAGGCGCGGCTGCCGCTCACGGCTTCGAAAAGAATGAGGTGCTGCTGGCGCAGGTCGGCGAGGGTCATGGGTGGTGTAGAATAGCAGAACGAAGGTCTACAGAAATTCGCCAAATTACGGGCCGTGCTTTGCGGGCAATCCTACCCTAGCCACTAGCCACGAGGAATCAAACAAACGGTTTTTCTGCTGCTCCTCAATAAATTACCCCTAGCCAGTTCCGGCTTGTTTTTTATGCCTCGCTTTGCTTACCTCGCGGCTTGCGCGCTACTGCCAGCTGCCGCCCGCGCCCAGAGTCTCCAGCTTATTCTACGCGATTCGA
Organism: Janthinobacterium lividum; assembly: GCA_050954765.1. Lineage (GTDB taxonomy): Bacteria > Bacteroidota > Bacteroidia > Cytophagales > Hymenobacteraceae > Hymenobacter. Next base: position 23,883 of record JBPBQJ010000167.1, on the reverse strand, counting down.
CTACCCGCCAGCCACTCATCGGGGCGAGCGTGGGTGTGCCGGGCACGGGTATCGGCGGCACCACCGATGCCCGCGGCCTGGTGCAGCTGGCCCCCGCGCCCACCCCGGGCACCCGCCTGCGGCTGGAGGCGCTCGGGTACAAACCCCAGACCCTAGCGGCCCCGGCGGCCGGTGGCGCGCCGCTGACGCTGCTGCTAGCCCCCAGCGCCGCCGAAATCGACGAGGTAGTCGTGACCGCCACCCGCACCAACTCGCGCATCGAGGACCAGCCCGAGCGCGTGGAGGTGCTGGGCGAGGAGGAGATGCGGGAGGAAAACGGCATCAAACCCGGCAACATCGCCAGCCTGCTCGGCGACATTGCGGGCACCCAGATTCAGCCCACTTCGCCCACCACGGGCAACGCCGATTTACGCATTCAGGGCTTGCAGGGGCAGTATGCGCAGATTTTGCGCGACGGGCTACCACTCTACGGCGGCTTCGCGGGCAGCTTCGGCATCTTGTCGGTGCCGCCGCTCGACCTGCGCCAGATTGAGCTGCTGAAGGGCTCCAACTCGACCCTTTTCGGCGGCGGGGCTATCGCGGGCCTGGTGAACCTGGTGAGCAAAACGCCCACGCTCGGCAAGTCGCAGTTCACGGCCACGCTCAACCAGACGACTCTGAACGAAACCAACCTCAATGGCTTTGCCGCGCAGCGCGGGCAGCGGTTTGGCTACTCGGTTTTTGCGGGCGTCACGCGGCAGCAGGACGTGGACGTGGACGGCGACAGCTTCGTGGACGTGCCCCGCGTGCGCAACCTCACGGTGCACCCACGGCTGTTTTACTACCCTAATGCGCACAGTCAGCTGGCCGTGGGCTACACTGGCACCTTCGAGAGCCGGCGCGGCGGCCAGCAAACCGCCCTGCGCGACAACGTGGAAACGCTGGGCGGGCCGACGTACTTCGTTAATAACAGCAGCCAGCGCCACACCGTCGATGCCGTGTATACCAACGACAGCGTGGGCACCGGCCGCCTCACGCTCAAGGGCGCGATTACCAACTTCGGGCGCGACGTGCTGACGAATACGGTTTCCTTTAAAGCCAACCAAACCACTTATTACACCGAGGCCAGCTACCTGCACGAGCTGGGTAAAAACAACACTATCGTGGCGGGCGTGAACCTGAACGGCGAGCTGCTGCGCAACGCCGACGGCCGCCCCACGCCGCTGCTGAGCACTTATACTTATAACACAATCGGTGTTTTTGCCCAGGACAACTGGACGCCTGCGCCGCGCTTCAACCTGCAGGCGGGCCTGCGCTACGACCATCATAATGCGTACGGCGGCTTCGTGCTGCCGCGGCTGTCGGCGCTGTTCAAACTCAACGACGAGTTCACCGCCCGCCTCAACGGCGGCCTGGGCTACCGCGTGCCGGTGCCTTACGTGAACGCCCTTGATGAGCGCGACTACCCGCAGGTGCAGCCGCTGCGCGGCCTCACGGCCGAAACCTCGCAGGGCCTCAACGGCGACCTTAATTACGCGCATCGCTTCGGGCCGGAAACGGTGCTGAATCTCAACCAGTCGTTCTTCTTCACGCGCCTCCAAAACCCACTCATCCTACCCGATGGCGGCATCGTGGGCGGCCCCGGCGCGGCCAATTACCAGCCCGGCAGCGGCCCGCTCACCTGGCAAAATGCCAGCGCGCCCGTTAGTACCAAAGGCCTCGAAACCTACGTGCGCCTGCGCGCCCACGAAACGGAACTCTATCTGGGCTACGTTTTTACCTACGCCCGCCGCCTCTACGACCCCGTGAACCCCAACGTGGAGCTGGCCGCCCGGCACAAGCTGGCGGCCGTGGCCATCCAGGAATTTAGCGAGCACTTCGGGGCGGGCATCGAGGCCAGCTACACCGGCCAGCAGTATTTATCAGACGGCACGACTACGCCCGCCTACCCCATCGTGGCGGCGCTGCTGCGCTACCGCACCGGCCCCTGGACGGCGGTGCTCAACGCCGAAAACGTCTTCGACTACCGCCAGACGCGCCGCGAGCGCGTGGTACTGCCCGCGGGTGGCAGCTTCGCTAGCCCCATCTTCCGCGAGCTGTGGGCGCCGGTGGAGGGCCGGGTCGTGAATCTGTCGCTGAACTGGCAGTTTGGGCAGTAGCACGGCGTGGGGCGCGCCGCATAGCCAATCAATTCAGCTGAAAAGACCGCCGGAACGCCAGCGGCGAAAGGGTCGTTTTGGTTTTGAAAAACCGGCTGAAGGACTGCGGATGCTCGAAGCCAAGTGCGTAAGCTACCTCGCTCACCGACAGGCTGGTAGCGGCGAGCTGTTCTTTGGCCTGCTCGATGAGCTTGTTGTGGATGTGCTGCTGGGCGCTTTGGCCGGTCAGCGTGCGCAGCATATCGCTCAGGTAGCTGGGCGACACGTGCAGTTGCTGCGCCAGGTAGTGCACCGTCGGGATGCCTTGCCCGGCCAGCCGCTCGGGGCGGAAGCCGTCGGCCAGCGTGGCTTCCAGGCGCTGCAGCAGGTCGCTGTGCACGGCTTTGCGCGTCAGAAACTGGCGCTTGTAAAAGCGGTTGGCGTAGGTCAGCAGCAGGTCGAGCTGGGCAATCACCACATCCTGGCTGAACTCGTCGAGGCGGCTAGCCAGCTCCGCCTCCATCGTCCGGAACAGCGCCAGCAGCACCTCGCGCTCGGGCTCCGACACGTGCAGCGCCTCGTGGGCCGCGTAGGTGAAGAAGCCATACTCCCGAATTTTTTTGGCCAGGGGGTAGCTCGCCAAAAAATCGGGATGAATGAGCAGGGTAACGTGGGCGCACGCTTCTTCGGCCTCGGGCTCTGGTGTGCCGCCCAGCAGCTGGCCGGGAGCGGCAAATAGCAGGCCGCCGGCCTCAAAGTCGTAATATCCCTGCCCGTACTGAAGCGTGCGGCGCTGCTTAGGCCAAAACGACACCTTATAAAAGCCCAGCACGTGGGGCCGGGCGGGGCCGTTACCCTGCCCAGGCGGGCGGGCATTACGCATCAGGCTGATGAGCGGGTGCAGGGGCCCCGGCAGGCCCAGGGCCCGGTGCGCCTCCGCCAGGGAGGCAAACCGCAGCGGCGCGTTTTCGTGCTTTTTCATGTCTTCGTATGCCATATCGCGGGCAGCGGGCAGCCCGAGGGCCACCAGCTGCCCGCAGTGAGTTAGCTAGCTACGCCCTGGGCGGCGCTGGAAACAGCCTCCCAGGCCTCCCAGGTGGCTAGCCGCTCGGCATAAACCGCGCGCACCTGGCCCAGGTTGTGGCTGCCCAGAAACAGGCGCAGCGGCGGCTGCGCGGCATCCACCACGGCGAAAAGGGCGGCGGGAGTGGCGGCCGGGTCGCCCCTCTCCATACTTCGCAGGCCCGCGAAGAAGTGGTTCTTGAAATCGGTGTACGCCTCCTGGCTGGCCGCGAAGCGCAACGATTCCGGGCTACCGAACTCGGTAGCGTAGGCGCCTGGCTCAATGATGGTTACCTTAATGCCAAAGGACGCTACTTCGGGGGCTAGGCTTTCGTGAATAGCCTCGAAAGCCCACTTGGAGGAGGCGTAGTAGCCGAGCACCGGCGGGGCCACCAGGCCCAGCCCGCTCGAAACGCCCAGCACGTGGCCGTGGCCCTGCGCCCGCAGCAGCGGCAGCGCGGCTTGCAGCACCGCCACGGTGCCGAATATATTGGTTTCGTACAGCGCCCGCAGTTCGTCGAGGCTGGCTTCCTCAATGGTGCCGACCAGGGAGTAGCCAGCGTTGTTGAGCACGATGTCGAGCCAGCCAAAGTGCGCGTGGGCCTGCGCCACGGCCGCTTTTACTTGCGCGGGCTTGGTTACGTCCAGTTCCAGGGGCAGCACCCTAGCCCCGTATTTTTCGGTTAAATAGCTGATGCTGGCCAGCTGGCGCGCCGTAGCGGCCACCTTGTCGCCGCGCTGCAAGGCAGCCTCCGTCCAAATACGGCCAAAGCCGCGCGAAGCGCCCGTAATAAACCAGATTTTAGGGCCGGTATTGCCAGCCGTAGGTGATTGCGATGTCATACAGTGTGCATGCGTTAGAGAACACTGCAAAGGTCCCGCAAGGCGGCTGGCCTCTCCGTAGCCTGATTGCGGAAGTTTGTAGCTGAATCGCGGCTGTACCGGCAAGTAGCTCAGACTACAAAGTCCAAGCTACTTGCTGGCGCAGTACCACGTCCAGCGCCTCGCCTACCCCGGCGACCCTAGCCACCGGCAGCCCCTGCCGCGCCGCCTGCCCAGCCGTGTACTCTGCCGCCAAAAAGGCGACCAGCGCCCCCGGCCGGGCCACCATCGTTTTTTCATTGGAATGCGCTTTTTGCGCCAGCAATGCATTCACGACGCCTTGCAAATCAGCTGGCAGCAGCGCTCGCAGCGGCACAAACTCCATCGGCGGCAGCGCGTGGCGCTCGCGTATCCAGCGGGCGGCGAGGGCCGAGCGTAGGGCGTAAAAAAGCCGCTTTAGGCGCACTTCCTCGCCGATTAAATCCTCCTCTACCCCGCGCCGCAGCTGCCCCAGGTAGTGATGCAGGCCCGCTTTGGGGTTGAACGCCTGGGGCAAAAGCGGCGCTAGCTGCGCCCGAAACCCCGGTGCCTCGCAGTAGACGATGGGCGATTGCAGCCACTCGAACAGCGCGGCGTTGGAGCCGCGCAGCAGCCGCAGGGTTTTACGAAGCTCCCAGCCGGCCAAATCCAGCTCAGCATCGACGGGGAAGTTGAGCGTGTCGGGGCCTTCGTCGAGCCCTAGATACCAATCTAGCCGATGCACATAGATGAAGCGCACGTCGTAGTCGGAGTCGGGCGAGGGGAAACCCCAGGCGCGGCTACCCGACTCGCAGGCGTACAAGATTCGGACGTGGTGCGTGGCTTCGAGGCTAGTCAGGGCGCTGGTTATGCGAGTTATCATTAAACAAGAAAAAGGGCCATACCCGAGCTGGAAGGGCTTTTTGCAAAAATCTACCTAAGTTTGTTAAACAAAAGACCGCAGCAAGCCTTAGGTATAGCAACTGCCGGGCTAGGCTGGCGTTGAACAAAAAGCCCAACCGGTAGCCTTTACCTGAAAATGCCAAAATTTTGTAGCGGCTTGGCGCAAACCTACGCGCGAGTTGCCGGTACTTTGCTCATATTTCTCCCAAACCCTAATCCTTTATACTAATGGATAACCAGAACGGCGCCTTGAATGGCAACGGGACCGGTACCGGCGTAAATGGTGCTGGTACTTCGCACGACACCCGCACCGCGGCCGGCGAAAACGCCAACACCCTGACCACCCGCCAGGGCCACCCCATTTATGACAACCAGAACGTGCGCACCGTGGGCAGCCGCGGGCCAACGACGCTGGAAAACTACCAGTTTCTGGAAAAAATCTCGCACTTCGACCGCGAGCGCATTCCCGAGCGCGTAGTACACGCCCGTGGCGCCGGCGCCCACGGCACCTTTGAGGCCTACGGCACCGTTGGCGACGAGGATGTAACCAAATACACCCGCGCTAAGCTATTCAATACCAAGGGCAAAGAAACTCCGGTATTCGTGCGCTTCTCGTCGGTAATCCACGGCGGGCACTCGCCCGAGACGCTGCGCGACCCGCGTGGCTTCGCGGTGAAGTTCTACACCGAGGATGGCAACTGGGACATCGTGGGCAATAACCTGAAGGTGTTCTTTATCCGCGACGCCATGAAGTTCCCCGACCTGGTGCACGCGTTCAAGCCCGACCCGGTGACGAACAAGCAGGACGGCGGCCGCATTTTCGACTTCATCTCGCATCACCCCGAGGCGATGCACATGATTACCTTCCTGTTTTCGCCCTGGGGCATTCCGGCCTCTTACCGCGAAATGGAAGGCTCGGGCGTGAATACCTACAAGTGGGTGAACGCCGAAGGCGAAGCGCAACTGATTAAGTACCACTGGGTACCGCAAGAGGGCGTGCGCAACCTGACCCAGGCCGACGCCGAAAAAATCCAGGCTAAGGAGTTCAACCACGCTACGGCCGACCTGTTTGAGAACATCAAGAAAGGCAATTTCCCCAAGTGGGAGCTGTGCGTGCAGATGATGCCCGACGGCGAGCACAATGAGTTGCCCTTCGACCCGCTCGACGACACCAAAATCTGGCCCGAGGACCAGTTCCCGCTGCTGCCCGTGGGCATGATGACGCTGAACAAGAACCCCGAGAACTACTTCGCCGAAGTAGAGCAGGTGGCGTTTGGTACCGGCGTACTCGTGGACGGCCTCGACTTTTCGGACGACAAAATGCTGCAAGGCCGCACCTTCTCGTACTCGGATACCCAGCGCTACCGTGTGGGCCCCAACTACTTGCAGCTGCCCATCAACGCGCCCAAAAAGCACGTGGCTACCAACCAGCGCGACGGCCAGATGACTTTCCACGTGGACGCGGCCCCCGGCCAGAACCCCCACGTGAACTACGAGCCTAGCCGCAACAACGGCCTCGTGGAGAGCCCCCGCGCCGGCAAGGAGCACGAGCCCCAGTACACTGCCCGCCTGGTGCGCCAGAAGCTCGACCGCCACGGCGACATCGACTTCCAGCAGGCCGGCGACCGCTACCGCCGCCACACCGACGTGGAGCGCAACGACCTCATCAGCAACATTGTGGCCAACCTTTCGGGCGCGACCCAGCCGGTACAGGAGAAAATGGTGGAGCTATTCACCAAGTGCGACGCCGACTACGGCCAGCGCGTGCGCGAGGGCCTGGCCCAGGCCGCCAGCGCCAGCAACGACATGGAAAACGAGTTTGCTAACCTCGGCGTGAAGTCGGGCGGTGCGCACGTTCGCGAAGTGTTTGCGTAAGCGGCTAGGGTAGCCTCGGCTACTTTTTAAGGTAAAAACGCCGCCCTGGCAACGGGGCGGCGTTTTTTATTGCCCTTACCTTAGCCGCTGCTCACAACCTACTTCTCTACTCCATGCACAAAACCCGCCTCGAAGCCTTCAGCGACGGTGTGCTCGCCATCATCCTCACCATCATGGTGCTGGAGCTTAAGGTGCCGCACGGGGCCGATTTCCCGGCTTTAAAACCGCTGCTGCCCGTGTTTCTGAGTTATGTGCTGAGCTTTGTGTACGTGGGCATTTACTGGAATAATCACCACCACCTGCTCAGCAGCGCCCGGCAGATTAACGGCAGCGTGCTCTGGCCCAACCTGCATTTGCTGTTCTGGCTATCGCTGGTGCCCGTTTCCACGGGCTGGATGGGCGAAAACCACTTTGCCCCGGCCACGCTGGCCGTATATGGCACCATCCTGTTGGCCTCAGCCGTGGCGTATTCCCTCCTGCAAAACCGCCTGATTGCGCTCAATGGCGGCCCCAATTCGCCGCTAGCTCAAGCCGTGGGGCGCGACTGGAAGGGTAAGCTCTCGCCGGTGCTCTACCTGGTGGGCATCGTCAGCAGCTTCTGGCTGCCCTGGCTAGCCGGCGCGGTGTACGTAGCTGTGGCCCTGATGTGGCTGGTGCCCGACCGCCGCATTGAGCGCACCTTGCAAGCCAAAACGGAGGGGTAAGCATGGCTGACATTCGCACGCTTATTGCCGGGCAGCGATACTGCGTAGTGCAGGAGTTCGTTGATTATGACCAAGTGGTGCATCCGGTGGGCGAAACCTGGGTATTCGAGGGCACTAATTTTGTGCCCTACGAAGATGGGTTAACGCTGCACGTGCGCGCCCACGGCCTGCCCCTGGTGTACCGGCTTCAGCAGCGGCCAGAGGAGCAGGCGGCGCTCATCGAGCATTTTACTGATTTTGTAAGTACCTGTTAAACAATTTACTTTTATTGCCATATGACTTTTTCACGTTCCCTACTCTTCGCGGGCAGCCTGGCCCTACTCGCCGCCTGCCACGAGCAAACCACCCAGGCTAGCCAGGAAACCGCGGCGCCCACTCCCGCCGGCCCACAGTGCTACGCCTACCGCACCGAAACCGACACGGTGCGCCTGACGCTGCAAACCACCCAGCCCACCGTGACGGGCCAGCTGGCCTACCGCTACTTCGAGAAGGACCGCAACCAGGGTACTATCAAGGGCGTCATGCACGGCGATACGCTGCTGGCCGACTACACTTTTCAGTCGGAAGGCAGCCAATCGGTGCGTGAGGTGGCCTTTTTGCGCCGCGATATTGGCTTTGTGGAAGGCTACGGCCCCGTGATGGAGCAAGGGAACAAAACGATATTCAAGCTGCCCCGCACCCTGCATTTCGATGCCAAGTATACGCTGCTGCCCGTGCCCTGCCCCAAATAGCGGGCCCTGGCCACCGGGCTATTTCGGGCTGGCTTGTACCTTGAGCGCTCTTAGCCCCATCTGTTCGGGCTGATACTTCGCTTATGCTTCTTACTTCTCTTTGGGCTAGCCGGCTGCCGCTGGCGGGCCTGCTCGGCCTGGCTTTGGCGGGCTGCCAGTCTACCAAGCCCACTGCTACCCTAGCCACTACGCCGCCGCCCCAGGCCGCGGCTCCTACCCTACCCGCGCCCGCTGAGGCCATCACGGCAGCCGATATCGGCGGCTACCTGCAAGCCGTGTCGTCGGATGAGATGCTGGGCCGCAAGCCGTTTACAGCGGGCGAGGAGCGCATTACAAATTATCTAGCGGCGCAATTCAAGGACTTAGGATTGAAGCCCGCTAGCCCCGATGGGAGCTACTTCCAGCCCGTGCCAATGACGGAAATCGCCGTGGCGCCCGCCCCTACCATGCAGGTTGCGGGCAAAGGCCAGAAGCTGAGCCTGAATTATAAAACCGACTACGTAGTATTCAGCCAGCGCGAGCAGCCCACGGTGGCGGTGCAAAACTCGCCGCTGGTATTTGCCGGCTATGGCGTGGTGGCGCCCGAATACGGCTGGGACGACTACGCCAGCCTCGACGTGAAGGGCAAAACTGTGGTGGTGCTCGTAAACGACCCCGGCAACGCCGGCCAGGACACGACCCTGTTCAAGGGCCGGGCCATGACCTACTACGGCCGCTGGACTTACAAATACGAGGAAGCCGCCCGCCACGGCGCCGCCGGCCTGCTCATTGTGCACGACACCCAGCCCGCCGCCTACCCCTGGAGCGTGGTGCTGAGTGGTGCCCTCGGCCCCAAGCTGCGCCCCCAAACCGCCGACCACGGCGCCAGCAAGTGCGCCCTCGAAGGCTGGCTGACGCTCGACGCGGCCAAGCGCCTCTTCGGCGCCGCCGGCCAGAACTACGACGCCCTCTACGCCGCCGCCAACCAGCGCGGCTTCCGCGCCCGCCCGCTAGGCCTCACCCTTAGCACCAGCCTGCGGCAGAAGCTGCGCAGCCAGACTTCTAAAAACGTGCTGGCCGTGCTGCCCGGCACCACCAATGCCGACGAATACGTTATTTACTCGGCCCACTGGGACCACTTCGGCGTAGGCAAAGTCATTGCCGGCGACTCCATTTACAACGGCGCCGTGGATGATGGCACCGGCCTAGCCGCGCTGCTCAGCATTGCCAAAGCGTTTAAAAACGCGCCTGTGAAGCCCGCCCGTAGCATCGTGTTCCTGGCCGTGACGGGCGAAGAGCAGGGCCTGCTAGGGTCCAATTATTATGCCCAGCACCCGGCCTTTCCGCTGGCCAAGACGGTGGCCGACCTCAACATGGACATGCTCTGGCCCTACGGCCGCATGAAGGACCTCACTGTTATCGGCTACGGGCAGTCGGAGTTGGAAGACTACGCCCGCGCCGCCGCCCAGGAGCAGGACCGCTACCTACTGCCTGACCAGACGCCCGAAACCGGCATGTTCTACCGCTCCGACCACTTCAGCTTTGCCCACGTGGGCGTGCCTTCGCTCTACGCCAGCGGCGGCTTCGAGAGCCGCAGCCAGGGCAAGGAATATATTGCCGAAAAGCGCCGGGCTTACACCACCAACATGTACCACAAGCCCGCCGACCAATTTAACCCTAGCTGGGACCTCAGCGGCGTGGCCCAGGATGCGCAGCTGTATTTCCGCGTGGGCCAGCGCTTGGCCGGCGAAACCACGTTTCCGCAGTGGCGCGCCGGCTCCGAGTTTAAAGCGGCGCGTGCGAAATAATTAAATTAATTACGCCGAATAATTACCGGCACCTCCACCCTACCTATTCCCACCCATGAAAAAATACCTGCCGTTTTGCCTAATTACTTTATTGGTAATTATGACCGCCGCCAAAGGTGCTTTTGCGCAAGGCCCGGTCATGCTCAATCACATCGCGCTGTACGTAGTGGATTTACAGAAAAGCGCCGATTTTTACAAAAATGCGCTGCTCTTACCTGAGATACTCGAGCCCTTTAAGGACGGGAAGCACGTGTGGCTGCGCATTGGGCCACACAGCCAGCTGCATATTATTCAGGGCAATAAAGCGCAGGACCATGATATTAATACCCACCTGGCATTCAGCGTAAAAGACTTGCCCAAATTCATGGCGCACCTCGATAAACTAGGTATCCGCTACGGCAGCTGGAAAAGCGAGCCCGGCAAAACCACGCCCCGACCCGATGGTGTAAAGCAAATCTATTTGCAAGACCCCGATAATTTCTGGCTGGAGGTGAATGATGATAAATTCTGAGCAGCGCTTATCGAAACTACATGAAGTCTGATAAAAACGCTTGTCATGCTGCGCTTGCCGAAGCATGACAAGCGTTTTATTTTTAATTAAATTACTGTGATTGCGATTAATTACAAGTCAGAATAATTAGCTGGGCGCAAAAATGTGATGTCGATATGCGACACATTATTCTGGTATTCGGGCTTGCTCGATAGTTTCTTCCACTCGGGGTCAGCGCCGAAGGCTTTCCAGTGCGCCTCGCGGTCTGCCATATTGGCAAAGGAGGTCATGTACATGAGATTCGGCATTTTTGCGCCGAATAGCACCTCGCTGTAGAAAATCGGATTAAATCCCAGGCGGTCGAATAGTTTAGTTTCGCCACCGACATTAAACATCTGCACTTTATTGCGGAATATTTTTTCGCTAGCCCCTTCGTAGCTGCGCAGTTCATACACGCGTTCGTTTTTGGGCGTGCTAAGCTTAGGAGCAGTCAGGTTTTTCATCTCGTCAAAGGCTTTTAGCAAGATGGTTTCCTGGCGGGTGTAGGCAGGATTATTATAAGCCGTGTTTTCGTAGGCCCCGCCGGCCGCTTGTAGCTTTTCCGTGGTTTCCTTAGCTACCTTCTCCCACTGTTTGAGGGAGGTGAAGGGCGTAAAAACATACACCCGCCTGTCGGCAGCGGTATCATTGCCGATGGGTTTAAATACGCCGATGGTGGAAATGCCGGCCGCGTGCAGCGTGGGCAGATATTGGCGCTGCAAAAAGCTGTCGATGCGGGCTTCCTGGCGGTTGGTTTTCAGGTGATATACTTTGAGGGCAAAGTATATAGGGCGCTCGGGCGCGGGCGCGGCGGCGCTGCTGGCACTGGCTAGCCAGAGGCCCAGGCCCGCCGCTAGGATGGGCGCGAAGAATCGTTTTTGCATGGGTAGGAAAAGAAATAAAGCAAGGGTAAGGCATTAGCACCATGCCCGCCGGCATACCCTACGGGCACGGTGCCGGCGCGGCTATAAGCGCGGGTCTATGGGCTCGCTTTCGAGGGCCAGCACGCCGAATACGCACTGGTGCACCAGGCGCAGCGGCTGGCCGGCTACGAACCGTTCGAGGCCCTCGACCCCTAGCGCAAACTCGCGCAGGGCCAGGTTGCGCTTGCCTTTTACGTTGCGCTGGCGCAGGCGCTCCAGGTTGCCATCCAGTAGATAATCGGGGCCGTAAATGATGCGCAGGTACTCGCGACCCCGGCACTTGAGGGCGGGCTGAATGAGTGAGCGGCCGGTTTGGGGGATGAAGTCGTAGGGCTTCACCACCATGCCTTCGCCCCCGCCGGCAGTGAGGGCTAGCCACCAGTCGGTAGCCGCCTCGATTTCGGCGGGGTTGGTGAGGTCGACCACGCGGTAGGGCGTGGCGCGCAGCAGCCGAGGGTCGGCGAGGCTGAGGGCGCGCAGGGTTTCCATGTGCCAGGCGTGGTCGCGGTCGAAATACGTGTGGCCCTCGGTGGCGAGCAGGTGGAAGGGCGCCAGCTTGAGGTCGTCGAGCGACTGCACGGGCCAGCAGTAGCGGCGGTAGGCGTCGGCGTAGTCGGTGGCGGCTTCGCGGCGGGCGCTGGTGCGGGCCAGCAGCTCGGCCGCGCCGGCCAGGCCCCGGGCGGCGGCAGTGGCCAGCGCCGCTTCGGCCTGGGGCAGGGCCGCGGTGGCGGCGGCCGCCACCGCGGCGTACTGGCTTTTTACCAACTCCTGGGCCTTGGCCGACCACGGCAGCAGCTCGGCATCGAGGCACACCCAGTCGGTACTGAATTTATCCCAGAAACCGGCCGTGCTGAGCGCGTCGCGCAGGCGGGTGAGGAAGGCCGTTTCTAAGTCGCTATCGGTGAATAAATTGCGACCAGTGCGGGTGTAGCATTTACCCAGGCCCTCGCCCACCACCCCTAGCCGGCGCTGGATGGCGGCCTCGTCGCGGCCCAGCACCACGACTACGCGGCTGCCCATGTGCTTTTCCTCGCACACCACGCGCGCCACGCCCTGGCGCTGGTAGTAGGCGAAGGCTTCGGCGGGGTGTTCGAGCAGGTCGGGCAGCTCCGAGGTTTCGGTGGGCGACATGGTGGGCGGCAGGTAAAGCAGCCACTTGGGGTTGAGGGCGAAGCGCGACATGACCTCCAGAGCGGCCACGGCGTTTTCCTCGCGCACCGTCACGGTATTGAGCAAGCGCGTGTTGATGAGCTGCTTACCGGTCACATCGCGGATGTCGAGCAGGTCATCGTGCTGCTGCTGAGCGGAGGCAGGCGCCTCGGGGCTAGCGGGCAAGTTGGGCTGGTGCGGGTTGTAGTGCAGCGGGCGGCTCGGCTCGCTGTAGACCTGCTGCGCGGGCACGCTCACCAGCGCCCGCTCGGGGTAGCGCAGGGCCGTGAGGCGGCCGCCAAATACGCAGCCCGTGTCAATGTCGATGGTGTTGTTGAGCCATTCGGGCTCGGGCACGGGCGTGTGGCCGTACACCACCATCGCCTTACCGCGGTACTCGCCGGCCCAGTGGTAGCGCACGGGCAGGCCAAATTCGTCCGTCTCGCCGGTGGTTTCGCCAAACAGCGCGAAGTTGCGCACCGCCCCCGAGCCCCGGCCCTGCATGGCCTCGGTGAGGCCCGCGTGGGCCACCACCAGCCGGCCGCCGTCGAGCACGTAGTGGCTCACCAGCTTATCCAGAAACAACCGTACCTGCTCTTTGAAGGCGGGCGTTTCACCTTCGAGCTGGGCGATGGTTTCGGCCAAGCCGTGGGTGGGCGACACGTTTTTGCCGTTGAGGTAGCGCAGCAGCTTGATATCGTGGTTGCCGGGTACGCACAGGGCCAGGCCATCGCGCACCATGCTCATTACCAGGCGCAGCACCTGCGGCGAGGCAGGGCCACGGTCCACAAGGTCGCCCAGGAAAATGACTTTGCGGCTAGGGTCTTCATCATCAATGCGGGTTACGCGCACGCCCAGGTCGCGGGCATCGAGCACTTCCTCGGGCTGCACCGCATACCCTAGCTGGCTCAGCAGCTCGCACAGCTCGGCGTAGCAGCCGTGCACGTCGCCAATGATGTCGAAGGGGCCGGTTTCCTGCTGGCGGTTGTTGTGCAGCGGGTCGCGCACCAGCGCCCGCACGGCGTCGACTTCCTCCACCCCGCGCAGGTGGTAGCTGTGTCGGAAGCCCTCGGCCTTGAGCGTGCGCAGGCCCTGGCGCAGCAGGCGGCGGTGGTTGGCAATGACGTGGGGCTTGAGGCCGGCGCGGTCGGGGCGCTGGCGGTTACGGTCGGCGGCCACGCTTTCGGGCACGTCGAGCACGATGGCCACCGGCAGGCAGTGGTACTGCCGGGCCAGCGCCACGAGGCCCTTGCGGTCTTCGGCGCGTACGTTGGTGGCGTCCACCACCGTGAGGCGGCCACGCTTGAGGCGCTTGGCTACCCAGTAGTGCAGCAGGTCGAAGGCGTCGTTGGTGGCGTCCAGGCTGTTTTCATCATCCGACACCAGGCCCCGGCAGGTATCCGACGACACAATTTCGGTGGGCTTGAACAGGCGTCGGGCGAAGGTGGACTTGCCCGCGCCCGTGCTGCCTATCAGCAGGACCAGGGAGAGTTCGGGCAGCTTCAGGGTATCTTGGGGCATTGGATAAAAACCGGGTAGCGTTAGCGCCTACAAGGTTAGGCAATAAGTACGCACTACCGAATACTATCAACCACAGAATATCCGGTGTACAATGAAGCCCTTATTTGGCTCTGCCCTATTCCTACTGTTTGTACAGTGCTGCGAACAACCTAATAACCGCATACCCGCTGATGCACGGCTAGTAGCTAAATACCAAGTTCTAGATGAAATAATCAGCCCGCATCATGTGAAATGCGCAGGCATAACTCAAGAATTTCTAAAGGCTAGTCCCTATACCTGTTCTTTTACGGTTCAGGAACTAGAATTCAATGTAGAGTATAAGTATGTTGTCGATACAGAAGGCTACCTCAAGGAGTTCCAGCCATATCTAGCAGAAGGCCCTGTCAGCCATACTATTGCTGAACTAAGAAAAGATACTGCTTATTTAAAATATGAGCGACTAAATGATTTTCATCTTGCATTCAGTCCTGCCCGAATGAGCATACTCGACGGTAAACGAGTAGTTATTATTGAACGTATTTTTCCTGCTGAAAAACTAATTCTCGCTCGCAAAGATGCTTATACGCCGAAGGGGCGACGTTTTTTATACCAGTATCAGTAGACTACTGCACCTTAATCCGCAGCACCCGGCGCGAGTGCGCGCTGAAATACCCTAGCGCGCCGCCCGAGAAATTCGATTTGGGGTTGGCGGGGGTAGTGCTAGGCGCGGCGCCGGTGGCAATAATCAAGTTGAAGGTGCGGAAATACTCGTACACATTCGCGTCGATATTTTGCATCTCGACCTGGAGGCTGTCGCCCGCGACGAGTTTATTCAGGTTGTTGGGGTCGGTGCTGCTGTTGCTGAAGGTGCGCAGGGTTTGGGTGATGTGCTTGCCGTCGGTAAACTGGTCGTTTTGCACGAAGATGGTGCTGTTGAGGCGGCCGTTACGGTACTGGCGGAAGAGGTAGCTGTTGCCCAGGCCCACGGGGTCAGTATAGTCGACCACGGCTTGGATATTATCGGTGCCGATGGCGCTGCGCTGGGTGCTCAGTTTCTCAAACGGCACCACCGGGGCGGGCAGCGTCGACACGGCCACGTAGGACGTGCCGCCGGTTTCGACCCGCAGCGTGTAGGTGCGGCCGGGCACGCCCTTGATGCTAGCCCCCGTGTACTGGCCAGGCGTGGTCTCGCGCAGCGTTTCGGTACTACCCGCGTTGTCGGCGAGGGTGATGGCGGCCCCGGTAACAGGCGCAAAATTATTAGCATCGGTGTAGTTGGCCGAGGTGCTGAGGCTGACCTGGCACGGGCGGTTATCATCGACCAGGTTGCCCTCAATAACGAGCTGCGAAGCCGAGGTTTTCAGGTCGAGGTTAATTACCTTTTCGCAGCCGGCGCTGGCGAGCAGTAGCGCGGCGAAGAGTAGAATTAGTAGACGATTGGGTGAATATTCAGACATAACAAATAATCGTTTTGTCATGCTGAGCTTGCCGAAGCATCTTGGCTATATCGCTAGGGTTACTAATCCAACGACCCGACCAAGATGCTTCGACAAGCTCAGCATGACACGAAAAATAAACCTCCCCACACGGGCTTAAAAGCTGAAATTGTACGTGGCCGAGGGCACCATCCGAAACAGGGCCGTTTGCACGGCCTGGGTGCGGGTCGCGTCGTTGGGGTCGGGCTGGAAGCGGATGCTGTAGGGGTTTTGGCGGCCCAGCACGTTGTAAATCGAAAACGACCAGCTACTGTGGAAGCGCTTGCCTTCCTGGCCGGGCTTTTCGTAGGTAGCGCCCAGGTCGAGGCGCTGGTAGTTGGGCAGGCGGTCGGCGTTGCGCTGGCCGTAGAGGCTCACGACCTGGCCGGCCACCTGGTATTTGCCCACCGGAAAAGTCGCGGCGTTGCCGGTGCTGGCCAGGAAGGTGCCCGAGAAGCTCCACTTCGGATTCAGCTGAAAAATACCCACCACCGACAGGTCGTGGGGCCGGTCCTGGCGGGCATTGAACCACGAGCCGCCGTTGATTTCGGCAAACTGGCGCTCCGATTTGCTGAGCGTGTAGCCCACCCAGCCGGTGAGGCGGCCCACGTCTTTGCGCACCAACAGCTCGATGCCGTAGGCCCGCCCGGTGCCGTAGAGCAGACTAGCCTCCACGTCGAAATTACCGCGCAGCTGCGTGCCGTCGCGGTAGTCAATCTGATTACTCAGCGCCTTATAATAAGTCTCCACCACGAGCGCATACATCTTATCCTTGCCCAGCGTGCGGTAGTAGCCGGCCGATACCTGGTCGGAAGTCTCGGGCTTCACATTGAACGTGGTGGGCACGTAGAGGTCGGTGGGCAGCGAAGTGCTGCTGTTGCTAAGCAGGTGCAGGTTTTGCACGTTGCGAGCGTAGCCCGCCTTGAGCTGGCTAGCCTCGTCGAGTTGGAAGCTGGCCGCGAAACGCGGCTCCAGGCGCACGTAGGTCTTCAAAAACTGGCCTTTGCTGCTGTAGGGCGTGGCCGTGAGCACGGTACCAGCCGCATCGTAGGTCGAGTAGGTGCCGGGGCCCAGCAGGCTGAAGCCCGACAGCCGCAGGCCGGTGGTGAAGTTGAGGCGCGGCGCGGCCTGCCACTCGTGCGAAACGTAGGCGGCCGTTTCGAGCGAGTAGTTGGTGCGGTCGGCCGTGGAATTGACCGACGAGCCGGCGTCGGCCACCACGTAGCCCGGCGTGATGGTGTGGTAAATGGCCTGCGCTCCGAAGCGAAGCGTCTGGGTGGTGCTGGGCGTAAACTCGAAATCCTGCTTCAGGTTCAGGTCCTGAATCTTAGAGATAATACTGAAATTCTGCGCGTTGTTCGTAATGTCGATTTGGTAATCGTACTTGCTGTAAATGAGCGAAGTATTGGAAAACACGCGGTCGCTGAACAAGTGATTGAGGCGTAGCGTGGCCGTGCGGTTGCCGTAGTACTGGCCGAAGGTATTGGCTAGCCCCAGCGCGTCGCGCCCCAGGTAGGCGCTGAAATAGAGCCGGTTGCGGTCATTGAGCGCGTAGTTGGCCTTGGCATTGACGTCGTAGAAATACAGGCTCGAATTCTTCGTGGTTTCGTTTTTCGAGAGCTTCAGAAACACGTCGGCGTAGGTGCGCCGCGCCGTGACCAAGAACGAACCTTTATCCTTCACAATCGGCCCTTCGAGGGCTAGCCGGCTGGCAATGAGCCCGATGCCGCCGCTGCCGTGCAGCTGCTGGTTGTTGCCATCCTTCATCTTAATATCGACCACCGACGACAAGCGCCCGCCGTACTGCGCCGGCATGCCACCCTTAAAAACCGTCAGGTCCTTGATGGCATCGGAGTTGAAGGTCGAGAAGAACCCCAGCAAGTGCGAGGCATTATACACGGGCGCCTCGTCGAGTAAAATCAGGTTCTGGTCTACGGCCCCGCCGCGCACCGAAAAGCCGCTGCTGCCCTCGCCGGCCGACTTAATACCCGGCAGCAGGGTCAGGGTTTTTATCACGTCCTTCTCGCCGAAGAGCACCGGCACCTTAGCTATCTGCTTGAGGTCAAGGGTTTCGACGCCCATCTGCGCCTTGCTGATGTTGGCGTCGGCGCTGCGACCGGTCACCACCACTTCGTTCAGGTCGTTGCCGCTGGGCTTGAGCTTGAAATCGATGCGCTGGCTAGCCCCGATGGTGAGCGCCCGCTGCTGGTTGGCGAAACCTACGAAACTGACTTCCAGCGTGTAGGCGCCGGCCGGTACCGTGAGCGTGTAGAAGCCGTAGGCATTGGCGCCGGTGCCCACACCGGGCAGCTCGCGCACCCGCACAGTAGCGCCGGTGAGGTTTTCGCCCGAGGTGGCATCCTGCACGGTGCCGCTAATGGTGAAGCGGGATTGGGCGGCGGCGGGACCGAGGTGCAGCAAAAGCAGCACCAGCAGCCACAGGCTACCGGCCGAAAATATAGTTTTTTGCATGAAAAGGCGCTGGGCCGAACGAGGTAGTACTTGGGAAGGGTAAAAGTACTGCCGGGTGGGATGGACAGCGGCGATTCTGGCGAGTCTATTACCCAAGGACGGTAACCGCCCCCCGATATTGCACCTCGTGGCAAAACTTTATCTGGACATCGACGGCGTATTGCTAACCGCGAAACACACGCGGGCGGCGCCTGGCGTAGACGAGTTTGTTGAGTTTATTACGCAACATTTTGGCTGCTACTGGCTCACGACCCATTGCAAAGGCGACAGCACAACCGCACTTCGCTACCTCTGCCGTTTTCTAAAGCCAGCTACCCTTGAAAGGCTGCGCCAAGCCGTTCAGCCTACCAACTGGCATACGCTGAAAACCGAAGCTATTGACTTAGCTAGCAACTTTTACTGGTTGGATGATATGCCGTTTCAGTCGGAGCTCGCTTATTTGCAGGCGCATGGCGTGGCGGACAGGTTGCTCATCGTTGACCTAAATCGGCCGGGGGAGTTGGCTATAATTCAACAGCAATTAATTTCAGCGGCGCATTTTCCTTTTAATATTCTGCGATAATGGCTTGGATTGCAATGTACTTGCTCCCTTCAGATACTGAACTACTCAATGACTGGCTGAATCGAGAAATCGAAATCGCCTTTCTAGTTGCAAATGGCCCAGCTAGCTGGATTGCGCAAAATACTCGAATCATCAGCCGCGACATTGGCACCCAGGTTGCGATGAGGGGACACAGCTTTCTGCGGCCTAATTATGCTGAATATAATCTTTGGCATGTGCCTTCCGGCCCCTTGCCGCTATTAACCCACGGCTTGACAGACGGTATCATCGAAGACCCCTGGCATGGCTGGACAGAACTGCGAGGTGGTCAGAATCCACGGATTCCGTATTTCGGGGCTGGTCATCCGGGGGTCATTCACTTGGAGTTGAAATTTTATCAGGGGGAAGAAATACCCATGTCAAATTTTGGCTGGATTGGTAACCATTACAGGCTAATCGGTAGCGCTGCTGATAAATCAACGGAGGCTTTCTGGAAGAAATTAAGAAGTGTTATCAAAAAAATGGCGACGCAAATTCCCAGGGCAAATTATGCAGGAGGCAAGAATGAGATATTTACCTTTCCTGCCGCTTACCAAGAGATAAAGAATGGTTGCCCCTGCGCTATCAATCCATAGCGCAGCTAATTATTCTCCCGCGCAAACACCGCTAGCTGCGAGGGCGCCCCTACGCCGTCCGCCTCCTCGCCCATCGCCTCCAGCCGCACGGTGTAGCCGTGGCGCCCGGCCACGCCGGCGGCCCAGGCCGCAAACTCGGCGCGCGTCCACTCGAAGCGGTGGTCGGCGTGGCGGAAGGTGCCGGCCGAGAGGGTTTCGTAGACCTGGTTGTACTCCGCGTTGGGCGTGGTGACAAACACGTGGCCCGGCCGCGCCTGGCCAAACACTACGGCTTCGAGGGCCGCGAGGCGGCTAGGGTCGAGGTGCTCGATAACCTCCACGAGCGCCGCCGCGTCGAAGCCAGCCAGCCGCTCATCCTTATATAAGAGCGAGCCCTGGATAAGGTCGAGGCGGGCGCGCTGGCGCGGCGGCATCTCGGCCAGGTGCAGGCGCTGGGCAGCGCGGGCCAGCGCCTGGTGCGCTACATCCATGCCCAGGATGTACTCGATTTTGGGCTGGCGCAGCAGCAGGCGAAGCAGCTTGCCTTCGCCGCAGCCCAGGTCGAGCACGCGCTTGGGGCCTAACTCATAGACTTCTTGAGCCACTTGCTGCAGGCGCTGGTCGTGGAGTGACAGTTTGGGCTCAGGTGCGGGGCTAGCCGCGGCGCTCGGCAGCACGGAGCCCGCCTCGTCGGTCTCCGTGGCCGCTAGCTCTGGCAATTCTTCCTCGGTGCCTTCCAGGAGCCTGGCCAGCGCGGGGTTGACGTAGAGCGCCCGGTAGCGCAGGTAGCGCCGCGTGATGAAGCCGCGCTCGGGGTGGCGGGGCAGCCAGTCGCCGCCGCGGTGCAGCAGCTTTTCGGCCTCGTTCTGGTCTACGTAGTAGTGCTTATCGTTGTCGAGCACGGGCAGCAGCACGTAGAGGTGCGTGAGCACGTCTTGCAGGCGCAGGCCGGCGTGGCGCAGGTGCAGGGTGTAGTAGCCGCTGTCGCCCCAGGTGGGCTGGGTGGGGTCGAGCGGCGAGGTTTCTACTTCCACCTGATACCCTAGCGGCTCGAAAAGCCGGTGCGGCCAGTCGGGGCCGGGCGCCGAGACCACGGCCACCGTCACGGCCAGCGGCAGGGCTTCGGCGGGCAGGGCGGGGCGGTCTTTGCAGGTGCCGTTCATGGCCGTGCCGAAGGCCTTGCTCAGCGCCACGCTCAGGAACGACGAGGCCACGTAGGGCCGGTCATTCACGTATTCCTGCAAGGAAAAGCCTTCGCCACCAGCCCCGCCCCGACCGCGCACCAGCCCGATGGGGTCGAGGTCGAGCAGCAGCGCGGCGGTGCAGCGCTCGGGCGTGGCTTCGGGGTAAAATACGTGGGCTAGCCCGCCGGTGATTTCCACGCTTTGCAGGCGCGCGGGGTTTTTATGAAGCAAATATCCGAGGTCGGTAGCGGGCTGGTGGGTAGTCGAGATAGTGAGCAGCATGGGCGAAAAGCGCAGGGCGGAAGCCCGAAAGTAGCACGCCTTAGGATTCGGAGCTAGCTGAACGAAGAGCAAAGGCGTTAAAAAACGGTTGTCAGGCTGAACGCAGGGAAGCATCTCGCTCGTACCGTTGAACTGCTACCCTAACTGTGCGAGCAAGATGCTTCCCTGCGTTCAGCCTGACAACCGTTTTTGGTATCCGCTACCCCTAGCGCTACACCCGCCCTACCTTTTCCAATAACGCCTTGGTTTTGCGGATACCGTCTTCCTCGCTCAGCTTCTCGCCCTCGTACTCGATGCCCACGTAGCCCCGGAAGCCCGAATCCTTGATGATGCGAAACATCTTCTCGTAGTCGGTTTCGACGCAGTTGCCGGCCGCGTCAAACTCAAACGTCTTGGCGCTCACGCCCTTGGCCAGGGGCATCCACTCTTTGATGGCCTTGTACTTGTCATACGATTCGAGGCAGGTGCCCTGGTAAAGCTCGCCGGTATCGCGCCGCACGCAGAAATTACCGAAGTCGGGCAGGATGCCCACGCTCTTCTTATCGACCTGCCGAATCGTTTTTAGCAGCCACTGTCCATCGGAGGTGTAGCTACCGTGGTTTTCCACTATCACGTTGATGTTCAGTTTCTGGGCGTACTCGTTGAGGCGGCTCAGACCGTCGATGGCGGCTTGCTGCACCTCGGTGGCCGAGCCTTTGCCGAAGGCATTGACCCGGATGGTGCGGCAGCCCAGATACTTGGCGGCCTCGACCCACTTGTAGTGGTTTTCGACCGCTTTCAGGCGGGCGGCCTGGTCGGGCGCGCCGAGGTCACCCTCGCCGTCAATCATGATGAGGTGGTTGCGCACGCCGTGGTCGCGGCAGCGCTGCAACAGCTCGTTCAGGTACTTGGTATCCTGGGCTTTGTCTTTGAAAAACTGGTTAACATACTCAACCACGCTGATGCCGTATTCCTTTTTGGCGATGGCCGGAAAATCGAGGTTGTCGATTTTCTTGCTGAACAAGGCTTTGTGCAGCGACCACTCGGCCAGCGAAATCTCGAAGAAGAGCGGGCTAGCTAGCTCATGGGCCACGGCTTGCGGCGCGAGGGCGGCCGCCGCGGCCACCGCGGCGGCCTGGTGCAGGAAGTGACGACGGGAAATGGACATGGGTCGGGCGGGTGGGAAAAGAATGCTATTCAGGCCACTAGGTGGCGGGTGGCCGAAAGTAGCACCGGCCCGGCAATCGGAAGCCGGCCGCGCCCGAACTTTGTGCCCCTGGCCCGCCCAAACCCGGCCGCTAGCTTATTCAGCCCCTCTTTTCCCGTGTCCGACTCTTCTGCCCCCGGCGCCCCGGCGCTGCCCTCGCTCACCGACTTCGCCAGCTTCTATCTGTATGGCCTCACCGATAATCCGTATCGGCAATCGACTGACCTGGCGCAGTTTGGCCAGCTCTACAACCTGGTTATCGGCGAGCACGGCGGGGTGGGGCTAGCCAGCTCGTTTCACCCCTACCAGCTCGTGAACCAGGCGGGCGTGACGGTGTGGTACGCGGCCTACGCGCAGCTCTACTCCCAGCCCAACCGCGCCGCGCTGTTTGAGGCGATGGCCGACGAGCAGGCGCGCTTCGTGGTGGCGCCGCCCGCCTCGTTCAGTGAGTTTCACGTGTGGCCCGATACCCGGCTGACGAGCGTCGAAAACCCCGTTTTCAGCCACTACATCCCGTTTGTGCTGCCCTTTTTGGTGCGCAAAGGCCCCGCCGCCCTGCGCTGGGACGCCGAGCTGGCCGCCGCCGAGGGCGACCGCGCCCGCTTTGGCCAGTACCTCGACGCGGTGAATGAGGCGATTCGTTTCGTGCAGCCCGCGCCGGGGTTCGTGCTGGGCTTTGGCGAGTTTGACGAGCAGCAGCCCAGCCAGCTCATCGAGCGGTTTATGGCCATGCGCGATACGTTGCTGACGCGGTAAGGAGTTAATCGAGCAGCTGTTTGAAAATTCACAGAAGCTACTATTCTGTGATGTTGAGCAAAGCGGAGCGTAGTCGAAGCACCTTGGCAGGGCATATGCAAGCTGTTCAACGAGGCGACCAAGATGCTTCGACTACGCTGCGCTGCGCTCAGCATGACGAATAGGACGCGTTTCCAACCGGTTTTTACCTCTACTTATCCTATTCAACTTGTGCCCACCACGCACTCCCTACAACCGCCGCGCTGCCTCTTGTTCCGGCCCCACCGCTACCCTGGCGCCGGCCAGAAACTCGCCGTACCAGCGGCCCGAGTCTTTCACGATGCGCTCCTGCGTTTCGTAGTCGACGTGTACCAGGCCGAAGCGCGGGCGGTAGCCCTCGGCCCACTCAAAGTTGTCGGTGAAGCTCCAGGGGAAGTAGCCATTGACGCGGATGCCCGCGCGGCGGGCGCGCAACACCTGCCCGATGGCCGCCTGGTAGTAGGCTAGCCGGCCGGCATCGGGCACGCGGCCGCCCACCGGCTGGTCGGCAAAGGCGGCGCCCGACTCCGTGATATACAGCTCGGGCGCGCCGGGGTAGGCGGCGTACTGTTTCAGCATGTGGTAAACCGACTCGGGGAAAACCTCCCAGCCCATTTCGGTGGTGGGCACGCCGCGCTTGGCGGCGGGCACCAGCGCCGCGCCGATGAGCGGCAGCCAGGGGGCGGCGCGCACTACCTCGCGGGTGTAGTTCTGCACACCCCAAAAATCGAAGTCGAACTTCTGGCGCTCCATGTCGCCGGGCTTTTGGTAGCGGCGCAGCAGCCAGCCCAGCGTGGGCAGTTCGGCCGTGGGGTAGCCCAGGCCGAGCGCGGGCTCCACAAACAGCCGGTTGAGCACGGCATCGACGCGGCGGGCGGCGGCTTCGCTCGGCCCGTGGCCCGGCCGGGCGGGCGTGACGTAGGAGCACGAAAACGTGGTGCCGATGCGGGCCGTGCCCGGCAGCGCCGCCCGCAGCGCCCGGCCGCCCTCGGCCTGGGCCAGCGTGGCGTGGTGGGCCGCCGCCAAAAAGCCCGGCAGGCTGCGCCGGCCCGGCGCGTGAATGCCCAACAAGTGCCCGGCGCCCACAAACACCATCGGCTCGTTGAGCACCATCCAGTGCTGCACGCGGTCGCCGAGGCGGCGGGCCAGCACCTGCGCGTAGTCGGCCAGCCAGTCGACCACGGCGCGGTTGGCCCAGCCGCCGCGCTGCTGCAAGGCCAGCGGCAAATCCCAGT
>JBPBQJ010000166.1:0-1623 GCA_050954765.1 Janthinobacterium lividum | reverse complement strand
GGCTACCGGGCCATGTCCGGCTAGCGTGTACCTTGAGCGCTCATAGGCCCGGCGGTTCGGGCCAATGTACTTTGCTCATGGTTTTTACTTCTTTTCGAATTGCCCAGCTGCCGCTGGCGGGCCTGCTGGGCCTAGCGCTGGCGGGCTGCCAGTCTGGCAAGCCTGCGGCTGCCCTGGCCACTACTGCCACCACGCCGCCCTCCACGGCCGCGGCTCCTGCTCCATCCGCTCCGGCCGACGCTATCACGGCGGCCGATATCAGCGGCTATTTGCAAGCTGTATCGTCGGATGAGATGCTAGGCCGCAAGCCGTTTACGGCGGGCGAGGAGCGCATTAATGATTACCTGGCGGCGCAATTTAAAAACTTGGGCTTGCAGCCGGCTAGCCCTAACGGGAGCTATTTTCAGCCGGTGCCGATGGTGGAAATCGCGGTAGCACCCGCGCCGACTATGCAGATTGCGGGCAAGGGCCAGAAGCTGAGTTTGAATTACAAAACCGACTACGTGGTGTTCAGCCAACGTGAGCAGCCCACCGTAGCGGTGCAAAACTCGCCGCTGGTATTTGCCGGCTACGGCGTGGTGGCACCCGAGTACGGCTGGGACGACTACGCGGGCCTCGACGTGAAGGGCAAAACCGTGGTAGTGCTAGTGAACGACCCCGGCAACGCGGGCCAAGACACCACTCTCTTCAAGGGTCGGGCCATGACCTACTACGGCCGCTGGACCTACAAATACGAGGAAGCCGCCCGCCACGGCGCCGCCGGCCTGCTCATCGTGCACGATACCCAGCCGGCGGCCTACCCCTGGAGCGTGGTGCTCAGCGGCGCGCTCGGCCCCAAGCTGCGCCCTCAAATCGCCGACCACGGCGCCAGCAAATGCGCCCTCGAAGGCTGGCTGACCCTCGACGCGGCCAAACGCCTCTTCACCGCCGCCGGCCAGAACTACGACGCCCTCTACGCCGCCGCCAACCAGCGCGGCTTCCGCCCGCGCCCGCTAGGCCTCACCCTCAGCACCAGCCTGAAGCAAAAGCTGCGCAGCCAGACTTCCAAAAACGTGCTGGCCGTGTTGCCCGGCACCACCAATGCCGACGAGTACGTCATTTACTCGGCGCACTGGGACCACTTCGGCGTGGGCAAAGTCATTGCCGGCGACTCCATCTACAACGGCGCCGTGGACGATGGCACCGGGCTAGCCGCGCTGCTCAGCATCGCCAAGGCATTTAAAAACACGCCCGAAAAGCCAGCCCGCAGCATCGTTTTCCTGGCCGTAACGGGCGAAGAGCAGGGCCTGCTAGGGTCCAATTACTACGCCCAGCACCCAGCCTTCCCGCTGGCCAAGACGGTGGCCGACCTCAACATGGACATGCTCTGGCCTTACGGCCGCATGAAGGACCTCACCGTTATCGGCTACGGGCAGTCGGAGCTGGAAGACTACGCTCGCGCCGCTGCCAAGGAGCAGGACCGCTACCTGCTGCCCGACCAAACGCCCGAAACCGGCATGTTTTACCGCTCCGACCACTTCAGCTTTGCGCACGTGGGCGTGCCCTCGCTCTACGCCAGCGGCGGCTTCGAGAGCCGCAGCCAGGGCAAGGCCTACATCGCCGAGAAGCGCCAGGCCTACACCA
>JBPBQJ010000165.1:0-1988 GCA_050954765.1 Janthinobacterium lividum | reverse complement strand
CGTCCCAGCCCGGAATCACTTGGCCGCGGCCGAGGGGGTAGGTAAAGGGCTTGCCCTGGCCACTCTTAGCCGACGAGTCAAATTCCTTGCCGTCGAGCAGCGTGCCGCGATACTGCACGCTCACCGTCTGGCCCGGCTTGGGCTGGGCGCCCGCGCCAGGCTGCGTCACGATGTAATACACGCCGCCGGGGGTTTTCTTGGCCTGTGCTGCGAGGTTATTTTTCTTCAGGTAATCCTGAATAACAACCTCATCCTTTTTATTTTGCGTCGCGGCGTAGGCTTGCATTTGCTTCTGCTGCTCGGCCATCATCTTCTGCTGAAGCGTCTGCTCCATCGCCTGCTCCTCCTCGCGCGAGATGAGCTTGTCGGTCTTCACATTAATCACAATCACGTTGCCGCTCTTTTTCAGGAAACCCGGCACCGGGCGGCCCTGGGGCTTAAAGAGCGAGTCGGCATTGAAGCGGAACACGGCGCTGTCGCCGGGCTGCAAGAGGGCAAACGCCTCGTCGGGCGCGCCTTTGCGCTTCACTTCCATCAGGGGCATCGGCACGGCCGAACCCGCAAACTTCTTGCGGGTGTCTTCGAGCACCGAGTCCTTGCCGGTGCGGTAGTAGAGGTAAGCCGTCATAAACTTGCCTACCCGGTCTTTATACGTGGGGTCGTCGCCCTTCACGTCGCGGCGCTCGTACTTGCCGCCCACGTTTTTAAAAATCTTATACTCAATCCCCGACTTGGTTTTGTCGAAGTCGCCCCCGCCTTTGTTACACGAGGCAAGGAAAGAAGCCAGGCTGAGCGCACCGGCCGCCAGGGCCAGCTGCCGGGCCCCACGGGGCCGGAAAGAAAACTGCATGAAAACAGAAAATTATTTAGGAATACGGATTCTAGGCCAAAGTTAGGCTACGGGCGGCGCAACAGCTAGCGGCACGGCGGGCGTGCTCACAAGCTGCGCCTGGTAGGTGGGTAGAAGGCTCAAAAAGCGCGTCACCGTGGCGTCGAGCGGCTCGTTGCTGATGCCCCCCGAAGCATTGTGGTGCCCACCGCCCTCAAAGTGATTGCGCGAAAAGTCGGCCACCGAGAAGTCGCCCACCGAGCGAAAGGAAATCTTCACCGCCGAGCCCCGGTCGATAAACACGGCCGCAAACACAATGCCCTCAATGCTAAGCGCATAGTTGACGAGCCCTTCAGTATCGCCGGTTTTACTTTCGTAATCACGCAGCTCCTGCTGCGTCACGGCGATGTAAGCCGTGTTGAACTCGCGGCGCACCACGAGCTTGTCCTTCAGGATGTAGCCCAAAAAGCGCAGCCGAATCTCGGAGTGCGAGTCATAGATGCGGCGGTGCACCGAAGCCAGGTCGATGTGCGCATTCAGCAGCTCCGCAATAATGAGGTGCACGTTGCGCGAGGTGCTGGGGTGCCGAAACGAGCCCGTGTCGGTCATAATACCCGCGTAAAGCGCTTCGCCCATGCCCTGGTCCACGAGGTCCTGGTCGCCCAGGTCGCGGATAATCTCAAAAATCTGCTCGGCCGTGGCTGCCGCCTGCGGGTTCGAGAAACTGACGTCAGCAAAGTTCTCGGGGCGCTGGTGGTGGTCGATGAGCACCTTGGTGCCCGGCGCCTGGCGCACGTACTCGCCGAGCTCATTGATGCGACCTAGGCAATTAAAGTCGAGGCAGAAAATAAGCTCGGCGCGGTTCACCAAGTCGCGCACTTGCCGGTCGTTGTGGCGCGGCTCGTACACCACTACTTCCTCATTACCCTGCATCCAGTTGAGGAAAGCGGGGTAGTCGGAAGGCGTAACTACCGTCACGGAGTGACCTTTCTTTTTGAGGTACGTAGCCCAGGCCAGCGATGAGCCCAGCGCATCAGCATCGGGCTTGTGGTGGGTAGTAATAAATACCTGCTTGGGCTGCGCCAGCAAGGCCTGTAGTTCGGCAACGGGAGTGGACATCGACTAAATAAAGGGCCGGCGAATGCGACAAAAGCTAAGT
>JBPBQJ010000164.1:0-2016 GCA_050954765.1 Janthinobacterium lividum | reverse complement strand
ATTTTCCCAATGTCAGGTTGCAAGACAATAGACTTGTTCCCAAATAGTATTTTTGGGGATGCTAGACGTGAATACGATAACCGATGACCGCCAGATGCGGGCCTTAACGGGGCTAGACCTGGCGGCGTTTTGTGCGCTGGCCGAGCCGTTTGCTGAGGGCTGCCAACAAGAAGCCAATGCCCGTTTCACCGACCAGCGCCCGCGTAAGCGAAAGGCCGGCGGGGGACGTAAGGGCGTGCTAGCCAGTCCGCAGCAAAAACTATTGTTCCTTCTCTACTACCTCAAAACGTACCCTACCTTCGACGTGCTGGCCGCCACCTTTGGCTTGCCGCGTTCCAAAGCCTGCGAGCACGCCCACCGCCTGGCCAAGGCCCTGGAACGGACCCTGCGCACGCAGGGCGTACTGCCGGCCCGCGCTATCGACTCGCTGGCCCAGATGCAACAGGTCTTCGCCGAGGTGCCAGTGCTGTTGCTCGATGCCACCGAACGCCCCCAGTACCGCCCGCGGCCCGTCGTGGACCGGGCCGCCGACTACTCCGGCAAAAAAAAGACAGACGCGTAAAAACACCCTGATTGCCGACCCCACGCGCTATATCCACTACTTGGGACCGACTACCTGCGGCTCCGCCCACGACTATCAACTACTTAAAAATGAGTTCGATGTTAACCTGGGCCTGCTCGACCTCTTCGACTTGCTAGCCGAGTTGGGCTACCTAGGCCTGGTCGCTGACTATAACCTGCCGCCCCAAAGCCTGCCTCATCGCAAGCCACGACGCAGCAAAAAACGCCCCGACACCGCGCTCACCGACGCCCAACGAGCCGAAAATACGGTCCACGCTCGCCGCCGCGTCAAAGTTGAACACGCTATCAGCGGGGCCAAACGCCTGGGCTGCGTCGCCCAGATTTGCCGTAATAAGTCTGCCGTGTTCAATGACCGGCTGCTAGCGCTGGCCTGCGGCATCTGGAACTGGCATCTGAAAAAGTAGAAAGAAGCTATTTAGGAACAAGTCTAGTATGTAAAAAGCTTATCACTGCCATCTTCTACCACAATTTTTACCAAGGTTTCCTTGTCTCCGTATTCGGCTTATCACCTTCTTTCATTGGCCTCAATTCGCCGTTTTCAGGAAGTAGGCCTCGGTTAAAAGTTTGGCCCAAAAGTTAACCAAAGTACTATCCTCCTGCTATGTTATTGCCAACGAAACCTGTCTACGGGAGTAAATTCGGCCCTATACGCTAACGTGTTGCGCAGTCAATTGGGACATTCCGCCAGACCGCGGGCAGACTTCCAGCCTACCGCCGCTACCCCGCTGGCCTGTTTTACTGCTTCAGATACGGAAAGGTGCCCCGCATCGTGCGCACCAGCTTCTTGGCCAGCGCCGCTGGGCGGACGCTCAGCTTGCCGCGCAGCTCGTGGTCGAACTGCCACACGAGCTGCCCGCTCTGGGTGTCATAGCTTTCAAGGTGGGTGCGCACCGTATTCTCCGCCAGGGGGTTGGTGTGGTCGCTGAGCACCAACACGGCGAGGCTGAGGCTGCCGGGCAGCAGTTGGTCCAGGCTGGTGTGCCCCACCAGCAGGGCGTCGACCCCGAGGGCCGCGTGCACCTGCGCCAGCGAGCAGGTGGCTAGGCTGTCGTAGGGGATGCCGGCGCGGGCCAAGCGCTGGTTGGTCTCGGCCGGGTTCTGAAACGTCACCGTCGGGGCGTGGTGTACCTGCTGGCGCAGAAGCGCGGCCTGGAGCGCCGCTTGCAGTTGGTAGCCCATTTGCTGGCGCTTGGCCCGCAGCCCACTGTCCAACGTGCTGTCGGACCACTTGCCGGCATGCACCCCCAATGCCATGTCGCCCAGCCGCTCCAGTTCCACGGCGAAGGGCAGAATGGCGACTGTGTGGTGGGTGGCCACCGCAGCCGGGTCCAGCGTCTGGCTCTGAAAGCTGCGCTGCGCACAGCCCGGCAACAAGGTGCTGGTGCTGACGAGCAGCAGCCCCCGAACGAGCAAAAAGCGCATAGCAGAATTTAT
>JBPBQJ010000163.1:0-2222 GCA_050954765.1 Janthinobacterium lividum | reverse complement strand
GCGCCGGTGGGCAAAAGTGGCAATTTGAGTGCCATGCAACGGACGCACATTCACATCAAGACCGTGCTAGCGGAGATAGAGCTGCCGGATGGAAACGGCCAGCCGCTAGCCTTTTCCATCGGCTACTACAAAACCAACGGCACCAAGGGCAGCAAGCCCGCCGTGCGCAAGGGCGGGCAGTCGGGGGGCAGCACGCCGGGCGGCCCCGAGGGGCGCAGCGCCTTCCGCTACAAGGTCAAGGAGAAAGGCACCCTGCAACTCGTGGACTGCGCCACCGGCCAGCCCTTCGCCCTGAAAATCATGCTGCTCACCCACTACAACGGCCGCCTTATCAAGCACGGGTAATTCATGAAAGCACGCGATATCAAAGAATTAGAGGGCGGCATTTACATCTTGCCCGGCGCCCAGTCCCTGGTCGAGCTAATCGGCAGCGACAAGGCCCAGGACGTGAACTACGGCGCCGCGCCCTTGAGCCAGGGCGGGTTTAAGATTGCCCCCTGGGGCGCCGATAACTTGCAACCGCAGGCCCTGCTGGCGCTGGTGCACAACAACCACCTCAAGCCGCAGCTCATCACCACGGCCCGCGATTTTCTGCTGGGCTCGCGCATTGGCGTGTTCTCGCGCAGCATCAAGGACGGTAAAATTGCCTTGGAGCCGGTGCTCGACACCGAGATGGAGGACTGGTTCGAGTCGATTGACGGCGATTCGACCCTGCAAAGCCTGGCCTACAACCTCGAAACGTTCGCCAATTTCTTCGCCGCCCTCTCGCTGGAAAGCAAAAACTACGTCGAGGCCGTGCAGAGCTTCGACTGCACGGTGGTGCGCGCCCTGGTCACGGCCAAGCCCCGGCCCGAGAAGTACGCGCTGCACCACGACTGGCGCAACTTCAAGGCTGCCGAGGCCAAGATTCTGCCCGCCTACGACCCGCAGAACCCCAGCAAGTTTGGCGAGTGCCTGCTGCACGGCCGCGACTGGACACCGGGCCAGAAATACTACGACATTCCCCCGTTTTGGGGCGGGCGCAAGTGGACGGAGGTCAGCAACAAGATTCCGCGCTTCCACTCCTCGGGTCTCGATAACGGCTACAACGTCAAGTACCACATCAAGATACCGATGGGCTACTTCGACCAGTTTGGCGACGCCGACGCCCGCAAAAAGGCCGAGCTGGACCTGATGGCCAACATGAACGAGATGCTGGCCGGCGTCGAGAACACGGATAAGGTGTTCGTGAGCAAGTTCGCCGTCGATGCGAGTGGCAAGGCGCTGCCGGGCTGGGAAATCGTGCCCATCGAGAATAAGATGAGCGACAAGGCCTACGATTCAGTGAATCAGCAGGCCAACATTGCCCACACCTCCAGCCACGGCATCGACCCCAGCCTGGCCGGCATCGACACCGGGGGCAAGTTTGGCGGCTCGGGCAGCGAGAAGCGCATCAGCTACCAGCTGCACGTGGCCCTGCGCACGCCCCAGAAGCGCAAGATTCTGCTCAAGCCCTTCCAGGCGGCCAGCAAAATCATGGGCTTCAACCCCGAGCACTTCTTCGGCTTCGAGGATATCGACATCACGACCATCGCCGACAACCCGACCGGGAAACAGAAGGTGGCTAACTCATCCATGTAAGGCAATGTTATTCAATACCGTAGAAGAATTGCGCGCCCACCTGAGCAGCGTGCACCAAAAAAATAGTACCTCGCTGCTTAGCTACGTGCCCACCGCCGAAACGCTCTACCTGGTGCCGGCGCTGGGCGAAGGCCTCGTGACGCAGCTGGGCAGCCTGCCCGCTATCGACCCACCGGCGCACCTGGTGGCCCTGCGCGAGCGGCTGCGCCCGGCCCTGGCTTACTACGTGGTGCTGGAGGCCGCCCCGTTCCTGGCCACCACCGTGAGCGACGTGGGCGTGACCGAGCAAACGAATGGCGGCGCCACGCCTACCCGCCAGTGGTCGTACAATAACCTGGTCGAGGCCGCCGCCAGCACGGCCGATAAGCTGTTCGACGTGGCCCTGGCCTGGCTCGACCAGCACGCGGCCGACTACGCCGACGAGCTGGACTCGACCGAGTACCGCTCGCGTAAGCGCCTGCTCATCGCCTCGGCTGAGGAGCTGGGCCAGTACGTGGCCACGGCCGGCAGCCGCCGGTTTTTCCTGGCCCTGCTGCCCACCCTGCGCCGGGTCGAGGATTTCGACATCGAGGACCTGCTAGGGGAGGAGTTGCTCGAGGAGC
>JBPBQJ010000162.1:0-2996 GCA_050954765.1 Janthinobacterium lividum | reverse complement strand
CCACGTGCTGCTGCTGCTAGGCGCTTGTTTATTGGCGGCGTGTGCTTTTGAATTTGTTAATGGTTTCCACGACACGGCCAACGCCGTGGCCACGGTCATTTATACCAACACGCTGCGGCCCTGGGTGGCAGTGGTGTGGTCGGCTTTCTGGAACTTCATCGGCGTGTTTTCGGGCGGCATTGCCGTGGCGATGGGCATCGTGTATTTGCTGCCCGTCGAGAGCCTGATTGACCAAAACGTGTACCACGGCATTGCCATGGTGGGCGCGCTGCTGGTAGCCGCCATCATCTGGAACATCGGCACCTGGTACTACGGCATTCCGTCGTCGTCGTCGCACGCGCTCATCGGCTCCATCCTGGGGGTAGGCATTGCGTTTTCATTGCTGCCGGGCGGCAAGGGCGCAGCCATCAACTGGAGCAAGGCTGGCGAAAGTGGCCTGGCCCTGCTGCTGGGCCCGCTGCTGGGCTTCACCTTCACCATCGGCATGATGTTCTTGCTCAAGCGCTTCTCGCCGAGCAAAGCCATTTTTAAGGAGCCGCACAAGCGCAAGCCGCCGCCCCTGTTCATTCGCCTCACCCTCATCGCCACCTGCACGCTGGTGAGCTTCTTCCACGGCTCCAACGACGGCCAGAAGGGGGTAGGGCTCATCATGCTGATTCTGATTGGCATCGTGCCCGTCCACTTCGCACTTGATAATTCGAAGAATCCGCTCGATTTGCGCGATTCGCTCACCAAGGTCGAGTATGTGCTTGGCCGCATCAACCAGCCCGAGCTGAGCGCCGCCGACCAGCAGCTGCTCGCCGATGTGCGCACCCAAACCACTGAACTCGACCGCGTTTTTGCGGGCAAAAAAACGGTTGAAGACCTACCCAAGCAAGCCCGCTTCGAGATTCGGCGCGCCATCCTGCTGCTCGCCAACCGTGGCAAAAAACTGCTGGGCAGCGAGAGCATCAGCCTCAGCACCGCCGACCGCGACACCTATAAAAAAGCCATCGACCAGATGAGCACCTTCACCGACTACGCGCCCTGGCAGGTGCTGCTCATGGTGTCGTTATCCCTGGCCTGCGGCACGATGATAGGCTGGCAGCGCATCGTGAAGACCATTGGCGAGCGCATCGGCAAGGAGCACCTCACCTACGCCCAGGGCGCCAGCTCGGAGCTGGTAGCCGCCATGATGATTGGGGCCAGCACGCAGCTCGGCCTACCCTCCTCCACCACGCACGTGCTGTCGTCAGCCATTGCGGGCAGCATGGTGGCCAACCGCGGCATCAAAAACTTGAACCCCCAAATGGTGCGCAGCATTGCCCTGGCCTGGGTGCTCACCCTACCCGTGACAATGGTGCTGGCCGGTGGGCTCTTTCTGCTGTTCCGCTCCATCAGCGGCTAGCTCCGTAGTGCGGGCTTTGGCGGAGCCCGCGAAGTCAACCACTTACTTTTTTGCGGACCCCTAGCGTCCGCGCTGCACAAAAAAGCCAACCCAGTTAGGGTTGGCTTTTTTGCTAGTTGGGTTGGCCAAGCTAAGGATTGGTAACCGGGGAATAATCCCAGCTTCACGGAGTTATCAACTTATCCACACTAAAAAAGGCGGTTTTTGTGGATAACTTTTACCGAAATGGGCTAATACCAGGAAACATTTACCTATTCCCAATTTTCCACAGTCGCTTACTTGGTGGGCCACTGCACCTCTAGCTCATCGTTGATGAACACGCCAAAGTTGACAAATTGCAGTTGGCCTTCTTCGAAGTACATGTCAATCATGGACTTCTCGTAGCTCAGACGCACCTCGCCGCCTTCCATGGTTTCCAGCTCGGGCTGGGCCTGGCCGTGGCGCTGCATCAGGTCGCGCACTTGCTCGATGGTGCGGCCGTGCAGGGCCTCGCCGTACAGGCGTAGGCCGGGGTTGTCCGTTTCGATGCAGCTCAGGCGGAAATCATCTTCCCGGTCGAAGTACAGCGACAGCAAGTGGTCGTCTTCGTAGTAGTTCCAGGCCTGGTGCTCGAAGTCATCTTCATCTTCCGACTCTTCTATTTCTTCGGGCTCGCCCACTAGGGTGCGCACTTCGTCCATGGTGGCCCCAAAGCGCAGCGGGCCCATGCCGGTGCCCAGGATAATTTCGTTTTCTTCGATGCTGTTGGAGGTCGTTTGCGGATTCATACAAGTGGAGGGGTTATAAACTACTGCAAAGGTAGGTGCGTGAGGAGGAGGTGAGGAAGAGTGCTGGTGAATGGCTGGGTGAGGAAGGGAGGAGGTAAAATGTCGTGCCTCCTCGCCAGGACAACACGTCACTCCTTCGCTCAATCACCTCATTTCCCATACTTGGCTTCGAAAGCCGCCTGCTGCTGCTGGTAGGCGGGTAGGGCTTTGGCCTCGTCCCACTTCTGCTTGAAGATGGCGGCGGCGGCCACTTTATCCGCATCGGGCTGGTCGGTGCGGGGCAGCTCGGCGCGGCCGTGGGCGCCACTCTGGCCCTTTTTGTCGGCGGGCACGGGGACGGCGTATTTCTTGCCGCCCGCGTGGTTGGCGTAGCGGCGGGCGCGGGTGAAGCCCATTTGCAGAAACTTGCGCGCCATGTCGGCGCCCACAAAGTCGCCGGCCTTCAGATAAGCCTCGAACAGGCCCCAAATAGCCCTCGACGACTCCTGGGCCGCCGCCGCATCCTTAAAGCGCCAGTGGGGCAGAATCTCGCCCTTGTAGGGCTGCACCAGCAGCACGCCCTGCTCGCCCTTGCCCACGCGGTACAGCTCGGGGTGCTGGCGGAAGTCGGTGGTCGCAAAATCCAGGTCGTAATCGAAGGGCATAGCGGGTGGGGCCGAAACCCTTGTTCGTGTGAATAAGCTGCCGGGTTTTCCACAGCGCGGGCCGGCGCGGGGCGCTTTTCAACCGCGGCCCCTACCCCACCCCGCAGAAAACCCCCGGCCCAGCCAAAGTTTTCCACAAGCTAATAAGTTTGATTAAATTCTTTTTTAAAAATCTTTTTATATCTCCATCCATTAGGG
>JBPBQJ010000161.1:0-3496 GCA_050954765.1 Janthinobacterium lividum | reverse complement strand
CCCGCCGCTGGGGGTGCCGCTACCATAGTCATAGGCTAAGAGAAAACGGGGCCACCGCACGGCCCACGCCGCAACAAGTTACACCCTGGCCCGCCAACGCTGCCCGGCGACTGGGTAGTTCACGCAGCGCGAGGCGGGAGTTTAGCGCTACGGCAGGTGCCGAGCGGGCGTCGATGCTGGCAAAAACAGCACTGCATCGAACTCGCTGCGCAAGCTGTGCAGCATAAACTGATTGTGCACCGCGCCGTAACCAATTTCGCGCAGCAGCTGGCTTTGAAAAAGCCAGGCGTTGGTTTCAGTTAGGGTTAACTTCTTCAAAGGCAACCAAAAAGCAGCTGGTCCGGTGCGCAGCCAAGCTTCGTACGAGCCCGGCTGGGCCGCCGCTAGCTGGGTCGGTGCCCACTGGCCAGCAGGGGTCATCGCCGCGAAGCTGCCCTGCCCCAGCACCACGCCCAGCGCCACGTAGCCGGGGCCCAGGGCAGCACGCAGCCACTCGCCCATCGGGTGCTCTGCAGCGGTGAGCGCGTTGGCCACGCTGCCATTGCTGGCCCAGACAAGTAGCCGGCCAGCCGCTGCTTCGGGTTGGCTCAGGTACTGCACGTTTTCGGCCAGGCAGGCCTGGCGGTAGTTGAAGGCATTGTCGCCCGATAGCCGGCGCCACGTGGCACCCTGGCCCACCAGGCGCAGGTAGTACTGCTGGCGGGCCAGCTGGGCCGGGCTCGTGGGGCGGCCCAGCTTGGTGCGGGTGTCGAGGCCGGTGGCTAGCTCGGCCAGCAGCCGGCGCAGCGGCACCAGCAGCGAGTCGCGGGGCTGGTCGGGGTGCTGGGGTAGGTTGGGGTCTTCGTCGCTGGGGTGGGGGTAGGCGGCCAGCAACTGCGCTAGCTGCCGCAGCCGCGATTGGGCAAACTCATCGCGGGCCTCTACCAGCTGGCCGAGGTAGGTCAGCGCCTGCTCGGGCTGCCGCACGTCGAGGCCCGCCAGCAGTAGCGGCGCGGCGGGGTGGGCTTGGTGGTAGCTGCGCAGCCAGTAGAGGAAGTCGAGCATTTCGGGCGTGTTCCAGCCTTCCACGGCGGCCAGCAGCCGGGCCGGGTCGCCCTGGCCGGTGCGCAGGTAGTCATGGAGGGCGGCGCAACCGGCAGGGCTGGCTTCCAGAAACAGGCTGGTAAAACCCTTTTCCTCCATCAAATAGCGCGCCAGGCGCTGGTTCTGGCTGAATACTTCGTGCGAGCCGTGCGTGGTTTCGCCCAGCCCCACCACCCGCGCCGCGCCCAGCCAATTGCCCAGCGCCGCCAGGTCGGGGCCCGCGGTGGCGGGCGTGGCCAGGCGCAAGGGCCGGAGCACCGTGCGCAGCCAGGCCTGCTCGGCGGGGGTAGGCGCGGGCGGCGTGGGCGGGCCGGTGGGCACGTAGGGCTGGCCATTGAGGGCAAATGACAGGTTATCCAGCTCCACCACGCCGGGGCCGGGCAGCACCAGGCTCAGCGAAAGGGCGCCCAGCGCGGCCGCTTCGTAGCTCGCAAACCGGAGCTGCACCGGCACCTCAAAACTGAAGCTCGTCCACTGCGGCCCCGGGGCGGGTAGCGCCTGCTTACTGCCCAGCGTATCGGCTTGCCACTCGCCACCGTAGCGGTGGGCAGTCAGCAGCCGGACGGCAAATGTGAGGGTAGAGCGTTGGTTGTCAGTAGTACTAGCTGCCGTGCCGCGCCGCCAGTAGCCCATCACGCGCAGGGTTTTGCCGCCTTCCTGGCGCGCTAGCTGTAGGGTGCCGAGGTAGGCGGCGGGGGCCGGCTGGCTGGCGGCGCTGGTGCGCACCACCCGCAGGTAGTGCCGGCCGTGCTGCGGGCTGGCACTGTCGAGGGCCACGGTGGCCGCAGCCGGGTCGGGCCGTGCGAGGGGGGGTAGGCGCCGCTCAAAATCCCAGTTGGCCGCCAGCGCCTCGGCCGGGGGTAGCAGCAAAGTTTCGGTGGCGGGCACCAGCGCGTCGGGCAGCGCCCTACCCCCCACTTCCAGCCGAATGTCATCAAACCATATCCGGCCGCTGCCCTGCGCCCGTAGCGCCAGGGTGAAGGCAAAAGCGGTGGCTTTTACGGGCAGCCGCAGCGCTAGCCGGCGCCAATCGGTGGTAGCGGGCAGCGAGTCGAACACCGCCGCGTTCTCCGTGCTCAGGCCGCCCACCGTCGAGGTGGTGCTGGTGGCCGACAGGCCCGCCCGGCCCAGCCAGTTTTGGGTGCGCACCCAGGCGCTTACCGTTACTAGCTTGCCCCGCACCGAGTCGAGCGGCACCAGGCTGGTGTACAGATACACTGCCCGTGGCCCGTCGGCCGCGGCGGGCAGTTCCAGCCGCAGGCTGCTCCTCCCCTGCCGAAACACGAGGCTATCGAAGGCCAGCCGCCCGCCCGGTGGCACCGTTTTCGACCACAGTACCAGTGGCTGGCCGTGGTTGGAGCGCGGCTCCAGGCCCAAGTTGAGGTAGACTTGGGCCTGAGTGGTGAGAGCAGTCAGCATTAACAGGCTCCCGTTCAGCCAGCGTCGAATCAACCAAGAAGTCATCTTCGCACTTCTCGGTGGTTAGCGCTGCTCCGAAATAAAATCGCCCTGCGGCGTGAAGAAGACGTAGAATGGCCGTCGGCCCGTGATGAGCTGCACCTGATACTTCACGGCGCCGGTCGTCTTTCTCTTTGCTTCTACCACATCGCCGCTAAGGCGCGCATCGGGGTAATGTTGGGTAATATAAGCCAGCGCCTTTGGCACTACAGCATTTACTTGAGCTGGTGTATGCGTATAGCCCGAGCCCAAATCAGCCTTTTCGACCAGCGCTAGCACGGCCGGTGCGTTGGCATTGGCTTGCGTTGTAACGATGATAGCGCTAGTGGCCGTAGTATTGCCGAAGATGCGCTTGATGCTGGCCGGCTCATCCTTGATAATGTCCATGTTGAAGATAGTCGCGGAGGGAAGTCCCTCGACAGCCTGTTTACTGCTCGGCATTCCGTCCAGGTAGTACAGCGCATTAGTCGGAATATCTGGGTGAATGACAGCAGGCTGAACAATAGCAGTAGCATTTTGAGCTTGGGCCGACGAGTAGCCCAAGGCCAGCGCCATCACGAGTGGCGCGGCCAAGAAATAACGGCCAAGTTGACGGGTAGGGGAAGTGGGTTGGTTGAGCATCGCAATGCGGTTTTTGAGGGTGAGAAGGGAAAAATGAAAGGCTAAGGCGGGCGCGGGCACCGCGCTGGGCGCGAGGCGGAGCAAGCTGTATTGGTAAGCGCGGCGGCTGAGGCCCGATTGCAGGGCGGCGCGGTCGGCCAGGTATTCAAGGTTGTCGAGCACGGCGCGGCGCAGCAGCCAGGCCGCCGGGTTGGGCCAGGCCAGGGCGGTGGCGGTTTGCACGAGCAGCACGTCCAGGGTGTGCCACTGGCGCACGTGGGCCTGCTCGTGGCGCAACACGGCGGGCAGGCTCTCGGCATCGGCCAAGGTGGCGGCGCTCAAGTAGATAGTGTCC
>JBPBQJ010000160.1:0-3789 GCA_050954765.1 Janthinobacterium lividum | reverse complement strand
TGGCGAGCAGGTGCTGCTCGTCGCGCAGGGCCGATTGCAGGCTGCTCACCTTCAGGGCCTGGGTTTGCTGCTGGGCTTGCAGGTCGGTGAGGCTGCGGGCCAGGGCTAGGCCTAGCTGGGCGTTCTTATTCTGGTTGCGCAGCTGCTCATCGTCGAGCTTGGCTAGGGTCGAGGCGGCAAGGTCTTTGTCTAACTCGACAATAGTCTGGCCGGGTTGCACCCGGGCGCCCACGGCCAGCGCCACCCGCCGCACCGTACTCTGAATGGGGCTGACAATCACCGCCTCGCGCCCCGGAATCACGGTGCCCGCCGCCGTGAGCGTGGCGTTGACATCGCCGGTTTCGACCGGGGCCGTGAGCAGGTCGGCGCGCCGCAGGCTGGGCTGCACCACGGCGCGCAGCCCTAGCCCCACTACCACCAGGGCGGCCAGCGCGGCCAGGCTAATAAGCCAGCTGCGCAGCTGGTGGCGGCGCTGGGTAGCGGGGGTAAGTACTCTGTCCATTGGTGGGCAACTGGGGGCTAGATACCCTCTACCTAAGCCAAGGCCCGTGCCAACCGCATAAAATTCTTATTTTCAGTTTTTTACGAGATAACTCGCTTTATTTACTTCCTAAAAAGCGTCCACTTGCGGACACCTGTCCACTAACGGCCATTTCGTGATTCGGTATTTTTACGTGGATAAGTTGCGTATTTCTACGTTAAAATTTGCCCATAGCAAGCCGGACCTTTGTCTCGCTCTCCTTTCTGCCTATAAACAAACTTTGCCTCTTACCTGCTGCCTGTGTATCCCCTCTGCCTGCTCGGTGTGGCGCATTGCGCACCGACTCGACAAGCGGCGCCTTTGACAGTTTTTGCCAAAGGTCTGGCTACTGGCAGGGCGCCGTTTTTGCGGCGTCCTGCTACCGCTCAAGCACTTTAGCTGCGCTACTTGGCTTGCAGCCTACTACCACGCTGGGTCAGTTGCAAGCGGCCCGCCAAGCCCGCCAACTACCTTACCCATTCAGGCCTCCCTTTTGCGGCGCGCTGCCGCGGAAGGGAGGCATGGTGGCTTCGCCAGCAGCCGCCACACCGCGCCGGCCCAGCACCCGCCCGGCCGTGCGCCACAAGATGCGCAGGTCGAGCCCGAGGCTTTCGTGGTCAACGTACCAGTTGTCGAGCTCAAATTTCTCTTCCCAACTGATGGCATTGCGGCCATTCACCTGCGCCCAGCCCGTGAGGCCGGGGCGCACCAGATGGCGGCGCGCCTGCCGGGCCGAGTACAGCGGCAAGTACTGCGGCAGCAGCGGCCGCGGGCCCACCAGGCTCATATCGCCGCGCACGATATTCCAGAGCTGGGGCAACTCATCGAGCGAGGTGGCGCGCAGCCAGCGGCCCAGCGGCGGCAGGCGCGCGGCGTCGGGCAGCAGCTGGCCGGTGGTGGGGTCGCGGGCGGGGGTCATAGTTTGCAGCTTGTAGAGCCTGAACAACCGCCCGCCCAGCCCCGGCCGTGCCTGCCGAAATAGCCAGGGTCCGCCGTTTTGGCTAGCCGCCAGCGCGGCGCCCAGCACCAGCAGCGGCGCCGTGAGCACCGCCAGCGGCAGGGCCACGGCCAGGTCGAGCAGGCGCTTGCCAAGGTACATTATGTTGAGTTAGGAGTTAAAAGTCAGGAGTTAAGAGTTGGCTCGGTGCGCTTCAAGCAGACAAGCGCGGGCGCGGACAGCCTTTCTTTGTGCGAAGTAAGGAAAAGGTGCGTTGAAAGCCCTGGCTAGCCCAACTCACAACTTCTACCTCCTAACTCCTAATTGCCCCTTGCTTTCCTTCCCCAACGCCAAGCTCAACCTGGGCCTCTACGTGACGGCCAAGCGGCCCGACGGCTACCACGCGCTCGAAACCGTGTTTCTGCCCCTGCCCTGGGCCGACGTGCTCGAGGTGCTGCCCGCCCCCAAGAACCAGCTTGCCCCCAGCCTCGTGCTGAGCGGCCGGCCCATTCCCGGCGAGGTAGCCACCAACTTGTGTCTCAAGGCCTACGGGCTACTGAAAGCGGATTTCCCTGACCTGCCCGCCGTGCAGATGCAGCTGCACAAAATCGTACCCATCGGCGCGGGGCTGGGCGGCGGCTCGGCCGATGCGGCGTTTGCGCTACGCGCCATTGGCGAGGTCTTTGGGCTGAAGCTTACCACCGAGCAGCTCGAAAACTACGCCCGTCGGCTGGGGGCCGACTGCGCATTTTTCATCCAAAACACGCCCCGGCTAGCTCACGAAAAGGGCGACGTATT
This sequence comes from Janthinobacterium lividum, assembly GCA_050954765.1. Taxonomy (GTDB): domain Bacteria; phylum Bacteroidota; class Bacteroidia; order Cytophagales; family Hymenobacteraceae; genus Hymenobacter. The sequence continues at coordinate 1,534 of JBPBQJ010000160.1, read as the reverse complement.
CGAGCCCATCGACCTGAACCTAACCGGCACGCCTTGCGTGGTAGTGTATCCGGGGCTGCACATCAGCACGGCGCAGGCGTTTGCGGGCATTGTGCCGCAGGCGCCGGCCCAGCCGCTGCCCGCGGCGCTGGCCGCACCGATGGCGAACTGGCGCGACACGGTTTTCAATGATTTTGAGACGTCGCTAGCCCCCACCTACCCGGTATTGGCCCATATCAAGCAGCAGCTTTACGCCGCGGGCGCTACTTACGCCAGCCTTTCGGGCTCAGGCTCGGCGGTGTATGGCTTATTTCCGACGCTAGCCGAGGCACCGACCCTGGTGTGGCCCAGCGAGTACCTGGTGTGGCGCGGCGTGCTTTGAAGAAAGCAAGGATGAAGCTAGCCAGGAAATCAAATCAACTGGCATTCCGTCCTGCGGAGCGCAGTCGAAGCAGGACGAAAAAGCTTCATTCTTCATTCTTAATTCAAACCACCGCCTCAGCAGCAGTGCGCTGGCGCGCGCGGCGCTGGTTCCACTGGTCGAGCACGGGGTGCACGAGCACGCTAGCCAGAATGAGCACCGTGCCCAGGTAAAAACCGCCCGACATCTTCTCCTGCCCGAAGCCCGGCACCCCTAGCACGAACATAATTTGCGCCAGCACAATGCCATAAACCGGCTCCAGGTTGATGGTGAGGTTGACGACGAAGGCCGAAATACGCTTCATCAGCTCGACCGATGAGGAGAAGGCGTAGACCGTGCACACGCCGGCCAGCAGCAGCAGCCACAGCCAGTCGAGGCCGTGCCAGGCCAGCTGCAAACCCTGGCCGTGGGTGAAATACCGGCTGTAAATGGGGAAGAACAGCCCGATGCTCAGGCACGCGCCCAGCATCTCGTAAAACGTGAGGCGCACCGGCGCATGGCGCTTCACGAGCTGCGAGTTGAGCACGCTAAACAGCGCCGACAAGCCCGCTGAGGCCACCGCCACCAGCAAGCCGGTGAGCTGCGTAAGCTCGGCCTGCGAAATCAGATACAGCCCCAGCATCGCCAGCAACCCCAGCCCCACCTCGTAGGGCCGCACCCGGCGCCACAGCAGCAGGGGCTCGAGCAGCGAGGTCCAGAGGGCCAGCGTGGCTAGCCCCGCCAAACACACGCTGACCGACGAGAGCCGCGCCGCCAGGAAAAAGGTAATCCAGTGCGCGGCCACCAGCGCGCCCACGCCCAGCAGCTTCAGCGCCTCGGCCGGGGCCACGCGCCAGCCAATACGCCGCACCAGCAGCAGCCCGGCTAGCCCGGTGCTGGCCAATAGGGTGCGCCAAAACACCAGCTCAACGGGCGGCACCGTGAGCAGCTTGCCCAAAATGGCGGTGAAGCCCCACAGCAGGACGATAAAATGCAGTTTAAGGTAGTCTTTGAGCACAGCAGGGAATTAGGAAGTGTTAACAGTCACGTAACCACAAGACGGTTGCCGCAAGATGAACGAAGGCCAAGAAGTGCACATCAAGCTTGTCGTAGCGGGTCGCCACGCGGCGAAACTGCTTGAGCCGGCTGAAAAGT
>JBPBQJ010000159.1:0-5241 GCA_050954765.1 Janthinobacterium lividum | reverse complement strand
CGACCGCGTAACGCTGGGCCTCAATATCGGGGGTAGCATGGCGAGCCCAGTGGTGAAGCTGACCAGTGGCAGCCTCAAAGACCAGGGCAAGGCCATCGTGACCAACGTGGTGACTACCAAGCTCACTAGCGCCCTGCTGGGCTTAGCTAATAAGAACAAAGCCAAAACTGACAGCACCCAAAAGGCCACGGCCGTTTCGCAGCAAAGCTCACAGGAACAGCTAAACCTCGAAATTCAGAAGAAGAAACTAGAGGCCCAGGAAAAAGCCAAGCAGGCCATCGGGGCTGGGCTGAACAGCTTGTTTGGCGGGCGCAAGAAAGCTGCGACGCCAGCCTCGGCTGACACGACCAAGAAGTAGCCGCTTTGACTCACCAAAAGAAAGCCTCGCTCTCATTGGAGAGCGAGGCTTTCTTTTGGTGGGTAGTTGGCAAAGAAGGCTAGGCCAACTGTTGCACTAAGGCTACGAGTTCGTGCTGAGTAGTGCGGCTAGCATCCTGGTCATACCAGTCGTTCACCTGGGTTATTATTTCCTTAAAGGGCGCTTCGCGAGCCTTGAGGTCTTGGTGAAGGGCCTGCAAGGGGGCTGGGCGCGGGCCCCACACGGCGGCTTCGGTGAGCGAATCGGCGTGCAGCACTACGGCAATTGGGATGGCCCGGCCGCCATTGGTGAGGTAGCGGTCGATGAGGTCGGGGTGCGAGTCGCGCAGGAAATAGCGCGTTTCGAGATGGCCGCCGCTGGCCTGCGCCACCGCCTCAATGATGGGCACCGTGTGGGAAGCATCGCCGCACCAGCCTTCGGTGATGATGGCCCAGAGGTAAGGTTTCGTCAACTGCCCAAGCGCTGCTTGTAGCTCAGGTAGCAGAGCTATAGAGGGCGTCACCTCATCCATGCGGTCAACGCTTTGCTGGTAATAAGGCAGCATTTTGGCCAGCTGCGGGTCGGGGGCCGGAGTAGCCAGCGCCTCAGCTATGTGCTGCCGATAAGCGGGGTAGGAGAGGCTGGTAGCTAGCTGGTCGGCCGTGAGAACGGGCGTAGTCGAGGAGGACATAGAAAAGTGTACGGAGGCAAATATATTTTCTGTTTAAAGGCAACCAGCCCCGCAGGGGCGTATCCGTCTTATCTAGCCAATCCGTCTGAGTCTGCGGTTATAGCTGCGGGGTTACCTGCCCGCTCACTTCGCGGCAATAGGTAATGAAGTCAGAGTTAACCGGCTCTAGGCCCGCCTCGCGCATCTTGGTAGCTACTTGGCCGCGGTGGTAGCTGGCGTGCACCACGCAGTGCGTCAGAATATCGCTCACTTGGCTATCGAAAGCATCGCCCTGTGAGTTGGAGTACTGAATGTGGCGTGTTAGCTCCGCATCGTCAGCTTGGGCACAGAGGTCGGCAAAGCGCTGCGAAGTTTGCTCGTGCCAGTGATGCAGGCCGGCTAGGTCGTGCTCCTGCCACACTTTCAGGGGGCTGGCCGTGCCGCTGAGGCGGGCAATCCAGATGGCCTGGGCATTGATGACGTGGCTGAAAATGCGCAGCGCGGGCTGAGGCGCTTCCTTGCCGGCCGCCACCGACGAGTCGAGGCGGCGCAGCAGCGTTTCGTTGGCCCACACATTAAATACGCCGAGCTTGGCAATCGTGTTAATCATAAGGTAGGTAGGATAGGTGTCCGGTTGTCATTACGAGCCCAGCGAAGCAATCGCATCAAAGCAAATCGGGCGGGTGTGATTGTTTCGTTGCGCTCGCAATGATAAAAAAAGTCTGCTCAACGGGGGTCTTGCCACACGAGCAGCTCGTTGGTTTTACGCTTGTCGAAGTTGCCGCACGCACCATCGCCCTTGCCGGTGAGGCCGCCTTCGGGGTGGCAGAGCACTTTGCCCTTGGCATCGTACACCGTCGATTGCTGGTCGCAGCACGGGGCCGACTCATAATACACCGTCCCGCCCTCAAACTGATAGCGCACGATGCGGATAATCGGGTTGCGCTTGCGCACGGCTAAGATACCTTGAATGTGCTGCTCTAGCCACAGCGGCCGGGTGGTGCTATCGACGCGCATATCACGGGCGGGTAGGGCATCGACAGTATTGGCGCTGGTGGGTGCTGGTGTATTAGGCTGGCTCACAAAGCCTTCCGAAGGAGGGGTAGTGGGCGTATTTACTACTACGTCTTGCTGGCAGCCGCTCAGCAGCAAGGCCAGTGCGGTAAAGGGAATAAACGAACGACGCATAGCGAAGCAAAGCAAAAAAGCACGGGTAAAAAGCACTTACCCTTACGCCAAGCGGCCCCCAATAGTTAGCGCGGGAGTAGCGCCCAGATTTTGGGGCCAAATACCAGCGCGCCCACTGCCAGCGCGCCCACCGCCGCCAGCAGCACCGCGCCAGCGGCCACATCCTTGGCCTTACCCGCCAGCGGGTGGTAGCCCGGCGAGGCCAGGTTGGTGAGCGTTTCGATAGCGGTGTTGAACAGCTCGGCCGTCCACACGCCCGCCACGGCCAGCGCCACCAGCGCCCACTCACCCAGGCTCAGCCCCACGTAAAAGCCCAGCCCCAGCACGAGCACCGTGGCCCCAGCATGAAATTGCAAATGCAGCTCGGAGCGCAACGCCGCCCCTACCCCCCTCATCGCGTGCCCAAAGCTGGCAGCCCGGCGGCGCAGTAAGCTGGGCTGGGCTGCCAAAGGCAGCGCGCTAGGCGGCTGATTATCAAGATTCAGCATGATATTCCTTAAAAACGGATTGCCGCAGGCCTTCCCACTCGGGCCGGATGATGCTGAAAATAACCGTGTCGCGCCGGTAGCCGCCCTGCGTGAGGCGGTGGCGGCGCAGGGTGCCCTCTTCGGTGGCGCCCATGCGGCGCATAGCCTGCTGCGATTGGAGGTTGCGGCTATCGGTTTCCAGCTCTACCCGCTCATAGCGGAGCCCGTCGAAGGCGTAGCTCAGCAGCAGGTGCTTGGCGGCCCGGTTGAGGCCCGTGCGCTGGAAAGCCCGCCCTACCCAGGTGTAGCCGATGCTCAGGCGCTGGTCGTCGGGCGCGATGTTGTAGTAGCTGGTGCTGCCCGCCAATTGCCCGGTGGCGCGGTCCACGATGGCGAAGGCGTAGCGCCGCTCGGCCTGGCGGTCTTGCCCGGCCGCGGCTAGGTAGGCGGCTAGGCTCAGGGTATCGTCGGCGCGGGTGGTGGTAAACTGCCACACCTCGGGGTCGAAGGCCACGGCTTTCAGTGCCTCAAAGTCAGTGGGTTCGAGAAGGCGCAGCCGCACACGGCTGTTTTCCAGCACAATATTTTTAGTGAAATCGAAGCTCACGGGCAGGGTAGGGAAGAAGAACAGCGCAAAGATGCAAAAAAACAAAAAGCCGCCCGGCGCAGTGGCCGGGCGGCTTTCGCTGCCGAAAGGCAGCAACTACTAAAACGAATAGGGGTAGCCGGGAATGCTGACGGGGTTGAGTTTACGCACTTCAGTGCTGGCTTACCGCTTATATAAAAGTTCGGCTTCCCCCGGCGCACATACTGGACGTACTGCTTTACGCGCCTCACGAACGGCTCGGCGAGAGGCTATTTTCTTCGAATGATTCCTGGAAAATAGCTTCATAACGGGCGCGAAGTGAGTCCAATACAACAGGCTAGGTAGTCTACTTCACTTCGCCTACCATGTCCTCCGGCTTCAGCCACTGGTCAAAGTCCTCGGCCGTGACGTAGCCGAGCTGAATAGCCGTCTCCTTCAGCGTAGAGTTGTTCTTGTGGGCCGTCTGCGCAATTTCGGCCGCCTTATAGTAGCCGATGTGCGGATTGAGCGCCGTCACGAGCATCAAGGACGAGTCTACGTGCTTTTTGATATTGGGCAAAATGGGCTCGATGCCCACCGCGCACTTGTCCGTGAACGACGAGCAGGCGTCGCCCAGCAGCCGCGCCGAGTGCAGAAAATTATATATCATCAGTGGCTTAAACACATTCAGCTCGAAGTGGCCCAGCGAGCCGCCGATGGTGATGGCTACGTCGTTGCCCATCACTTGGGCGGCCACCATCGTCAGCGCCTCACACTGCGTGGGGTTCACCTTGCCGGGCATGATGCTAGAGCCGGGCTCGTTGTCGGGAATGTGGATTTCGCCAATGCCGGCGCGCGGGCCGCTGCTGAGCATCCGAATGTCGTTGGCAATTTTCATTAAGCTCACGGCCACCGTCTTGAGGGCGCCGTGGGCCTCCACGATGGCATCGTGGGCGGCCAGCGCCTCAAACTTGTTTTCGGCCGTGACGAAGGGTAGGCCAGTGAGGTCGGCAATATGCTTAGCCACGTTCTCCGAGTAGCCAGCGGGCGTGTTGATGCCGGTGCCCACGGCGGTGCCGCCCAGCGCCAGCTCGCTGAGGTGGGGTAGTGCGTTGTTGATGGCGCGCAGGCCGTGGTCGAGCTGCGACACGTAGCCCGAAAACTCCTGGCCCAGCGTTAGCGGCGTGGCATCCATGAAGTGGGTGCGGCCGATTTTCACCACCGTCTTAAACGCTTCGGCCTTGGCCTTCAGCGCGTCGCGCAGCTTGGTGACGCCCGGAATTGTGGTTTCGACTAAGATTTTGTAGGCCGCGATGTGCATGGCCGTCGGGAAGGTGTCGTTGCTGCTCTGGCTCTTATTGACATCGTCGTTGGGGGCCAAAAACTTCTTCTCATCACCCAGCAGGCCGCCGTGCAGCACGTGGCCCCGGTAGGCGATTACCTCGTTCATGTTCATGTTGCTCTGGGTGCCCGAGCCGGTTTGCCAGACAACTAGCGGAAACTGGTCGGCCAAGTGGCCCGCCAGAATTTCGTCGGCCACCTGCCCAATGAGGTCGGCCTTAGCAGCGTCGAGCACGCCCGCGTCGCGGTTGGTGAGGGCGGCGGCTTTCTTCAGATAGGCGAAGGCTTTGATAATTTCCTTCGGCATCTTGTTGATATCCTGCGCAATCGGAAAATTCTCGATGCTGCGCTGGGTTTGGGCGCCCCAATAGGCGTCGGCGGGCACTTGCACCTGGCCCATGGTGTCTTTTTCGGTGCGGAACTGGCTCATAGCCTCGTTGGCTGAAGTGAAAACGGGTGAGAAAATGCGTCTGACAACGAGGGCAAAAGTACACTGCTGGCCCGGCCCCGCCCGCGGTGGGCAGCCATCGGCCGCCCAAGACCGTAGAGGGGGTAGTCCACTTAGTTTCTCTACTCATGAACGAGCCCACGCCTACCCCCGACCCGCACACCGAGCCGCCCGTACCCACCGAAGGCAACGGCGTGCCCGACT
>JBPBQJ010000158.1:0-5547 GCA_050954765.1 Janthinobacterium lividum | reverse complement strand
GGGGTAGGGGGTAGCGTCGGCAGGGCCCGCTGCGGGCGGGGTAGCGGGGAATAAATACTTCATCCTAAACTAATTGGCGGTAGCGGGGCGGCGCGTCGTATCGCGGCGCGTGGTAGTAGGGTTCACGGCAGCGGCCGAGTCGGCTTGCTGCTGCTCGCGGCGTTGCTTATCTCCTTTATCTAGCTTGTCTTGCTTGCGGGCACCGCGGCGCTCGTCCTTCACCTCACGGGTCACCTTCGAAAACAAGTCCTTAAAGCTGTTGTAGTCGCGCTGAAACACCAGCGAAGCGCCCGTGCGCACAATGGCGCCGTCGATGTCCTCGTAGGCATTCTGGCGGAAAGCGCGCAGGCGCAGGCGGCCATCGGCCAGCAGGGTGTATTCCAGGCTCAGGTCGCCGGCAAAATTGCTCACGTTGCTGGCGGCCGTCTGGTTGCCGGTGCCGCCGCTCAGCGGCACGTCGGTGCCCAGGCGCACGGTGAGGCGGTTGTTGAGCAGCTGCCGGCGCACGGCCACGTTCAGGTCAGTGCGCGAGCCGTTCGAGCCGGTGCTGTAGTCGGCTTGGTTGGTCACGCCCAGGTCGAGGCCCAGGCCCGACAAATATTTGCCGGTCAGGCTTTGGAGCTGGTCGGTGAGCACCTGGCTCACCGAGCCACGCAGCTGGCTGGCCACCAGCCCCTCGCCCGCTGCCGACTGGAAAGGGTTTTGCTGGATAAAGCGCCCCAGTACGAGCAGCGAAAACACCTGCTTGCTCAGCTCGGAGGTCATGTTGGGCTGGCGCAAATTGCCGAGTACGGCTTCTACCTCGCCGCCCACCGCACTATTGAGCGAGGTTTGGGGTAGGGTAATATCGAAGCCGATGGTGGGCTTGCTCAGCTGGTCGGTTACTTTCAACAGCACGTTAAACATGATGCCGTTGCGCGATACGGTCTGCGCGTTGGGGTCGTCGGTGCCCTGGGCGGCCAGCAGGTCGGCGGGTGCGGCCTTCACCTTGTAGATAGCCGTGAGGTTGAGGTCGGCATTATATGGGTCGCCGGTCCAGGCAATCGACGAGCCGCGGGCGATGATGAATTCGCGCGTCACCAAGCCGTAGAGCGAGAGCTTGTATTTGCCTTGGCGCACGTCGAGGCGGCCGTTGAGGGTGATGTTATTGCTCGGGTCAACGGTAGCCGTCACGGTGCCGGCGGCCCGCACGCGCAGGTTGTCGCCGCTCGTCGGGTCCACGATGAAGGTGAAGGGCGTTTTTTCGGTTACCGTAATCTGAGCCGTAATGTCGTAGCCAATTGTGCTAGCGCTGGCCAAAGAGTCAGCCGCCGCCAGTTTCTTGGCCAGCATCGGGTTGATTTTAACACTCTTATCCACAAACTGCACAATGCCTTCGCGGGCCACCACGCTGGGGTCGGCGGCCGGGTTTTCCACCGTCAGGTCCGAGCCGTCAGCTACCGTGGCGCGGGTATCAATCTTGATAAGCGACAGCGGTCCCGTAAGGCGCGTGTCCGAGTCTACCACTAAGCGGCCGTAGTAGAGGTTATTGTTCTTGCGGGTGCTCTTGACGGCCAAGAATTTGTCGGTCGTCACGTGCAAGTCAAACGAGTAGTCAATCAGGTTAGGTGTCAGCAAATAGCCATTGGCCACCGCCTTATTGCCCGCCGAGTCGAGCACCGTGAAATTATTGAACGCAATGCCCTTCTCATCAAACACCACGGGCTGGCTCACCAGTCGGAATGGTGCGCCGAGCTGCGGCACCACAAAGCTGGCATCGGGCGAGGTGGTAAGCTGCCCGCGCACCGCCGGGGCGCTGGTAGTGCCCGCCACCGTCAAGCGCCCATTCAAAAAGCCCGTAGCCTGGCTTATTTGCCCCGCCGAAAACGGCTCGGCGGTCTTCACGTTGAGGCGAGCCACATCGACCACGAAGTCGAGGGGGGTAGTGCCCACGGTGCGGTAGGCGCCGTGTAGCGTCACGTCGTTGCCCCCGCCGCCAGTCAGGCGGGCATTCACGTCGTAGCGGTCGGGTAAGGGATTGCTGGCTTGCAAGGCCAGGTCACCAAGCACGGTTTTGCTATACAGTAAGTCCTTGATGGTCAAGTTGGCCGTAAAGGCTTGCTTCTTGGTGCCTAGCCCCCGCGCTACGGCTTCGCCATTCAGCAGGCCGCCCACCGTTGAGTCGGCCATGCCAACGGCTTTGCCCAAAATGCTTAGGTTGAACTGCTCGAAGCGCACAGCGAGTGGGGAGGTATTCACGGCCGGGTTCTGGCTCTGCACCACCAGCGCCGATGAGCCGTTGCTCAGGCGCAGGGCATTGGCTACTACGGTGCCATCGGCGTTGTAGCGCACGTAGTTGCCTGCGCCAGCGGTCCAGGTATCGTAGTTGATTATCTGGTCGTCGGCGAAGGCAAACTGGTAGGCGCTACCCTTGCTCTGGGCCAATACTTCGAGCGCCCCGGCTAGCGCCAGTCGCTCCTTATTAGTCGAGTCGCCTAGGATAGCAGCGCGGGTATTTATTTTATTATCCGCAATATTGCCCACCAGGCTGGGTTGCCGCAGCTTCAGCGTGGTGTCTTGCGCCGCCTGGGCTAGGCGGAGCGCATAGTCTAGCTTGCGCGCGTCCGAGTCTACATCCAGCGTCAGCGAATCGAGCCGGTAGTTCTGGTAGCGAATGCGCTGAATGCTGGTCTTAGCCGTGAGGCGGGCGGCTGCGCGGCTATAGTCGCCCGCCAGCGTGAAGGGCGATAGCTGCCGCAGGCCCGGCACAAACCGGCGTATCAAACTAGTGTTCTTGACCTTCAAAGAGTAAGTAAACTGCTGATTGCCCGCGTTATTCCGGAACGGCGCCACGCCCGCCAACCGGAAGTAGCGGTTGATGTGCCGCTGCAATTCCGTCGCCAAATCGCCTAGGTGCACGTTGCCATCCAGGTTCACATCGGCCACGTTAGAGTTGAAGGTGACGGCCGTGCGCGCCGCCGTTTGCACAATGCGCCCACTCACCGAGTCGAGCGCATACGGCTGATTGTTATTCACAATCACGATGTTATTTCCACTAAACGAGCCGTTAATAGAGTTGGCATCGGCCCCGCGTAGGTTAGCCGTCAGGGCGCCTTGGATGCGCAAGTCGCCGCCGGTATAGAAGCCTAGCTTGGTCAGGTTCACGCCGCGCAGGTTCAGCGAAGTCACCTCGTAGCTGGGGTTGCGGCTATCGCGCAGGTTCACTACCGCGTTCAGGTCGAGGTTAAGATTAGGGTCTTTCCGGCTGCTGGCCGCGATGGTGTACTTATTGCGGTCGATGTCAACCGCCGCCGTCACACCGTGGTAGGTGTAGCCGTTGTAACGGGCGCTCTGGACAGTGGCCGTCAGCTTACCCACTAGCGTACTGGGGTCCTGCAAGTTGCCCGTAGCATTTATGCGCCCCGAGCCCGTAATGGTACCAATGCTTGGGTTTTTCAGCAGCTTGCCCGCATCAAAATTCTGCACCGCAAACGTGCCCACCAGCGGCTGCCGGCCATTGGCCTGCGCCGCGCCCAGCTTGCCCGAAAACGCTACGTTACCATAAGTCGAGCGCAGCTTCAAATTCGTGTCAAATGCTAGCGTAGTAGGCCGTCCTTTGAAGGTGCCGCTCAGCGCGAGGGTAGGGGGAATGCTGATGTTGTCGGGCACCGTGCCCTTGGGCAGCACGCTCAGCAAGTCGGCCCGCGTGGTGCTAAAGCGCTGAATGTCCAGGTCGGTATACAAGCGCCCGTCCACGTTGGGTAGGCCCACGATGTGGGCCCGCCGCGCCTGCACCACCGTATTGCGAAAGCCCACAAAGTCGAGGTTGCGCACGGTGAGGTCGCCGAGCCGGCCGCTCACCAGCCCGCTCAGCAAGATGCTTTGGTTAGGGCCGGTGGTGAAGGGTGGGGTAGTGGCCAGGCTCGGCACCAGATATAGCACGTCGCGGAAGCCCAGTCGCGTCTCGCGCAAGTCGCCGCTCAGGCCCAGGTTGGGCAGGTCGTCGGCGATGCTCGCCAGACTCTTGTAGTGCATGCCCAGGCTGCGCTTGAGGCGCGTGTGCGGCGTCACCAAATCCAGGCTATCGAGCCGGATTTCTACCGAGTCGTACAGCACCTTGGCCCGCGCCGAGGTAATGGCAAACCCACTCTGGTCCTTGCCCGCCAGGTTGTCGAGTTGCACCGTCGTCTTGTTCTCCGTAAAAGTCAAATCTCGTGTATTCAGCACCAGGTCAGTGAAGTGCAGGTGGCTGTAGTCCAGTGCCGGGTAGCGCGTACGCAGCTTGGGGTCGTTAAAATTATCGAAATTAACCGCCACTTGGCTGATGTCGGACTGCCCGAGCGTAACGCGCCATTTTAGGGGGGTAGGGCTGGCTTTAGCCGCTGCCTCATCTACTTTGCGTACGGCTTCGGCGGGGTTTATTACCCGCTGGGCCACGGGCACGTTCTGATTTTGGGAGTAGGCAAACGTGGTGTTTTTCAGCGTCAGCTTGTTGAGGTCGATGCGCTCGTTTTTGAGGTCGATATTCTTAGCTGTCAACTCGACCAGCCCAATCTGGCTGTTGATAAATTGGGCCGAAGGCGCATTTTTATACACAAAACCCACGTCTTCCAACGTCGCCTTATTTAAGCCAAACGTTAGACTGAGTGGCTTTTCCGGCTTTTTGTCATCCAGTTCAGGTGCGGTTTTGGTCTGCTCCATCCGAATGAAGGCGTGGCGCAGGGTCGCGTTATCCACTTTATAGATGGAGTTATCCACATCTACCTCGTCCATATTCACCAGCAAGTCGCCGAGCTTGGCCCGCAGGTCGGAGCCCGCTACCTGGTCATTCTGGGTAAAAAGAATATTACCGAGGTGTACTTTCCCAATAGTATACTTCAGCCCCGAGCTAGTCGTATCTACCGGTGCCGTGGGGTCGGTGAAAGCCTTAACGATAAAATCGTAGTTGTTGACGCTATCCGGCTCGGTGCGCGTCAGGCGCACGCGGCCGTCGGTCAGCTCCACATCCTTGACGTTGATTTGCTTGTGCAGCAACGCCAGAATGTCGATGCTCACGCCCAAGTGGCCTACCGACAGCAGTGTGTCGCGCTGCTGGTCGGCGAGGTACACATTATTAAAGTTGATGGCGTGCCGAAAATCGGTGCGAAACGTACCCAGGCGCACCTCCGTTTTAAGCTTGCCGCGCAAGTAGCCTTCGGCCCGCCGCGCCACAAAATCCTGCCCCGCCGGAAATTGCAAGTATACAAAGACGCCTACCACCAGTAGCAATACCAGTGCAATAAGCCCAAGTAAGAGGTATAAAAAGCGGCGTAGGTAGATGGACACAGGCAGAAAGAAGGGTGCGCGTTGCCGAAACAAACGCAGGTTTGAACAAAATTATGTCTTTCCCAAACGAAATACGTTGCCGTGGGGTTGGGCGAAGGTCGCTGGCATTGGGGCTTGGTCACATCGAATGGGCTAGCTAGTTACTTATAAGTGCGGTAGTTAGCAGCAGTGCGATGGGCTCAATGGCCCGCAAACCGTGCTTACGCCGTTATTTTGCCCCATGCAGCCTACTACCGCCCCCGA
>JBPBQJ010000157.1:0-6291 GCA_050954765.1 Janthinobacterium lividum | reverse complement strand
CCTATGGCTATTGTTGACCTGCGCTCCGACACCGTAACGCGCCCTACTCCACTTATGCTCGCCGCCATGCAGGCCGCCGCCGTGGGCGACGACGTGTATGACGAAGACCCCACCGTGCGTGAGCTCGAAACCAGCCTGGCCGCCCGCTTCGGCCTGGAAGCCGGCCTGTTCTGCCCCTCGGGCACCATGACTAACCAGCTGGCTATCATGGCGCACTGCGCGCCCGTATCAGAAGTTATCTGCGAAGCCACGGCCCACGTGTACCTGTGGGAAGTGGGCGGCATCATGCACCACGCCCGCGCTTCGGTGGCGCTGCTGCCCGGCGAGCGAGGCCGCCTCACGGCCAGCCAGGTGGCTAGTGCCGTGCGCCCGGCCAACAATGTACACTACCCTACTACCCGGCTCGTATGCCTCGAAAACACGCACAATCGGGGCGGCGGCAGCTGCTATGCCTGGTCAGATTTGGAAGAAATCGCGGCCTTTACTAAAAAACAAGGGCTAGCCCTGCACCTCGATGGGGCGCGCATCTTCAATGCCCTCGTGGCCACGGGCCAGCGCAGCGAGGACTACGGGCGGCTGTTCGACTCGATTTCGGTGTGCCTGAGCAAGGGGCTGGGGGCGCCAGTGGGCTCGGTGCTGCTGGGCTCGCAGCAGTTTGTAAACGGCTGCAAGCGGCTGCGCAAATTATTTGGCGGTGGCTGGCGGCAGGCGGGCTACCTGGCCGCGGCCGGCCTGTATGCGCTGGAGCACCACGTGGACCGGCTAGCCGACGACCACCGCCGCGCCGCGCAGCTGGCCGAGGCCCTGCGCCCGCTGCCCTACGTGGCCGAAATTCTGGAGCCCGAAACCAATTTGCTTATCTTCCGCCTCAATGAAAGCCGCCTGACGGTGGCCGACTTTCTGGCGCGGCTAGAGGCGCAGGGCATCAAGGCCAGCGGCTTTGGCGGCAGCTGGGTGCGCTTCGTGACGCACCTCGACGTGAGCGAGGAAATGCTGGCTAGGGTCATCGCGGCCCTGCCTGGGCTAGCTCATTAAGGCGGCCTTTCTTTATCTACTAAGTGAGCGGCTAGGGGCTGCCTGCGTACAAGCAGGCAGCCCCTACTGGTTTTCGGATGGATTTATACAATGCCCTGGCCCTGCTGCTGGTGTTGGCGGCCGCCTTCGCCTACCTCAATCACCGCTTTCTCAAAATGCCGTCTGCCATTGGCCTGATGGTGCTGGGGCTAGCAGTTTCGCTTACCCTGGTGGGGCTAGCCAAGCTCGGGGTGCGGCCGGTGCTGGACCTGGCCCGTGTGGTAGGCGCCGTCGATTTCAGCGCCCTGGTAATGCAGGTAATGCTGGGGTTTCTGCTCTTTGCCGGCTCCATCCACGTCGATACCCGGCGGCTGGGGCGACTGCGCTGGTCGGTGGGCACGCTGGCCCTCATCGGCACGCCCTTGAGCGTGGCGCTGGTGGGCGGGGCCATGTACTGGCTGCTACCGGTGCTGGGCCTGCCCACGCCGCTGGTGTACTGCCTGCTGTTTGGGGCACTCATCTCGCCCACCGACCCGGTGGCGGTGCTCAGCATTCTGACCAAAGCCAACATCGACAAAGACCTGGAAATTAAGATTGTGGGCGAGTCGCTCTTCAACGACGGCGTGGGCGTCGTGCTGTTCGTGGTGCTCCTCGAAATAGCGCAGCTAGGGCCCCAAGACGTGACCATCGGCCACGCCCTGGCCGTATTTGCCCAGGAAGCCGTCGGGGGTGTAGCGCTGGGGGCTGCCCTGGGCCTGGGCGCGGCCTGGCTGCTGCGCTCGGTCGATAACTACCAGGTAGAGGTGCTGCTGACACTGGCCCTGGTGGCCGGCGGCACGGCGCTGGCCCAAAACCTGCACACTTCGGGCCCGCTGGCCATGGTGGTGGCCGGGCTGCTGGTGGGCCACTTCAGCCGCCACGGCAGTATGCTCTCCGAGCAGTCGCAAGACTACGTGGATAAGTTTTGGGAATTGGTGGATGAGATACTGAATGCCCTGTTGTTCGTGCTGGTAGGGCTAGAAGCACTGGTACTGCCCATCACGGGCCGCATGGTCGGGGCGGGGCTGGCGGCAATTGGGGTAGTGCTGGTGGCGCGGCTGCTGTCGGTGTGGCTGCCGCTGGTGGCGCTGCGGGGCAGCGGGCTGTTTACGCCCTCGCAGCACAGCGTGCCGGTGCTCACGTGGGGCGGGCTGCGCGGCGGACTCTCGGTGGCGCTGGCGCTGAGTTTGCCGGCCTCGGCGCCGCGCGAGCTGCTGGTGGGTGTTACCTACGTCATTGTGGTGTTTTCTATTGTTGGCCAGGGGCTCACGATTGGGCCGCTGGTGCGCTGGCTAGGGGTGAGCCGGCCGGAAGCCCTCGCTACTGACCCTTTGACTAAGGGGTAGCTTTTAAACGGCAGAATCGGCCTTTACGGGCACTCTAATGCACTCGTGACTGTTCAGCCTAGCTTATGAATTTCTTTGTTATTGCCGATATCCACGGCTGTCTGCACACCTTCCGCGAACTTCTTACGCACTGGCGACCAGCCGAAGAAACCTTGGTGCAGCTCGGCGACCTCGTGGACCGCGGCAACTACTCGCCCGAAGTAGTGGAGCTGTGCCGCCAGCTCAGCCAGGATTTTCCGGACAAAACCATTTTCTTAAAGGGCAACCACGACTGGGCGATGGCCGAGCACTTAGGCCCCGACGGCCCTTACCGCGCCTGGCTGGGCTGGGGTGGTCGCGCCACCCTCGAGCAGTACCAGCGGCACTGGCCCCTGCTAGCCCCGCACGCTGTTTGGCTGAGCCAGCGGCCGCTGTGCTGGCAAAACGACCACGTGCTACTTTCCCATGCTGGCTTTGCCGACGTACCCAACCCACTCGACCCGACCAGCTCGGAAGGCGTGCTCTGGCGGCGCGGCCCGCTGCGCAACACCGGCCAGCTGCAAGTGGTGGGCCACACGCCTACCGCCAGCCACCGGCCCGAACACAACAAGGATTCCAATACCATTTACCTTGACACGGGCGCGGCCGACGGTCATTTTCTCACCGCCCTGCGCCTCAGCGAAACCGGCGAGGTGCTGGAAATTGTTGCCGTTGACACTGCGCCGGAGGATGTCTATTCTTTTGGCAAAATTCACTAGTAGTCAGTCGTTGTTGGTTGACTACTACTTTATTGTATGTCTGACTCTAATTCCGAACCCCACTGGCACGCCGCCGCCCTAGCCCACCTGCGCCAGGCCGACCCTATTCTGGCCCAGGCCATTGCCCGGGTGGCCGGCCCGGTGCGCCCCGCCGCCCACGAAGACCTGTACCTAGCGCTATTGCGCGCCATCGTCAGCCAGCAGATTTCGACCAAGGCGGCGGCGGCCATCTGGCGGCGCTTCACCGCGCTGTTCCGGCCCGATGGCTACCCCGAACCCCGCGAGGTACTGCGGATGGAAGAAGACGAGCTGCGCGAAGCCGGCTTGTCGCGCCAGAAAGCCGGCTACCTCAAGGCCATTGCCGAATACCAGGAGCGCGGCCTGCTCGACTATGAGCACCTGAGCCAGCTCGATGAGGAGGCGTTTACGGCGCACCTCACCGCCATTCGGGGCGTGGGCCGCTGGACCGCCCAGATGCTGCAAATGTTCGCCCTCGACCAGCCCGATGTGTTCAGCGAAGGCGACCTGGGCATCCAAAACGCCATGCGCAAGCTCTACGGCCTCGAAGAAACCGGCCGCGCCCTGCACAAGAAAATGCTGACCCTAGCCGAGCCCTGGCGCCCTTATCGCTCGCTAGCCTGCAAGTACCTATGGAAGTCGCTCGACGCCACGCCGCCCATTAATGCTGATTTAGGTTGGGATAGCTAATTTTCCTGCTATGAAAAAGCCGGTTTTACTTGTCATTGGCTACGTTCTGGCAATTTCAGTCATTCTGTATTGCGGCAAGTATTACCGGACTGGGCCCTGCACGCCAAATTTTGACATTTTCTCCTTTCTAGTACTACTGCCCCTAGGCTTTGTCTTGCTATTAATAAGCCTCTTCAAGGCTGTGACCCGGCAACAAAACAGTCAATTACCGCCACTTATACATATAATTGGCTTCGTAGTAATTCTACTATTATTCCTGAGGTAGCAATCTGCACACAGCTTCATTACCGAGCGATAACCAGCCCATCGGGCTGAGAGGCAAAAGTCCACGCTACAAACCCTCGGCCTATATTTGGGCTTTAAGCCAACGTTACCAATCTCCCCGCGCTCCCCAATGGCCGACCCCCACGTAGCCGCCCACCCTACCCTCTCCAAAACCGAGCTGCTGGCCGCCAAAAACCAGGAAGCCCTGCTCGGCGGCGGCCAGGCCCGCATCGACGCTCAGCACCAAAAAGGCAAGCTCACCGCCCGCGAACGTCTTGACTTACTGCTCGATGAGGGCTCGTTCGAGGAAATTGGCAAGTTTGTGATGCACCGCGCCAAAGACTTTGGCCTCGACAAAGAGTACTACCTCGGCGACGGCGTGGTGACGGGCTACGGCACCATCCACGGCCGCCTAGTCTACGTTTTCTCGCAGGATTTCACGGTGTTTGGCGGCTCGCTGAGCGAAACGCACGCCGAAAAAATCGTCAAAATCATGGACCTGGCCATGAAGAACGGCGCGCCCGTTATCGGCCTCAACGACTCGGGCGGCGCCCGCATTCAGGAAGGCGTAGTGAGCCTCGGCGGCTACGCCGACATCTTCTACAAGAATACCCTAGCCAGCGGCGTAGTGCCGCAACTGTCGGCCATTATGGGGCCGTGCGCGGGCGGCGCCGTGTACTCGCCGGCCATTACGGACTTCATTTTGATGGTTGAAAACACGAGCTATATGTTCGTAACCGGCCCTAGCGTGGTGAAGACCGTGACCCACGAAAACGTGACCAGCGAGGAGCTCGGCGGCGCCAGCACCCACAGCACCAAGAGCGGCGTCACGCACTTCACTGCCCCCAATGAAGTCGTCATTATCCAGCAGCTCAAGCAATTGCTGAGCTACATGCCCCAAAACTGCGAGGAAACTGCCCCCGCCGCCGCTTACGAGGCTAGCCAGGATGAGAGCCGTCCCGCGCTCGACACGCTCATCCCCGACAACGCCAACCAGCCCTACGACATCCGCGAAGTGATTGAGGGTCTGATTGATGCCGGTTCGTTCATGGAAGTGCACCAGAATTTTGCCGAGAACATTGTGGTGGGCTTCGCTAGGCTAGCCGGCCGCAGCATTGGTATTGTGGGTAACCAGCCGGCCGTGCTAGCCGGCGTGCTCGACATCAACGCCAGCACCAAGGCCGCGCGCTTCGTGCGCTTCTGCGACTCGTTTAATATTCCGCTGCTCGTGCTCGAAGACGTGCCCGGCTTCCTGCCCGGCACCGACCAGGAATGGCGCGGCATCATCACCAACGGCGCCAAGCTGCTCTATGCCTTCTGCGAAGCCACCGTGCCGCGCATCACCGTCATCACCCGCAAAGCCTACGGCGGCGCCTACGACGTGATGAACAGCAAGCACATCGGGGCCGACCTCAACTTTGCCTGGCCCACCGCCGAAATCGCCGTAATGGGTGCTAAGGGCGCGGCCGAAATTATTTTCAAGCGCGAAATTGCCGCGGCCGAAAACTCCGAAGCCAAGCTTCAGGAAAAGGTGGACGACTACCAGCAGAAATTTGCTACGCCCTACCGCGCCGCCCACCGCGGCTTCGTCGACGAAGTAATTCTGCCCTCGCAAACCCGGCAGAAATTAATTCGCGCCTTTAAAATGCTGGAAAACAAGGTAGATACTTTGCCGCGTAAAAAGCACGGCAACATTCCACTATAAACTCCTAAGCATGAACTGGGAGCTAGCCCGGAACCTCCTGTTCGGCCTGGGGTTGTTTGCCCTGGCAATCGGTCTGCTGTTACGCTTCAAAAGGGGGCGCTGGCTGCTGGGTGCCATTATCGTTTTCATCACGCTTGGTGCGTTGCTGAGCGGCGAACCGTCGGCGCTGGATAGCGATTTTGGTAGTGCCGACCCACTAAAAGCTAGTCAATATTGGCTATGGGGCGGCGCACTCAGCGTAGCTTCTGCCTTGTTGGTCAACTTTTTATCAAAACACTAAAATTTACTGCCTTATAGCGTATGCGTCCCGAATCGTTCGAGTTTCTTGAGAAATACCTAAATAACCCCTCGCCCACTGGCTTCGAGAAAGAAGGCCAGAAACTGTGGCTGGAATACATTAAGCCCTACATCGACGAGTATTTTGTCGATACCTACGGCACGGTAGTCGGCGTTATTAATCCCGACGCGAAATATAAAG
>JBPBQJ010000156.1:0-8425 GCA_050954765.1 Janthinobacterium lividum | reverse complement strand
CCACGCTACACCACTTTATGGACGCTACCACTACCACCCAGCAGCCACTGACCCGGCTCAACATTTTCGCCGCTACAGGCGTGCAGATGCGCACGTTTCACCTCACGTGGCTCACGTTTTTCTTCTGCTTTTTCGGCTGGTTCGGTATTGCGCCGCTCATGCCGCTGGTGCGCGAGCAGCTGCACCTCGATAAAAGTCAGATAGGCAACATCGTCATTGCCTCGGTGTCGGCTACCATCCTGGCGCGCCTGCTCATGGGCAAGCTCTGCGACACCATCGGGCCCCGGCTAGCCTACACCCTGCTGCTGACGGTGGGCGCCGTACCAGTCATGCTTATTGGCCTGAGCAACAGCTACGAAAGCTTCCTGTTGTTCCGGCTAGCCATTGGCATCATCGGCGCGTCGTTCGTCATCACGCAGTTTCACACGTCCATGATGTTTGCGCCCAATATCGTGGGCACCGCCAACGCCGTGGCCGGCGGCTGGGGCAACCTCGGCGGCGGCATCGCCAACATGCTGATGCCCCTGGTAGCCGCTGGCTTCGTGGCCCTCGGCTACGTAGACAAGGCCAACTCGTGGCGGCTGGCCATGGTGGTGCCCGGCGTTATCCTGCTGCTAATGGCCGTGTTGTATTACAAATACACCGAAGACACCCCACGCGGCAACTACGCCGACATCGAGCGCGCTGCGCCCACCAAAAAGCAAGGTACCTTCCTGCTAGCCCTGCGCGACTACCGCACCTGGCTGCTGGCGCTGGCCTACGGCGCCTGCTTTGGCATCGAAATCACGATTGACAACGTGGCCGCCGTGTACTTCGTCGACCACTTTGGGACCACGCTGGTGGCGGCGGGTATGCTGGCCGGCATCTTCGGCTTTATGAACATCTTCGCTAGGGGCCTGGGCGGCATCGTGGCCGACCGCGCCGGCCGCACCTACGGTATCAAGGGCAAGTGGGTGTTGCTGAGCGCCTTTTTGGTGCTCGAAGGCATTGGCATTGCCTTCTTTTCACTCGCACCTAGCCTCACGCTGGCCATTGTATCGATGCTGGTTTTCGCCCTGTTTTTGAAGATGGCCAACGGCTGCACCTACTCCATCGTGCCCTTCGTGAACAAGCAGGCCATCGGCAGCGTGAGCGGCATTGTGGGCGCGGGCGGCAACCTGGGCGCCATGCTGGTCGGTTTTCTCTTTAAATCCAAGGAAATCAGCTACAGTACCGCCTTTCTCTATATCGGCTTTGGGGTGGCGGCCGTGGGCGCGCTGGTGCTGCTGGTGCGCCTGGTGGTGAAAGAAACGGGCGAAACCCCGGCCGAAGCGCCGCTAGCCCTGGCGTAACGCCTATAGTATCAACTTAACCAGCAAATTTTTATGCCTGCCTCCTCCCCCGCTGCCCCGTCCATCTGTTGCTACTGCGGGGTAGGCTGCGGGGTGCTGGTGCAGCCCGAGAAAAACGGCGACGTAACGGTAACCGGCAACCCCGATTACCCGGTGAACAAAGGCGCGCTGTGCAGCAAGGGCCTCAACCTGCAATACACCGTCAACGACCGCTCCGACCGGCTGCTGTACCCGCAGATGCGCTACGGCAAAAACCACCCCTTGCAGCGCGTGAGCTGGGACGAAGCCCTGGCCCGCACCGCCGCAGTTTTCAAGACCTTCATCGAGCAGTACGGCCCCGATTCGGTAGCCTTCTACGCCTCGGGCCAGTGCCTTACCGAGGAATACTACGTGCTCAACAAGCTCATGAAGGGCTTTATCGGCAGCAATAACCTCGACACCAACTCGCGCCTGTGCATGAGCAGCGCGGTAGTGGGCTACAAAATGGCCTTGGGCGAAGACAGCGTGCCCGTCTGCTACGACGACATCGAGCTGGCCGACTGCCTGCTGGTGGCCGGCGCCAACCCCGCCTGGTGCCACCCCATCCTCTGGCGCCGCGTGGAGGCGCACAAAGCCGCCCACCCGGCCACCAAAATCATCGTCATCGACCCCCGCGCCACCGATTCTACGGCGCTGGCCGACTTGCACTTGCCGCTCATTCCGGGCACCGACGTGGTGCTGCTGCAAGCCCTGGCCAGGGTGCTCATTGAGAACGGCGACGTGGACCTGGCTTTCATCGAGCAGCACGCCGAAGGCTTCGAGGCCTACCGCGACATCGTGCTGGCGCGCCCGCTGGCCGAGTCGGCCAAGCTGTGCGGCGTGCCGGAGGCCGCTATTCGGCTAGCCGCCGGCTACCTCGGCAGCGCCCGGGCCTTCCTCTCGATGTGGACGATGGGCCTGAACCAGAGCGCCGTAGGGGTTGACAAAAACCTGGCGCTGCTCAACCTGCACCTTATCACCGGTCAGATTGGCCGGCCCGGCGCGGGGCCGCTTTCGCTCACCGGCCAGCCCAATGCCATGGGCGGGCGCGAGGTGGGCGGCCTCAGCAACCTGCTGCCCGCGCACCGCAACCTGGCTAGCCCCGCGCACCGTGCCGAGGTGCAGCAGTTCTGGGGCAGCGGGCCGCTGGCGGCCACGCCCGGCTACACAGCCACCGAAATGTTTGAGGCCCTGGAGGATGGCCGCCTCAAAGCCATCTGGATAGTGTGTACCAACCCGCTCACCAGCCTGCCCAACGTGCGCCAGGCCGAGGCTGCCCTAGCCAAGGCCAAGTACGTAGTGGTGCAGGAAATCAGCAATAAGCCCGAAACGCTGGCCTACGCCGACGTCATTTTGCCCGCCGCCGCCTGGGCCGAAAAAGAAGGCACCATGACCAACTCGGAGCGCCGCATCAGCCACCTGGCTAAGGTGGTGCCCGCGCCCGGCGAGGCCCTGCCCGACGCCGAAATCATCTGCCGCTTTGCGCGGGCCATGGGCTTCGCGGGCTTCGACTACCCTAGCCCCGAGGCCATTTACCAGGAGCACGCGCGCCTCACGGCCGGCACTACGCTCGATATCTCGGAACTGAATTACAGTATTTTGAAAGCGCGTGGCTCGGTGCAGTGGCCCTACCGGGCTAGCCAGCCCGCGCCCGACACGGCCCGCCTATTCGCCGACCAGCAGTTTTACACGCCCTCGCGCCGGGCCATTATCCACCCGGTGCAGGCCACGTTTCGCAGCGAAGCGCTGGACGAGAATTTCCCGCTCATCCTCACCACCGGCCGCATCCGCGACCAGTGGCACACGATGACCAAAACGGGCAAGGTCAGCAAGCTCAACCAGCATAGTCCGCAGGCTTTTCTGGAAGTGCACCCGCACGATGCGGCGGCGCTGGGCGTGGCCGAGGGCGACCTCGTGACGGTGACTTCGCGCCGGGGCGAGGTGCGTGTGGCGGCGCGGCTATCGACCGGCATCCGGCCGGGCGTGGTGTTTTTGCCCATGCACTGGGGCAAGCAGCTGGGCTCCGACCTGAACCGGGCCAACAACGTGACCTCGGGCACGCTCGACCCCATTTCCAAGGAGCCCGATTTCAAGTTCTGCGCCGTGCAGGTGGCGAAGTACGCCAAGCCCCGGCAACGCATCGTAATCATCGGGGCGGGCGCGGGCGCGCACGGCTTCGTGCGCGCGTACCGCGAACTAAATCAGGAAGATACTATCACTATTTTCAGCAAGGAAGACCAGCCGTTTTACAACCGCGTGATGCTGCCCGACTACATCAGCGGCCACCAAAGCTGGGCGCAATTGGTGAAAATGCAGGACCACGAGGAGCCGGCCCACGCCATCGACCTGCGGCGCGGTGTACAGGTGACCGAAGTAAATCGGGCCGGTAAATACGTAGTCGATTCGCTGGGCCAGCGCACCGACTACGATGTGCTCATCTTGGCCACCGGCAGCCGGGCGGCGGTGCCGCGCGGCGTGCCCACGCTGCCCGGCATCTTCACCATGCGCAGCCGCACCGATGCCGACGACTTCAAGCGCCACTTGCCCGAGCAAGCCCACGTAGTGATAGTGGGCGGCGGCCTGCTAGGCCTCGAAATGGCCGCTTCACTGCGCGAAGTCGGCACGCGGGTCACCATTATCCAGCGCATCTCGCGCTTTCTCGACCGGCAGCTCGATGCACTGGGCAGCCAACTGTTGCAGGACGAAATGGTGGACCAAGGCTGCGACCTTTACTTCAACGACGAGGTGGAGCTGTACTACGGCCGCGCGCGCCTCACTGGCGTAGCCCTCAAAAGTGGCCGGCGCCTCGACTGCGACGCCCTCATCCTAGCTATCGGCACCGCGCCCAACATCGAATTGGCCCGCGACTGCGGGCTAGCCTGCCAGCGCGGCGTGGTGGTCGATGCCCACCTGCAAACCAGCGACCCGAGCGTGTTTGCGCTGGGCGAAATCGCCGAGTTTAAGGGCACGCTCTACGGCATCACGGCCGCCGCCGAGCAGCAGGCCGCCGTGCTGGCTAGCTACCTCAGCGGCAATGTGGCTAGCCAGTATGGGGGCAGCACGTTCATGAACATCATCAAGATTCACGGCTTTGACCTGTGCAGCATCGGCCTGCCCGAGCGCCCTAATACTACTGACTACGAAGAGATTGTCTTCATCGACAAGGCCCAGCGCTACTACAAGAAGTGCATCATCCACCAGGACCGGCTGGTGGGCGCCATCCTCATCGGCGACAAAAACGAGTTCCAGGAATATCGCGACCTCATCGCCAACCGCACCGAGCTGAGCGACAAGCGCCTGCAACTCCTGCGCAGCGGCGGTCCGGCCACGCCCGTACTCGGCAAGCTAGTGTGCAGCTGCAATGGCGTGGGCGCCGACAACCTGCGCCAGGCTATCGCCGCCGGCTGCAACTCGCTCAAAGACCTCTGCGCCACCACCGGCGCCGGCACCGGCTGCGGCTCGTGCCGCCCCGAGATTAAGCGCATTCTGGAAGAAAGCCTAGTGGCGGCAGGCTAGCCCACTCACCATGTCCAGCACTCACCTCGTCAAAATCAACCTGCCCGGCGGCCTCGTCTCGGCTGGCGACCTGCTCACCATCCTCGAGGCGGCCGAGCGGGCCGAGGTCGAGCACCTGCAAATCGGCAACCGCCAGCAGCTGCTTTTCACTGTGGCCGCCGGGCAACGGCGCGGCCTGTTGCACACGCTGACCCAGGCCGGCCTGCCCTGCGAAATCGACGCCGACGCGCACCCCAACATCAGCAGCTCCTACGTGGTGGAGGAGGTTTTTCACAACACGGCCTGGCTGCGCGAAGGCGTGTACAAGGACATTCTGGACCTGTTTGACTACCAACCCAAGCTGAAAATCAACCTCATCGACCAGCACCAGACGTTCATTCCGTTCTTCACCGGCAACCTCAATTTCATCACCTCCGACACCAGCAATTATTGGTATTGCTACGTGCGCTTCCCCAAGACCAACGCCGTGTACTGCTGGCCCAGCCTCGTGTATTCGGAAGATATTCCGGGCCTGAGCCGGGCCGTGGAGTGGGCTATTTTCACGAACAAGGGCAAGTTCTACGACCAGCCGGCCGCCGATGGCGCGCTGCTGCATCGCCTCGTGCTAGCTAGCCAACGCTTTAGCGAGCAGCCCATTAGCATGCCGCTCGCGCTGCCCGAGTTCACGCTGCCCTACTACGAGGGTTTCAACCGCTACGGCAGCAAGCTGTGGCTAGGCATCTACCGGCGCGATGAGCAGTTTTCGGTCGCTTTCCTCAAAGCCGTGTGCCAAGTGTGCCTGCACACGCGCATCGGCCAGCTCTGCACCACGCCTTGGAAGTCGCTCATCCTCAAGGGCATTGCCCTCGCCGACCGCCCGCACTGGGACGCCGTGCTGCGCCGCCACCGCATCAACGTGCGCCACGCCGCCAACGAGCTCAACTGGCAGGTCGAAGACCACTGCGCCCACGGCTTGGCCCTGAAGCACGAGTTGGTCCGCTATTTCAACGAGGAAGATATTCGCACGTTTCAGCTCTGCTTCGCCATCAAAACGCAGCCCAAAACCGGCTTATTTGGCTCCATCGTCATTCGACGCCACTTCGACAGCCTCACCCAAACCGGCCTGCACGCCGAGCAGTACGAAATCCTACACACCCGCGATTTCAACCCTAACAGCAAGGATTTCATCAGCTTCCGCAAAAAGGTGAGCCGCGAAAACCTGCCTTGGTACCTCACCCAGCTCTGCGACCAGTTTTATGAGCACCAGGCCGCCGCCAGCCTGCCCGCCGCCCAGCCCGAGGAGGTGGCTAGCCCCGCTCTCACCACCCCCGACCAACCGCTGCTGCACCAGTGCCGCCGCTGCTTTACCATCTACGATGCCACGTACGGCGACCCTGCCCAGGGCATTGCACCGGGCACGCCGTTCACCGGGCTAGCCAATTACCATTGCCCGACTTGCGAAGCGCCGCCCGAGCTTTTTGCAGCCGTACATACCCCGCAGCTTCGGCTGAACGCGCTTTCCTCTTAAGTAATAAGTAAATTAAGTACGCACGCGTTCTTCTTGAATGGATAGATAAGGAACGTCATGCTGAGCTTGCCGAAGCATCTCTATCGCGCCGCTAGGGTGTCGTTCGGTAGAGATGCTTCGGCAAGCTCAGCATGACGTTCTTTGAGTAAACTATCCGCCGCCTCAAGATGCCCGACCAAAACCCCCTTTTCCCCGCCTTTCTCAAGCTCGAAAACTTGCGCGTACTCCTCGTAGGCGGCGGCAACGTGGGCCTCGAAAAGCTCACCGCCATCCTGCGTAGCAGCCCCGCCACGGCCGTTACCATCGTCAGCCTCACGTTTTTGCCCGAGCTGCGCGCCGTGGCGGCTAGCCACCCGCGCCTCCAGCTAGTCGAGCGTGGCTGGCTCGAAACCGACCTCGACGCGGCCGATATCGTCTTTGCCGCCACCGACGACCCGGCCCTGCACCGCCGCATCAAGGCCGCCGCCCGCGCCCGCCGCCTGCTCGTAAACGTGGCCGACACGCCCGACCTCTGCGACTTCTACCTCTCCTCGGTAGTGCAAAAAGGCCAGCTCAAAGTCGCCATCTCCACCAATGGCAAGTCGCCCACCGTGGCTAAGCGCGTGCGCGCCATGCTCGAAGAAGCCCTGCCCGACGAGTTGGACGATATACTTCAGCAGATGACGATTATTCGTGGCAAAGTAGCCGGCGACTTTGCCGCCAAGGTGAAGTCGCTGAATGCGGTAACAGCGGAGCTAGCCGGCGGTAAGGCCTATGAGTCGCCCGCTACGAAGAAGTGGCGGCGCGTAGCCACGGGGGCGCTTCTATCGGCTGGCGCACTGCTGGCTAGCCGGCTATTTCGGCGGCCGGAGTAGCCGGCTAGCCTTAATTATAAGTCGCTAAACATGAGGAAGCGAAGACTTACTAATCGTGAACAATTACGCAAAAGCCTGAAAGAAGCCGAGCCTAATTCGGTATTGTATAAGGAGTTGCTGACTATACAAATCAGCATTAAGAAACCGCGCGAGAAGGCTGTGCCTGAGTTAATTAAGCTACTAGACGCATTAACAACACAAGTCGCCAAGCATTTCATCGCTGCTGTGCTTGGCTCAACGAAAGACTCGCGGGCTATCCGGCCGCTCATGCAGGGCGCAGTTGCACCCGAAAATGAGAATTATAGCTCGAACTTTCTTTGGCCGCTGGAAAAGTTTGACTGTACGAAACATCTCGATTTCTTCGTGAATTTCATGCTTGACCGAGATGACCCTGGCGAAGCAATGCTTGCGTGCGGGTACGTGATTGCCGCTATGAAAGGGCCTTTTGGTGCGCAAGAAGTGAAACGTAATATCAGAAAGCTATTAGCCGCCAAGCCAATCCAAGCTGAGCCAGATATACAGTTACAAGCTGAGCATTTTAGAATGGGCGCTGCCGACCACCTAATGGAGCAATATTTTCTGCAAGTTGCTAGGGAGTTCCATCGCAAGCCGATTGACGCAATTGACACTAGCAAAACCGCCTGATAATCCGTACCTTTGCGGCCCTGTCAAGGCGGCAGGTCGGGGGCTAGCGCCCTCGGAACCAACTTAAAATGCGCTTCGCCCTGGGTTCCGGCGGTGGCGTTCAGTATTTTAGGAACCTGCTATTTCATGGCAGAATTGATTGACGATTTCGATTGGGACAACGTAGGAGCCAACGGTTTTGGGGGCAACTACAACGCTGACCAACGCGCCGAACTCGAAAAAATGTACGGCGACACCCTCACCACCGTTCAGGAGGAAGAGGTTATTAAAGGCACCGTGGTGGGCATCACCGACCGCGATGTTATCCTGAACATCGGCTTCAAATCGGATGGCCTCGTGCCCCTGAGCGAATTCCGTGACCTGCCCGACCTCAAGGTTGGCGACGAGGTTGACGTATTCATCGAAGACCAGGAAGATGCCAACGGCCAGCTCATCCTGAGCCGTAAGAAAGCTAAAATCAAGCAGGCCTGGAACGCGATTTACGCGGCTCTGGAGAATGATACCGTGCTGGAAGGCGTGGTGAAGCGCCGCACCAAAGGCGGCCTCATCATGGA